>NZ_JBFANB010000021.1:0-193299 GCF_040659625.1 Nonomuraea sp. NPDC049750
TAGGAGAAGGCGGTCCCACCCCACTGGTAGGCGAGCACCCAGATGTTCTTCGGGGCGAAGTAGAAGAGCGTCGGCGCGACAGCGGAAACAGACATTGTGTTCTGGCCGGCCGAGGCCATGTCGGACCAGTTGGTGAAGAGGCCGAAGTTCATCGAACCCCACCTCGTCCCCGTGTCGTGCGTCGTCGCGTAGACCAGATGCTTGCCGTTGTAGACGACGTTGGTGAAGTCCTTGAGCGAGACCCACCCCGACTTCGGGCTGGCCAGTTGGCCCGTCGATGTCCAGCGGTAGGTCGACGGAAGATCGCACGTACCGGGGTTGCCGCCGTCGACCCGGACAAGCTGCCACTGCTGATTGGTGCCGCCCCAGTCGTCGTATTGGACGATGTTGGCGCCGTCGGCGGTGGAGGCGCCCTGAACCTCCAGGGCCTTGTTGCTGTGGCGCGCGATGAACCTCACGTAGCCGTCCGAGCTGTCGGCGAGTCTCCATTGCTGGTTGGTGCCGTTGCCGTCGGCCCATTGGACGATGGAGCCGCCGTTGGCGGTGGAGAAGTTGTAGACGTCCAGGACCTTGCCGGAGTGGCGGGACTTGAGGCGGTAGTAGCCGCCGCCGGAGTCGACGAACTGCCACTGCTGCTGGTTGCCGTTGTTACGGGTCCACTGGGTGATGCGGCCGCCGTCGGCGGTGGACAGGTTGTAGACGTCCAAGGCCTTACCGCTGTTGCGATTGACCAAGACGTACCAGGCGTTGGTGTCGACGGTGGCCGCGTTGGCGGACTGAGCCTGCATGGCGACGAACAGGCTCGCCACTAAGGTGACCACCGTCGCGAGGACGGCCAAAAATCTGAATTTCACGATGCGCTCCGATGCATTCGACTCGGACAGTTGCACGTATCAGGCGTTGATGTCGATCAGCCTCGGGGTGGGAGAGCCGCCGTTGAGGAGCCAGGGGGTGGTGAGATCGAAGCGGCGTACGGTCACCGCGCCGCCGAGGGCCTGGGTGGCGTAGTTGAAGATCCCGAAGCGGTAGCCCATGAAGAACTGCCAGGCATTGTTCAAGGTGAAGGCCGGGCCCAGGCTCACGAAGTTGCTGCCGTCGGTGCTGTAAGAGAAGTGGGCCTGCCTGCCGGACCCCGGCCGGATGTCGGCGTTGACCCGTAGCCAGACCCGGCCGCCCGAGATGTTCGCGCCGGCCGCCTCGGTGCCGGTGCCGGTGGTCTGCCACGAGCTGTTCATGGTGAGCCCGTTCGTCATCACGACCCGGTTGACGCCGTTGTCGCGTTTGACACCGATCCAGGCCGACTGGTCGCGCAGCATGGCCAGCCCGGAGCGGTCGCCGTTGGCCATCTGCGAGTAGTCGAGCTCGATCGTCGCCGTGGACGACGGGCCCTGGATGCGGTGGGTCAGCGTGTTACGGGCGTTGTAGAGATCGCCTGTGACGGTCGCGGTCTGCAGACGCAGGCCGTTGCCGGTGGAGAAGCGGCTGGTGTCGGGGTTGTGGTTCCACTCCCAGCGGTGGCCGAGAGCGCCCGAGGCGAATGTGTCGGGGCCGATCATCGACGCCACGGTCCGGCTGGTCTGGATGTTCGGCCTCGGGTAGGTGACTCCCCAGCCGCCGTTGACGGTCTGCACGGTCGGCCAGTCATTGGTCCAGGTGATCGGCGCGAGCGCTGGGACCCGGCCGCCGGGGTAGGCGTCGACGAACGACATGTAGTACCAGTCGCCGTTCTGGGTCTGGACGAGCCCGCCTTGGTGGGGGACGCCGCCGCCGGAGATGGGGCCGGGCATGTTGAGCAGGACCTGCCGCATCTCGTACGGTCCCCACGGCGACGTGGAGCGCAGGACGTACTGGCCGTTGGCCGGGCGGGTCAGCCAGATGTAGTAGTAGCCGTTACGTTTGTAGAAGCGGGAGCCCTCCAGGGTGCCGACGCTGCTCGGGGTCTGGAACACTCGCTGGGCACGCACCTGGCTGAGCCCGTCGGCCGAGAGCTGGGCGACGCTGATGGTGCTGTTGCCGTAGGCGACGTACATGGTGTCATTGGTGTCGATCAGCAGGCCGGCGTCGTAGTAGCAGTTGTTGATCTGCGAGCGCTTGGCCCACGTGCCGTCGACGGCGGAGGCGGTGTAGACGTAGGTCCGGTTGAACTCGACGCAGCCGATCCAGTAGTAGGTGCTGTTGCTGGGCCGGTAGTTCAGGGCCGAGGCCCAGATGCCCTTCACGTACGCCCGGCCGCCGTTGAGGTCGTAGGCGGCGGAGTTGAAGTCGAGCCTCGGGACCGAATGGCCGGCGTACTCCCAGTCGACCAGGTTGTAGGAGCGCAGGATCGGTGCGCCCGGCGAGTAGTGCATCGTCGAGGCCGAGTAGTAGTAGGCGTCGCCGACCCGGATGATGTCGCCGTCGGCGAAGTCCTGCCAGACGACCGGGTTGGTGTAGTTGCCGTCCAGATTCGGGTTGGCGCCGACCGTCGCCGCTGACGCCTGAGCCGTGAGGAACACGCCCACGAGCAGCAGAGACGAGAGCATCGCGAGCACGCGTCTCACAGGAACCTCCCAAGGTTGTTGTTCGAGCCGTTGTCGTCGGCGAGCACGACCGGCGCGCCCTGAGAGGTGTTGGCCAGGCCGCCGTCGGTGGTGGACATGTTCTGGATGCCGAGAGCCGGCTCGCCGGCACCCACCTGACCAGTGGTGTTCCAGTAGACGACGTAGTTACGGCCATGGGCGTCGTAGAACGGCTCCAGCCGTACCGAGGCCCCGTTGGCGGTGGCCGTGAAGGCCAGGGACGAGGTGCCGGCCCGGGCGATCGATGAGAGGACCAGCGTCGGGGCCGACGACAGGCTGGTGTTGCCGTAGTCGCCCGACAACACGACCGGGCCGTAGGTGACGGCTCGCATGTTGGGGTTGTCGTTGGCGACCTTCATGGCCACCCGCATGGGCAGCCACACGGTCACGGTGTCGCCCGACGTCCACGAGCGGGTGAGATCGGCGTAGGTGCCCGGAGTCGTGGTGACGTCCTGCCGGACCCCGTTGACGCTGATCGTCGCGCCCTGGGTCCAGGCCGGGATGCGGACGCGCATCGTCCACGATCCGCTCACATTCCCGGTGACCTGCAGGGACGTGGTGTCGCTGACCGGGTACGAGGTTGTCTGGGCGACCGTGATGCCGCGCTGGCTCCAGTTGAGCGTGGAAGGCACGAACAGGTTCACGAACAGCGTGGTGCCGTTGTGGAAGTAGATCGAGTCCATCAGCTTGGTGTTGGTCTCGATGCCGGTGCCCTGGCAGCACCAGAAGGAGTTGTAGTCCGTGCTCCACGTGCCGCCGCCCCAGGCCGGGCCGACGCCCCGGCGCCCGCCCGGGTTGAGCGGGGTGAAGTAGGTGACGTGCCCGTGTGCGTCAGCCGGGTTCTGCTGCCCGATCAGATGATTGAGCAGAGCGTTCTCGTAGTAGTCGAAGTAGTCGGCCCGGGCCGGCGACAGCAGCCACAGCTCCCGGGTCAGCTTGAGCATGTTGTAGGTGTTGCACGCCTCGCCGGTATCCCTGTTCAGGTGGGCGGCGATCGCGTTCGGGGCGCGGAAGTGCTCGGCCTGGCTGTTGGAGCCGTTCGCGTACGTGTGCGCTCCGACGGTGATGGACCAGGCGTTGGCGGCGATGTCGCGGTAGCGGGTGGTGCCCGTCGCCTTGTACTCGCGGGCCGCCCCGATCCACTTGGGCACCTGGGTGTTGGCGTGCAAGCCGTTGAGCTGGTCCTGGTTCGCGGCCAGCGGGTTGAACACGGCCGCGTGGTCGAACCGCTGGGCCGTGGTCAGCCAGCGGGAGTCACCGGTCATCTGGTACAGGTCTGTGAGCACGGCGTTCATGCCGCCGAACTCGGTGCCGAGCATGGCCTGCATCTGGCTTGCGCTGAGCCGCGAGGTGCGGGTGTCCACCCATCCGGCCAGTGCCAGCAGCACGGTCCGGGCCTGGGTGTTGCCGATCAGCCGCCACACGTCCAGCAGCCCCGCCAGGATCTTGTGGAGGCAGTAGTAGGGCACGTTGCCGTTGGTGAGCGTGCGGTGCTCCAAGGCGGTTATGTCGGACTCGGGGAAGCCGGACAGGTAGCCGCTGGTGAACCCGGCGGCGCCGTTGTTGGCCTGGCATTTGGCCAGTTCGGCGACCATGCGGTCGGCCTTGTCCCGGCAGGTGGTGTCGCCGAGCACGGCGTAGGCCTGTGCCCACGCCGTCAGGAAATGGCCCTGCATGTGGGACCGGAACGGGAAGCTGGGCGCGTCCCAGCCTCCGTTGGCCGCCGCGCCGTTGGTGGACAGGCGGTGGTTGGCCCGGAAGACGTACAGCAGCCGGTCGACATCGACGAAGCGCAGGTAGCTCAACGTGCGGTTCTGGTTGTCCAGCCAGCGGCCGGAGGTCAGCCGGACCTGGCCGAGGTCGAACTCGTAGGCCGAGACGCCGATGTCGGATCTGGCCCAGGGGAGTGCGGCCAGGGCGGGGGACGTGCCGATTACCTGGCCGGCAGCCGAGAGCGCGACGGTCGCGCCTGCGGCTTGAAAGAGTCGGCGACGGCTCAAGGGCATAAGGAGCTCCTTGGATGTCAGCGGTGAAGACGGCGGCCACAGACTTGTTAGCGCTAACATTGTGTCCTGCTCAGTGGCGCTTACCTCCGGTGAGTGCGTTGTCGCGGAGTACATCCGACGGTCCGGCTCGCGTCAACGAGGGGCGGCCCTCGCCGACTCGGGCGTTTGCGCGGGAACGTCTTCCCGCCTGGAGCTTCGTCTCCGGGAAGATCGAGCCGCACTGCCGGTGGATGTGAAAGTTTCACAGAAGTAACCCGTTGGCAACGGGTAACTTGCGACGCCTTCGGAGTTAACTTGCAGTCTCCGGGCATGGCCCACGCCGACTCATCCTTGCCTCAGCTGAGTTGCCAGCGCACTGCGGTGGTCGGCGGGCCCGCATTTCCGCTCTTCGGTGAGGTCCTGCCGGATCGCCAGCGGCGATACGCCGAAAAGGCGCTGAGCTCGACCGTCGCTCATCGCCCTCTACCCCGAGGCTATTTGATCTTAGTTAAGTTTCCTCGGTGTGAACGGTTGACGAGCCGCAGTCGGGGCCTTACGTTCCAGCAAGAGATGTTAGCGCGAACAATCGGCGCTCTCGAGAGGGTTTTCGGCAATGGCCTGACCTATGTAAGCCTCATCGAAGTGACCCGGTGAGAACGCGTTTCTCCGATGGGAGCGCTCCCATAGCACGGCGGAACCGGCGCCGACTGGGCCAACGGGACCGGAAATGCGCGGACTCAGCAATAGCCAAGAGGAGGAGACATGACGCAAGGTCGGAATGAGGCTGTTGGCAGCGAGCGAGGATCGCTGAGCCGGAGAAGCGTCCTGGCGACCATGGGGGCTCTGCCGGTCCTCACCGTCGCGGCCTCGGCCGCGACAGCCTCAGTGGCCGAGGCCGCGACGGCTGCCGCCGCGGTGATCATCGATCCGTCGGCACGGCGGCAGACGATACGCGGCTTCGGCGGCATGACCCACACGGCCTGGATCGGCGATCTCACGGCTGCCCAGCGGGACACGGCGTTCGGCACCGGCGAGGGTCGGCTGGGATTCTCCGTGCTGAGGATCCCCGTCCCCGAGAACCAGGCGGACTGGAGCCGCGACGTGGCGACCGCGAGGCGCGCGATCGAACTCGGGGCGACCGTCATCGCGTCCCCCTGGAATCCCCCCGCCCGCATGGTCGAGACCTTCGTCCGCGGCAGTCAGAACAACGCGAGACGCCTCAGATACGACATGTACGGCGCCTATGCCCAGCACCTGAACGACTTCACCGCATTCATGCGGAACAACGGGGTGAACCTGTACGGCATATCAGTGCAGAACGAGCCCGACTACGCGCATGATTGGACGTGGTGGACCCCCACCGAAATGGTGCGATTCTTACGGGAGAACGCCGGCTCGATCAGCACCCGGGTCATCGCGCCCGAGTCCTTCCAATACCTGAAGAACATGTCGGACCCGATCCTCAACGACCCCACGGCGCTCGCCAACGTGGACATCATCGGGGCGCACCTCTACGGCACCTCCTTCGCGAACTTCCCCTATCCCCTCTTCAAGCAGAAGGGCGCGGGCAAAGAACTCTGGATGACCGAGGTCTACCACCCCAACAGCACCGATTCGGCGGACCTCTGGCCCCAGGCGCTCGACGTGGGGGAGCACATCCACCGCGCCATGGTGGACGCCGAGTTCCAGGCGTACATCTGGTGGTACATCCGGCGCAGCTACGGACCCATGCGGGAGGACGGCCAGATCAGCAAGCGCGGGGCTAACATGGCGCATTTCGCCAGGTTCGTCCGCCCCGGATACGTGCGGATCGGGGCGACGGCGAACCCGGCGTCGAACGTATACGTCTCGGCGTACCGGGGCGGTGACTCCACGGTCGTCGTCGTCGCCATCAACAAGGGGACCTCTGCGGTGAGCCAGCAGTTCACCCTGGCGAACGGCGCCGCGTCCAGGGTCTCGTCCTGGCTGACCGACGCGAGCAGGAACGTCGCACCCCAGGGCACGACCGGCGTGTCGAACGGTTCCTTCACCGTCACGCTTCCCGCTCGAAGTGTGCTGACCTTCGTGACCGCGTGACCGGCGCCATCGTCCGATACGACGGCTGGGGGTCGCCATTCGCGCCCCGCCCGGCCCGCCGACCGCGGGCGCTCTGTGCGGATGCGGTCAGGGATGCCGCGAGGCGGTGGATCGCGGTGACGATGTGGGGCTCAGGCGTCGCCGCGTGGCCGAGGAGCAGTCCGGGGCGTTTGGCCGGTTCCTGGGCGTGCGCGGACAAGGGCTGCACGTCCACGCCATACGCCGCGGCCCGGAAGGCCGCCTCTCTGTCATCGATGTCTTCGGGCAGCCAGCCGACGACGTGCAGGCCCGCATCGGCGGGCGTCACCGACAGGACGCCGTCGAGCTCTTGACGCGCCGCCCGGACGAGGGCCGCCCCGCGTTCCGCGTACAGGGCCCGCATCCGCCGGACGTGCCGGGCGAAGTGCCCGTCGGCGATGAAGTCGGTGAGGGCGGCCTGCTCCAGCACGGGGACGTGCGCGGCCGCGAAACGTTGCCCAGCCGTGAAGGCGTCCACCAGTTCGTCGGGCACGATCAGGTATCCGATGCGCAGCGCGGGGAACAGCACCTTGCTGAAGCTGCCGACGTACACCACTCGTCCGGCGCCGTCCAGGCCCTGGAGCGAGGGAAGTGGATCTCCGATGTAGCGGTACTCGCTGTCGTAGTCGTCCTCCAGGACATAGGTGCCGGCGGTGCGGGCCCAGTCCAGCAGCGCAAGGCGGCGGTGCAGGCTCATGGTGACGCCCAACGGGAACTGGTGCGAGGGGGTCACATAGGCGATGCGGGCGTGGGGCGCCCGGGCGTTCCCGGCGTCGATGTCCAGGCCGTCGGCGTCGACGGGGACCGGGACCGGGGTGGCTCCCGCGGCGATGATCGCTCCGCGAGCGCCGTAGTAGCCCGGGTCCTCCATCCACGCGTCGTCACCCGGGTCGAGGAGAAGCCGGGCGGCCAGGCTGAGACCGGCCTGCGCGCCGCCCACAACCAGCACCTGTTCCGGGGTGCAGCGCACCGCCCGGGCCATGCCGACATACGCGGCGATGGCCTCGCGCAACGGCTGATAGCCGGCGGGATGCTGGTAACGCAGGAGGGAACCGGCCGACCGGCGGGCTCGTCGTGCCACCACCTTGCCCCAGAGCTCGGCGGGGAACGCGTCGATCGCCGGTCGGCCGACCGGGAACGCCGGCGGGCCCGAGCCGGGGCCATCCATGGTGTGCCTCATCCGCCACCGCACGCCGGCCAGGGCGGCGCCTTGGGCCGACAAACGCGGCGGCTGCCGTACGTTCGGGGGTTCGTGGACGGGAGCCGCCGCAGGATGGGGTATCCGCAGGAGCGCCACAGTGGTGCCCGCGCCGACCCGCCCGTCCAGGTAGCCCTCGTCACGCAGCCGCTCGTACGCGGTGACCGTGGTGGTACGCGACACACCCAGCTCCGCCGCGAGCGCACGCGAGGACGGCAGCCTGAGCCCTGGCCTGAGCTGGCCGGACAGGATGGCGTCGCGGATCCGCTCATAGAGGTGGCGCGAGAGCGCGATACCCGGGGTGGGGGCGAGCGTGATGCCGGCCGCGGCGAGGGAGGGGGACTGCTTGGGCATGATCGGCCAGAAATGGACTTGCCGGTTGACGAAGAAATGGCTCTTCAGACGGTACCAAGTGCGGGCCTACAGTGCGCAGGCGGACGAACCGCATGAAGATTCATTGAGGAGTGGTGAGTTGTCCATCTTGACCAGGAAGCTCGGGCAGACGGGGCTGGAGGTCAGCGCGATCGGGCTGGGTTGCTGGGCGATCGGCGGGCCGTTCCTGCTCCGCGGCATGCAGGACGGCTGGGGGGAGGTGGACGATGACGAATCCGCTCGCGCGATCAACCGCGCCGTCGACCTGGGCGTCACCTTCTTCGACACCGCCGACGTCTATGGCACCGGCCGCAGCGAGCGGGTTCTCGGCCGCGCCCTGCGGAATCGGCGCGACGCCGTCGTCATCGCCACGAAGTTCGGCTACACCTACGACGAGACGCGAAAGGAGATCACCGGCACCGACACCTCCGCCGCGTATGTCCAGCGCGCGTGCGAGGCGTCCCTGGCCCGCCTGGGCACTGACTACATCGACCTCTACCAGATGCATGTGGGAGACGTCGACGCCGCCGAGGACGTCTTCGCCGAGCTGGAGAGCCTGGTCGACAAGGGCATGATCCGCGGCTACGGGTGGAGCACCGACGATCAGGAGCGGGCCCGCCGGCTGGCCGGTCGGCGTGGGGCGGCGGCGGTGCAGTTCGCCATCAACGTCCTCAGCGACGCACCCGGGATGATCGAGGTCTGCGAGGAGAGCGGACTGGCCGGCCTGGCTCGTTCGCCACTGGCGATGGGTTTGCTGACCGGCAAGTTCACCGCCGAGTCGCGGCTGCCCGCCGATGACGTACGCGCCAGCGGGCACTCTTGGGTGAGCTATTTCCGCGACGGACGTCCCGACCAGGACTCCCTCGACCGGCTCGCCGCCATCCGGGAGATCCTCACCAGCGCCGGCCGCACTCTCGCCCAGGGCTCCTTGGCATGGATACTCGCACGGGGCGACCAGATGATCCCCATTCCGGGGTTCAAGTCGATCGCTCAGGCGGAGGAGAACGCGGCGGCCCTCGAGCGTGGCCCGCTGACCCCGGCTCAGCTGGACGAGATCGACGCGTTGCTGGCTCGCTGATCCGGAGGAGCCGATACTCGGCGATCAGCAGTGGGTACTTGGTCGATCACCGCGCCTTCGACGCCGCACCCGGCAGTTCGTACGGCTCACCGCAGAAATAGCGGTTGAGCGCGTCAACGGCGGCCAGCAGCATGCGCGCGACCGCCGGATCGCTGCGATGCACGTTGACCGACAGCGTCATCCGGCGTTCGCCCGTGGCGTCGGCGAAGCTCAAGGTCTCGTAGCCGGGGATCGAGCCGGTCGCGCCCCACATCTGGCCGCAGGTGAGCCCCACCGCCTCCAACCCGAGCCCGTACCGGGGGAAGATCGGGGCCTGGGGTGTGGCGACGCCGGTGCGCATCTGCGTCAGCAGGTTCCGGCTGACCAGCCGGCCGCCGAAGAGCGCCTGGTAGAAGCGGTTCAGATCGCGGGCGTCTGACACCACTCCGTACGCGGCCCAGGCGAAGGACGGGTTCAGCCGGGTGATGGGCCGCAGCGCGCCCGGCCGGCTTGGATCGGCGCCCGTGGGCAGGTAGTAGCCTGTGGCGTGTGGACCACGGATGCCGTCCCAGGTCTTGGGCAGGTAGGAGCGCGTCATGGCGGCCGGCCGGAAGATCCGCCGATCGAGTTCGTCGCTCAGCTCATGGCCCGTCACCTTCTCCACGAGCAGCCCGAGCAGGATGTAGCCGGTGTTGGAGTAGCTGAAGCGACCCCGCTCGGGCGAGGGCAGCCGCTCGGCCTCGTCGATGAGCTGCCGCGGGGTATAGGTCCGCTTGCCGTACTGCTCGGGATCGGCGAACTCGGCGGCTTCGTCGTAGGTGGCCAGGCCGCCGGTGTGGTTGAGCAGCTCTCGCACCGTGATCTGGTCGCCACCGTCGATCTGGCCGGGTAGCCACGTGCCGACAGGCTCGTCCAGGCTCAGCTTGCCCTCCTGAACCAGCTGCAAGACGGTTGCGGCGACCATGCTCTTGGTCACGCTGGCGACGCGGAAGCGCGCCTCGCGCGGCACCGCTCTCCCGGTGTCCAGGTCGGCGGTTCCGCTGGTGCCGATCCAGGTCCCGTGGTCGTCGTCGATCCGGACCAGGACGCCGGGGGCACCGGCGGCCACCGTCGCCTCGAGCGCCTGCCGCATGCCGACGGGCTCGTCGTGCCGCGCCTGTGCGGTGGCCGGGACAGGCGACAGCAGGCCCGCGGCGACGAGCACGGCGACCGTCATGCGCTTACCGTTCATTGGCCTTCCTTTGGATGGAGGTCGTGGAAACGATCTCCATCCTGGTGGCGTCGGCGGCCGTCTCTCGTCAGCACTCGTGACGATCTTTCCCTGCGACCAGGGTCGCATCCCGGTAGTTCTCCAGGCTGACAAAGCCGGAGTGACCACCGCGGCGCGGTCTCGCGTTCGGCGGGGCGGGATCTTGAATGAGCGCCGAATCTATTAGTAAACTTTGTTTAAAGATTACCTGCGGGCGACCCGCGGGTAGAAGGAGCCTCATGAGAAGACATGCTCTCCGACCGGTGGTCCTCGCCCTCGCCTTGACCGTTGTCGGCGGCACCGCCGCCTCTCCCGCCAACGCCGCACCGGCCGCCGAGCCCGCCAAGAAGTCAGTAGCCCTCGGCCGCACCACCCTGGGTGGTGCGGACCCCAGTGTCATCCGGGTCGGCAACCTCTACGTCGCGGCCAAGTCGGTGAACGGTGGCGTCGCCGTACGGACGGCGACCACTCTCGAGGGCATCGCCGCCGCGCCCCCGCGCCAGGTGTGGAAGGACACCGGCAACCTCGGTGAGGTGTGGGCGCCCGAGATCGTGCACCACGACGGCCGGTACCACATCTACTTCTCGGCGGGCCGCAGCGCCGCCCACCGGATGTACCACATCAGCTCCGCCACCGCCGACTCCGGCTATTCCGCCGCGACGAAGGTCGCCCTGCCCGGCGACAAGTGGGCCATCGACGGCGCGCCGTTCACCTTCAACGGGCAGCGCTGGTTCGTGTGGTCCGGCTGGGCGGGCGACACCAACGTCGAGCAGAACCTTTACATCGCCCGGATGAGCGGCCCCACCACGGCCACCGGCGGCCGTTACATCATCTCCCAGCCGCGAGAACCGTGGGAGCGGGTCGTCGGCAACCCGTTCATCAACGAGGCTCCCGAGCCGATCCTCGACCCGAACGGGCAGTTGCACATCGTGTACTCCGCGAACGGCAGTTGGAGCAGCAAGTACTGCCTCGCCGATCTGCGGCTGCGCTCCGGCGGTGACCCCACGAACGTGTGGGACTGGTACAAGAGCAACGGTTGCCTGTTCGGCTCATACGCGGCGTACATGATGGCCGGCTGGACCCCGACGCTGCACGTGGACGGCCCGGGCCACCACACGTTCGTGCTGGAGGACGGCGACATCGCCAGCAGCCCGCCCTCCGGCAACCGGTTCCCGACCATGTACCACGCTGTCGCCAAGGGCACGCCGTACGAGTGGTCCAACCGGTACTGGTACACCGGCACGGCCGTCTGGTGGAGCAAGACCACCTACCGGCGGGCGAACGTGCCCGGCCCCAACACCGACGTCGGGTACAGCCTCAAGTTCTTCGAATGACGTCCCCAGAGCGGCACACGGAAACGTGCGTATCGGTCAGCAGACGGCCAGGGTGTCGCGCCACACCTCGTCCAGGGCCATCTGGATCGCGCCGGTGAGTACGGTGCCCTCGGCCAGCTCCGACAGTTCCACGCTGGGCGGGGCGAGGGTCAGGTCTTCGAGGTGCCGGGCGATCGCGTCCAGCAGGACCGCGCCGGCTCGGGCGATGCCACCACCTATCACGATCACATGCGGGGACAGTACGAGGACCACGGGCGCGATCGCCTCGGCGAAGACGGCGGCGACCCGGTCGACGACCTCGGCGGCGATCGGGTCGCCCCCGGCGGCGGCCGCGAAGACGGCGGCCGCGTCCGTCGCACGGGCGAGCCCGGACTCCGGATGCTCGGCGGCGCGGCGGCGGGCGAGATTGACGATCGCCTCGGCGCCGATCGCGCGCTCCAGCGGCCCACGACCGTCCCCAGCCGCGTCGGGAAGGTCCGCGTCGGGAGCGTCGGCGTTAGGAGGGTCGGCGTTGGGAGGGTCGGCGTTGGGAGGGTCGGTGTCGGGAAGATTCGCGTCGGGAAGGTTATCGACGGGTCGAATGAAACCGATTTCACCGGCCTGGCCCGCGCCCCGATGCAGCCGTCCGTCGATGACGACGCCGGCCCCGAGCCGCTCGCCCCACTGAACCGCGAGCAGGGTGCCCGCGCCGGTGCGCTGGTGGGCCGCCGCCAGCGCGGCCAGGTTCGCGTCGTTCTCCACCGTGACCGCGCACCTGAAACGAGCCCGCAGGCGGCCGGCGAGGTCGATCTCCGACCAGCCCGGCACACTCGGGACGAACAGCACCCGGCCGGTGGTCTCCTCGACGATGCCCGGGGTCGCCGCGGTGACCGCCGTGATCTGCTCGGCGGCCAGGCCGGCCGTCGCCAGCGCTTCATCCGTCGCCTCGTCGACCGCCTCGAGCAGGTGCCGAGCGCTGCGCCGGCCCACCGTCCGGCGAATCACCGCGAGGCGCTCACCGGCCAGGTCGGCGATCCCCGCCGTCACGGTGTGCGGGCCGACGTCCAGGCCGAGCACGGGTGCCGCCCGGCCGTTCAGGGAGAACCGCGTCGCCGGTCTGCCCACCGTGGCCGGCCGCGGCGCGTGCTGCCGTAGCCAGCCGGCGGCCAGTAGATCCTCCACGGCCTGGGCGACCGTCGGGCGGGTGAGCTCGGTCAGCCGGCTGAGTTCGGCCAGCCGTACGGGCTCGGGTGCGCGCCGTCGGACCGCGTCGAGCACCGCGGCCCGGTTCATCCTCCGTAGCACGGGTGTGCCCGCCGGCCGCTCCTCCGTCATCCGCGCCCCTCGCTGTCCGGTTCGTGAATATCCGCCGTGAGATCTTGACCTCTGGTCGCCTGCGGCTGAGTATATTTCGCAAAGACGTTACGAAAAGTCTTTACATAACTTTCTCTATAGTAGGCCCCTTAGTCGCCCCCCTCGGAGGTGGCCGCCCGATGACCCGTTCCAGCGAACCCCGCAGCCCCTTACCGCGCCGATGGCGAACGCTCCTGACGGCGCTCGCCGCAGTCCTGCTCACGATGCTCACCGCGCCGTTCGTCTCCCCGCGCGAGGCGGCGGCCGACACGGTCGCCGGGTTCGGCGGCCCTGCGGCGCAGGCCCTCGAACGGCTGATCGGGACATCGCGCGCCAAGCAGGTCACTCTGCTCACGATCGTCAAGGGCACGGGCCGAGACCGGTTCCAGGTGTACGGTTCCAACGGCCGCCTCGTCGTCGCCGGCACGACGCCCGCGGTTCAGCTGACCGGCTTCGGCTACTACCTGCGTCAGGTGGCCCACGCCGACATCGCGATCAACGGCTCCCAGGTCGACCTGCCCGAGCACCTCCCGTTGCCCGCGGCACCCATCGCCAGAGACTCCTCGGTGGATCACCGCTTCGCCCTCAACGACACCAACCAGGGCTATGCGGGCGCGTATCTGAGCTGGCCGGAGTGGCAGCGGCGGATCGACGTCCTCGCGCTGCACGGCATCAACGAAGTGCTGGTCTACGAGGGCCAGGAGGCGGTCTACCAGCGTACCTTCATGAAGTTCGGCTACTCCGACCAGCAGATGCGCGCGTGGATCCCGCAGCCGGGCCACCAGTCCTGGTGGCTGCTGCAGAACATGTGCTGCACCGACAGCCCGATCTCCCAGCAACTCATCGACCAACGGGTCGACCTCGGCCGCAAGATGGCCGACCACCTGCGTTCCCTGGGGATGGTCCCGGTGCTGCCCGGCTACTTCGGCACCGTGCCGACCGACTTCAAGGCCCGCAACCCGGCAGCCAACACGGTCCCGCAGGGCACCTGGAACCAGCTCGAACGCCCGCACTGGCTCGACCCGACCAACGCGGTCTTCGCGCGTGTCGCGGCCACGTTCTACCGGGTGCAGAGCGAACTGTTCGGCAACAGCACGATGTACAAGATGGACCTGCTGCACGAGGGTGGCACGGCCGGAGCGGTCAACGTCGCACAGGCGTCACAAGCGGTACAGCGGGCATTGAACACCGCCCATCCCAAGGCGCTCTGGACGATCCTGGGATGGCAGAGCAACCCGCTGCCGGCGACGCTTCAGGCCATCGACCGGACCAAGATGTTCATCGTCGACGGCATCAGCGAGGAACCCGGCATCACCGACCGGGACAAGGACTTTCTCGGCACCGGGTACGCGTTCGGCACCATCTGGAACTTCGGCGGTCACTTCAACCTCGGCGCCCGGCTGACGCTGTGGAACCAGAAGTTCCACGCCTGGCGCGACAAGCCCGGCACGGCGATGAACGGCATCGCCCTCATGCCGGAGGCCATCGACAACAACCCGGCCGCGGTCGCGTTCTTCGCCGACCTGCCATGGCAGGACAGCCCGGTCGACATGCGGCAGTGGTTCGCCGACTACGCCACCGCGCGGTACGGCGGGGAGGATCCGCACGCCAAGGCGGCCTGGCAGATCCTCCTCGACACCGTCTACAGCTGGCCCGCCGGCGCCGACTCCCGGCACGTCACCGGCCTGTACGACGACGAGCCCGGCCTGGCGAACACCGGCTACCCGCTCCAGTACGACATCGCCACCTTCGACAAGGCGCTCGACGAGCTGCTCCAGATCGACAAGGGCCTGCGCGGCTCCGGCGCCTACCGCTACGACCTCGTCGATGTCGCAAGGCAGGTGCTGGCCAACCACAGCCGGCTGCAGCTACCCAAGATCCGCGCTGCCTACCGGGCCAAGGATCTCGAACGCTTCGAGCGCCTCACCGGCCAGTGGATGGACCAGATGCGGCAGATGGACCGGCTGCTCGGCACCGACGAGAACTTCCTGCTCGGGGCGTGGCAGAAGGAAGCCCGCCGGCAGGCCGCCACGCCGGCCGAAGCGGCGACGCTCGACTACAACCTCAAGTCGCTGGTCACGATCTGGTCCGCCGACGCCCGTCTGCAGGACTACGCCCGCAGGGAGATGAACGGTCTCGTCGGGCAGTACTACGTGAAGCGCTGGCAGATGTTCTTCGACGGTCTGAAGACCGCGCTGCGCTCGGGCGAGGATTACCCCGAGAAGATCGACTGGATGGCCGTCGCCAAGGACTGGGCCAAGGCCGGCACCCAGCTCGCCTCCGAGCCACGCGGCGACGCCTACGCCGAAGCGAGCACCGTGGCCGCACTGCCCGACGGCGCGGTGACCATCGGGGTCGACCGTAAGGGCGTCAAGCCGGGTGGGACCGTACAGGTCACCGCCGCGTTCACCAACGACAACACCTCGCGGCCTACCGACCGGGCGACGCTTCAGCTCGACGCCCCGGACGGATACCAGGTGCAGGCGACCTCCCCGACCAGCGCCGACCACGTCGCCTCGCGTGACAAGCTCACCGCGACCTGGACGGTGACCGTTCCCGCAGGTGAGGCCCCAGGCGGCACTCCGGCGCTGGACGTCATCGCCTCCTGGGACTCCGGCGACGTCGCCCGACGGGACACGGCCTCGACCCGCCTGCTGATCGCCGGAGCCGCGCCCGCGCCGTACAAGACGATGAGCAACACGCAGGCCGAGTTCGCGGCCACCAACGACGGGGTCGCGATCGCGGCGAGCGGCGCCGACCTTTGGAAGGAGACCAACGAGCTGGCCACCGCCTACCGCGCGGACGCACTAGCCGACGGGCAGCAGCTCACCAGCACGGTGCTGCGACAGGACGGGGCGTCGGAGTGGACCCGGTCCGGGCTGGTGGTGAGCGACGATCTGGCCACCTCCGGGGCCACCGGGTATGCGAACATCGCCGTCACTCCCGGCCACGGCTGCGTGTTCAGCTGGGATTCCGACGGCAACGGGCAGCTTGACTCGTACACCGAAGTGGGTGGGTTCACCCCGCCCGTACGCGTGCGCATCGGCAAGTCCGGCGACCAGCTCACCGGCTCGTGCGGCAGCGACGGCAAGAACTGGTCGGTGATCGGGTCGGCCCGCGTCCCGGGCACCGGTGCCACGCTCGACGCCGGCCTGTTCGTCAGCGCGGCCAACCGAGACACCGGTCAGCAGGCGACCGCCGTGCTGACCGATCCCGAGTCGGCCCCGTCGACCGCCCGCGACGGCGCGGGGGACACACTGCAGAGCCTCCGCAAGCCGGTCACGGCACTGAGCTGGGAGTCGGGTCGGGGCCCCGAGTACGTGAACGACGGCAACCGGGCCAACTCCCCGTACTTCGCCAGCCAGATGACCTGGGACACCACCTGGTGGAAGGTCGACCTGGGGGCGGTCGACGACATCTCACGTGTCAACGTCCGCAACTATGTCGGAGGCGGGCGCTACTACGAGTACCGGCTGGAGGGCAGCCTCGACGGCGTCACCTGGTACACCCTCGGCGGCCGTCGTGGCCCCAAGGCCGCGACCGACGCCGGAGACACCATGACCACCGAGGCGAAGGCCCGGTACGTCCGGGTGATCGGCACCCACAACACCGCCAACCTGTCCTTCCACCTCACCGAGGTCAGCGTGTACGGCACGCCGGCGCGATAGGAGCCGTGAACGTGGGCGTTTCCCAACGTTGATCACGAGGGCGGGAACGCCCACGCGAACGGCCTCAGACCGGCGCGCCGTCCAGATCCGGCCGCTTCTCGATTCGGACGTGCCGAGCGCGCCTCCGTAACTTTCTGCGAGGGAAGAGGGGGCGGTACCAGGAGCCAGGGGGCGCACGGGGACGCTCCGGAAAGAGGGTGCTCAGTGCCCAGAATGACGTGGCTTCGGGGACCGCTGCTGACCGGCGTGCTGGTCGTGACCAGCCTGGTGATCGCCACACCGGCACATGCCGACTTCATCTGGATGGTGGCGCGGGGGACCCGGTCCTTCAGGGTTGGGAGGAAGCGCCACCCCTCCTTTCGAAAAGAGTATGGAAAGACTCGGTCACGTTCGGTAACATGTGCGGTGAGTGAGGCCACTGTGACAAGAGGTGCACGATGGCGATCCGCCGCTCCGCCACCAAACGACACGGCCTGCCCACGATCGTGCAACTGCGGCTCACACCCGCCCCGGCCCAGGCCGACGCACTGGCCGCAGCGGTGCAGGTGTGCAATCAGGCGGCCACCGTCGTGTCCCGGCTGGCCTTCCAGCATCGCGTATTCGCCGCGGTGGAGTTGCACCGGCTGGCCTACTACGAGGTGCGCGGGCAGATGGCCGGGCTCGGCGCGCAGGCGGCGGTGCGGGCCATCGCCCGGGTCGCCGGCGCCTACGCCAACCGCGCGCCAGCAAGAAACGCGCCCACGTCTTCCGCCCGCACGGTGCTATCCCCTATGACGCCCGGCTGATGAGCTTCAACCGGGACGCCCGCACGGTGTCGCTGTGGACCCCCACCGGCCGCGTCACCGTCTCCTACACCGGCCGGCCGGAAGACCTCAAGGCCGTGGACGCGTTGCCGGTGGGTGAGGCCGACCTGATCTGCCGTCGCGGCGTGTGGCTGCTGCAGGTCGCCGTCACGCTGCCGAAGCCGGTGGTGCGTGAGCCGGTTCACGGCTTTGTGGGGGTGGATCAAGGGGTGGCGGGCACGGCGGCGGCGCGGTGGGTGCTGCGCCGCCTGTCCGGTCGTGAGCACCGGATGATGACCGACCTCAACCAGCGAATCTCGACGTTTGTGGTGCGTGAAGCCGAACGCACCGGCCGCGGCATCGCCCTGGAGGACCTTCAGGGCATCCGCGCTCGGGTAAGGGCTCATCGGCTCCAGCGGCGCACCCTGCACAGCTGGGCGTTCGCCCAGCAGATCACCTTCACCCGCTACAAGGCCGCCAGAGCCGGAGTCGCCTTCGTCCTGGTCGACCCCGCCTACACCTCGCAGGCGTGTCCGGAGTGCGGATGTGTGGCCAGGGCGAACCGGCCGGCGCGGGGCCGGTTCGTCTGCACCAGGTGTGGCCTCGCTGGGCACGCCGACCACATCGCGGCCCGCAACATCGCCACACGCGGCATAGCGGGCTGGGCTGCCATCAACCAGCCACACGCTACCGGCCTCCCTTCAGCCAGACGGGACCGCGAGAGCAAACCACCAGATTCAACCAGTGGTAGTTGATCAGCGCCAACTCGACGGTCCAGAACGACGGCATCGTGCCGATGATCAAGGTGTTCCAGAAGCTGAATCGCGGTTGCTGGGGCGAAGACACCTTGTCGTCGGACCAGGTCGACCCGGGCCAGAAAGTGAGCTGGCGCCGAGTCGTGTGACCTGTCGATCGCCACGGGGACCGAGGACGAGGTCTGTATTGCCTCTACGGCTCGCCGGACGACGTCATCTACCGGTTCTACTGGGACGTTCCGAGGCCTGCGATGCCTCCACGAGCGATCACATCCCAACCTCTCCGGCATCGCCACCACCACCTGCCAGGACATCTCCGGCCCCGCGTACGACTTCGACCCGGCGGGCAACACCTTCTCCGCCACCGCCACCGATGTCGCGGGCAACCTCGGCCAGGCGTCTTCTGTCACCTTCAAGCTGGTCGTCACCTATGACGACCTGTGCACGCTGTCCAGGCGCTTCGTCACCAGACCGGACGGGGTCCCCGCCATAGCCATGTGCGCCGCCCTCGACGCCGCCGAGCGCGCCGAGGAGATGGGCGACGCCACGGCCAAGGCCGCCGCCATCCACGCCTATGTCATGCGGGTGAACGCCGCTGTAATCAGCCGCTCCCTCACCCCGGCCCGAGCCGCCATCCTCAAGAAGCTGGCGGCCGCCCTGTAACCCACGCCCCGGGGTGGGCGGGCCACCGGCTGCCCGGTAACCGTAACGGCGGGTCACCGGCTGCCCGGATACCCGACCTGGCTGGGTGGGCCACCGGCTGTCCGGTAAAGCCGCCTCGACGCGGTGGGCCATCGGACGCCCGGTGGCCCACCCCGCGTGCGGAGTCGGGTCTCCCCGCTTGAGCCGTGAAGCAGCTGGAGCGAGACCGCTGTGCGAATCGATCGCCCGCTAGGGGCTCTTCTGCCCTCGGTCGAATGCCCCTGTGTGGTTCATGATCGTGGTGACGAGGGTGGCTGTCGCGATGAAGGTACCCCCGCTCCATCCAAGAGCTCCGACCATCGGCACCCCATTCTCTCTCGCCACGATGAAGGCGATGAGCGCGATCACCAGCGAGAGAAGCATGTCGATGGTTAAGCAGAGCGCGATGCGCAGGGTGATGCTCACTTCTTTCTCATTTCGGTCCGATGGATCGAGATCGGAGAAAGCGTGCGGCGCTCGGTCGACCTCGGCGGCGTCAATGTCCGGACAGGCAAGCCGGGAACTGCCCCTTTCGTCTGCTGATCTGGTGGCAGGCTCAGGCTGGCGTCAGGACGGATCGCCGTTTCGGCGGTGCTCGTCCATCGCCGCCCTAGATTATGGCGGTTCGCGAGCAGCCGCGCAGGTGCAGATGCATGTGCATGTATGGATTTTCCCCTGCGGGATGACAATCCTCCACCGGCGCGGCTTCTCGGGAGAAATTACCGATGCGTTTAGGTCTCATAGAAGCACATAATCCACAGAACGTTAATATGTGACTACGTAAAGTATCTGCACGTGCAGGCTGGCCGCTGGGCTGGGTCGGCGGCTGGCCACTGTACGCCGCGCCGCAGGCGGCTGTGGCGGTGGCCGCGCCTACAGCGGGGTGTCGGGGAAGGCGCCGCAGGGTCGGATCCAGGTGGACCGGACGGCGGAGGCCGACGCGTCCAAGGGCGGCGAGGTCAACTCCGAAGTCGAGCTCGACCGACCTGGTGATCGTCACAGCGTCAGGGCCGCCTTCGCGCGGCCAATCGTCACAGCGTCGGGGCCGCCTTCGCGCGGTCAAGCGCGAGGGCGGCCCCATATCCGGCGGTGTTCGTCGTGGCGGTTACTTCTTGAAGGCGTCCTTGACCTTCTTGCCGGCGTCCTTGACCTTCTCGCCGGCCTGTCTGAGGCCCCCTTCGGCCTGTTCTGTACGCCCTTCGGCCCGCAGGTCCTCGTCGTCGGTGGCCTTTCCGAGGGTCTCCTTCGCCCGGCCCTTGAGCTCCTCCGCCTTGTTCCGGATCTTGTCATCGGCGCCCATGTCCATGCCTTTCTCGTCGGTTCCCGGAAACTCCCACTTTCCGAACAGACCGACTAGAAACATGGGGACCGGTCAGGCGAGGCCCCGCACCGGGTTAGTTGACGCAGTCCTGCTTGTGGAGCCCCAGCGCCATCTCGTACACCTTGCCGTTGTTGAGGAGGAAGGAATAGTAAGCATGCGCCTTGCCGGGGATGTCGGCGTACGGGTAGCCGCTGGCGGCCGTCTTCAGCTTGGGGTAGGCCTTCTTGATCTGCTTGTACGTGGAGCCCAGTCCGATGCCCTCAGGGGTCTTGGCGCCCTTGGGCGCGAAGATCACCGCGACGCCGTGCTTCTTGGAGATGTAGAGGCCGACGGAGTCGCGGCCTACCGGGTGAGCCTTCAGGCTCCAGCCGGTGCAGCTGGGGGAGCCGGCCGCGCCGGCCTGCACGAGCTTGCCGCTGGCCTTGGCCGCCTTCGCGTTCATCCCCAGCGTGATGCCCCCATATCCGGAAGGGCCGAAAGCGGCGGGCGCGGTCGCGGCGTGCGCCGCTGGTGCGAGGCCGCCCAGCACCAGCCCTGCGGCCAGGGTCGTGCCCACTACGGTACGGGTCATCGTGTGCGTCGTCATGCACGGTTCGATGCCCGAATGGGCCGCGAAGTTCGCACGAGTCGAGGTTCTGACAGCCGCTCCCGCTCGAAGTAGCCTCGAGATCGGGCCGTGGACCGTACGCGACCCTGGGCCCGAAGCCCGCACGGTCGCGGCCAAAGCCTCGCCCTCCATCCCCCTTCCGCCAACAAAGCGCCCTTCCGCCAACAAGGCCCCCTTCCGCCAACGAGGGACGACATGCCGACCACGAGATCGTCATCAGGAACGGACAGTCGCCGGCTCAACGACCTCATCCTCGTCACCGGTGGCAGCGGTCACGTCGGCTCGCACCTGGTCAGCCGGCTGCTGCTCGACGGTCACCGCGTGCGCGCCACGGTCCGCTCGCCCGCCCGCGAAACCAGCCTCCGCGAGGCGGTGGCCGCGGCCGGCGCCGATCCAGGGGATCGGCTGGACGTCTGCCACGCCGATCTGTCCGCGGACGACGGTTGGGCCGCGGCCACGGCGGGCTGCGCCTATGTCCACCACGTCGCATCGCCGCTGCCCGCCGGTCAGCCGAGGGACGACGACGAGCTGATCGTCCCGGCCAGGGACGGAGCGCTGCGCGTCCTGCGTGCCGCCCGCGACGCCGGGGTGGCGCGGGTGGTGATGACGTCGTCGTTCACCGCGGTCGGGTACAGCCGTAAGGCGAGCGACGAGTACGACGAGCGCGACTGGACCGACCCCGCCGACGACAACACGGCCTACACCAGGTCGAAGACGATCGCGGAGCGCGCGGCCTGGGACTTCGCGCGGACCGAGGCCGATGACCTCGAATTGGCCGTGATCAACCCCACCGGGATCTTCGGTCCGCTGCTCGGCCCGCACCTGTCGGTCTCCACCATGCTGGTCAAAGCGATGCTCGACGGGGACATGCCGGTCGCGCCCCGCGTCTTCTTCGGCGTGGTGGACGTGCGGGACGTCGTGGACCTGCACGTGCGAGCCATGATCCACCCGGCCGCGGCCGGACAGCGGTTCCTGGCCGGCAGTGGCGAGATGATCAGCTTCCTGCACGCCGCCCGGATCCTGAGCGACCATCTGGGCGAGATCGCGGCCAAGGTGCCGAAGCTGGAGCTCCCCGACGAGCAGGTCAGGGCCGCGGCGCGGACGAATCCCGAGTTACGGGCGATGGTCGACCAGCTGGGCCGCATCCCTGTCGTCCACGCGGACAAGGCCCGTGAGGTCCTCGGCTGGCAGCCGCGCGCCCCGGAGACCGCCATCGCCGACACCGCGGACAGCCTCATCCGCCTCGGCCTGGTGGCGAACCGACCCTCGGCCACCAGTCGTTCGGCGACGTTCGGCAACCCGATCGAGATCATGAACCCGAGAGTGGGGCGTGCTCGCCAATAACAGAGCACTCGCTCCATAATGGTGTATCGTCGTTTCCGGCGCTGTGAAGCGTGCGGTGGCCTGTCGCCAGGCCGATACTCACCCGACCCGATCTTCCACGGATCTTTGAGGAAGTAGTTCTGGGCTGATAATCAGGAGTTTTGATGTCGGCAAATCTCTCCCGGTCTTGCCCCCCTGACTTTGTCGAAAGCTCTCGGCGGGTTGATCGGACAAGACGAGAAGTTCGCTTTGGAAGCGTCGCCGCAGCATGCTCCTGTCCCCGGAAGAGGTATCCGAGCTTGGGGTAGCGGTCGCATCAGGGGCGCCGAGGTCGAGATTCAATGGGCGGCCATTGAGCACTGTGTCATGGGCCAACGGGATATTCACAATCGACGACTCAAGTGCGATTTAGGAGCGTGAGAATGGCGCCAGAATCGATACCACCCAAAGCCCTGGAAGACAGCTGGCCGGGTCTGGACGCGGAACGAGATGGCGTCACCTACAACGAAAAGGTGATCAGGGAAAGTGCCAAAGCGCTGAGAGAGGCGCTGGGGCGCTTCACCGGCGAAGGGGGCAGCGCCAAGGGAAGCAGCCTGGCCGCCGGCCAGGGCTCCATCGATGATCTGACCCAGTACGCCGCGCTCGAGAAACTGAGGACCCAGTTGCAGAGCGTTGCCCGGTGGGAGGGCGGTCGCACGTTCGCCGAGATGCTGGAGACCTGCCACCAGGAGTTCACCACGATCTATCGAGAGGTCCACAAGAACTTCGATATCGCGATCGCGCTGCTCGACGCCGGCGCGGGCAAATACAAGGACGTCAGCGACGCGAACACGGACGGAGCCTAGCCACCCATGGTTGCGAAGACCGACAAGAAGACACGCTGGCTCAAGCCCTCCCGCGGTGCGGACTGGACGATCGATAACGATGACCGCAGATTTGAGGAGGTCAGGGACTTCATCAAGGGCATCAGCGTCAAGGAGATTCAGGATGCCGGCGCCTCCTACGTGGACGCGTGTTCGGTCGTCGCCAACGCCCAATGGGTGCTCGGGCAGGAAGCCGAGGCTCTCGCCAAGGTCTGGGAGGGCAAGGCCTCCGTAACGGCACAGCGGGCCCTGAGAACTCTTTACATAGCGCTCGGCGAACTCTCTGACAAGCTGCTGGCGATGGGCCGTCCGCTCGAGACCCTGGCCGGAGTGGTACGCCAACACCAGGAGTCCATCGACGGCGAACTTTCGGAGGCGGAGCGCGAATCCTCGAATTTCGGCTTCAGGCGCGATGGTCACGGCGACCTCATTTTTAACGGAGTCCTGCAGTCGGGCAAGCATGGCGTGGATTTAACCTGGAAGAATCTGGGAAAGCTGGCAGGACTGCAGTTGGAGGCGTTCAGCAAGGACCTCGAGGCGATCTACAGCACCCTTCCCAAGACGGTGGAGATGGAACTGCCCGCCATCGCCTATCCGGTGGCACCGCATGAGAAGCCCGAAACGGTCGACTACAGATTCGGCGAGAGGCCGTCCGCCGGAGCCTCCGACCGCTCTCCCTCCCATATAGGCCCCACTGACACTGACCGCTCAGGCGGCGGCCCTGCGTTACCTGACGGCGCGGACTCTTCCGCAGCGCATGGCGAGCGCGCCCATTTCCCTGGTGATCCCGAGGACCGGGACAGAGCGGACCTCAGCCAAGGGCCGGACAGCCCATCGTCCGACGCCGCCCCGGGCGGCACGAACGCACCCCGTTGGCCGGCCATCCTCGACGCGAACGGCAGCGACGCATCGCCTGGCGACCCCACCCGCGGCTCGAACGATCCCACGAGCGCCTTGGATCGGCCCACCAACCTGCATACCAAGCTGGCAGACTTCCAGCGCCCAATCGACTCGGACAGCGGCCCGATCCACTCCACCCTCAAGAGCCCGAACCACTCCCCGGCCACCGACCCCGGCAATCCCGGCGCCGGTATGGGCAGTGGATCGGGAGCCCCGGCGACGATCAACGGTATTCGGGCCACCGCCACGAACGGGACGGGCTCCTCCTTCATGCCGATGAGCGGGATGGGCGGTGCGAGCGGCCAGGAGGAGAAAGAGCGCGAATCCGCCACTTGGCTCCATGAGGACGACGACGTCTGGGGCGACGACATGGACGGTGTGGTCCACGACAGAATCGGCTGATTGCCTGCCAAGCGCCACAGTAAGGCCCGTGTCGTGTCCGGTCGCCGTCACCAGCGGTGCTGAGAACGTTCTGCGTATGACGGCCGGTGACGACGGCGCGGGGTTCGCCGTCGCCGCCGTTGCTCCGCGGTTATCGGTAGGCGCTGGCTTGGAGGGTGTAGAGATCGGCGTACAGGCCGTCCAGTGACATGAGGGTGTCGTGGGTGCCCTGCTCGGTCACCTTGCCGTGCTCCAGGACGTAGATGCGGTCGGCGTAGCGGACGCTGGCCAGCCGATGGGTGATGAGCAGAACGGTGCGGCCGTCGGAGTGGCCGCGGATGCGTTCGAACAGCGCGTGCTCGGCGCGGGCGTCGAGGGCGGCGGTCGGCTCGTCGCAGATGAGCAGCGCCGCGTCGCGGTGGAAGCCCCGGGCCACCGCGATGCGCTGCCACTGGCCGCCGGACAGCTCGTGGCCGTCCTTGAAGCGCCGGTCGAGCAGCGTGCGGTAGCCGTGGGGGAGGTCGCCGATGACCACGTCGGCCCCGGCCACCTCGGCTGCCGAGTGCAGGGCCGCTTCGCCCTTGTCGGTGCCCATGGTGATGTTGTAGCGGGCCGTGAGCGGCCAGCGGGTGTGGTCTTGTGCGATGACGGCGGTGCGCAGCCGGAGGTCGTCGGGGTTGACGTCTTTCAGGTCGATCTCGTCCCAGGCGACGGTGCCGCTGTCGGGTTCGTAGAGGCCGGAGAGGATCTTGGCGAGGGTGGTCTTGCCCGAGCCGTTCTCGCCGACGAAGGCGACGATCTCGCCGCGCTTGATCTCGATGGACACCTCGCGGAGCGCGGGCTCGTCGGCGCCCGGATAGGTGAAGGACACCTTGTCGGCGACGATGCACTGGAAGGACTCGGGCGCCGTGAGCGGGCGGGGGCCGGGCAGCCGGCGTTCGGCGTCGGCGCAGAACTCCAGGAAATCGGTGAAGTAGAGGCCCTGCTCGTAGAGGCGGTTGGTGGCGTACATGAGGCTGCTCAGGGACTGCTGACCGGATCTGATCGCCAGGACGGCGGTGCCCGCCACGGCGAGCGGGATCGCGGCGATGGCCAGCAGGATGCCGAGCGCGACGTAGACCACGCCGGCGCCCAGGCCGCCGAAGGCCTCGCCCACGAGCCGGGCCACCGTCTGCCGTCTGGCCAGCAGCAGGAGCACCTCCTGCTCGGCCTTGGCCACCGCGTCGTACATGCGCAGCAGGAAGCCGCGCATCGTGAACGAGCGGACCTCGGCGGCGGCCTCGCGCTCGGCCAGCAGTTCGGCGATGATCCACTTGCGGCGGCGGGCCGGGATGAGGGAGTGCATCGTCGTGTAGCGCATCCGCGCGCTGCGGACCGCGGCCCAGGCGTCGGGCAGCACCGCCAGCAGGAGCAGCGGCAGCAGCACCGGGTGGAGGACACCGAGCACCCCGGCCACGGCCGCGAGGCCGACCACGGCCGTCACCACGTCGATGGCCGAGGACACCACCGAGTCGGCCACCGCCACGCCCCGCATGTTGGCGCGTTCGAGGGAGTCGTGGAAGTCGGGGTCGTCGTAGGCGACCAGGTCGACGCGGCTGGTCAGGCCGTAGAGCCGCTCCTCGGTGTGCCGGGAGATCTGGGGAGTGAGGCGGGATTCCGCCCAGCCGGCGCCCGCTTGCATGGCGGTGCGCAGGGCGGCGGCGGTGGCGACGAGGGCGAGGCTGGGCAGCGCGGCCATCACGCGGTCGGGGGTGGGACCCTGGCTGAACAGGGCGGCGAGCACGCCGGTCGTGGCCAGCAGCCCGAAGGCGGTGAACACCCCGCCGAGCAGGTTGAGCGCGACGGTGGCCAGGGTGTCGCGCGGGCTGGCTCCCCAGGCCATGCGCAGCGCCTGGCGCACCAGGGAGGGGAGCCGGCGGGCGATGGTCAGGAAGCTGACTTCCGCCATCTTGTCGGTGTGGGCGTGCCAGTCGGCGATGGAGATCTCGCCGAGTTCGAGAGGCTCATCAGACATACGCTCAGTGTGCACTCGGGCACCGACAGTTTCATCAGGTCGTCTTTTCCGGGGCCGCCGCCGATGCTCGGCGCCGTTCCGTACCGCCCGTTCGTACGCTGTCCGGACGATCCTGTGTCGCCTCGGTGAAGACGTAGACATAGGGGTGGTGCGGCCGTACCGAACCGTCGGCGGCGGCCCGCGCCAAGGCGAGCGCGCCGTCGGCGGAGTTGCCTCGGGGCGGTTCGAAGCGAGCCTCGGGAAGCAGCGTACGGACGGTGCTCTGGAAGGGCTCCATCAGCAGATCCGCGGCGTCGAACAGCCGGCCGCCCCAGGAGAAGACCGGGTCGAGCCCGGACGCGGCGGCCAGCGCGGTCTGGCCGAGCTGCCGACCGGCCTCGGTCCAGATCTGCCGGGCCACCGGGTCCCCGTCACGGGCCGCCTCGCCGACGGCCGGTGCGAACGAGGCGAAGTGGTGGGCCGCCGATCCCGCCGCGTACACCAGCGTTACCAGCTCCGATGGGGGCCCGAAGTGGGCCGTCAGGCGCTCGAGAAGCGCGGGCGACCCGCCCGTCCGGCCGTCATGCGCGCGCAGAGCGGCGTGCAGGCCGCGCATCCCGATCCAGGCGCCGCCGCCGTGGTCGCCGAGCAGGTATCCCCACCCGTCGGACTGGTTCCAGACGCCGTCCAGGTCGGTGCCGAGGGTGATGACGCCGGTGCCCGCGGCGACGACGACGCCGGGCCGGAACCCGAGCGCGCCGACGTGCGTGGTCACCATGTCGCCGGTGACCACGAGCGTGCCCATGCCGAACCGCCCGCGCAGGGCGTGCCAGAGCGTGCCCGGGTCCGGGACCAGACCCGGCAGGCCGGTCGTGCCGATCGCCATGCCGGCGAACCGGTCGATCTCCCGGCCGCCCACGGCGTTCTGGATGACCCGGATGATCCGCGCCGCGAGCCGATCGAGGTCGACCCTGCCCTGCACACGCGGCACCGGCGACGCGTCGTCCCCGGACACGATCGACCCGCCCGCCTCGATCCGCACCCTGATCCCGCCACCGCCGACGTCCACGCCCGCCAGGTTCATCTGCCGCCCGTCAACGCCGACGTCCACGCCCGCGAGGTTCATCTGCCGTCCGTCAGCGCCGATGTCCACGCCCGCCGGATGAGCCCGGCGCCTGTCAGCGCCGAAGTCCACGCCCGCCGGTCCGCCGCCGCCGGCGTTCACGCCTCCCAGGCTCATCCGGCGTCCGCCAGCGCGGCGACGGCCGCACGCACGCCCGGATGCCGCTCCAGCGCGGTCCGCGCCCGCTCGGCCGAGCAGCCGGTGAGCAGCCGTACGAGCGCCTCCGGGATGTTGCCGCCCGCGTCGGCCAGGACCGCGCGGCAGCTCGCCGCCTCCTCACCCGTCGCCTCCACGAGCAGGCTCACCGCGCGCTCGCTGAGCTTGGCGTTGGTGGCCACCAGCCCGACCATGAGGTTGCCGTACGTCCGGCCCGCCTTGATCATGAGAGCCGTCGAGAACGAGTTGAGTATCACCTTCGTCGCCGTGCCGGCCTTGAGCCGGGTGGAGCCGGTCAGCGCCTCCGGCCCGGTGGCGGCGACGACGTTGATCTCGGCCAGCTCGCGGAGCGGAGCGTCCGGGTTGCAGGTGACCAGCACCGTGAGGGCGCCGGCGGCGCCGGCCGCGCGCAGCGCGCCCGCCACGTACGGAGTGGACCCGGACGCCGTGATCCCGATCGCCACACTGGCCTCGTCGAGGACGGCGGCGTCGGCGGCGCCCAGCGCCTCGGCGTCCTCCTGGTCGACGGAGGAGTCGGTGACGGCGGCGAGCCCACCGGCGAAGTGGGCGGTGAACAGGCCACGCGCCGCCCCGAAGGTCGGCGTGATCTCCGTGGCGTCCAGCACCGCCAGCCGTCCGGAGGCGCCGGCGCCGAAGTAGTGCACAGTTCCGCCCCGGTTCAGCCGGAGATGTGCTTCGTCCACCGCGCGGGCGAGCTGGTCGCCGGCCGCGCCGACGGCCTCGACCGCCAGGGCGTCCTCCTCTCGCAGCAGCCGGAGGACCTCACGGGACTCCAGGGTGTCGATGTCGGCGGTGCGTGGGTTCCGGCGCTCGGTCGGAGGTACCACCTGGGGCATCGTTCTCCTCATCGATCGTGTTCGTAAGTTTGGGCAAGTGAGTCGGCTTGGTCCGCGTAGGCGGTGAACAGCCGGCGTGACTCCGTGGCGAGATCGCCCAGGTCCTGTGGCGGCGCAGCCGGGCCCTCCCGCAGGAAGAGCTCGGCCCGGTCACGGAGCCGCTCATCCAGGTCCGCATCGGGCCCGTCGCCGGGCGTGGCGAGCGCGTCGTTGAGGCCACGCGCCCACAGCTCCCAGCGATCGCGGTAATAGCCGCCGACGAGCCCGCTCCAGTGCCGCCCCGCGTAGTCGTCGAGCAGGGGACTGGAGGAGGTGCCCCAGACCGTGATGATGCGGCGGGCGTTGTCCCGCAGGACGTCGCGTTCGGCCGGGTCGGTCGCCCACGACAGGGCCTTGGACTCCCAGTGCTGAAAGGTGTACTCGGGGCGAGCGGCCAGCATCCGGTCCAGGTCATCGAAGACGCGCAGGAACCGGTCGACATGGGGCCGGCTGGCCGTACCGAGCGCGGCCGACCGCTCCACGGCGTCGAGGTAGTAGCGGTCGGCCACCCTGACCATGAACGCGATGCCCACCTCGACGAGGTCGTGCCCCAGCGGACCGGTCACCAGGTCATGATCGTGCTCGGCCACCTCGATCATCCGTTCCCAGGCCGCGGCCAGCTCCGCCGGGTCGTACCAGAGGGTGCCGGTGACGTTGGCGCGCGCCTCGGCCATCCCCGCGTAGGAGGGTTTGGCGGTGAGGACGCCGTTGAACTGCGCGGGGTAGATCCGCAGGCCCCGGGTGTCGTAGACGGTGTTCAGGAGGCCGCGCCAGGCGGTACGCAGCGGGGCCGCGCTCCTGTCGTAGCGCTGGGTGACGAAGGCGTCGAGCCAGACGTCGAGGTCGGTGACCCGGTTCCAGATCTGGTCGGTCACGAGCTCGAAGAAGACGGGGTTGTTGCGGGTGGCCTCCATGGACAGGCCGAGGCCCGTGGGCGGGTTCGGCGCCGCCAGGGCGGTGTCGATCGCGGCCGGCACCGCCCGCAGGTCGGCGACCGGATCGGTGCGGCCGCCGAAGTTGAGCAGCGCGCACCAGAGCCAGGGCTTGCCGGAGAACTCCTCGAAGCGCTCCCACAGCGGGTCGTACTCCGCCCACAGGTCCGCGACGAGCATCCGGTCATTCGGGATCGCGTCGAGGAAGGCGGTGACGCGGTCCTCGGTCCAGAAGTCCCGCTGGTAGGAGAAAGGCCAGGCCTGCATGAGCCAGACCGCGTCCGGATCGGCAGCCCGCAGCCCGGCCAGCGTCGCCGTCGCCACGGCCCCGGGGAAGGAGGGGTCGGCGTCGACCGGGATCATCTCGATGAACGGATCGGCCGCGTACAGGTGATCGGTGCCGAAGAGCTTGATCTGGGCGCGGGCGATCTCGGTGCTCAGCCGCTCGTAGAGCGGGTCGGCCGGGTCGAGGACCCAGGTCTCGAACCCCTGCCAGTCGCGGCGCGCGGCTCGCGACGACGCGGCGATCTGCTGCGGGACGTGTCCGGTGAAGGCCGGAAGGACGGGCGTCATGCCGAAGGCGCGCTCGCGGTCGAGGATGCGCGCCCCGAGCTCGCGATGGCTGTCGATCCAGGACGCGGGGAGCGGACCGGCGAAGTTGTCCATACACCCCATGAACTGGAACGGAAGGTAGCCTGGCCCGCCAAGGAAGCTACGGATGGTGTGATCCTCGAGACCGAGGAGGGAGTAGGCGGCGTGCAGCGCGGCCTCGTGGCCGGTGATGGCGAGCGGCATGGTGATGCCGTGCAGCGCCATCCAGTCGATCTCGCGCTCCCAGTCGGCCCAGTCCCAGTAGGGCATGGTGTAGCTGAACGTACAGAAGTTGAAGTAGTAGCCGTCCTGGACCCGCGCCGAGCCCTGCCGGGGCGGGCTGTCCGCGAGGGACGTCAGCCGCAACGGCAGCACGGTGTCCCAGCCCACGGACAGCTCGCAGCATTCACGCAGATAGTGATGGAGGGCGACCGAGGCGCTCACGCCGTCCGTCGCGGCGACGGTGAGCGCTCCGTCTCTCGCCTCGTACTCATAGCCACGCCCCGCGCCTTCGCGCGTGAGGAAGCGGATCGACTCGGCCACCGGCCCGAGAACGCGGTGGGCGAGACCGCTGACGGTGTCCGCCCACGGCGGGGGCTGCTCGTCGTCACCGGATGACATCGCAGGTCACACCCCTCGACGAATTAGTTCCGTACGGTCCATAATTATTATGCTAGCGTACCCGCAAGTCGAGCCCAGGGAGAGGTCATGGAGCAGGTGGTCGCCGTTGGCACGCAGTTCATGCGTGAGGTCAACGCGGGTGCCATCCTGCGGCGGCTGCGGACCGAGACCAGCATGAGCGTGTCCGCGCTGGCCAAGGCGGTCGGGCTTTCCCGGCAGGCGGTCACCCGTTCGCTCAACGCGCTGGCCGCGGAGGGGCTCGTCGAGTTCGGCTCCCTCGATCGCGACTCCAGCAGGGCCGGACGGCCCGCGCAGCTCGTCCGCTTCCGGGCGGAGGCGGGCTACGTGCTCGGCATCTCGATCAGCCCGCAGGAGCTGCGGGTCGCGGTCTCCGACCTGGCCGGTACGGTCGCCGCGGCCGACGCGGTGCAACTCGGCGGCGATTCCCATGCCGCGCAGGTGGTGGAGACGCTCCTGCCCGCGGTGGCACGCACGCTGGAGGCGGCGGGCATCACGACCGGCGACCTGTGGTTCGCCTCGGTGGGCACGCCCGGCATAGTCGACCCGGCGACCGGGATCATCCGGCTCATCCCGAGCATGCCCGGCCTGACCGGCGACCTCCTGCATCGCCGGATGAAGGACGTCCTCGGCTGCCCGGTCTACCTGGACAACGACGTCAAGCTGGCCACCCAGGGCGAGCGGTGGCGGGATCCCGAACGCCGCGAGGACTCGCTGGTGATGGTTCACTGGGGCGAACGCGTCGGCGCCGGCATCGTGCTGAACGGCGAGCTCTACCGCGGTGCCTCCAACGACGCCGGTGACGTCGGCTTTCTCGACCTGTTCGCGGCCACCCCTCCCGAGCCCCGCCATCCGCACGGCCTCGGCCCGTTCGAGGACTGGGTCGGCGGCGAGGAGATCGTCCGCCTGGCGAAGGCGGCGGCCGAGCGCGACGGCGACGACGCCCTCCGGGCCCGGCTCGAAGCGGCGGGGGAGCGGGCGTTCGACGCCGTGCTGGACGCCGTTGTGGACGGCACACCCTCGGCCCTGGACGCGCTCGACGTGGTCGCCCGCCGATTCGCCAAAGGCGTCGCGGCGATCCGGGCGATCCTCGACCCGCGGCTCGTGGTCATCGGCGGGCCGCTGGCCAGATGCGGCGAGACACTGCTCGCCGCGGTCCGGCGGCACCTGGCCGAGCAGCCCCTGGACCAGCCGGCCCTGGAGGTCTCGACCCTCCAGGACGACGCCGTCGTCCACGGGGCCCTGCGTCACTCGCTGGAGGAGATCGAGCGAACCAGGTTCGACCTGGTGAGAAGCGGCCGCCAGGAGGTCCGTTGAAGAACCCGCTTGGAGTTTGGCGACTCGGAGATAGGCGAAAGGTCATGCACATGGCAACACCAGGTCGGTGGCAGGCGCTCGTGGCGCTCGGCACCGCGGCGACACTCACCCTGACGGCCTGCGCGGGCACCGGCGGCACCGCCGCCCCGAGCGGGGACGCGGCGAAGAAGATCGACGTATCGACGACCATCCCCAACGACCCGGTCACGCTGACTCTGGCCTACAGCAACGATCCCCCCACCCAGACCCTCATCGACGGCTTCAGGAAGAAGCACCCGAACGTCACCATCAAGCCCCAGATGACGCCGTTCAACGACTACGTCAAGTCGATCAAGCTATCGATGTCGGGCGACGCGGCGCCGGACATCGCCCAGTACAACCCGGGTGCGATGAACTCCCTGGTCCCGGCCGGTCTCATCCTGGACCTGGGCCCGTGGAACAAGGCGTACGGGTGGACCGGCAAGTTCCCGCCCTCCAGCCTCGAGGTCCTCAGCTCCGACAAGGCGGCCAAGCAGTTCGGCACCGGCGGCCTGTACGCCGTGCCGGGCGGGCTGTCCGTGGTCGGCGTCTACTACAACAAGAAGATGGTCAAGGAGGCGCCCAAGACGCTGGCCGAGTTCGAGGCCGCGATGCAGAAGGTGAAGGACGCCGGCCAGACCCCGCTGAGCCTCGGCGCGCTGCAGGTCGGCGGCTTCCACCTGTGGAACGCGCTGCTCAACGTCACCGGCGACGTCGACGCCTACCGGAGCTGGGTCTACGGCAAGCCGGGCGGGACGATCAAGACCGACGCCGCGAAGAAGGCCTCCCAGACGTTGATCGACTGGTCGAAGAAGGGCTTCTTCCCCGCGGGCGCGAGCGCCACGGCGGACCCCGACGCGCTGGCGAACTTCTCCAAGGGCAAGAGCGCGTTCCTGGTGACCGGCAACTGGGGCGCCACCGCCGTGGAGAAGGAGCTGGGCGCCGACGCCGGCTTCTTCCTCATGCCCACGGCATCGGGCGAGCCGGCCAAGGTCGCCTCGGGGGCGAGCGTCGCCTACGCCATCTCGGCCAAGACGAAGCACCCGAACGTCGCCGCGGCGTTCCTCGACTACCTGAGCTCGCCGGAAGCGGCGAAGATCGAGTTCGACGGCGGGTTCATGCCGGTCGACACCAAGGCCGAGCTCGGCGCCCAGGGGCTGCGCGGTGAGATCGCCACCGCCTTCACGCCGGTGGCGCAGGCCAACGGGATCGTCCCCTTCCCCGACTACGCCTCGCCCGGCATGATCGACAAGCTGACCCCCGGCATCCAGGGGCTCCTCAGCGACAAGATGACCGTCGACGACTTCCTGAGCTCCCTGCAGGAGTCGTGGGACGGACACCATGGCTCGTGATGTGAGCACGTCCATCTCCCCGCCGCGGGCCACCTCGGCCCGTGGCGGGGAGCGGGTGGCCGACAGCGCGCGGGCTCGCCCGCCCCGGCGCGGCGGACGGGCCCGCGGCTGGCTGTACGTGCTGCCCGCGCTCGCCGCCTACCTGGGGTTCGCCATCTGGCCGGCGCTGAACACGGTGCGCCTGTCATTGCTGAACTGGGACGGCATCCTGCCCGCGACCTTCGCCGGCCTGGACAACTACGTCAAGATTTTTCGTGATTCGGCGTTGTACGAGGCCATCCTGCACAGCCTCATACTGATCGTCTTCTTCTCGTTCATCCCCATCGGGGTCGGGTTGTTCATGACGGCCCTGCTGATGGGCAAGGTACGCCGGGGGATGACGTTCTTCCGGACCGTGTTCTTCCTTCCCCAGGTGCTGCCGCTGGTGGCCGTCGGCATCACCTGGCGGTGGCTCTACAGCGAGTCCGGCGTCGTCAACCAGGTCCTCGACCTGGTGGGGCTGGGGGCGATCACTCGCGCCTGGCTGGGCGACTACGGCCTGGCGCTGGTCGCGCTCGGGCTCATCGGGACCTGGGTGATGAGCGGGCTGTGCATGATGCTCTTCCTGGCCGGCGCGCAGAAGATCGACCCGTCCCTGTACGAGGCGGCCACGCTCGACGGCGCCGGGGCCTACCGGCAGTTCCTGCACGTCACCCTGCCCGGAGTGCGTAAGGAGATCACGATCGCCGGCGTCATCACCACGATCGCCGCGCTGGCCAGCTTCGACCTCGTCTTCACCACGACGAACGGCGGCCCGGCGGGGCAGACCAACGTGCCGGGCCTGCTGGTCTACCGGCTGGCCTTCAACGAGGGCGACATCGGCGGCGCCAGCGCGCTGGCCGTCGTGCTGACCGTGATCGTGATCGCCGTCGTCGGTGCCGTCCGATACTTCACCAGGGATGAGAGTTGAGCATGCGCGGCGGTGTCGGAATCCGGTACGGAGTGCTCGTCCTGATGGCGGCCATGATCCTGGTGCCGTTCCTCGGCATCATCCTGGCCGCCCTGCATCCTCCGGGCTCGCAGCTCAGCGGGCTGAGCATCCCGGACCAGTGGTCGTGGGAGAACTTCGCCCTGGCCTGGGAACGGGGCAACTTCACCGCCCTCATGCGCTCCAGCCTGCTGATCGCGGTCTTCGTGGTGCCGATCGCGGTGACACTGGCCACCCTGGCCGGCTATGGCCTGACGGTCCTGAAGGTGTGGGGCAACCGGGCGCTGTCGTTCGGGTTCGTGCTGGGGCTCACGCTGCCGATCGAGGTCATCGTGGTGGCGCTCTACTTCAACCTGCGCGAGGTCGGCCTCACCAACTCCTACGTCGGCATCATCCTCGCCGAGGTGGCGCTGTTCATGCCCTTCGGCGTGTACTGGATGCAGACGCACTTCTCCAACATCCCCGACGAACTCGTCGAGGCGGCCCGCATCGACGGCGCCCGGGACTTCATCGTGCTGGCGCGGGTGCTGCTGCCCATCTCGTGGCCGCAGATCACCACGCTGTCGGTCCTGTACTTCATGTGGTCGTGGAACCAGTTCATGCTGGTCCTGGTCATGATGCAGGACCCGGACCGGCGTACGGCGCCGGGCGGCCTGGGGCTCTTCGTCGGCCAGTACACCACCGACATCCCGCTGCTGGCGGCGGCCTGCCTGATCGTCGTCGCGCCGATCGTGATCGTGTACCTCATCTTCCAGCGCAGCTTCGTCAACGGCATCACCCAGGGTGCCATCAAGGGTTGACCAGCATCGCCCCGCCGCCGCCCGTGTTCGAGCACCGGGCGGCTCTTGGCGTTTCAGCGCACGTCTCAGCTCATTTTAAATCAGTCGCTTGACTTAACGTTGCGACCCCGGTTAACTGACCACGAACCGAAGGAGGTTCTCGCGGAGGGCACCTCCACCACCCGTAGAGGCACAGGAGGGACTCTCGATGAAAGTACGCGTGGACGAGGACAAATGCTGCGGCGCGGGCACGTGCGTGATGCTCGCGCCGGAAGTGTTCGATCAGCGGGAAGAAGACGGCATCGTGATCCTGCTCGACGCCGAACCGGCCGAGCGGCTGCACACCACGGTCCGCGAAGCGGCCAGCATGTGCCCGGCGGCCGCGATCGAGCTGAGCGAGAACGCGTGAGCGCTCCCTCCGGCGTTCTGGTGGTCGGCGCCTCGGCCGCCGGGCTCGCCACCGCGGAGGCGTTGCGGCGCAAGGGCTACCAGGGCGGCCTGACCGTCCTCGGCGCCGAGCCGCACCTGCCCTACGATCGGCCGCCCCTGTCCAAGCAGGTCCTCTCCGGCGCCTGGGACCCCGAACGGGCTCAGTTGCGACCGCAGGCCGCTCTGTCCAGCCTGGACGCCGAGTTCGTCCTCGCCGATCCGGCCGTCGGCCTGGACGTGGCTGTACGCACCGTGCACACCGCGGCCGGGCGGGCCCTGCGGGCCGACGCCATCGTCGTGGCCACGGGACTGCGCGCCCGGACGCTGCCCGGGCAGGCGGATCTGACCGGGGTCCACGTACTGCGCACGCTGGACGACGCGCTGGCCCTGCGCGCGGATCTGCTGGCCGCCTCGCGGCTCGTGGTCGTGGGGGAGGGCGTGCTCGGCGCCGAGATCGCCGCCACCGCGCGCGGCCTGGGCCTCGAGGTCACCATGGCCGGCCCCCTGACGGCACCGCTGGCCGGCCAGATCGGGCCCTCGGTCGCGGGACTGCTCGCCGAACTGCACACCGAGCGCGGCGTCCGCCTGCGGCTCGGCGCCGGTGTCGACCGGCTCACCGGCCAGGACGGCAAGGTCACGGGCGTGCGCCTGGACACCGGCGAAGTGCTGCCGGCCGACGTGGTCGTGGTGGCGATCGGTTCTGACCCGGCGACCGGCTGGCTGGCCGACAGCGGCCTGCGGGTGGAGAACGGACTGGTGTGCGACTCGCGCTGCCGCGCGGCCGAGGGCGTCTACGCGGTGGGCGACGTGGCCCGCTGGCACCACGACCGGTTCGGCACCCTGCTGCGGCTGGAGAACCGGACCAACGCCACCGAACAGGCCAACGCCGTCGCGGCCAACATCCTCGGCGACGACCAGCCCTACTGCCCGGTGCCCTACTTCTGGACCGACCAATTCGACACCAAGATCCAGGTCCATGGCGTGCTGCCCGTCGATGCCGAGGTGACCGTGGTGGAAGGCGACCGTTCGGCCCGCCGGTTCGTCGCGCTCTACCGCAGTGACGGCAGAGTCACCGGCGTACTCGGCTGGAACATGCCCAAGCAGACCCGCCTGCGTCGCCAAGAGGTCGTCGACGCGCTTCCCGACTTCGTCTCCACCCTCTGACTTTCCTTGGAGAGCCTGATGACCAGTACGTTGGACACCCCGGACTACCCGATGACGAGGGCGGCCGGCTGCCCGTTCGATCCGCCTCCGGCGCTGCGGGAGAAGCAGAAGGAGGGCCCGCTCACCAAGGTCCGCCTGTGGGACGGCAGCACGCCGTGGCTGGTGACCCGTTACGCCGACCAGCGGGCGCTGCTGGCCGACCCGAGGGTCAGCGCCGACGCCTACCAGCCCGGCTATCCGAGCCCGACCGCCCTCGTCGGCTCGGGCTCGCCCATCAGCTTCATCATGATGGACGACCCCGAGCATGCCCGGCTGCGGCGGATGGTGACGGCGCCGTTCACCATCAAGCGGGTGGAGGCGATGCGGCCGGCCGTACAGAAGATCGTGGACGATCTGATCGACGACCTGCTGGCCGGGCCGAAGCCGGTCGACCTGGTGGAGGCGTTCGCGCTGCCGGTCCCGTCGCTGGTGATCTGCGAGCTGCTCGGCGTACCGTACGCCGACCACGACTTCTTCCAGGACAACAGCAAGACCATCATCAACCGGGACGCCGACCCCGAGCAGCGGGCGGCCGCCCTCGGCCGGCTGGCCGGCTACCTGGACACCCTGCTGGGCGAGAAGCTCGCCAGCCCCGGCGACGACCTGCTGTCCGGGCTGACCGAGCGGGTCAAGACCGGGGAACTGTCCCAGCGGGACGCGGCCGGGATCGGGGTGCTGCTGCTGATCGCCGGGCACGAGACGACCGCGAACATGATCGCGCTCGGCACGCTCGCCCTGCTGGAACACCCCGACCAGCTGGCCCTCCTGCGCGACCCGGCGGATCAGAAGCTGGTCACCTCAGCGGTGGAGGAACTGCTGCGCTACCTGCACATCACGCACAATGGGCGGCGCCGGGCGGTGCTGGCGGACATCGAGATCGCCGGACAGGTCATCCGCGCCGGCGAGGGGCTGATCATGGCCAACGACATCGGCAACCGTGACCCCGACGCCTTCCCCGACCCCGACCGGCTGGACCTCCAGCGCGACGCCCGCCACCACGTGGCCTTCGGCTTCGGCATCCACCAGTGCCTGGGCCAGCCGCTGGCCCGCATGGAGCTGCAGGTCGTCTACAGCACCCTCTATCGGCGCATCCCCACCCTGCGGCTGGCCACGGACCTGGACCAGATCCCGTTCAAGCACGACGGGTCCGTGTACGGGGTCTACGAACTCCCCGTGACCTGGTGACCTCCCCAACAACGACAATCAAGAGGGTCTCATGAAGGTCATCATCGACCAGGACAAGTGTGTTGCTTCCGGGCAGTGTGTGGTCGCCGCGGCGGAGGTGTTCGACCAGCGCGACGAGGACGGCATCGTGGTGCTGCTCAACCCGGACCCGCCGGCGGAGCAGGCCGCCGACGTCAGGCATGCCGCGGTGGTCTGCCCGGCGCTGGCCATCCACATCGAGGACTGACACCCGAACCGGAGCCCCCTCGTACGCGCGACGGGGCGCCGCTGCGGCGACCGTCTGACCAGGAGGTTTATTCTTCGGGCCGTTCGGTAGTCCACCCTGTGACGAACGGGGGCCGACACCATGCGACAGAAGCCGATCCTGCGTTCCGGGGCCAGGGGCGCGATCGCCGCCATGGCGATGTCCGGCCTCAGGCAGTTCTCCACATCGATCGGCCTGATGGAGAAGGTGCCGCCGGAGGCCGTGCTGGAGCACACCACGCCCCGGTTCTTCCGCGGTGTCCCGGCCGCTCGCCGGCCCGCGATCATCGAGCTCGCGCACTGGTCGTACGGGGCGTTCGGCGGCGCGCTCTTCGGGGCCCTGCCCGAGTCCGTGCGACGGCACCCGTGGGCGGGGCCCGCCTACGGCCTGCTGGTCTGGGCGGGCTTCCAGGCTGTCATCGCGCCCGCGCTCGGCCTGCCGCACAAGGGCAAGACCACAGTCACGGAACGTCTGACGCTACTCGCCGACCACGTGCTGTACGGGATCGTGGTGGCCGCCTCTCCCTGGCCGCACCACGACGTTCCTGAGGGCGACGCACCGGAACACCAGACCGGGCACCGCGAGCGGCCGACGAACTCTATGGCCGAACCGGCGACCGCGAGCGGCTGACGCCCCGGGACGCGGGCCACCGCGAGCGGCCGTGGCTCGCCGCTACGCACTTGGCGTGCGGGCGGGCAGGAGTGGCTCCCACCAGGGGCGATTGTCGCGATACCAGGCGACGGTCTCCGCCAGGCCGGTGTCGAAATCCTTGCGTGGCCGGTAGCCCAGCTCGGTGCGGGCCTTGGTGCAGTCGACCGAGTAGCGGAGGTCGTGGCCCTTGCGGTCCTCGACGTAGGAGACCTGGTCCCAGTCGGCGTCACAGGCTTTGAGGAGCAGGCCGGTGAGCTCCCTGTTGGTGAGCTCGGTGCCGCCGCCGATGTTGTAGATCTCGCCTGGACGGCCTCCGGAACGGACCAGTTCGATGCCCCGCACATGGTCGTCGATGTGCAGCCAGTCGCGGGTGTTGCCCCCGTCGCCGTACAGCGGCACCCGCCGGCCGTCGAGCAGGTTGGTGATGAACAGGGGGATGATCTTCTCTGGGAAGTGATGGTGGCCGTAGTTGTTGGAGCAGCGGGTCACCCGTACGTCGAGACCGTGGGTGCGGTGGTAGGCCAGGGCGAGCAGGTCGGAGGCCGCCTTCGAGGCGGAGTACGGAGAGCTGGGCCGCAGCGCGTCGCTCTCGAGCGAGGAGCCGTCGGCGACCGAGCCGTAGACCTCGTCGGTGGAGACGTGCACGAAAGTCCTGAGGCCGCTGCGGACCGCCGCGTCGAGCAGGGTCTGGGTGCCGGTCACATTGGTGCGCACGAACTCGGTGGCGCCCATGATGGACCGGTCGACATGCGATTCGGCCGCGAAGTGGACCACCTGGTCGTGGCGGGCGACGAGCGGGTCGACGAGTTCGGTGTCGCATATGTCGCCCTGGACGAAGGTGAATCTCTCGTTCGTACGGACCTGCTCAAGGTTCGCCGGATTGCCCGCGTAGGTGAGCTTGTCGAGAACGGTGATCTCCGCGTCCCCGTCGTCCTCGTCGAGCAGGGTGCGTACGTAGTGGGAGCCGATGAAGCCGGCGCCGCCCGTCACCAGGATCCTCATCGGGTGATCTCCTCCCAGGCTTCAGCAGTGGACGCCGCTTCCCCGCGGTCACGATCTGTCTTTCGCCGTGGAAATCATATCGCCGGTAAACCGGGCGCAACCGTTTAGTGGCCGACATAGGGGGGCGCGGGGGGATGGCTAGGGGGTGAACGAGGGTCGTCTTGGAGTCCATTCCGATGTGCAGCGGTGTGATGCTCGGTGCACGAATATCGACTCCGGCTACCGGTTTTCCCTGACGAAGGGTATTTCGTGAAAGGCATAATTCTGGCCGGCGGGCACGGGACCCGGTTGTATCCTATTACGCTCGCGGTCTCGAAACAGCTCCTGCCGGTGAACGACAAGCCGATGATCTATTATCCCTTGTCCGTCCTCATGCTGGCGAATATCAGAGAGATCCTGGTGATCTCCACCCCGGAGGACCTGCCGAACCTGGCACGCCTGCTCCGAGACGGCTCCCACCTCGGGCTCGACATCAGCTACGCCCGCCAGGACGAGCCCGTCGGCCTGGCCGACGCCTTCATTCTCGGCGCCGACCATATCGGCGACGATTCCGTGGCGCTCGTGCTCGGCGACAACATCTTCCACGGAAATTCGTTCTACGACATCCTCCAGGAGAACACCGCGGACGTCGACGGCTGCGTGTTGTTCGGCCATCCGGTCAGCGATCCCGAGCGCTACGCCATCGCCGAGAGGGACGCGCTCGGCGGGCTCGTCTCCATCGAGGAGAAACCCGCGCACCCGCGTTCCAACTGCGCCGTCGTCGGCCTTTATCTCTACGACAACGACGTCATCGACATCGCCAAGAACGTCCAGCCGTCCGCTCGTGGAGAGCTTGAGATCACCGATGTCAACCGGGTGTATCTCGACCGGGGCAAGGCGAAGTTCGTCGAACTCGGCCGCGGGTTCGCCTGGCTCGACGCGGGCACGCCCGACTCCATCCTGCAGGCCAGCCAGTACGTTCACATGCTCGAAGCCCGGCAGGGCGTACGCATCGCCTGCATCGAGGAGATCGCGCTGCGGATGGGCTACATCGACGCCGAGCAGTGCCACCGCCTCGGCGCGGAGCTCCTGCCCTCCAGCTACGGCCGGTACGTCTGCGCCCTGGCCACCGAGTTCCGCCATGCCCGTCAACCGGCCGGCTCATTCTCCTAGAACCCCTAGAGATCGCCGATGGCCGGCCACCCCCGGCCACGATCACCGGAGGTACCCGACATGACCATCCCCTCCGCCGCCTCACCCCTGCCCGGCCGTGGGCCCGTGGAGGTCGCGCTCGAAGGCGGCCCCGCCGATGTCCCGCGAACGCTCCGCGTCATGCACGACGTGGTCTCGGATGGAAAGATAAAGATTCCACGCAATGGCGGGTACGAGCATTTCGAACGGGTCGGCGCGGCGCCGGAGTCCGGCGGCCCGCCGCTGTTTCGGTGGACCACGCGGACCAAAGTGGCCGAATGAGCCGGCCCAGGGCACACAGCGCCTTACTGCGGTTCGGGGAGCACCGCGCCTTCCACGGACTCAGGGGGCACCGCGCCTCTCACGGATCCGGGGCGCACCGCGCCTTTCCGAGAGTCGGGTCTCACAGCGCCTTGCGCAGACCCGGTCCGAGGTCGGTCGAGCCGGAATTCTCCCGTTCCTCGACGAAGACGGCCACCCCGTCGAGCAGGCGGCGAAGACTGAACCAGAGCCATTCGTCGATGTGGGCTATTTCCTCCTGTCTCTCCAGCAGGCTCGACAACATGGGGAACTGCCCGGATTCGAGGATCTCCGACAGCATCGGCATCTTGGCCGCGCGCCACTGCCGTGTGGTGACGCCGGTGCGCCGCTCCGCCTCCCATTCGCTGACGCGAAGCAGGGCGGCGCCTTGTACCTGAGCGCTTACGGCGATGGTCACCCAATGCATCATCACCGGATCGAGGCCGAGGCCGTCCAAGGCGCCCATGGCCCGCTCGAGGTCGGCCAGAATGTTCGGCCCGAGCGGAGGTTGCGGGGTCGCGATGACCTGCAGCACCCATGGGTGGCGCGAATAGAGTCTCCACTCGCGCAGCGCGGACAGTTCGAGCCGGGCGCGCCAGTCGTCCGGAACGGGCGTCAGATTCTTGTCTTCGCCGTGTACGCGATCGACCATCAATTCGATCAAGGCGTCCTTGCTCGACACGTATCGGTAGAGAGACATCGTGCCGACGCCCAGGTCCGCCGCCACCCGGCGCATGGACAGCGTCTCCAGACCTTCGGTGTCGGCGATCTCGATGCCGGTGCCCACGATGCGTTCGAGAGTGAGCCCTTCGCGAGACTCCCGCGGGATCGCCTCGGGTTTGGTGGGCTTGTCGACTTCCATGACCGGCTCCGCGGGGAGCTTTTCAGAGAGTGGCCCTTCGGAGCAGGGCCCTTCGGAACAGGGCAGGGCACGTGCCGCCACACGCGCTCTGTACGCCCGACCCTGGCACGACCGCGAGCAGTATCGCGGACGTCGCCCCCGAGGTGCGGCATACAACGGTCTGCCGCATTGTGCGCAGGTGAGCATCTGGCCTCACAGATTTTGTCACGCGCATATTGATATGTAGTGAAATTATATCACACGAAGTCGTGATGAAACTGATCGGCGAGTGTGATGAAATGCCCCCGACCGCCACCAAAATTGCGTGATATATACCCGCTGGTATCTCTTTGTCGGAATTTATTCCTCGATAAAGATCTTGAAGTCGGTCGAAGGCAAGTCTGAGTACGTCGTATGCACGCGTACACGCTATCCGAGGAGTGTGGGATGGAAACGGCTTCGACGACCGCTGGACGACGGGAATGGGTGGGACTGGCGGTTCTGGTCCTCCCCGTCCTGCTGATCTCCATCACCGTCACGGTCCTCTACTTCGCGTTGCCGTTCCTCAGCGCGGAGCTGAAGCCGAGCGGGCCCGAACTGCTCTGGATCGTCGACATCTACGCCTTCTGGCTGGCGGGCCTGCTGCTCGTCATGGGCACACTCGGCGACAGGATCGGCCGACGGCGTCTGCTGCTCCTCGGCGCCGCAGTCTTCGGCGTCACCTCCGCCGTGGCCGCCTACGCGCCCAGCGCCGAGATGCTCATCGTCCTGCGCGCCCTGCAAGGGGCGGCGGCCGCCACGCTCATGCCGTCCACCCTGGCGTTGATCCGCAACATGTTCCACGAGCCGCGCCAGCGCCGGCTGGCCATAGCGATCTGGGCGGCCGGTTTCTCCGGAGGCAGCGTGCTCGGCCCGATCGTGGGCGGGTGGATGCTGGAGAGATTCTGGTGGGGTTCGGTGTTCCTGATCAACGTGCCGATCATGGCCCTGCTGCTGGTGCTCGGTCCCATCCTGCTGCCGGAGTATCGCGATCCGCAGGCGGGCCGGCTCGATGTGCTGAGCACCGTTCTGTCGCTGGTGGCCGTGCTCCCGGTCGTCTACGGGGTGAAGGACATCGCCGAGCAGGGCCTGACCCCGACGGCCGCGCTGGCCATGGCCCTGGGCCTGGCCGCCGGCGCCTCGTTCATCTGGCGGCAGCGCGCGCTGGCCGACCCGATGCTCGACCTGCGCCTGTTCGCGAATCGGGCCTTCGGCGTCTCGCTGATCACGAGCACGCTCGCGATCTTCGCCCTCATGGGACTGTTCTACTTCATCGCCCAGTACCTGCAGCTGGTTCTGGGGCTGCGCCCGTTCGTCGCGGGGATATTGACGTTGCCCGCCGCGGGGATGGCCCTCGTCGGGTCGATGCTGGCCGTGGCGGTGGTGCGCTGGGTCCGCCCCGGATTCGTCATCGGCGGCGGCATGTTCGTCGCCGGTCTGGGGTTCGCGGTGCTCTCGCAGCTCGAAGGCGAGCCGGGGGTGCAGACACTCGTGATCGGACTGGGACTGCTGGGCCTGGGCCTGGGCGCCGTACAGGCGGTGGCCTCCGATCTGGTGATCGCGGTGGCGCCGGCGGAACGGGCCGGCTCGGCGTCGGCGGTGCTGGAGGCCGGCACCGAGTTCGGCGCCGCGCTCGGCGTCGCCGTCCTGGGCAGCCTGGGGCTGTTGATCTACCGCTGGACGTTCGAGGTGCCCGTCGACCTTCCCGGTGAGGCCGCCCAGACGGCGCGTGAAACGCTCGGCGGCGCGGTCCAGGTGGCGGCCCAGCTGTCGGGCCCCGCGCAGGAGGCCCTTCTCCAGGCGGCCCGTACGGCCTTCACCGAGGGCATGCGGGTGGCCGCGCTGTCGGGCACGGCCATCCTGGTGGCCACGGCGATCCTGGCCACGATCCAGCTCCGGCGGGTGTCCATCGAGGAGCAGAGCCCCGATCGGGCGATATGAGGTCGGGCGAAATGAGGTCGGCGAAAAGAGGTCGGCGAAAAGAGGTCGACGGTAAGAGGTCGGCGTAAAGAGGTTGGCGTAAAGAGGTTGGCGCTGTGTGGTCAGCGGAGTTCGACGTAGGAGAACTGTGAGGGCAGGTCTCTTCTGCCACGCACGTTGAGCTTGCGGTAGATCCGGGTCAGATGCTGCTCGACGGTGCTGATCGTGATGTAGATCTTCCGGGAGATCTCCCGGTTGGTGTAGCCCAGCGCGGCGAGGGAGGCGACCCGCTGTTCGGCGTCGCTCAGCAGGCCCATGCTCTCCGGGGTCTCCGCCTCCTGCTCGGCCGGATCGTCCTGCCGCACCGCCCAGCGCAGCGGCTCGGCCTGGCACTCGTCGGCGACCCGGTCGGCCCAGTAGCCGATCATCCTGGCCTTGTGGAGTTCGCCGATCTCGTTGAAGGCGTGGGTCAGATCGACGAGCGCGTACGCCATCTCCAGCCGGTCTCCCGCGTCCTGGAGCATGTCCACGGCCTCCCTGAGCAGCGCTGGGCGCTTCTTGAGGTCACCGATGGCGGCCAGCAGCCGCAGCGTGGCCCCTCTCGCCCTGAGCGAGTCGCCGCCGGGCAGATCATAGGGTTCCTGGAGGAAGGCTCTCGCCTGGTTCAGCTGGCCCATCTGCAGGTGCGCGGCGGCCGCACCCTGGCGCCAGGGCACCAGCACAGGAGTGTCGAGGTTCCAGGCCCGCATCAGCCTTCCGCAGCTCAGGAAGTCGCTGAGCGCCGCGTGCGACAGGCCTGTCGCCAGGTGGAAATGGGCCCGTGCCTGGAGATAGTGCAGCCCGAACCGGGTCTGGTAGATCGCGGTGGGTACGGGATGCCTGAGCAGGCGCGCCGCGACGTCGAACTTCCCCATTTCGGTGTTGACCCGGATCAAGGCGGCCAGCGGCAGGGCGATATGAATCCCCAGACTCCGGCGCGGTAGTACATCCAACGCTATAGAGGCATATTTAACGGCTATCGCTAGATCTCCGTGGCGAATGGCGATGTGCGCCCGGACGCCGGCCAGCACGGCGCGCCAGGTGGGGGAGCGCCGTTGGACGGCTTCTTCGAACAGGACATCACAGAGCGGTGCCGCCCGATCCGCCTGATCGGAGTAGAGCAATGTGAAAAGAGAGGACTCTATGGCTTCAAGGTTCGACTCGTCCAGTGTGGTGGACTGCAGGACGCGTTCGGCGGTATCGATCTTTTGCTCATTCTCCTCCGTTCGCAAGAAGCGTGACAATAGGGCGGCCCCCTGAAGGGGAGATACGCCAGGTGCCCCCGGCTTGGGGGTGCCGGAAGAGGCGTCCGCCACCTCGAGGAGAAGCGAGGGAAAGGCGGTGGACAACCACTGATGAGTGACTTCCAGCCGCATGGGCGTGTCTTTTTCGCCCGATTCGGCGGCCAGGGCGTTCAGCCGCCGAAGCACCTCTCCGGCTTCTTCAAGTCGTCCGTGCCACAGGAAGAACCTCAGCAGCATGCGAAGGTCGTCGAAGCCCAGGCCGCCCTCTCGCGCGATCGACATCAGATGGTCGAGATGCTGGGCGGTGGCCGCGGGGTTGATCAGCCACTCCACCCGCGCGAGCGAGGCCCGCAGGGACGCTCGGCGCGCGTCGTCGTGACAGAAGGCGATCGCCAGCTTCAGGCATTGGATCGCGAACTCGTGCTCGTCGTTGAGCAGCGTCTGATCGGCGGCTTCACGCAGCTCCACCGTCGCCCATGGCTCCGGGCAGTCGGAGGCGTGGATGAGGTGCTCGGCGACCGCGGTGCTCGCCGCTCCCTCCATGTGGAGCAGTCGGGCGGCGCGCCGGTGCATCTCCCTGCGCTCTTCGGCGTCGAGGTCGTCGAGAACGGCGGAACGGGTCTCAGGATGGCAGAAGTGCTGTCCATCGGTGATTCCGACGGCGGCGAGGTGGTTAAGGGTCTGCTGGACGGTCGCCGGCGGAAGTTCGATTAGTTCGGGCAGTAGGTTGGGAAAGGCTCCCTCCCCGAGTATGGCGAGGCCGCGAGCGGTGCGCAGCGAGGTCGGGTCGGTGCGATGGAGCAGGGCGCGTACCGATCTGGAGAAGGCATCGCCGATGACCAGCGAATTGGATTCGCCGGACTCGTGTAAATAGTCCTCGACCAACGCCTCGACAAGTAAGGGGTTGCCGCCGCCGGCCGCATGGAAATCAGGACCGAGTTTTTCCGCCGTATCCTGGTCCATGGATTTGCAGAGCATCTTCGTGACGCCTTCCTGGGAAAGCGTGCCCAATCTCAGGTGCTGGCAGTGCGGGTGGCGCATCAGATCCACCTCGATGAGCGGATCCATGCCCTGCGGGTTTTCTGTCGCGGTCACCACGACGAATACGTTCGCATTGTTGAGACGCTGTACGAAATTGAGCAGGAGTTGCCACGACAATGCGTCCGAATATTCGACGTCGTCGACGGTGATGAGCACCGGCGCACTCGTGGACAGCTCCAGGACTATCGACCACAGCCCCTGAATGGTGTGCAGCCAGTCGGGATTGTGCGCCGAGGTTTCGATGGACTTCGCGCTGAAGGCGGCCTCCTCGATCAGCCGGGCCGCCTCCGAGGCGTGCTCGATCGGCAGCGCCGCGCTGTGAAAGCTCTGGCTGGCCATCCCGAGCGGCAGGTTGCGGTCGGCTCGTGAGCAGGTGGCGCTCAGCCAGGTGACGCCGCCCGCGGCGGCGCGCTGGCTGAAGGTGTAGGCGAGTTCGGTCTTGCCGACTCCTGTGGGTCCGGTGATCACCATGACCCGTCCCTTGCCTTGTAGGCAATCGGTGAGCAGGTTGTCCAGCTCCGTGATTTCGTGGTCACGCTCGATGAGGGTCATCGTGATTCCCGTTCGTCCCCTAACGCGGTATGAGGGATCATGCCTCGTCCCGATCCTTGCACAGACCCTTGAGAATCATTCTCCTACGGCCGCCACGGCACTTGTCAATACATTTGGACAAGCCTGGGAGTGGCGGTGGATTTCATCACATTGCGTCTCGGCTATTTCATCATTTCGTCACGGTGGGGCCTGCGGTTTCGGGCTGGGACGCCGAGGTCGGCTACCCGATGTGGCCTATCGAAACCCCTCAATGGCCCTTACTTGGCGGACGAATCTAGGGGGCTCCTTGTGCGCACGGCGGGACTGAATGAGTTATTCTCCTGTTCATCGCAAAGAGGGCCGGCCGAATGTGGACGGCTACCGAGAGATTTCACCACGCGGTGCAGCGCGAGGTGAATGTTCGGTGGATATAAAGTCCACTGCTCTTCTTGATTTACGCCCGGCCCGAAAAACGAGCCGAGAAAGGGATTGCTGTGAGTGACGCGGTAAACACCGGTGAAGCCTGGATCCGGCGTTACCACCCTTCGCCCGAGGCGTCGTCCGTACTCGTCTGCCTGCCGCACGCCGGCGGCTCGGCCAGCTTCTATTTCCCGGTCTCGCGGATGACGCCGGCCTCGATGGAGGTCCTGGCGGTCCAGTTCCCCGGCAGGCAGGACAGGCGCGGTGAGCCGTGCGTCGAGAGCATCGGGGAACTGGCCGATCGCGTCGTGGAGACGCTGCGGCCGTGGATCGGTATGCCCATGGGGCTGTTCGGGCACAGCATGGGCGCGACCGTCGCCTTCGAGGTGGCCCGCAGGCTCGAACGGGAGGGTACGTACCCTCTGGCGCTGTTCGCGTCGGGGCGACCGGCGCCGTCGGCGCTGCGCCCGGGCTTCGCCGGGCGGCGCTCGGACGAATGGCTCCTGGGGGAGCTACGGGGCCTGGGCGGCACCGACGCGCAGGTGCTCGGCGACGACGAGTTCGTGCAGGCGATCTTGCCGGCGCTCAGAGGCGACTACCGGGCGGTGGACACCTATCGCTACCTGCCCGGGCCGAGGCTGTCCTGTCCCGTCTTCGCTCTCAGGGGCGAGGACGATCCCAAGGTCGACCACGATGAGGCCTGGGCATGGGGCGACCACACGACGGGCGGATTCGAGCTGCGCACGTTCGCCGGTGACCACTTCTATCTCGCGGAGCACGCGGCGGAGGTCATCGCCCTGATCGTCGACCGGATGAGCGCCGCGCTGAACACGTCCCGAGCGGCGCGCTGAACGCGCCCACCGCCCGAGTGGCGCGCTGAACCGCGCGGTCCGAGTGGCGCGCTGAACCGCGCGGTCCGAGCGGCGCGCTGAACCGCGCGGTCCGAGCGGCGCGCTGAACCGCGCGGTCCGAGCGGGATGCTGAACCGCGCGCGGCCCGAGCGGGGCGTTGAACGAGGCCCGCGCAGGTCACTGAGGGCCCGGTTAGCGCTGCGCTGCGAGAAGAGCCTACGAATAGTCGTAGAAGCCGCGACCGGACTTCCTGCCCAGCAGGCCGCCCTCCACCATGCGCAGCAGAACCGGCGGCGGCGAGTAGCTCGGCTCCTTGAACTCGGCGTACAACGCGTCGGCGATGGAGGCCACCGTGTCGAGCCCGATCAGGTCGGCCAGGCTCAGCGGGCCCATCGGATGGGAGCACCCCAGTACCATGCCCCGGTCGACGACCTCCGCGGTGGCGAACCCGGACTCCACCATCCTCATGGCCGCCAGGAGATAGGGGATCAGCAGGGCGTTCACCACGAATCCCGCACGATCCGCAGAGTGAATCACTTGCTTGCCGAGCGTTCCGACGACGAACGCCTCGGCGCGGGTCTTGGTCTGGTCCGTCGTGAGGAGCGACCCCGTCAGCTCGACCAGCGCCAGCGCGGGAACGGGGTTGAAGAAGTGGACGCCGATGACCTGGCCGGGCCGGCCGGTCGCGCGCGCGAGCCTGATGATCGGAATGGAGGAGGTGTTCGACGCCAGGATGGCGTCGGGCGATTCCACGATCTTGTCCAGCGCGCCGAACAGGTCGAGCTTGGTCGACTCCGTCTCGGGGACGGTCTCGAAGACGATCTGCCGGTCGCCGAGATCGTTGAGATCCGCGGTGAAGACGACGCGGCCCACCGCCGCGTCCCGTTCCTCCTCGGTGATCGTCCCCTTGCGCAGGCCGCGGTCGAGCGACCTGACCAGGCGCCGCCGCCCGTGGGCCACGGACGCCTCCGTGGAGACCGCCACCCGCACATCGAGGCCCGCGCGGGCGCACACGTCGGCGAGGCCGGAGCCCATCACCCCGCATCCCACGATGCCGATCCTGTCGAACTGGGTCATCTCGCCTCCCGTGCTGCTCTGTTCGTCAAGCTCTGGCCGTCATATTCCGGCCGCAAAACCTCTGGTCGGAAAAGCTCTGGTCGGAAAAGCTCTGGTCGGAAAAGCTCTGGTCGGAAAAGCTCTGGTCACTAAAGCTCTGGTCGCTAAGCTCTGGTCGCTAAGCTCTGGTCGTCCAGCGGAGCAGGCAGGCGCCCACCGACATGCCGCCGCCGAAGCCGGCGAGCAGGACGAGATCGTCCTGTTTGAGGATTCCCGACCGATTCGCCTCGTCGAGCGCGACGGCCACGGAGGCGCTGCCCAGGTTGCCGTACCTCTCGAGGGTGCGCGGGGTGTGCGAGCCGGTGAGGCCGCAGCGCTCGACCAGCTCCGTCACCAGGCGGCCGTTCGCCTGATGGGGTACGAACGTGTCGATCTCCTCCAGCCCGAATCCGGCACGGTCCACCAGGCTCTTCATCGCGGGCGGCACGTGCTCCAGCACGAACTCCGTCACCGCGCGGCCGTCCATTCTGAAGTAGTGCTCGCCGTCCGCGACGGTCTGGGGCGAGGCCGGATGCCTGCTGCCGCCCGCCTTGATGCCGATGAGCCGGTGGTCGGCACCGTGGCTGGACAGCTCGAAGTCGATGAAACCCGAGCGCTCCGGCACCACGCCGACGATGGCGACGCCGGACCCGTCGCCGAACAGCACGGAGGTGCGGCGGTCGGTGAAGTCGAGCTGCCTGCTGTACAGGTCGGCGCCGATGACCAGGGCGTAGGTGTCCGGGCGGCGCGCGATGAGACCGTCGGCGATGGCGAGCGCGTACACGAATCCGCTGCAGACGACGTTGATGTCGAAACAGGCGGCAGCACGCGCGCCCAGCGCGTCCTGCACGAGATAGGACGTCGGGGGCTGGGGGAAGTCGCCGGTGGAGGTCGCCACGATGATGTAGCCGATGCGGCCCACATCGATGTCGGCGCGCCGCAACGCGTCCAGGCTGGCCTGTACGGCGAGGTCCGAGGTCGCCTCGTGCGCTGCGGCGTGCCGGCGGAACCCGATCTGCGTCTTGCGCAGGATCCACTCCGCCTCGACGCCCACCCGCTCCGCCAGGTCCTCATTGGCGACCTCGTCCCCGGGGAGATACGAACCGGTCGCCAGGATCCCGGTAGTGTGTCCGGCCACTGTCAGCTCCGCCTTCTCCTGGAAACCACGCCTACGCCAGCGCCGCGGGGGCGGCGTCCGCCAGGCCACGCAGCGGATTGATCCGCCGCTCGCCGATCTCGGCGCGCCGCGCGGGGTCGGTGACGCCCAGTCCGGGCTCGGGCGCCATGCACAGCACGCCGACCTTGCCGATGTGGCCGTTGGTCTGCACCAGCCGGGTGGCCTCCGCGACCTCGTCCAGCGGATAGACGGTCGACAGGGTCGGCATCACCATCCCGAGGTCGAACAGCCGCACGCACTCCCGCACCTCCTGCAGGTTCGCCGCATGGCTGCCGATGATGCGCTTGAGGTGCATCCAGAGATACCGGTTGTCGTAGTGGTGCTGGAATCCGGTGCTGGAGCCGCAGGTGACGACCGAGCCGCCCCGGCGGGTCACGAACACGGAGGTGGCGAACGTCGCCCGGCCCACGTAGTCCATGACGATGTGCGGGTCCTCGCCGACCGCCGCGCGGATGGCCGCTCCCAGGCGCTTGCCCAGTGCGATCGCCTGTTCGGGCGTGCTGTCGATGTCGTCGGTCATCCCGATGTCGTTGCGGTTGATGATGACGTCGCAGCCGAGACTTCTCAGCATCGCGGCCTTCGAGTCGGAGCCGACGACGCCCACGGGGATGCCGCCGCCGTTCTTCACCATCTGCACGGCGTACGCGCCGAGGCCGCCGGCCGCGCCCCAGATGAGGACGATGTCGCCCTGTTTCATCCGGGCGCCCCGGGCGCTGACCAGCATGCGGTAGACCGTGCCCGCGCACAACGTGACGCAGGCGGCCTCCTCCCAGGTCAGGTGCGCCGGCTTGGGCGCCAGCTGACTGGCCCGCACCAGGGTGTAGTGCGCCAGCCCGCCGAAGTTGGTCTCGAATCCCCAGACCCGCTGCTCGGCGCCGAGCATGCCGTCGTCGTGCGTCGCCGCTTCCTGGTCGTCGGCCTGGATCGGACTGATCACGACGTGGTCGCCGACGCTCCAGCGTCGCACGCCCGCGCCGACCGCGACGATGACCCCGGCTCCGTCGGAACCCAGCACGTGGTACGGCTGGTCGTGCCGCGCCGCGAACCCGCCGGCCCGGCCGAAGCGCTTGAGGAAGCCGAACGTCGGCAGCGGCTCGAAGGTGGCCGACCAGACGGTGTTGTAGTTGATCGAGCTGGCCATCACCGCCACCACGACCTCGTCGGGCGCGAGTTGCGGCATGGGCACCAGGCCGACGCGCAGCGATTTGCGCACGTCCTTGTCCTCCATGCCAGCGAACATCTCGGTGTCCTCGACCCGGAGGTAAGAAGCCGGATACTCCTTCGGCAACGCGATCTTCGCCAGGTCGCCGGGCGCGGCTCCGCCCAGCAGGGCCTCGGCCATGGGATCCATGTCACTCCTCTTGGTGTGGTGGTCAGCCGGTCACAGCGGGATGTTGCCGTGACGGCCTCGTGTCGCCGAGGCCGCCGCGAGCGCCATGGCGAGCTTGGGCCGGGTCTGCGCGGGGTCGATCACTTCGTCGACGACGCCCAGCGCGACGGCGCGGGCGACACCTCCCGCGACGAGGGTGTGCTCGGCGACGAGCCGCTGCCGCAGCTCGGCGCGCTCGTCGTCGTCGTGCGCGGCGGCCAGGCGCTTGCGGTGCAGGATGCCCACCGCCGCCTCCGCGCTCATCACCGCGATCCTCGCCTCCGGCCAGGCGAACACCGCGGACGCGCCGAGCGAGCGGGAGTTCATGGCGATGTACGCCCCGCCGTACGACTGGCGCGTGACCAGCGTGACGCGGGGGACCGCCGCCTCGGCGAAGGCGTGCAGCAGCTTGGCGCCCCGCCTGACCACGCCACCCCATTCCTGGGTGACGCCGGGCAGGTAACCGGGAACGTCGACGAGCACGATCAGCGGAATGCCGAACGCGTTGCACATGCGGACGAATCGCGAGGCCTTCTCGGCGCTCAGCGAGTCGAGGCAGCCGCCCATGCGCAGCGGGTTGTTGGCGATCACGCCGACGCTCCCGCCGGTCAGGCGGCCGAGGCCGACGACGACGTTAGGGGCCCAGCGCGGCTGGAGCTCCATGAACGGGGCGCCCTCGTCGAGGATCTCGCGTACCAGCGGGCGCACGTCATAGGCCCGCCGCGCCCGCTCCGGCAGCAACGAGCGCAGGTCCTTCCCGGCCGTGGCGAGGTGGGGTTCGATGCGGGCGCGATGGGCCAGCAGCAGGGTCACCTGGCGGGTGGCCTCGTACGCGTCGCTCTCGGAGTCGACCACGATGTGCGCCACACCCGACTTGCGGCTGTGCGTCTCGGCGCCGCCCAGCGACTCCATGTCGATCTGCTCACCGGTGACGGAGCGCACGACATCGGGGCCGGTCACGAACATCCGGCCGGCCCTGGACATGATCACCACGTCCGTGAGCGCGGGACCGTAGGCGGCGGCTCCGGCGGCCGGGCCGAGGATGACCGAGATCTGCGGCACGCGCCCGGAGGCGCGGGTCATCGCGGCGAACATCCGCCCGACACCGTCCATCGACTCCACGCCGTCCGCCAGCCGGGCGCCGCCGGAGTGCCACAGGCCGATCACCGGGCAGCCTTCGAGCAGCGCCGCGTCGATGGCCGACACGATCTTGTCGCAGCCCGCGGCGCCGAGCGCGCCGCCCATGTTGGCCGGGTCGGTGCAGAAGGTGATCACCTTGTGGCCCGCGATGCGGCCACTGGCCGCGGACACGCCGCTGGCGTCCGGGTCATGCAGGGGCACCACTGAGTCGGCGTCGAGCAGCCGGGCCAGCCGTACGGCCGGCGCACGCTGATCGAGCGGGAAGTGTTCCTGCGTGATCGGTGTGGCGGTCAACGCCGTCTCCCGTTCTCATGCAGGGTTGAATTTATTGGTTCCCGCATGTTTCCTACCTCCAGCGCCAACGCTGAGGACTTTTCTGATGGATTCCAGCAGACTGCTGAAAATAGGCTTATCCACGCACTATCTCCACACAACCCTTACCAGTCCCCCTAAGCGCCCTGTAGCGTTGCTGAGCGAGGGCGAACGGCGTCGTCCTGGGGCTGATCCGCGGCGATGTTTCGTGGGCGAAGCCACCACTGCTGCGATCATGTCCGCACGTCAGGCCCGATGCCGATCCGCATCCGGGTCGTCCGGCCGACGACGCCGCCCCTGCGGAGTGGGAACGTTCCGAAAAACAATGGCTTTATCGCATATAGCGCCATAGTTGCCGCTAGGGGGGCCGGTAGGGGTTGTTTCGCGCGTCTCCAACGGCCAATCATGGTGCCGTCATTTCGACGTACGGCCAGATTTCCTATGTCTGAAAGGCATGCGCATGGAGATAGCCGAGCTTGGCGTGGAGAAAGCTTTCCTGATCACTCCGGACGTCCACTCCGACCACCGGGGAGTTTTCCTCGAAGTGTTCAGCCAGCCGGCGTTCGAGCGGGCGGTGGGCCATCGGTTGTCGGTGGCGCAACTCAACTGCTCGCTGTCCCGGCGCGGGACCATCCGCGGCATGCATGCCATCGCGCTGCCGGGTCAGGCCCGTTATGTCAGCTGTGCGCAGGGGGGCATCGTCGACATCGTGCTCGACATCCGCGTCGGCTCGCCCACGTACGGCGAGCATGTCGCGGTCGAGCTGACCGCCGCGAACCGGCACGCCCTGTACCTGGCGGAAGGGCTGGCGCACGGGTTCGCGCCGCTGACCGACGAGGCGACCGTCGTGTACATGTGCTCGAGCACCTGGTCGCCGGGCTCTGAGGTCATCATCAACTCGCTCGACCCGGAACTCGGCCTGCCCTGGCCCACCGAGCCCGAGCCCGTGCGCTCCGACAAGGACGCGGCGGCGCCTTCCCTGCGCGAGGCCGCGAAGCGGGGGCTGCTGCCCACCATGGCCGAGTGCCGGGCGTTGTACGCCGAACTCGACGATCTCACGCTCACGAGGTGACGGCATGATCCCACTGTTCCGGGTGGCGATGTCTCCCGAGGCGCCGGCCATGGCCGCCCAGGTCATCGGCAGCGGCATGATCGGCCAGGGCGCCAAGGTCCAGGAGTTCGAACGAGCGCTCGCCGGGCGGATCGGCCGGGACGAGGTGGTCACGGTCAACAGCGCCACGGCGGGCCTGCACCTCGCCCTGCACATGGTCGCCCGCGAGGATGCCGACGACGGCGGCGAGGTGCTGTCCACGCCGTTGACCATGGAGGCCACCAACTGGGCGATCATGGCCAACCGGCTGCGCGTCAAGTGGGTGGACATCGACCCGGCCACCCTCAACGTCGATCTGGACGACCTGGCCCGCAAGATCTCGCCGAAGACACGGGCGATCATGATCGTGCACTTCGGCGGCTACCCCCTCGACCTCGACCGCCTCCGCGAGATCCTCGACCAGGCCGAGGCCAGATTCGGGTTCCGCCCGCCGGTGATCGAGGACTGCGCGCACGCGTGGGGCGCGACCTACCGCGGCGCGCCGATCGGCAGTCACGGCAACCTGTGCGTATTCAGCTTCCAGGCCATCAAGCACCTGACCTGCGGCGACGGGGGCGCTCTCGTCCTGCCGAGCGAGGAGCTGCGCCGGCGCGCCGAGCGGCTGCGCTGGTTCGGCATCGACCGTACGGCCGACCGGCTGCGCAACCCGCCGGACGTCACGGAGTGGGGCTTCAAGTTCCACATGAACGACATCAACGCCTCCATCGGCCTGGCCAATCTGGCGTGGGCGGAGGAGGTGGTGGCCCGGCACCGTGCCAACGCCGCCTTCTACGACAGGGAGCTGGCCGGCGTCCCCGGCGTCGAGCTGACCGAACGGGCCGCCGACCGCCAGTCCTCCTTCTGGATCTATCCGATGAAGGTGGAGGACCGCGAGGGCTTCATGAAGCGCATGGACGAGGCCGGGATCATGGTCAGCAACGTGCACGAGCGCAACGACCTGCACACGGTCATGCGCCCGTACGCGTCGCTGCTGCCCGGCCTCGACCATGTGGCCCCGCGCGTGGTGTGCGTGCCCGTCGGCTGGTGGATCACCGAGGAGCAGCGCGCGCACATCGCGGACACCGTCAGGCGGGGCTGGTGACCGCGCCCGCCGCCGTACACAACGCAGGGCGGGCGGCGAAGGGCACGGTGCCGTTCGGGGAGCACCGGACCTGGTACCGGATCACCGGCGAGCCGGGCGGCGCGGGCCGTCCGGCCGTCGTCGTCCTGCACGGCGGCCCCGGCAGCACGCACGACTATCTGGTCGGCCTGGCCGTCCTGGCCCAGCACGGCTGGCCCGTCGTGCACTACGACCAGCTCGGCAACGGCGGCTCCACCCATCTGCCGGACAAGGGGGCGGAGTTCTGGACGCCGCAGCTGTTCCTCGACGAGCTGGACAACCTGCTGCGCCGGCTCGACGTGCGCGACGACTACGTGCTGGTCGGACAGTCGTGGGGCGGCATGCTGGCCGCCCTGCACGCCTCGGCCAGACCGGCGGGCCTGCGCGGCCTGGTGATCGCCGACGCCCCCGCCTCCTACCGGCTCTGGCTGAGTGAGATGCGGGTGCTGCGCGACCGGCTGCCCGACGGCGTCGACGAGACGCTGCGCCGGCACGAGGCTGCGGGCACGACCGACTCCCAGGAGTACTTCGACGCGATGATGGTCTTCTACAACCGGCACGTCTGCACCCTGGACCCCTGGCCGCGCGAGTTCGTCGCCACGTTCATGGAGATCTACAACGACCCGACGGTCTACTACGCGATGAACGGCCCCAGCGAGTTCCACGTGATCGGCTCGCTGCGTGACTGGGGCGTGGAGGACCGCGTCGCGGACATCCAGGTGCCCACGCTGCTCATCTCCGGGCGGCACGACGAGGCCACGCCCGCCACCGTGCGACCGTACTTCGACCTCATCCCCGACGTGCGGTGGGAGGTCTTCGAGGAGTCCAGCCACACGCCGCACCTGGAGGAGCCCGAACGCTTCACCCAGGTGCTGATCGACTTTCTGAAGGGCCTGGGTGAGTGAAGTGGACATGCGGACCGCGATCGTCTTCCCCGGGATGGGGCCCACCCGGTTCACCGACGTCGACGCGTTCATGCTCGGCGACCCCGTCGCGCGGCGGCTGGTCGCGCGCGCCGACGAGGTGCTGGGCTACTCGCTGGCCGACCGCTTCCGCGACTCCGCGGACGACTACTCCGAGGCGGCCCAGGTGGCGTTCCTGGTGAACAGCCTGGCCCTGGCCGAATGGGCCGAGCGGACGCTGGACATCGCCCCGCACGTGTGCGCGGGCCCGAGCTTCGGCGGCAAGGCGGCCGCCGCCTACTCGGGCGCGCTGTCCTTCCCCGACGCCGTGCGCATGACCGCCGAGCTGGCCCGCTGTACGGCGGACTACTTCGCGCACGAGCACCGCGACCTCGTCACCTGCTCCTTCGTCCGCGTTCCCGAGGACAAGCTGAGCGAGCTGCTGGCCGAACTGCGCGAGCAGGGCGAATGGCACGACATCTCCTGCTACATCGACCACGACTTCTACATGGTCTCGCTGCGGGAGCGGCGGGCGGCGTGGCTGGAAGGCAGGATCCGGGCGCTCGGCGGGCTGCCGCTGTACAGGATGCGGCCGCCCATGCATTCAGCCGTGCTGGAGCCGCTGCGCAAGAGGGCCGAGGAGGAGGTGTTCGGCGCTCTGCGCTTCACCGACCCGCGGCTGCCGGTCGTCGACGATCACGACGGGACGCTGCTCACCGGCGCGGCGGGCGTGCGGGCCATGGTGCTCGACGGCTTCGTCCGGCCGCTGCGCTGGCCCGAGGTGGTGGCCACGTTGCGGCGGCTCAACGTCACGAAGGTCGTCGTCAGCGGCCAGGACGCCATGTTCGGCCGGGTGCCGGTCACCACGCGGAGCTTCACCGTGGTCCCGGTCAACCCGAGGATGGCGGTACTGCCGCGGCCGTCGGTCCCATCGGCCTGACGAGGTCCCGTGGACCTCGTCAGGCGCCGGTCGATCAGGCGGGCGGCCGGTCGGGCGGCGGTCGGTCAGGTCGCGGGAATCCCGGACAGGACTTTCCAGAGTGTGCCCGGAGTGGCGAACGTCTCCTTCGTCAGCGCCTCGTCCCTGAATCGCACGCCGTACGTCTCCTCGAGCGCGGCCAGCAGCTCGACGATGCCGAGCGAATCGAGGCCGAGACCGGGGAGATCGGCATTTTCGGCGAGCTTGTCATCAGGCGGCAGAAACGGCAGCAGTGGCCGCAGGAGTTCTTCGAATCGGGCATCCCACATGACAGCTGATTTCCTTTCTACGGTTATCGCTAACGAGCCCACGGCGCCGACGCTATCCGGCGGCAAGGCGAATGTCCATAATGGGTGGTTCAGATGAGCGCAGATTATTCGCGACCCCTCTACGCGCATTTCCTGCGCGGCCTCGGTATGGCGCCCGAGCGGCCGGCCTTCCGGGCCGGGCCGGACACGGCGAGTTACGCCGAGCTCCATCGGTCGGCGCTGCGCTGGGCCGGCGCGCTGCTGCGGGCCTCGCCCCGCCCGCTCGGTGCCGTAGGGGTTCTGGCCGACAAAGGGGGCACGGCATACGCGGGCCTGCTCGCCGGCCTGTACGCGGGCGCGGCGGTGGTGCCGCTCCAGCCCGACTTCCCGGCCGCCAGGACCCGCCAGATGATCGAGGCCGCCGGGGTGTCGGCGCTGATCGTCGATGATCGCGGCCAGAAGCGGGCGGCCGAGCTCCGCGCCCAGGGGGTGGACGTGCTCGTCCTCACCCCCGACGCGCTCGGCGGCGGGCGGGCACTCGCCGCGCCGCGGCCGGTCGACCCCGCCGACACCGCGTACGTGCTGTTCACCTCGGGGTCGACGGGCCGTCCCAAGGGGGTGCCCATCACCCACGGGAACACCGCGCACTACTTCGACCTGCTGGCCGGACGCTACGACTTCACCCCTGACGACGTGTTCTCGCAGACCTTCGACCTGACCTTCGACTGCGCGATGTTCGACCTGTTCTGCGCCTGGGCCGCCGGCGGGACCGCGGTGGCCGTGCCGCCGCACGCGTACGGAGACCTGCCCCGATACCTGGCCGAGCAGGGGATCACCGTGTGGTTCTCCACCCCCAGCGCGATCTCCCTGGTGCGCAGGACGGGCGGGCTCGATGCGGGCGCGATGCCTACCCTGCGCTGGAGCTTCTTCGCCGGAGAGGCGCTGAAGTGCGCGGACGCCGCCGACTGGCAGCGGGCGGCGAGCGCCTCCATCGTGGAGAACCTCTACGGCCCGACCGAGCTGACGATCACGATCACCGGTCACCGCTGGTCGGGGCAGACCTCGCCCGGCCGCTGCGTCAACGGCCTGTCCCCGATCGGCACGGTGCATCCCGGCCACGGCCACCTCCTGGTGGACGAGGACGGCCGGACCGTCCACGACGAGGGGGAGCTGTGGATCACCGGGCCGCAGCTGACCCCGGGATACCTCGATCCGGCCGACGACAAGGGCCGATTCGTCGAGCGGGACGGCCGCACCTGGTACAACACCGGCGACCGCGTCCGGGTCGCGGACAACGGCGAACTCGTCTACCTCGGCAGAGCCGACGCCCAGATCCAGGTGCACGGCTGGCGGGTCGAACTGGCCGAGATCGATCACGCCGTGCGCGGCGTCGCCGGAGTGGCGGACGCGGTCACCGTGAGTGCCGAAAAGGACGGCACCGCCGTGCCCGTCGTGTTCTACACCGGCGTTCGGCTGCCCCCTACCGATTTCACCACCCGGCTCGTCGAGACACTGCCGGCCGGTCTCATTCCGCGGCACTATCGGTATCTCGACGAGCTGCCGCTGAATCCCAACAGAAAAGTCGACAGAGCGGGTCTGCGAGAGCTGGCCGCGGGCCTGGTGGGTAAACGTGAGCGGGTCGCGGAAGAGGGGAGGGGCGCTTTAGGGGGGCGGTAGGGGTCTATTGGAAATCAGGGTTCGGGATAACTTTTCAATGATTTGCTTTTTCATTGATCGACATTCCTGGAAATTCCTTTTCCCACCTGGGCGGGAGGACGATATTGGACGGGACGCGGTTTCTTCGATCGGGCCTCATCCACGATCTGCTCGATGAGGCCATGGACGCGAGACCCGAGGGCGACGCGGTCCGCGACGCGCGCGGCGCGTGGAGCTACCAGCGGGTCGGCGAGCTCAGCCACGCCGTCGCCCGCCGGCTGGCGGCCAGTGGCGTGGGCCCGGGGGACCGGGTCATCGTCCAGCTGGCCAACCGGCGGGAGACGGTGCCCATCGTCTACGGCCTCTCGCGGCTCGGCGCGATCTTCGTGCCGCTGCACCCCGAGATGAAGGCCTTCCATCTGCGCTCCGTCCTTCAGGACGCGGAGCCCACGCTGGTCATCGGGGGCGGCGAGGCCATGCGCGAGGTCGCCACCATGCCGGTGCGCGACATCGACGACTTCTGGCCCGAGGTCGAGGAGCTGGCGGGGCAGCCGGCCGCGCAGGAGCCGACCACGCGTGAGCACCCGGCCACGCGTGAGCCGGCCGCGCGTGAGCCGGTCAAGGTCCTGCCCTCGGACGTCGCCATCCTGATCTACACCTCGGGCAGCACCGCCGCGCCCAAGGGGGTGATCTGCCCGCACGCGCAGGTCACCTTCGCCGCCTCGGCGATCAACGCGGTGCTCGGATACGGGCCGGACGACGTGGTCTTCTGCCGGCTGCCCATGTCCTTCGACTACGGCCTCTACCAGATCTTCCTCGCCGCCCTCGGCGGCGCGGAACTGGTCCTGGCCGAGGACGGATCCGACCTCATGCTGCTCGGCCAGATCAGCGACGCCGGCGCGACCGTCGTGCCCGTCGTCCCGTCGCTGGGCGGCATGATCGCGACCCTGGCCCGGCGGGCGACCGGCTCGGTGTCGAAGGTGCGGATGTTCACCAACACCGGGGCCGCGCTGCCGGAGGCGACCATCCGCAGCCTGCGCGCCTGCGCCCCCGGCGCCCGGGTGGTGCGCATGTACGGCATCACCGAGTGCAAGCGCGTCACGATCATGGAGCCGGAGCTCGACCGGGACCGGCCCGGCGCGGTCGGCCGTCCGCTGCCCGGCACCCGGGTGGAGATCCTCGACAGCGCGGGCCGCTCGTTGCCGGCCGGGGAGACCGGGGAGATCGTGGTCGCCGGTCCCAACGTGATGGCCGGTTACTGGCGCGACCCCGAGCTCACCGCCCGCGCCTACCGCCGCGAGCCGGTCACCGGCGAGGTCCGCCTGCACACCGGCGACTACGGCCGGCTCGACCAGGACGGCTACCTGTACTTCGAAGGCCGCAGAGACGACATGTTCAAACGCCGGGGCACCCGGATGAGCACGACCGAGATCGAGGCGGCCGCCATGGACGTCCCCGGCGTGCGCGCGGCCGTGGTGCTGCCCCCGGCCGACGGCCGTGACCTCGTGGTCTTCGTCGAGGCCGATCTGGCGCCCAGCAGCGTGCTCAACGCGCTGAAACAGCGGCTCGAACCCGCGAAGGTGCCGGCCGCCTGTCATGTCCTGCCCCGCTTCCCGCTGACGCTCAACGGCAAGAACGAGCGCAAACAGCTGGCCCTGCTGCTCGACGGAGGTCACGCGTGAACTGGTACGCCGAGCTCGCCGCTCGCTACGGCTCCCCGCTGTACGTCTACGACCTGGACCGCGTCGCCACCGCGCAGAAGGACCTGCGTCAGGCCCTGCCCGGCGGGTTCTCGCTGTTCTACTCCTTCAAGGCCAACCCGCACCCGGAGATCGCGCGAGCGCTGCGCGACGGCGGCGCGCTCGCCGAGATCAGCTCGACCGGCGAGCTGAACGCGGCATTCGCCGCGGGCTTCGACGGCTCCGAGGTGCTCCTCACCGGACCGGGCAAGACCACCGAGGAGCTGGAGGTCGCCGTCGACGGCGGCGTCCGCCTGTTCTCCGTCGAGTCGCCCACCGACCTGTGGCATGTCGGGCAGGTCGCCTCACGGCGCGGCGTGCTCGTGGACTGCCTGCTGCGCGTCAACAGCGCCGAGCCCGGCGCCGCCACCAGCATCCGGATGACCGGTGCGCCCTCCCAGTTCGGCTTCGACGAGGAGACGATCCCCGCGCTGATGCCGGAGCTCCGGGCGGTGCCCGGCACGCGGCTGGCGGGGGCGCACCTCTTCTCCCTGAGCAACTCCAAGGACGAGGAGAGCCTCGTCGCCGAGTTCGACCACACCATCTCGGTGGCCGCGCGCCTGGAGCGGGAGACGGGCCTGCCGATCCGCCTGCTGGACATCGGCGGCGGATTCGCCGCGCCGTACCTCACCGGGGGAGAGCGGCCCGTGTACGGCGGCCTGCGCGCCGGGCTGGAGAGGGTCCTCGACGCGAAGTTCGCCGGCTGGCGGGCGGGCACGCCCCAGATCGCCTGCGAGTCCGGCCGTTACCTGGCCGGCGACTGCGGCACGCTGGTCTGCACCGTGGTCAACGTCAAGGAGAGCCGCGGCCGCAGATTCGTCATCCTGGACGCCGGCATCAACACCCTCGGCGGCATGTCCGGCCTGGGCAGGCTCCTACCGGTCTCGGTGGAGCTCAACGGCGCCACCCACGAGGGCGAACGGTCGCCCGCGACCCTGGTCGGCCCGCTCTGCACCCCCGGCGACATCCTCGCCAGGAACGTCTCACTGCCCCCGCTGGCACCCGGCGACGTCGTGACCATCCCCAACGCGGGCGCCTACGGCATGACCGCGAGCCTCGTGATGTTCCTGGGCCACCCCGCGCCCATCGAGGTCGTCGCGCACGGCCACCAGGTGGTGTCCGTCTCCCGGATCGAATTCAACCGCAAGTACGAGTGACACCCCCAGATCGACTTCAGCCGCAAGTACGAGTGACACCCCCGGATCGACTTCAGCCGCGAGTACGAGTGACACCCCCCGGATTGACGTCAACCGCAAGTACGAAATGACATGAGTGAGCGGAGTGTGTGTCTTGAGCGAGCAGCGTCGCTTCCTCGCCGACCTGGTGCACGACCTGACCGTCGAGGTCCTGCGGACCGTGCTCCCAGACGCCCCCGACGCGGTGGATCCCCAGCGCGGCTTCAGGGAACTGGGACTCGACTCGCTGGCCGCCGTCGAGCTGCACGACCGCCTGGCCCAGGCGGTCGGCGCCGAACTGCCGGTCACGATCGCCTTCGACCACCCCACCCCCGAGGCGGTCGTCGAGTACCTGTTCACCGACGTGCTCGGGCTGGCCGATACGGAGGCGGCCGAAGTCGAGCCGGTCACCGCCGGGGCACGGGCGGACGAGCCGCTCGCCATCATCGGCGTCGGCTGCCGCTATCCGGGCGGGATCACCACTCCCGAAGAGCTGTGGCGGCTGGTCGCCGAGAGCGGGGAGACCCTCACCGGGTTCCCCGTCGACCGGGGCTGGGACCTCGACCGGCTGTTCGACGACGACCCGGACGCGCCCAACGCCACCTATGTCCGGTCGGGTCACTTCCTGCACGACGCCGGTGAGTTCGACGCCGACTTCTTCGGCATCAACCCGCGTGAGGCCGTCGCCATGGACCCCCAGCAGCGGCTGGTGCTCGAAGCCTCCTGGGAGGCGTTCGAGCGGGCGGGCATCGACCCGCGCTCGCTGCGCGGCAGCCAGGCCGGCGTGTTCATCGGCGCCGAGCCGCAGGACTACGGCCCCCGGCTGGACAAGGCGCCGGAAGAGGTCGAGGGCTACCTCGTGACGGGCAACGCCCCGAGCGTGGTGTCCGGCCGGATCGCCTACGCCCTCGGTCTCGAAGGGCCCACGCTCACCGTCGACACCGCCTGCTCCGCCTCCCTGGTCGCCCTGCACCTGGCCTGTCAGGCGCTGCGTAACGGCGAGACCGACCTCGCGCTGGCCGGTGGCGTGACCGTGATGTCCACCCCCGGCACCTACACCGCGTTCAGCCGGCAGCGGGTGCTCGCCGCGGACGGCCGGTGCAAGGCGTTCGCCGCCTCCGCCGATGGCACCGGCTTCTCCGAGGGCGTCGGCATCCTCGCGATCGAGCGGCTGTCGGACGCGCGCCGCCGGGGCCACCCCGTGCTCGCGGTCATCAGGGGCTCGGCGATCAACCAGGACGGCGCGAGCAGCGGCCTGACCGCGCCGAACGGTCCTTCCCAGGAACGCGTGATCCGGCGGGCGCTGGGCAACGCGGGCCTGTCTCCGGCCGACGTCGACGTGGTCGAGGCGCACGGCACCGGCACCAAGCTGGGCGACCCGATCGAGGCGCACGCCCTGATGGCCACGTACGGCCGCGACCGGGGCGAGCGCGGGCCGCTGCGCATCGGCTCCCTCAAGTCGAACATCGGGCACACCCAGGCGGCGGCCGGCGTCGCCGGTGTGATCAAGATGGCCATGGCCATGCGCCACGAGACGCTGCCGCGCACCCTGCACGTGGACGAGCCCTCGCCGTACGTCAACTGGTCCCTCGGCGCGGTCGAACTGCTCACCGAGAGCCGCCCCTGGCCCGCGGGCGGTGCCCCGCGGCGAGCCGGCGTCTCCTCCTTCGGCGTCAGCGGCACCAACGCGCACCTGATCCTGGAGGAGCCGCCCGTAGCAGCCACCCCGGATGGGGACGGCGGTCCGCCCCCGGCCGTCGTCCCCCTGGTGTTGTCGGGCAAAGCGCCCGAGGCGCTGCGCGCGCAGGCCGCCCGGCTGGCGGCCCATCTGGCGGAACACGAGGACCTTCGCCCGGCCGACGTCGCCCACTCGCTGGTGACCTCGCGCTCGACCTGGCAGCACCGCGCGGTGGTCGCCGCCGGTGACCGGACCGACCTGCTCGCCGGGCTGACCGCGCTGTCCGAAGGCGAGCCCGCCGCCGAGGTGACCGAGGGCGAGGCCACCGCCGAGCGCCGCGTCGTCTTCATCTTCCCCGGTCAGGGCTCGCAGTGGGCCGGCATGGCGGTGGACCTCCTGGACACCTCGCCGGTCTTCGCCCGGAGCATGGCGGAGTGCGCGGCGGAGATCGAGACCCACGTCGACTGGCGGCTGCTCGACGTGCTGCGCGGCGAGCCGGGCGCGCCCTCGCTGGACCGGCTCGAGGTCGTCCAGCCGGTGCTGTTCGCGGTGATGGTGTCGGTGGCCGCCCTCTGGAAGTCGCTGGGCGTGCGGCCCGCCGCCGTCGTCGGCCACTCCCAGGGCGAGGTCGCCGCCGCGTACGTGGCCGGCGGGCTGTCCCTGGCCGACGCCGTACGCGTGATCGTGCTGCGCAGCCGCCTGTTCGCCGAGCGCCTGGTGGGCAAGGGCGCGATCGCGGCCATCGCCGCGGCGGCCGGTGAGGTGGAGGAACGGCTGGCCCGCTGGGACGGACGGCTGTCCATCGGCGCGAAGAACGGCCCATCGTCGTGCACCGCGGTGGGCGACGAGCAGGCGCTCGCCGAGCTCGTCGCCGAGTACGAGGCGGCGGGCGTCCGCGCCCGTCTCCTGGCCAGCACCGTCGCCTCCCACTGCGACCAGGTCGACCCGCTGCGCGAGGAGCTGACCCGGCTGCTCGAAACCGTGTCCCCGGCCCCGGGAGAGGTGCCGTTCCACTCCACGGTCACGGGTCAACTCCTGGACACCGGCGAGCTGACCGCCGACTACTGGTTCCACAACGCTCGCCAGCCGATCGAGTTCCAGGCCGTGATCGAGGAGCTGCTCGCCGGAGGACACGACGCGTTCCTCGAAATGAGCGCCCACCCGGTGCTCGTGATGAGCGTGCAGGACACGATCGACGAGGCCGGAGCCGACGCGTTCGCCGGCGGCACCCTGCGCCGTGGGGAAGGCGATCTGCGCCGCGCGCTGACCTCGGTCGCGGAGGCGTACGTGCGTGGCGTGGCCGTCGACTGGGCCGCCCTCCTCCCCGGCGCGAACCTGGTCGAGCTGCCCACGTACGCCTTCCAGCACCGCCACTACTGGCTGGAGACCCGCACCTCGGCCGGTGACGTCGCCTCGGCGGGGCTGACCGACGCCGGCCATCCGCTGCTGGGCGCGGCCGTGACACTCGCCGAATCCGGTGGCGCCCTCCTGACCGGACGGCTCTCGCTCCAGCTGCACCCCTGGCTGGCCGACCACGCCGCCGCGGGCACGCCGCTCCTGCCCGGCACCGCCTTCGTCGAGCTCGCCATCCGGGCGGGCGACCAGGTCGGCTGCGGCCTGCTGGAGGAGCTGACGCTGGAGGCCCCGCTGGTCGTACCCGAGCGCGGCGGGGTGTGGCTGCAGGTGTCCGTCGGAGCGCCCGAGGACGCGGGACGACGCGGCATCACCGTGCACTCACGGGCGGAGGACGCCCCGGCCGACGCGCCGTGGATCCGCCACGCGAGCGGGTACGTCGCCCCCGATGACGCACCCGAGGTCTTCGACCTGGCCCAGTGGCCGCCGGAGGGCGCGACGCCCGCGGACCTCGACGGCCTCTACGACCGGCTCGCCGACGCCGGCTACGGCTACGGCCCGCTGTTCCAAGGGCTGAAGGCGGCGTGGCTGCGCGGTGACGAGGTCTTCGCCGAGGTCAGGCTGCCCGAGCAGGCGACCCGCGACGCCGAGCTGTACGGCCTGCATCCGGCGCTGCTCGACGCGGCGCTGCACGCGGGGTCGCTGCTGGACCCCGCCGACGATCGCCTGAGCCTGCCCTTCGCCTGGACCAGCGTGTCCCTGCGCGCCACGGGTGCGGCGGCCGTGCGGGTCCGGCTGTCGCCCTCGGGTCCCGACACCCTGTCGCTGTGGCTGGCCGACGCCTCGGGCGCGCCCGTCGCCACGGTGGGCTCGCTGGTCTCGCGGTCGGCTTCGGCGCAGCAGCTCTCCGCCGCCTCGGTGGCCCATGGGGATTCGCTGTTCCGCGTTGAGTGGACGGCGGCGCCTGCCGCGCAGCCGACGCCGGCTCTGGCCGGGGGCGCCGCGGTGCTCGGGCCGGACCCGTACGGCCTGCGCCGGACGGGCGTCGCGAGGGCCGAGTACGCTGACCTGGCGGCGCTGACCTCGTCGGATCCGCTCCCCGACACCGTGTTCGTGAGCTTCCGGTCGGACAGAGTGAGCTTCTCGCCGGATGGCTCCGCACCGTTCGTGGGCGTCGGGTCGGACGGCACCGCACCGTTCGTGGGCGTCGGGTCGGACGGCACCGCACCGTTCGTGGGCGTCGGGTCGGACGGCTCCGAACCGTTTGCGGGCGTCGGACCGGACGGCTCCGCACCGGGAGAAGTGGTGGGTGGCGCGCGGTCGGCCACGCATCGGGCGCTGGGGCTCGTACAGGCATGGCTGGCCGACGAGCGGCTGACCTCGGCGCGGCTCGTCGTGGTGACCCGCGGCGCGGTGGCGGCGGGGTCGGACGCGGAGGTTCGGGACCTGGCGAGCGCGCCGGTCTGGGGCCTGCTGCGGTCCGCGCAGTCGGAGCATCCCGGCCGGTTCGTGCTGCTGGATCTCGACGACTCCGAGGTGCCGGTGCCCGCCGTGCTGGCGGCGCTCGCCGAGCCGCAGCTGGCCGTGCGATCCGGCGAGGTACTGGTGCCCAGGCTGGCCCGCGCGGCCACCAAGGACACGCTGGCCCTGCCCGTGGGCGTCGCGGAATGGCGCCTGGACGCGGCGGTCAAGGGCAGCCTGGACGGCCTGTCCCTGGTTCCCTGCCCGGAAGCGGCCCGCCCGCTGGGGCCGGACGAGGTGCGGGTGTCGGTGCGGGCGGCCGGTCTCAACTTCCGCGACCTGGTCGTCACCCTCGGCATGGTGCCCGAACACGGCGAGCCCATCGGCGGCGAGGTCGCGGGCGTAGTGCTGGAGGTCGGGTCGGCCGTGGCCGATCTGGCGCCCGGTGATCGAGTGCTGGGGCTGCTGGACGGGGCCTTCGGTCCCGTGGGAGTGACGGATCGGCGGTTGCTGGCGCCGATGCCCGCCGGTTGGTCGTTCGCGCAGGCGGCGTCGGTGCCGGTGGCGTTCCTGACCGCCTACTACGGCCTGGCCGATCTGGCCGACCTTAAAGCAGGTGACCGGGTGCTGGTGCACGCGGCCGCCGGTGGGGTCGGAATGGCGGCGGTGCAGCTCGCCCGGTCGTTCGGCGCGGAGGTGTTCGGTACGGCGAGCCCCGGCAAGTGGGCGTCGACGACCCTGGACGACGCGCATGTGGCTTCCTCACGGACACTGGAGTTCGCGCAGAAGTTCGGCCAGATCGACGTGGTGCTCAACTCGCTGGCCGGTGAGTTCACCGACGCCTCCCTGGACATGGTCGCCGAGGGCGGCCGGTTCCTGGAGATCGGCAAGACCGATCTGCGCGAACCCGGCCAGGTCGCCGACACTCACCCCGGCCTGCGTTACCTCCCCTACTCCCTGATGGAGGCCGGTCCCGACCGGCTGGGCGAGCTGCTGGCCGAGGTGATGGCCCTGTTCGAGCGGGGCGCGCTGTCGCTGCCGCCGGTCCGGGTCTGGGACGTGCGGCGGGCCGGCGAGGCGCTGCGGTTCATGTCGCTCGCCCGGCACACCGGCAAGATCGTGCTGTCGATGCCGCCCACGTTCGGCGGCGGCGGGACGGTGCTGGTCACCGGTGGCACGGGCGGCCTGGGCGCGCTGGTGGCGCGCCATCTGGTGACGGTGCACGGCGTACGGGATCTGCTGCTCGTGAGCCGGTCCGGGATCTCGGCCGCCGGAGCGCCGGAACTGCTGGAGGAGCTGTCCGGGGCGGGCGCGCGGGTGCGGGTCGTGGCCTGCGACGTGGCCGATCGGGCGGCCCTGGCCGAGGTGCTGGCCGAGGTACAGGCCCCGCTGCGCGGGGTGGTGCACACCGCCGGGGCGCTGGACGACGGCGTGGTGGCCGCGCTGACGCCGGAGCGCGTGGACGCGGTGCTGCGGCCCAAGGTCGACGGGGCGTGGAACCTGCACGAGCTGACGCGGGATCTCGACGTGTCGGCGTTCGTGCTGTTCTCCTCCGCGGCCGGTGTCCTGGGCGATGCCGGGCAGGGCAACTACGCGGCGGCGAACGTGTTCATGGACGCGCTGGCCGCGCACCGGCGCGCGCACGGCCTCGCCGCAGTATCGCTGGCCTGGGGCTTCTGGGAACAGCGCAGCAACATGAGCGCCCATCTGCAGGACGCCGACATAGCGCGGATGGAGCGGTCGGGCGCCCGTGGCCTGTCCTCCGAGGACGGGCTGGCGCTCTTCGACGCCGCCCTGACGGTGGACGAGGCCCTGCTGGCGCCGATCCGCCTCGACCTCGCCGCGATGCGGCGCGACCCCGCCGGGGTCCAGCCGATGCTGCGCGGCCTGGTGCACGCGCCCGCGCAGCGCAACGTCGCGGCGGGCGCCGTACCCGGCGGTGTCGCCTCCGCGCTGGAGCGGCAGCTGGCCGGGCTGCCCGAGAACGACCGCGACCAGGTGCTGGTCTCCCTGATCCGGGCGCAGGCCGCCACCGTGCTCGGCCACGCCGACGCCGGCTCGGTGGACGCCGGCCGGGCGTTCAAGGAGCTCGGCTTCGACTCGCTGACCGCCATCGAGCTGCGCAACCGGCTCAACGCCGCCACCGGGCTGCGGCTGCCCGCGACGCTGGTCTTCGACTATCCGACGCCCGCCGCGCTCGCCCAGCACATCAAGGGCAGGCTGCTCGGCGCGGCGGCCACCGTCGCGCCGGTCGCCACCCCCGCCGCCCCGCTCGACGACGATCCGATCGTCATCGTCGGGATGGGCTGCCGCTATCCCGGCGGTGTCGACTCGCCGGAGGCGCTGTGGCGCCTGCTCGCCGAAGGCCGGGACGCGATGTCGGAGTTCCCCGCCGACCGCGGCTGGGACCTGGAGCGGCTCTACGACCCCGACACCGAGAGCGCCGGCAGCAGCTATGTGCGGGTCGGCGGCTTCGTGTACGAGGCCGGGGACTTCGACGCGGCCTTCTTCGGGATCTCGCCGCGTGAGGCCCTGGCCACCGATCCGCAGCAGCGGCTGCTGCTCGAAGCCGCCTGGGAGACCCTCGAACGCGCGGGCATCGACCCCGGCGACCTCAGGGGCAGCTCGACGGGCGTGTTCGTCGGCGCCTCCGCCACCGGCTACGGCACCGGGCCCGGGCCCCTGCCCGAGGAGGTGGAGGGATACCTGATCACCGGCAACTCCAGCTCGGTGATGTCCGGCCGCGTCGCCTACGCGCTCGGCCTGGAGGGCCCGGCCGTCACCTTGGACACGGCGTGCTCGTCGTCCCTGGTCGCGCTGCATCTGGCCTGCGAGTCGCTGCGCCGTGGCGAGAGCACGCTCGCGCTCGCCGGTGGGGTGACCGTGCTGTCCACGCCGGAGATCTTCGTGGAGTTCAGCCGGCAGCGGGGTCTGGCGCGGGATGGGCGGTGCAAGGCGTTCGCGGAGGCGGCGGACGGTACGGCGTTCGCCGAGGGTGTGGGTCTGTTGCTGCTGGAGCGGTTGTCCGACGCGCGCCGTCACGGCCACCAGGTGATGGCGGTCGTGCGGGGGAGTGCGGTCAATCAGGACGGCGCCAGCAACGGGCTCACCGCCCCGAACGGGCCGTCCCAGCAGCGGGTGATCCGCCAGGCGGTGGCCAACGCCGGTCTCGGCCTGGCCGACATCGACGCGGTCGAGGCCCACGGCACCGGCACCACGCTCGGGGACCCGATCGAGGCGCAGGCGCTGCTGGCCACGTACGGGCAAGACCGTCCGCAGGATCGGCCGCTGTGGCTGGGCACGGTCAAATCCAACATCGGGCACACCCAGTGCGCGGCCGGCGTCGCCGGTGTGATCAAGATGGTCCTGGCGATGCGGCACGGCGTACTGCCGAAGACGCTGCACGTCGACGCCCCGTCCTCGCACGTGGACTGGTCGGCGGGCGCGGTGTCGCTGGTGACCGAGGCGACCCCCTGGCAGGACCGCGACGGGCGGCCACGCCGGGCGGGCGTGTCGTCGTTCGGCATCAGCGGGACCAACGCGCACGTGGTGATCGAGGGCGTTCCGGCCGAGGAGCCGGTCCCCGCTGGGGCGCCGGTTGCCGACGTACCGGTGCCGGTGGTGGTCTCCGCGCGTGGCGCGGACGCGGTGCGGGCGCAGGCGGAGCGGCTGCGGGACTTCGTGGCGGCTGCCGAGGACATGGTCCCCGCGCAGGTGGGGTACTCGCTGGTCAGAACGCGGTCGCTGCTGAGCCATCGGGCCGTCGTGGTGGCGGCCGATCGGGCGGAGCTGGTCGCGGGTCTGGCGCGGGTCGCCGAAGGGGCCGAGCCGGTCGATGTCGTGAGCGGTCCCGGGGACACTGAGGGCGCCGGGCTGGGATTCATGTTCACCGGCCAGGGAAGCCAGCGGGTAGGGATGGGCCTGGAGCTGACCAGGGCGTTCCCCACCTTCAAGGAGCACCTGGAGGCGGTCGCGGCGGGTTTGGACCGCCATCTGGACGTGCCCCTGACCGAGGTGATGTGGGGCAGGCCGGACCTCCTGGACCAGACGCAGTACGCCCAGACGGGGCTGTTCGCCGTGGAAGTGGCCCTCTATCGGCTCCTGGAGTCGTGGGGGATGGCGCCGGACTACCTGATGGGCCATTCGGTGGGCGAACTCGCGGCGGCGCACGTCGCGGGCGTGCTGTCACTGGAGGACGCGTGCGCGCTCGTGGCGGCGCGGGGCCGGCTGATGCGGGGGCTTCCGCAGGGCGGGGCGATGCTCGCGGTCGCGGCCGGAGAGGCGACGGTCGCCAAGCTGCTGGCCGAGCTCTCCGACGTGGCGGGCCAGGTGGAGATCGCGTCGGTGAACGGACCGGCCTCGATCGTGGTCTCGGGCGACGAGCCCGCGGTGGAGCGGGTGGCGGCGGAGTTCGGCCGGCGCGGGTTGAGGTGCCGGCGGCTGCGGGTCAGCGACGCGTTCCACTCCCACCGCATGGAGCCGATCCTCGGCGCCTTCGGTGAGGTGGCCGCCGGACTGGAGTACCAGGACGCGGCGATCCCGGTGGTGTCGAACCTGACCGGTGAGCCGGTGTCGCGGTTCTCGGCCGAGTACTGGGTGCGGCACGTGCGGGAGCCGGTACGGTTCGCCGACGGCGTCGCCTTCCTGCGCGAGCGGGGCGTACGGACCCTCCTGGAGCTGGGTCCCGACGCGGTGCTGTCGGGGCTGGTGCAGGAAGGCGCCACGGACCGGGAACCCACACCGGTCGCGGTGCCGCTGCTGCGGCGAGACCGGGACGAGGCCGGGCAACTGGTCACGGCCATCGGCAGGGCGTACGCGCGCGGGGCGGAGGTGGACTGGGACACCTTCTACGCTGGAGCCGGGCGGGTGGATCTGCCCACCTACGCCTTCCAGCGTCGCCATTACTGGCTGAGGCTCGCCCACCACGGCGGCGATCCCGCCTCGCTCGGGCTCGAAGCCGCGGCTCACCCGCTACTGGGCGCCGCGGTCGAGCTGCCCGACACCGGTGGGTCGCTGTACACCGGCAGGCTCTCGCTCGCCGGTCACCCCTGGCTGGCCGATCACCGGATCCTCGGCACCGTGCTGGTTCCGGGCACGGCCTTCGTCGAGCTCGCCGTCGCGGCCGGTCACCAGGCCGGGTGCGACCTCGTCGAAGAGCTGACCCTGGAGGCACCCCTCGTGCTGGGGGAGCGGGACGCCGTCACGATCGAGGTGATCGTCTCCGGGGCGGACGACTCGGGCCGCCGTACGGTGACCGTCTACTCGCGGGCCACCACGGGCGAACGGCCCTGGACCCGGCACGCGACCGGGACGCTCGCCGTCGCGGACCAACCACCCGCCTTCGACCTGGCCGAATGGCCGCCGCCCGGCGCCACGCCCATCGACGTCGGCGACCTCTACGCGCGGCTGGCCGTCGAAGGCACCGAATACGGGCCCGCCTTCCGAGGGCTGCGCGCGGCCTGGCGGCGCGACGGCGCGGTGTTCGCCGACATTGAGCTGCCCGACGGCGTGGTGGCGGACGCGGGCAGCTTCGGCCTGCATCCCGCGCTGTTCGACGCCGTGCTGCACGCCATCGGGCTGGCGACCGAGGATCCCCGGGACGGCAGGGCGATGGCGCCCGGGGATCCTCGGGTCGAGCTGCCCTTCAGCTGGACCGACGTCAGCCTGTACGCGACCGGCGCCACCGCCGCCCGCGTCCAGGTGTCCGCCGACGGCTCGGGCGCGCCGCTGCTGACCGTTGCGGACGCGACGGGCGCGCCGCTGGCCAGCGTGGGCTCGCTGGCCATGCGGCCCGTCTCCGGCGCCGGGCTCGGCGCCGGCCGGAGCGGGGCGGGCGCCTCGCCGTACCAGGTGAAGTGGACGCGCGTGGCCGTCGGCGGCTCGCGCGACGACTGGGCGGTGCTCGGCGCCGACGACGGCGAACTGCTCACGGGCCTGCGCGCCGCGGGACTCTCCGCGCGCGTCGTCCCGGACCTGGCCGCGCTGGCCGCGCTGAGCCCGCCGCCGACGACGGTTCTGGTCCGCGCCGGGTACGAGCCTGCGGGGCTGGTCTCCGCAGGACGCGAACTCGCGTCGGCGGGGCTGGGCCCGGCCGGGCATCAGCCCGCGTCGGCGGATCCTTCGGCGGACGCGCGCGAGCTGACCGGCCGGACGCTCGGCCTGCTGCAGGGCTGGCTGGCCGATGAGCGCTTCGGCGCCGCCAAGCTGGTGCTGGTGACCGGTGACTCCGTAAGGACCGGCGCCGACGACGACACCCCCGACCTGGCCCACGCCCCCGTCTGGGGTCTGGTACGTGCCGCGCAGGCCGAGAACCCCGGCCGGTTCCTCCTCGTCGACGTGGACGGCACGGCGGACTCCTACCGGGCGTTGCCCTCCGTACTGACTGGTCAGGAGCCTGAGCTGGCCCTTCGCGAGGGCGACGCGCTCGCGCCGCGGCTGGCCAGGACCGGCGAGGACGGCCTGCTGAAGCCGCCGCCCGGTGCGGAGTCCTGGCATCTGGAGATCACCGAGCCGGGGACGATCGACGCCCTGGCGGCGATTGCCTGCGACGCGGCCCGGCGGCCCTTGGAGGAGTTCGAGGTACGCGTGTCCATGCGGGCCTGCGGCCTGAACTTCCGCGACGTCCTGATGGCCCTCGGCATGTACCCGGGCGAGACGTCCATCGGCGGCGAGGGCGCCGGCGTGGTCGTCGAGGTCGGCTCCGGCGTCACCCGGTTCGCCCCCGGAGACCGGGTGTTCGGGCTGTTCGAGGGTGGTTTCGGGCCCTATACGGTGACCGATCACCGGATGGTGGTGCACATGCCGGACGGCTGGTCCTTCGTGGACGCGGCCGCCGTGCCGGCCGTCTTCGCGACCGCTTACTACGGCCTTGTTGATCTGGCCGACCTTAAAACAGGGGACCGGGTGCTGGTGCACGCGGCCGCCGGTGGGGTCGGTATGGCGGCGGTGCAGCTCGCGCGGTGGCTGGGCGCGGAGGTGTTCGGTACGGCGAGTCCCGCCAAGTGGGCGTCGCTGCCGCTGGACGACGCGCATGTGGCCTCGTCGCGGACGCTGGAGTTCGCGGAGAAGTTCGGCCAGGTCGATGTGGTGCTCAACTCGCTCGCGGGTGAGTTCACCGACGCCTCCCTGGGCATGCTGGCTCCCGGTGGCCGGTTCGTGGAGATGGGCAAGACCGACATCCGGGACGTGGAGACGATCGCCCCCGGCGTCCGCTACGCGCCGTTCGACCTCTCCGACGCCGGGCCGGACCGGACCCAGGAGATCCTGACCGAGCTGGTGAAGCTGTTCGAGGAGGGCACCTTCGCACCCCTGCCGACCCGCGTCTGGGACGTGCGACGCGCGCCCGAGGCGTTCCGGTACATGGCGCAGGCCCGGCACACCGGCAAGATCGTGCTGACCGTGCCCACGCCCATCGGCGGCGCCGGCACCGTGCTCGTCACCGGCGGCACGGGCGGGCTCGGCGCGCTGGTGGCCCGGCATCTGGTGGCCGAGCACGGCGTGCGCGACCTGCTGCTGGTCGGCCGCAGGGGGCTCGACGCCCCGGGCGCCGACCGGCTGCGCGCGGAGCTCATCGAGCAGGGGGCCCGCGTCGAGGTCGTGGCGTGCGACGTCGCCGACCGCGACGCGCTCGCGGAGCTGCTCGCGGGCCGTTCGCTGACCGCGGTCGTGCACACGGCGGGCGTCGTGGCCGACGGCGTCATCGGCTCGCTCACGCCCGAGCAGGTGGACACGGTCTGGCGGCCCAAAGCCAACGCCGCCTGGCATCTTCACCAACTCACGAAAAATCTGGACCTGTCGGCGTTCGTGCTCTTCTCCTCCTCGGCCGGCACGCTCGACGCCGCCGGGCAGGGCAACTACGCGGCGGCCAACGCCTTCCTCGATGCGCTGGCCGCGCACCGCAGGGCGGCCGGTCTGCCGGGGCTCTCGCTGGCCTGGGGCATGTGGGCGCCGGAGGTGGGCGGCATGACCGCCCAGCTCGGCGAGGCCGACCTGCGCCGGCTGCGTCACTCGGGCCTGCTGCCGCTGTCGGCCGAGGCGGGGCTGGCGCTGTTCGACGAGTCGCTCGCGCTCGACGAGGCCGCGCTGGTGCCGATCCGGCTGGATCTCGCGGCCGTGCGGTCGCGGGAGGAAGGGCCGCCGCCGATGCTCCGTGGCCTGGTCACCGCCCCTGTCGGGCGGGCGCCCGTCACGGCCTCGGTCACGGCCCCCGCCGCCGCACCCGTCTCGTTGACGGACCGGCTGACCCCGTTGTCCAGGGCGGCGCGTGACCGCATGCTGCTCAGCCTGGTACGCACCCACGTCGCCGCCGTGCTCGGCCACGACACCGAGGACCCGGTCGATCCGGTGCGGGGGTTCAAGGAGCTGGGGTTCGACTCGCTGACCGCGGTCGAGCTGCGCAACCGGCTGAGCGCGGCGGCGGACGTACGCCTGCCCGCCACGCTCGTCTTCGACTACCCGACGCCGGAAGCCGTGGCCGCCTTCATCAAGACCGAACTGCTCGGCGACGACGACCCGGCCGCCGAACCGCTGGAGGCCGAGCTGGCCGAGCTCGAACAGGCGTTGGACCGGCTCGTACCGGATCCCGACGGGCACGCGCGGATCACCGCCCGGCTCAAGGCGCTCACGGCGAAGTGGGCCGAGGCGCACGGCCGGACGGAGGACCCGGCGGAGCCGACGCTCGAATCGGCCAGCGCCGAAGAACTTTTCAATATTCTCGACAAAGAATTCTGATGCCATGTCATGGCCGCCGACAAAGAGTCCGATTTTCCGTCCCGAGTACCGTTCATGCCACCGAACCATCCCTGAAGAGGAGGGCACGGATGGCCCTTCAGGCCGATGCGCGGAATATGAATCGGTGATTAGCATCCGTTCTATGAGCAGACCTGCGGACAATCCAAGGAGCGAAGAGGACGACATCGTTCGGTTGAATTCCGTACGACAGACGTACCACACGAGGAAGGGCAGCTTCGAGGCGCTGAGCGGCGTCACGATCGGCTGCCGGAAACGGGCGCTCACCGCGGTCATCGGGCCGTCGCGATCCGGCAAGAGCACGCTGCTGCGCTGCGCGTCAGGACTGGAGCGGCCGGCGTCAGGGTCGGTGCTCCTCGACGGCGAGGAGCTGACCGACCTCGACGACGCGTCGCTGACCAGGCTGCGGCGTGACCGGCTCGGTTTCGTCTTCCAAGGGTCCAATCTGCTGCCCGCGCTCAACGTGGCGGAGAACATCGCGCTGCCCGGCTACCTGACCGGCCGGAGCGTCGACACCGTCCTGCTGGACCGGGTGATCGCCCAGATCGGCCTGACCGACCACCTGCACGACCTGCCGCACCGGCTGTCCTTCGCCGAGCAGCAGCGGGTGGCGGTGGCGCGGGCCCTGGTCGGCCGGGCGCCGGTGATCTTCGCCGACGAGCCCACCTGCGCGCAGGACAACGAGGGCGTCGGCCAGGTGCTCGGCCTGCTGCGCGAAGCGGCGCGGGCGGGACAGACGGTGGTGGTGGCCACGCACGACTCGCGGATCGCGGCCTACGCCGACCACGTCTTCTTCATGGCCGGCGGCCGGGTCGTGGAGGAGCTGGAGCTCCCGCCCGGCAAGGCGGCGGCGGAACGGATGGCCCACCTGGCGATGTGGGACCGGGGAGAGCCGTCCTGATGTGGCGCCTGGCCCTGCGCACACTGTCCCACCGCAGGGGCGCGTTCTCGGCGGTGCTCGCCACGGTCTTCGCCGCCACCGCCATCGTGGCGGCCTGCGCGGGGCTGATGGCGGCGGGGATCCAGGCCGCGTTCCCGCCCGAGCGGCTGGCCGGCGCCGCGGTGGTGGTCGCGGGCGACCCGTCCTACCGGCTGCCGGACGCCGACCCCCGCGACGACGACGCCGAATGGGCGAGCCTGTCCGAGACCGTACGCCTGAGTCGGTCCCTGCTGGAGACCGTGCGGGCGGTGCCCGGCGTCGCCGACGTCATCGGCGACGTCTCCATCCCCGTCACCATGCTCGGCGGGGCCGCGCCCCGGGCCACGGGGCACGAATGGACCTCGGCGGGGCTGCTGCCGTACGAGCTGCGGTCCGGCAGCGCGCCCGCGACGGCCGGAGACGTCGTGCTGGACGCGGCGCTCGCCGCGCGATCGGGCGGCCACGTGGGTGACAGGATCCAGGTCGTGGCCCGTGGCGCCGTCGCCACCTTCCGGGTGACCGGCGTGGTCGCCCCGGCGGCGGGACGTACCGCTACGGCGGCCGCGATGTTCTTCACGCCCTACGACGCGCGGTGGCTGTCCGGCCATCCGGACTCGGTGGACGCGATAGCCGTGATCCCCGTGCCAGGGACGGGCGAGCAGGCGCTCGCCGACCGGGTGCGCGCCACCCTGCGCGGCCAGTCCGCGGTGACGCTCACCGGGGACGACCGCGGGCTCGCCGAGTTCGCGCAGGCGCGCGCCGGCCGCGAGAACCTGATCACCATCGCCGGCCTGATCGGCGGCACGACGCTCCTGGTCGGCATGCTCGTCCTGGTCAGCACCATGAAACTCCTGGTCGAGCACCGGGCGCCGGAGCTGACGCTGCTGCAGGCGATGGGCACGCCGCCGCGCCGCGTCCGCCTGATGATGTTCGGTGAGGTGACGACGATCGCGGTGGTCGCCACGGCGGCGGGCACGGTGCTCGGTGGCCACCTCGGCGGTCAGTTGTTCGGGCACCTGGTGCGCGACGGAGTCGTACCGGCGGCGCTGCGGTTCGACCCGGGCTGGCTCCCGGCCGCGCTCGCGGCCGCGGTGTGCCTGTGCACCGGGCTGGCGGCCGCCTTCTTCCCGATCTGGCGGGCCGCGCGACCTCGCCCGGCCACGGCGCTCAGCTCGGTGCCGCAGGACCATGGGCTCGACCGGGCACGGGCGGCGCTCGCCCTGATCTGCCTCGGCGTGGTGGGCACGACGATCTGCTCGGCCATGGTGATGATCCGCTCGGCCGCGGTGAGCGTCGCCTGCCTCGCCGCGATCGTGGTGATCCTCGGCGTGGCCGTGGTGGCGTCCAGGATGACCAAGGCCATGAGCGGGCTGGTCGGCCGGGCCGTACGCGCCCGGCCCAGGACGATCGGCCGCCTCGCCCTGCTCAACAGCTGCGCCCGGCCGTTCGGCATGGCCACCGCGATCCTGCCCATCATGCTCGCGACCGGGATCAGCACCGCGAACATCTATCTGCAGATGACGCAGGCCGACCAGGTCCGGCAGGTCCGCCTGGAAGACCTGCGGGCCGACCACGTGATCACCGGCGGCCTCGGTCCCGGTCTGCTCGGCCGCGTCCGGTCCGTCCCAGGGGTCATGGCCGCGTCGGAGCTGGCGACCAGCAGCGGGTTCGTCGAGAGCCCGTACGACCCATCGCAGAGCGAGCACGGCTGGCCGCTCCTGGGCCTCACGGCGGACGGCGCGGCGGGGGTCACGGACATCTCCCTCACCGCGGGCACGCTCACCGGGCTGCGTGGCGACTCCGTCGCCCTCACCCGGCAGCACGCCCGCGAGCTCGGCAAGGGGATCGGCGACGCGATCACCCTGCGACTGGGAGACGGCGCCAAAGTGGACCTGAGGGTGGTCGCGCTGCTCGCGGACCGGCCCGGCGGCGAGATGATCCTCATGCCCGCCACGCTGCTCGCCGCCCACACGACCGCCGGCTCGCCGACCCAGATCCTGGTCCGGGCGGCGCCCGGCGGCGACCCGCGCAAACTGCGCGCCGACCTCGTCGAGGCGACGGGCCGCCTGCCCACGCTGCGGGTCAGTGACGGCATCGGGCCGTCCATGACCGCCGTCGAGCAGGGGCGGACCCGGGCCTGGATCAACTATCTGTTCACCGGAGTGATCATCATCTTCGCCGGCATCTCGGTGATCAGCGCCCAGGCGATGGGAGCCGGCTCGCGGCGCAGAGAGTTCCGTCTGCAGCGCCTGATCGGGTTCACCCGTGGCCAGATCCTGCGCATGGTGGGGATCGAGGCCGTGGTGGTCGCCATGGTCGGCGTCGTGCTCGGCACGGCGGCGGTCGCCCCCATCCTGATTCCGTTCGCCATGGCGGTCAACGGCTCACCGATGCCCCCGGGGCCGGCATGGGTCTATCTGGCCGTGATCTGCTCCGCCACGCTGTCCGCCCTGGTGGCGACGCTGTCTCCCGTGTGGGCGATCATCCGGCCGCGCACAGGGGAGCGTGAGGGGTCCCCTAGGGGTCGGGCGGTCATCCGCGCATAGGTAGCGTCCCATTCGACGCGATAAATAATTTGGAGGAATTGTTCATGCGTGTTCTGTTCACTCAACACGCGGCAAACGCGCACCTCTTTCTGATGGTCCCCATCGCCTGGGCGATGAAAGCCGCGGGCCACGAAGTAATCGTTGCCGGCCAGCCGGACATCGTCGACGCCATTACCCGGACCGGCTTGACCGCTTTATCGGTCGGCGGAAAGTCCGATGTGGCCGAGCGGCTGCTGGAAACACCGCTTGACCGGCAGATCTACGGCTCCGGATACGACATCGCGGAGGAGCGCCCCGAGGTGCTCACGTACGAGTACGTCCGCGACTGCCTGGACGCCTTCTGCTCCCCGATGGCCCTGGACTTCATCACTGACGAGTCCATGTACGCCGACCTGGTCGCCTTCTGCCGGAGCTGGCAGCCCGACCTGGTGGTCTGGGATTCCATCACCTTTCCGGGCCCCGTGGCCGCCCGGGCCTGCGGCGCGGCGCAGGTACGGACGACCTTCGGCCGCGATCACTGGGCGCGGATGCGCTCGTTGTTCCTCCGGCTGCGCGCGGAGCGACCGGACGATCCGCGTGAGGACCCCGTGGTCGAGTGGATCACGGCGAAGCTGGCCGCGTACGGCTGCGACTTCGACGAGGAGGTGATCCTCGGCCAGGCCACGGTCGACTCCATGCCGGCCTGGCTGCGCTTCCCCGGCGAGGACGACCACCTGCGCGTCCGTTTCATCCCCTACAACGGCCCCTCGACCATCCCGGCCTGGCTCCGGGAGCCGCCGTCCCGGCGGCGCGTCTGCTTCACCCTAGGGGTGTCCGGCAGGGAGGTCTGGGGTGGGCGCGGCAGCGTCGGGGCCGCCGAGCTGTTCGAGGCCGTGGCCGACCTGGACGTCGAGGTGGTCGCGACCCTGAAGGAGAACCAGCTGGACGGCGCGAAGGTCCCGCCGAACGTCCGCATCGTGGACTTCGTCCCGCTCAACTCCCTGCTGCCCGGCTGCTCGGCCATCGTCCACCATGGCGGCACGGGGACCACCTGCACGGCCATCACCCAGGGTGTGCCCCAGCTCATCGTCCCCGCCCAGCTCTACGACGAGACGGGCATGGCCCTTCAGATCGCCCAGCAGGGAGCGGGCCTGGTCATCGAGCCCGAGCAGCTCTCGGCGCGGACGCTGCGCGACGGGCTGGTGCGGCTGCTGGATGACGAGGGGTTCCGGCGGAACGCGGTCCGGATCCAGCAGGACATGGCGAAGACGCCGACCCCCGCCGACGGCGTACGTGATCTAGAAGAGCTGGTCGCCCGTCACCAGGCGGCTTCCCCGACCCGGAGATGAGCCGTGGACAACGAGACCAGGCTGCTGGAATACCTCAGGCGGGCCACCGCCGACCTGCGGGAGACCCGCCGCCGGCTGCGGCAGGCCGAGGACAGGGACGCCGAGCCCATCGCGATCGTCGGGATGAGCTGCCGCTTCCCCGGCGACGCCGGCACGCCCGAGGAGTTGTGGCGGCTGCTGGTCGCCGGGACCGACGCGATCTCGCCGTTCCCCTCCGACCGGGGCTGGGACGTCGACCTCTATGACCCGGATCCGGACAGTCCCGGCAAGAGCCTGACGAGTTCCGGCGGATTCCTGCACGACGCCGCTCAGTTCGACCCGCACTTCTTCGGGATCAGCCCGCGCGAGGCGCTGGCGATGGATCCGCAGCAGCGGCTGCTGCTGGAGACCGCGTGGGAGGCCTTCGAAGGCGCGGGCATCGATCCGGCCTCCGCGCGGGGCAGCGCCACGGGCGTCTTCGCCGGAGTCATCTACCACGACTACGGCTCCAGGGTCCGCGCCGTGCCCGCCGACCTCGGCGGCTACATCGGCAACGGCAGCGACGGAAGCATCGCCTCCGGCCGGGTCTCCTACCTGATGGGCCTGGAAGGCCCGGCGATCACGGTGGACACGGCGTGCTCGTCCTCCCTGGTGGCGCTGCACCTCGCGGCCCAGGCCCTGCGCCAGGACGAGTGCGCCATGGCGCTGGCCGGCGGGGTCACGGTGATGTCTACCCCGAGCACGTTCGTGGAGTTCAGCAGGCAGCGCGGGCTGTCGCCGGACGGCCGGTGCAAGGCGTTCTCGGCGGCCGCCGACGGGACGGGCTGGGGTGAGGGCGCGGGCATGCTCCTGCTGGAGCGCCTGTCGGACGCCACCCGCAACGGCCACCAGGTGCTGGCCGTGATCCGCGGCAGCGCGATCAACCAGGACGGCGCCAGCAGCGGGCTGACCGTGCCCAACGGCCCGTCCCAGCAGCGGGTGATCGCCCGGGCGCTGGCCGCCGCGGGCCTGACGCCCGCCGAGGTCGACGTGGTCGAGGCGCACGGCACCGGTACGACGCTGGGCGACCCCATCGAGGCGCGCGCCCTGTTCGCCGCCTACGGCCAGGGCCGCCCGCAGGACAGACCCCTCTACCTGGGCTCGATCAAGTCGAACATCGGCCACACCCAGGCCGCCGCCGGCGTGGCCGGGGTGATCAAGATGGTGCTCGCGATGCGGCACGGCACCCTGCCCAAGACCCTGTACGCCGACGAGCCCTCGCCGAACGTGGACTGGTCGTCCGGCAGCATCGCCCTGCTCACCGAGAACGTCCCCTGGGACACGGTGGAGGACACCCCGCGCCGCGCGGCCATCTCCTCGTTCGGCGTCAGCGGCACCAACGCGCACGTCATCATCGAGGAACACCCGCACGCCGAGACCCCCCGCGAGCAGACGGCCTGCCCGGTGGTGCCCTGGATGGTCACGGCCAAGAGCGAGCAGGCGCTGCGGGCCCAGGCCGGGCGACTGGCCGCCCGCGTCGAGCAGGACCCCGGGCTGCCGCCGGTCGACGTCGGCCACTCCCTGGTCAGCTCGCGCGCCGCCCTCCCGTACCGCGCGGCGGTGATCGGCGACGACCGTGACACCCTCCTGGCGGGCCTGCGCGCCGTCGCGGACGCGGTCCCCGCCCCGAACGTCGTGTACGGCACGGCGACCGCCTCGCCCCGGGTGGCCTTCGTCTTCCCCGGCCAGGCCGTCCTGTCGAAGGACATGATCCTCGGGCTGCTCGACGCCGCGCCGCCGTTCGCCGCCCGCATGGCGGAGTGCGCGGACGCGCTCGAGAAGTTCGTGGACTGGAAGCTGATGGACGTCCTGCGCGGCGAGTCGCCCGCGTGGCCACTCGACCGGATGGACGTGATCCAGCCCGCGGCCTGGGCGGTCATGGTCTCGCTGGCGCGCCTGTGGCGCTCCTACGGCGTCGAGCCCGAGGCCGTCGTGGGGCACTCCCAGGGCGAGATCGCCGCCGCGTGCGTGGCGGGAGCGCTGTCCCTCGAAGACGCGGCCAAGGTGGTGGCCCTCCGCAGCCGGGCCATCACCGAGGACCTGTCCGGCCGCGGCGGCATGCTGGCCGTCTCGCTCCCGCCCGCCGAGGCGCTCGACCGGCTCGCCCCGTGGGCGGAGCGCCTGTCGATAGCGGCGGTGAACAGCCCGACCGCGGTCGTGGTCGCCGGCGACTCGGCGGCACTGAACGAACTGCTCGACCTCCTGAAGGCCGAGAACGTCAGAGCCAAGATGATCCCGGTCGACTACCCCTCGCACACGGCCTACGCCGAGCCGCTGCGCGACCGGCTGCTGGCCGACCTGGCCGGGATCGTCCCCTGGACGGCCGAGGTGGCGTTCTGCTCCACGGTGACCGGCGAGCCGCTCGACACCGCCGAGCTCGACGCCGCCTACTGGTACACCAACCTGCGCCGCCCGGTGCGCTTCGAGCAGGCGGTCCAGAGCCTGGTCCAGCAGGGCTACGGAATGTTCGTCGAGGTCAGCCCGCACCCGACGCTGACCGCCGCGGTCCAGGAGACGGCCGAGGCCGCGGGCGCCGGCGTGGTGGCCATCGGCTCGCTGCGCCGCGACGAGGACGCGGCGGCCAGGTTCGTCACCTCGGTCGCGGAGTCCTGCGCGCACGGCGCGCCGGTCGACTGGACGCCGCTGTTCGCCTCGGCCGACGCCCGCAGGGTGGACCTGCCCACGTACGCCTTCCAGCGCGAACGCTACTGGCTGGAGGCCGGCGACTCGGCCGACGTCGAGCAGGCGGGCCTGACCGCGGCCGACCACCCCTTCCTCGGCGGGGCGCTGTCCCTGGCCGACTCCGACGAGGTCGTCCTCACCGGCCGGCTGTCGCTGCGCTCGCACCCCTGGCTGGCCGGCCACACGGTGTCCGGCACGGTCCTGTTCCCCGGTGCGGCCTTCGCCGAGCTGGCCGTCAGCGCGGGCCGCCAGGTCGGCTGCGCCCTGCTGGAGGAGCTGGTCCTGGAGGCACCGCTGCCGCTGCCCGCGCAGGCCGCCGTGGTGGTGCAGGTACGGATCGACGCGCCGGACGAGACCGGGCGACGGCCGCTGACGCTGCACGCGCGCCCCGAGGACGACACGGACTGGACCCGGCACGCGACCGGCGTCGTGTCGGCCGCCCGTCCCGCCGCGGACTTCGACCTGTCCGCCTGGCCGCCGCCGGGCGCCGAGGCCATCGACGTGACCGATGTCTACGACCGCCTCGCCGAGCGCGGTCTGGACTACGACGGGCCGTTCCGCGGGCTCCAGGCCGCGTGGCGGCTCGGGGACGAGGTGTTCGCCGAGGTCACCCTGCCACAGCGGGAGACGGGGGGCTTCGGCCTGCATCCCGCGCTGCTCGACGCCGCGTTGCACGCGGAGTCGCTGCTGGACGGCGCCGCCGCAGGGGTGAGCCTGCCGTTCACCTGGTCCGGTTTGTCGCTGTACGCGGAGGGCGCGTCCACGTTGCGGGTCCGCCTGACCCCGTCGGGTCCGGACGAGATCTCGCTGCGGCTGGCGGACCCCTCGGGAGCCCCGGTGGCCGCCGTGGAGTCGCTGCTGTCCCGGCCGCTCGCGTCGTCGGCGCCGGATCCGCGCCGCGAGTCGCTGTTCCGCGTCAGCTGGATCGCCTCGCCGTACACCGGCGACCCGACGCCGACGCCCTCGCCGAGCCGCTGCGCCGTGGTCGACGCGAGCGGGCTGGGTTCTGGGCTCGCCGCTGCCCTGGGCGCTCCCGTCTATCCCGATCTGGCCTCCTTGCCGTCGGCTCCCGAGCTGGTGTTCGTCACCTTCTCGGGCGGCGGAGACGTGCGGGAGGCGATCCATCGGGCCCTGGCCACCGTACGGTCCTGGCTGGCCGACGACCGGTTCGAGGAGTCCACGTTCGCCCTGGTCACCAGGGGAGCGGTCGCCCTGGACGGCGAGGACGTGACCGACCTGGCCGCCGCCGCGGTGCTCGGCCTGATGCGGTCCGCGCAGTCGGAGCACCCCGGCCGGTTCGTGACGCTGGATCTCGACGACTCCGAGGTGCCGGTGCCCGCAGTGCTCGCCGCGCTCTCCGAGCCGCGGCTGGCCGTACGCGGCGGAGCGGTATGGGTGCCCAGGCTGGCGCGGGCCACGACCGGCGAGGCGCTGCTGCCGCCCTTGGGCGGCGAGCCGTGGCGGCTCGAAGCCACCGGCACGGGCACGCTGGACGGCCTGGCGCTGGTCCCGTGCCCGGAGGCGGCCCGCCCGCTGGAACCGGGCGAGGTACGGCTGTCGATACGGGCGGCCGGGATGAACTTCCGCGACGTCGTCGTGGCACTGGGCATGGTCCCGGAGCGCGACGTCCCGATCGGCGGTGAGGTCGCCGGTGTGGTGCTGGAAGTGGGCTCGGCCGTGACCGATCTGGTGCCCGGTGATCGGGTGCTGGGGCTGCTCGATGGCGCGTACGGTCCCGTGGGAGTGACCGATCGGCGGTTGCTGGCTCCCATGCCCGCCGGTTGGTCGTTCGCGGAGGCCGCGTCGGTGCCGGCGGCGTTCCTGACGGCGTTCTACGGCCTGGTGGACGTGGCCGGTGTGCGGGCCGGTGATCGGGTGCTGGTGCACGCGGCCGCCGGTGGGGTCGGCATGGCCGCCGTACAGGTGGCGCGCTGGCTGGGCGCGGAGGTGTTCGGTACGGCGAGTCCCGGCAAGTGGGCGTCGTTGCCGCTGGATGAGGAGCATGTGGCCTCGTCGCGGACACTGGAGTTCGCGGAGAAGTTCGGCCAGGTGGACGTGGTGCTCAACTCGCTGGCCGGGGAGTTCATCGACGCCTCGCTGGACATGTTGCCGGTCGGTGGCCGGTTCGTGGAGATGGGCAAGACCGACATCCGGGACGCGGAGACGATCGCCCCCGGGGTCCGTTACACCGCCTTCGACCTGATCGACACGGGGCCGGAGCGTCTGGGCGAGATGCTGGCCGAGGTCCTGGGCCTGTTCGAGGAGGGCGTGTTCGAGCGGTCGCCCATCCAGGTGTGGGACGTGCGGCGGGCGCGGGAGGCGTTCCGGTTCATGTCGCAGGCCCGGCATGTCGGGAAGGTCGTACTGACGTTGCCGGTCCCGTTCGACCGGGACGGCACCGTGCTGGTGACCGGAGGCACCGGGATGATCGGCGGGCTGGTGGCCCGGCACCTTGTGGCTGAGCACGGCGTATGCGATCTGGTGCTCGTGGGCCGCAGAGGCATCGAGGCCCCCGGCGCGGAGGAACTGCGCGCCGAACTCGCGGCCTCGGGAGCGCGGGCCGAGATCGTGGCGTGCGACGTCGCCGACCGTACGGCGCTGGCCGGGCTCCTGGACCGCCTGCGCGCGGAACATCGGCTGTCCGCCGTGGTGCACGCGGCCGGGGCGCTGGATGACGGAATGGTGGAGTCGCTCACGGCCGAGCAGGTCGACGCGGTGGTGGGCGCCAAGGCCGAGGCGGCCTGGCAGCTGCACCAGCTGACCGAGGGCCTGGATCTGTCGGCGTTCGTGCTGTTCTCCTCGGCGGCGGGCGTGCTGGGTGAGGCCGGGCAGGGCAACTACGCGGCGGCGAACGCGTTCCTGGACGCGCTGGCGGCCCACCGGCGGGCGCACGGTCTCGCCGCGATGTCGCTGGCCTGGGGCTTCTGGGAGCAACGCAGCGGCATGACCGCGCACCTCGACGACACCGCCATGAGTGGCATGGCACGGTCCGGCTTCGTCCAGATCCCCTCCGCCGACGGATTGGCGTTGTTCGACGCGGCGCGGACCGTGGACGAGCCCGTGCTGCTGCCGATCCGGCTGGACCTCGCCGCGCTGCGGTCGAGCGCCACCCCGCCGCCGGCGCTGCTGCGCGGCCTGGTCCGCGACCAGACCCGCACCCACGTACGGCGGGCCGCCCAGCCCGGCGTCACGACACTGAAACACCGGCTCGACGGCCTGCCCGAGGAGGAACGCAAGGCCGAGCTCGTGCGGCTCGTCCGCGCCGAGGCGGCCGGCGTGCTCGGGCACCCGAGCCCCGACTCGGTGCTACCCGACCGGGCCTTCAAGGAGCTGGGCTTCGACTCGCTGACCGGCGTCGAGCTGCGCAACCGGCTCAGCGCCGCCACCGGCCTGCGCCTGCCCAGCACCCTGGTCTTCGACCACCCCACGCCGAACGCCCTCGCGGACCGGGTGGGAGAGGCGTTCCGCCCGGCCGCCCAGGACTCCGCCGCCGCCGTACTCGCCGAGGTCGACCGGCTGGAAGCCGCACTCACCACGGTGACGGCGACCGACGACCGGCCCGCGATCACCGCCCGGCTGCGGTCACTGGTCCGCAAATGGAACGACCTGCAAGGTGAGACGCCCGAGTCCGAACAGGACGGGTCCGAGCAGTACGAGTCGGCCACGGACGACGAGCTCTTCACAATCCTCGACAACGCGCTTGGCTCCTCGCGACGGAGGTCTGAGTCTGATGGCGAATGACGGCAAGCTCCGCGAATACCTGAGGCTGGCGACCGCCGAACTCCAGACGGTCCATCGCCGGATGGACGAGATGGAGGCCCGGCGGCACGAGCCCATCGCGATCGTGGCCATGAGCTGCCGCCTGCCCGGCGGAGTGAACGACCCCGAACAGCTCTGGCGCCTGGTCGCCGAAGGCCGGGACGCGATGTCGGAGTTCCCCGCCGACCGCAGCTGGGACCTGGAGCGGCTCTACGACCCCGATCCCGAGCGCGCCGGTACGTGCTACGTCCGCACGGGCGGCTTCCTGACGGACGCGGGTGACTTCGACGCGGGCTTCTTCGGGATGAGCCCGCGAGAGGCGCTGGCCACGGATCCGCAGCAGCGGCTCCTGCTGGAGACCTCATGGGAACTGCTCGAACAGGCCGGCCTCGACCCGGCGGCGCTGCGGGGCAGCGAGACGGGCGTCTTCGTCGGCGCCGCCTCCACCGGCTACGGCGTCGGCCCGGCCGGATTCCCCGACGGGGTCGAGGGCCATCTGCTGACCGGCGGCTCCACGGCCGTGATGTCCGGCCGCATCGCGTACGTCCTCGGTCTGGAGGGTCCGGCCGTCACCTTGGACACGGCGTGCTCGTCGTCCCTGGTCGCGCTGCATCTGGCCTGTGAGTCGCTGCGCAGGGGCGAGTGCGCCCTGGCCATCAGCGGCGGCGCCACCATCATCTTCACGCCGGAGATCTTCGTGGAGTTCAGCCGGCAGCGGGGTCTGGCGCGGGATGGGCGGTGCAAGGCGTTCGCGGAGGCGGCGGACGGTACGGCGTTCGCCGAGGGTGTGGGTCTGCTGCTGCTGGAGCGGTTGTCGGACGCGCGTCGCAACGGCCATCAGGTGATGGCGGTCGTGCGGGGGAGTGCGGTCAATCAGGACGGCGCCAGCAACGGGCTCACCGCGCCGAACGGGCCGTCCCAGCAGCGGGTGATCCGCCAGGCGCTGGTCGACGCCGAGCTGTCTCCCGCCGACGTGGACGCCGTGGAAGCCCATGGCACCGGTACGACCCTGGGCGATCCGATCGAGGCGCAGGCGCTGCTGGCCACGTACGGCAAGGACCGTCCGGAGGATCGGCCGCTGTGGCTGGGCACGGTCAAGTCCAACATCGGGCATACCCAGGCCGCCGCCGGCGTCGCCGGTGTGATCAAGATGGTCATGGCGATGCGGCACGGCGTACTGCCCAGGACCCTGCACGTCGACACCCCGTCCTCGCACGTGGACTGGTCGGCCGGGAACGTCCGGCTGCTGACCGAGCCGATCCCCTGGTCCGGCGGCGAGCGCGCGCGCCGGGCGGGCGTGTCGTCGTTCGGCATCAGCGGGACCAACGCCCATGTCGTCCTGGAAGCGGTCGAGGCGTCGGACGAAGAGCCGGTGGCGCCGGCGGCTCTGCCGGCCCTGCCGCTGCCGATCTCCGGGAGGAGCGCGGCCGGGTTGCGCGCTCAGGCGGAGCGGCTGAGGTCCTACCTGGAGGAGCGGGAAGACGCTGCTCTGCCGGACGTGGCCTACTCGCTGGCGACGGCGCGGGCGGCTCTGGAGCATCGTGCCGTGGTGACCGCGTCGGATCGCGCCGGGCTGCTGGCGGGTCTGTCGCAGGTGGCCGACGGCGTGGTGAGCGGCGGGAAGCTGGCGTTCCTGTTCACCGGACAGGGGAGTCAGCGCGTGGGGATGGGGCGCGAGCTGGTGGCGGCCTATCCGGTGTTCGCCGAGCACCTGGCTGCGGTGTGCGCGCGGCTGGACCCGCTGCTGGAGCGTCCGCTGACGGAGGTGATGTGGGAGCGGCCGGAGCTGCTGGACCAGACGGGGTACACCCAGGCCGCCTTGTTCGCGGTGGAGGTGGCGCTCTATCGGCTGGTGGAGTCGTGGGGCGTCCTTCCCGACTTCCTGCTCGGGCACTCGATCGGAGAGGTGGCGGCCGCGCACGCGGCGGGAGTGCTGTCGCTGGACGACGCGTGCGCGCTCGTGGCGGCCCGGGGCAGGCTGATGCAGGCGTTGCCGACCGGCGGGGCGATGGTCGCGGTCCAGGCCGGAGAAGAGGAGACCAGGCGGATCCTCGCCGAGGTTGGCGAAGAGGACGCCGGGCGTGTCCTCGCGGGCGTCGGGAACGTGGACGCCGGGCAGGTTCTCTCAGACACCGGTGGAGTGGTGATCGCGGCGATCAACGGGCCCGCCTCGGTGGTCCTGTCCGGTGACGAGGAGGCGGTACTGCGGGTCGCGGGCCGCTTCGCCAAGTCCCGCCGGTTGCCGGTCAGTCACGCCTTCCACTCACCCCGGATGGAGCCGATGCTGGCCGCCTTCCGCGAGGTGGCCGAGGGCCTGTCGTACGGGAGCGCGTCGGTCCCGGTCGTGTCGAACGTGACCGGTGCGCCGGTGCGGGAGTTCACGGCCGAGTACTGGGTGCGCCATGTCCGCGAAGCGGTGCGGTTCGCCGACGGCGTCGCCTTTCTCCATGGCCAGGACGTACGGACCTTCGTCGAGCTTGGCCCCGACGGGGTGCTGTCGGGGATGGGGCAGGAGTGCGTGCCCGAGCCCCAGGACGGGCGCGGCCCGGTGTTCGTACCGGCGCTGCGTCGCGGCCGGGACGAGGCCGAGCAGGTGGTGACGGCGGTCGGGCAGGCGCACGCCGGTGGCGCGGCGGTGGACTGGGAACGGTTCTTCGCCGGGACCGGCGCCCGCCGGGTGGACCTGCCCACATACGCCTTCCAGCACCGGCGCTACTGGCTGAACGCCGCGCAGTCGAGCGGTGACCCTACGTCCATCGGGCTGGACGCCCCGGACCATCCGCTGCTGGGCGCCGGGGTCGAGCTGCCCGACTCGGGCGGATTCCTGTTCACCGCCCGGCTCTCCCTCGCCTCGCACCCCTGGCTCGCCGATCACGTGGTCGGCGAGGCGGCCGTGTTCCCCGGCACCGGCCTGGTGGAACTCGCCATCAGGGCGGCCGACCAGGTCGGCTGCGGGAAGGTCGAGGAGCTGACCTTGGAGCGGCCGCTGCTCGTTCCGGGGCACGGGGGCGTCCGGCTGCAGATCGTCGTAAGCGATCCGGACGACTCGGGCACCCGGACGATCACGATGTACTCACAGACCGACGACGCCCCATGGGACAGACACGCCACCGGCGCCCTCGCCCCGAACTCCTCGGGCTCCCCGGTCAGCGCGTTTGAGGCGAGTTCGTGGCCGCCGGCCGATGCCCAGCAGGTCGAGGTGGATGGACTCTACGAGCGGCTCGCCGATCTGGGGCTTCCCTACGGTCCGACCTTCCGTGGGCTGCGGACCGCCTGGATCCGTGGCGAGGAGGTCTTCGCCGAGATCGAGCTGCCCGAGCACGCGGCGGCGGACGCGGCCCGTTTCGGCCTGCATCCCGCACTCCTCGACGCCGCGCTGCACGCCTTCGGGTTCAGTCCCGCCTCGGCCGAGCACACCGCATTGCCGTTCACGTGGGCCGACGTGGAACTGCACGCCGCCGGGGCGTCCAGCCTGCGCGTACGGGTGACCCCGATGGGAGAGGACTCCTTCCGCCTGGAGGCGGCCGACCCGCTCGGTCAGCCGGTGGTGTCGATCGGCTCGCTGGTCCTGCGCCAGATCACCCTCGACACGCTCTCCGGTCCACGACCCGGCGCGGAACGCGCGCTGTACCGCCTCGACTGGACGCCGATCCCGGCCGAGCCGGTGTCCCTGGCCCGGTGCTGGACCATCGGCGGCGGTGAGATCGCCGGTGCCGAGACATACGACGACCTGGCCGCGCTGCTCCGGGCTCTCGACTCGGGAGAGGACCCACCCGAGCTCGTCATCGTGAACCCCACCGTCACGGACCGGCCCGTCACCACCAGCGACGCGACCGGCGATGCCACGGCCGACGCGACCACCCACGCGACCACCCACGCGACCGCCGACGCGGTCCGCTTGGCGGTCCACCGTGCGCTCGATCTGGTTCGGACCTGGATCGCCGACCCGCGCTTCGCCGAGTCGCGGCTCCTCTTCGTCACCAGGAAGGCGATCGCCCCCGACAGCGGGCGCGACCTCCCAGGCGCCGCGGTGTGGGGCCTGGTCCGATCCGCGCAGGCCGAGAACCCCGGCCAGTTCGTCCTCCTGGACCTCGACGACCGCGACGACCGCGACGACCGCGACGACCGCAATGATCGCGACGGCCGCGACGGCATCGGCGACCACGCCGTCTCCACCAGCCTGATTGCCGCCGCCGCCCACAGCGGCGAGCCGCAGCTCGTCCTGCGAGAGGGCACCCTGCTCGCGGCCCGGCTCACCCCCGCGCCCGACCCCGGCCTCACACCGCCGTCCGATGGCGCCGCCTGGCGGCTGGACAGTCGGGCCAAGGGCACGCTGGACGGTCTGGCCTTCGTCGACGCGCCCGAGGCCGTCGCGCCCCTGCGGCCGGGCGAGATCCGGATCGCCGTACGCGCGGCCGGCATGAACTTCCGCGACGTGCTCAACGCCCTCGGCATGTACCCGGGCGAGAGCGGTGCGATGGGGCTGGAGGGCGCCGGCGTGGTCGTCGAGGTCGGCTCCGGCGTCACCGGGTTCGCTCCCGGAGACAAAGTGTTCGGGCTGTTCGACGGCGGTGCGTTCGGCCCGCTGATGGTCACGGATCACCGGCAGGTGGCGCCGATGCCCGCCGGTTGGTCGTTCGCGGAGGCGGCGTCGGTGCCGGTGGCGTTCCTGACCGCCTACTACGGCCTGGTCGATCTGGCCGGCCTGCAAGCAGGGGACCGGGTGCTGGTGCACGCGGCCGCCGGTGGGGTCGGCATGGCGGCGGTGCGGCTCGCCCGCTGGCTGGGCGCGGAGGTGTTCGGTACGGCCAGTCCTGGCAAGTGGGCGGCGACGACCCTCGACGACGCGCATGTGGCTTCGTCGCGGACGTTGGAGTTCGCGCAGAAGTTCGGCCAGGTCGATGTGGTGCTCAACTCGCTGGCCGGTGAGTTCATCGACGCCTCCCTGGGCATGCTGTCAGCGGGTGGCCGGTTCGTGGAGATGGGCAAGACCGACATCCGGGACACGGAGCCGATCGCTCCCGGCGTCCGCTACACGCCGTTCGACCTCGTCGAGGCCGGTCCCGAGCGGATCGGTCAGATGCTGCGCGAAATTCTGCGCCTGTTCGAGCAGGGCGAGATCAAGCCGCTCCCCATGAGGGCCTGGGACCTCCGGAGCGCCCCCGAGGCGTTCCGGTACATGTCGCAGGCCCGGCATATCGGGAAGGTCGTACTGACGGTCCCGGCGCCCCTCGACCCTGAGGGGACCGTGCTGGTGACCGGCGGCACCGGCGCGCTCGGCAGGCTCGTCGCCCGCCATCTCGTCGCCCGGCACGGCGTACGCGATCTGCTGCTCACCAGCCGTCGCGGCGCCGCCGTCGAGGGTGCCGAGAAGCTCCGCGCCGAGCTCGCGGAGCTCGGCGCGCGGGTCGAGATCGCGGCCTGTGACGTCGCCGACCGCGACGCGCTCGCCGAGCTGCTCGCGGGCCGTCCGCTCACGGCCGTGGTGCACGCCGCGGGCGTCCTGGACGACGGACCGATCACCGCGCTCTCCCCCGAGCGGATGGACGGTGTGCTGCGGCCCAAGGCGGACGCGGCGCTCAACCTGCACGAGCTGACGCACGACCTCGACCTGTCGGCCTTCGTCATGTTCTCCTCGGCCGCCGGGACGATGGGCAGCGCGGGGCAGGGCAACTACGCGGCCGCCAACGCGTTCCTGGACGCGCTGGCCCACCGGCGGCGGGTGCGGGGGCTCCCGGCAACCTCGCTGGCCTGGGGCCCGTGGACCGGCGGCGGAGGCATGCTCGACACGCTCGCCGAGGCGGAGGTCGCCCGGATGGCCCGCGAGGGCATCGTCCCGTTCACCCCGGAGACGGGCCTGGCGCTGTTCGACACCGCCCTGCTCCGGGCCGAGGCGGCCCTGGTTCCGATTCACCTGGACGTCAAGGCGCTGGGCGCGCGCGGCGACTCACTGCCGCCGCTGCTCAGCGAGCTGGTACGAGCCCGCCCGCGCCGCGCCGCCTCCGCCGACCGCGGCTCCGGCGCCGGTCTGCAGGCCAGACTGGCCGGGCTTCCGGAACCGGAGCGGCGGCGGATCCTGCTCGACCTGGTGCTCGACCAGGTCACCGCCGTGCTCGGGCACGCCTCCGCCGAAGAGGTGGACCCGCACCGGCCGTTCGACGAGCTGGGGTTCGACTCGCTGACCGCGGTAGAGCTGCGCAACCGGCTGAACGCCGCCGTCGATCGGCGGCTGCCGTCGACGCTGGCCTTCGACCACGCCTCGCCGATCGCGCTGGCCGAATACCTGCTCACGGAGATCGCGCCCGACGACCGGCCCACGGGCGAGCGGGCGCTGGAGGAACTCGACCGGCTGGGACGCCTGCTCGGCGCGCTCACGCCCGACGAGGAGACACGGTCGACGGTCACCGCCCGGCTGCGCGGACTGCTGGCGCAATGGCGCGGCGAGCAGGCGGACACCGGCCAGACCGTGGAGTCGGCGAGCGCCGATGAGCTGTTCGCGTTGATCGACAAGGGGCTCTGAAACTTCCGGAAGGTGACGTGACGTGGCGGACGAGCAGAAGCTCCTCGACTACCTCCGGCGGGTGACCGCCGATCTCCAGCAGGCCAGGGAACGGCTGCGCGAGGCCGAGGCCCGCGAACACGAGCCGATCGCGGTGGTCGCCATGAGCTGCCGGTTCCCCGGGGACGTGCACGACCCCGAGGGGCTCTGGCAGCTCGTGGCGGACGGCCGCGACGGTGTGTCACTGTTCCCGGACGACCGGGGCTGGCAGCTGTCCACCCTGTACGACCCGGACCTGACTCGTCCGGGCACCACGTACACGCGCGAGGGCGGGTTCCTGCACGACGCCGCCGACTTCGACGCCGGATTCTTCGGCATCTCACCTCGGGAGGCGCTGGCCGCCGACCCGCAGCAGCGCCTGATGCTGGAGGTGGCGCTGGAGGCGTTCGAGCGAGGCGGCATCGACCCGCGCTCGCTGAAGGGCAGCCAGGTGGGCGTCTTCGTCGGCGCCTTCGCCGACGGGTACGGAGGCAGCCTCGGCGCACCCGCCGAAGGAGCGGAGGGCCACCTGCTGACGGGCAACTCCACCGCGGTGATCTCGGGCCGGATCTCGTACGTGTTCGGGCTCAAGGGACCCGCGGCCACCATCGACACGGCCTGCTCATCGTCGCTGGTGGCGCTGCACTGGGCGTGCGAGTCGCTGCGCAGCGGAGAGAGCACGCTCGCGCTGGCCGGCGGGGTGACCGTCATGCCCACCCCCGACATCTTCGTGGAGTTCAGCCGCCAGCGCGCCCTGGCGCCCGACGGGCGGTGCAAGGCGTTCTCCGACGACGCCGACGGCACCGGCTGGGGCGAGGGCGCCGGTCTGTTGCTGCTGGAGCGGTTGTCCGACGCGCGCCGCAACGGTCATCCGGTGCTCGCGGTCGTCCGCGGCTCCGCGATCAACCAAGACGGCGCCAGCAACGGCCTGTCCGCCCCGAACGGGGTGTCCCAGCGGCGGGTCATCCGCCGCGCGCTGGCCGACGCCGGAGTCGCAGCGGCCGACGTGGACCTCGTCGAGGCGCATGGCACCGGTACCACGCTGGGCGATCCCATCGAGGCGCAGGCGTTGCTGGCCACCTACGGCGCCGACCGCCCGGCCGACCGGCCGCTCTGGCTGGGGTCGATCAAGTCCAACATCGGCCACACCCAGTCCGCAGCCGGGGTCGCCGGGGTGATCAAGGCGGTGCTGGCCATGCGGGCGGGCCTGCTGCCTAAGACGTTGCACGTGTCCGAGCCCTCGTCCCACGTGGACTGGTCCGCCGGGAACGTCCGGCTGCTGACCGAAGCCGTCGACTGGCCGGACAGCGGCGGGCCTCGGCGCGCCGGGGTGTCCGCGTTCGGCGTCAGCGGCACGAACGCGCATGTGATCCTCGAACAGGCCCCAACAGACGACCCCGCGCCGACCAACCCCGCGCCGACCGACCTCGCCTCGACTGACGCCGCCCCGGCCGCCCTCGCATCTCCAGCGGACGCGACGGCGACAACGGGTGCGGTCGCGTGGACGGTGTCGGCCAAGAGCGCGGCCGCCCTGCGTGCCCAGCTCGACCGGCTCGGCGCCCACGTGGCGCGCCCCCCCGGCCAGTCCGCCGCCGACATCGGCTTCTCCCTGGCCACCACCCGTACGGCCTACCGTCATCGCGCCGTCGCAGTGGGCCGGGACCGTGCGGAGCTGCTGGCCGCCGTCCGCGCCCTCGCCGCGGGCGAACAGGTCCCCGCCGGAGTAAGCGGGGTGGCCGGAGCACCGGGCAAGACGGTGTTCGTCTTCCCCGGCCAGGGTTCGCAGTGGACAGGCATGGCCACCGAACTGCTCGACGAGTCGCCGGCCTTCGCCGAGCACTTCGCCGCCTGCGAGCGCGCGCTCCAGCCGTTCGTGGACTGGTCGCCGGCCCGGGTGCTGCGCGGCGAGCCGGGCACGCCGCCGCTGGAGCGGGTGGACGTGGTCCAGCCGCTGCTCTGGGCGGTCATGGTGGCGCTGGCCGGGCTGTGGCGCTCGTACGGCGTGCGTCCCGACGCGGTGATCGGCCACTCCCAAGGCGAGATCGCCGCCGCCACGGTGGCGGGCGGCCTGTCGCTGGAGGACGGCGCCCGCGTGGTCGCCCTGCGCAGCCAGGCCATCGGCGCCGTGCTCGCGGGCCGTGGCGGCATGGCCTCCGTCGGGCTGCCGGTCGAAGAGCTGACCGAGCGCCTTGCCCGGCGACCGGATGAGTACTCACTGGCCGCGGTCAACGGCGCACGCTCGGCCGTGGTCTCCGGGGCACCTGGCGCGCTCGGCGACCTGGTCGCGGAGCTCACCGCCGAGGGGATCCGGGCCAAGCTGATCCCGGTTGACTACGCCTCACACTCGGCCCAGGTCGACGAGCTGCGCGAACGCCTGCTGCGCGACCTCGCGCCGATCACCCCGAAAACGGGCGACGTGCCGATGATGTCGACGGTGACCGGTGACTGGATCGACACCGCCGGGCTCGACGCCGCGTACTGGCACGCCAACCTGCGTCAGACCGTACGGTTCGACGCGGCCGTCCACGCGCTGGTCGGACAGGGTCACACGGTCTTCGTCGAGTCCAGCCCGCACCCGGTGCTCACCATGGGCATCCAGGAGACCCTCGACGCCCTCGGCCGGGACGCCGTGGTCATCGGCACGCTCCGCCGTGAGCAGGGCGGGCCGGTCCGCATGCTCACCTCGCTCGCCGAGCTGCACGTACGCGGCGTCGGCGTGGACTGGACCGCGCTCTACCCCGGCGCCCGCCGGGTGGACCTGCCGACCTACGCCTTCCAGCGGGAGCGCTACTGGCTGGAGTCCGCGCCCGCGATCACCTCGCCCGCCGATCCGCTCGACGGCCGGTTCTGGGAAGCGGTGGACCGAGGGGAGGTGCCGCGGTTCGCCGAGGTGGACCCGGCCGCCCTGGACGAGGTACTGCCCGCGTTGTCCGCGTGGCGCCGCCAGATGCGGCAGGCGGCGACGCTGGACTCCTGGCGCTATCAGGTGGCCTGGCGGCCGGTACGGGAGGCGGCCGACGCGACGCTGACCGGAGCCTGGATCGTCGCCCTGCCGGACACCGACGGCGTCGACGCCGCTTCGATCGTCAACGGGCTGGCCAAGGCGGGCACCCAGGTGGTGCCGATCCAGGTGCGGGACCACGACCGGGCCGCGCTCGGGCGTACCCTGCGCGACGCGCTCCCCGACGAGCCGGTCACCGGAGTGCTGTCCCTGCTGGCACTCGACGACCGCCCCCACCCGGCCCACCCCGTCCTGTCCCGTGGCTCGGTCATGACCGTCACGCTGGTGCAGGCGCTCGCGGACGCGGAGATCTCCGCGCCGCTGTGGGCGATCACCTCGGGCGCGGTGGCCGTGGAGCGCGCGGCCGAACTCCAGTCCCCCGCCCAGGCGGTGACGTGGGGCATCGGCACCGTCCTCGCGCTGGATCATCCCGACACCTGGGGCGGGCTGATCGACGTGCCCGCCGAACTGGACGAACGCGGCGTCGCCCGCCTCTGCGGCGCGCTGTCCGGGCTGGACGGCGAGGATCAACTGGCGGTACGGGCGGCGGGCGTCTTCGCCCGGCGGATGGAGCGCGCGCCGCTCGGCGAGGCGGCACCCGAGACCCCCTGGCGGCCGCACGGCACCGTGCTCATCACCGGCGGCACCGGCGGCGTCGGCGCGAACCTCGCCCGCCGCCTGGCGGCCCGCGGCGCCGATCACCTCGCGCTGATCAGCCGCCGTGGCCCGGCCGCCCCGGGCGTCGTCGAGCTGGAGGCCGAGCTGACGGCGCTCGGCGCCAAGGTCACCGTCACCGCCTGCGACGTCGGCGACCGCGACGGGCTGAGCCGCGTGCTCGACGCCCTGCCCGGCGGGCACCCGCTGACCGCGATCGTGCACGCGGCCGGGGTCGTGGGCGACGACGTGCCGCTTGCCGACAGCACGCTCGCGGAGTTCGCGGAGACGGTCGAAGGCAAGATCGCCGGAGCGCTGCTCCTCGACGAGCTGTCGGCCGGCCACCCGGTGGAGCGATTCGTGCTGTTCTCCTCGGGTTCGGCGGTGTGGGGCCAGGCGGGACAGGCCGCGTACGCGGGAGCCAACGCGTTCCTGGACGCGCTGGCCCACACGCGGCGCGCTCGCGGGCTCCCGGCCACCTCGGTCGCCTGGGGCGCCTGGGGCGGCGGCGGCATGGTGGACGAGGAGGTCGGCGCGCGCCTGCGCCGGCTCGGCGTCCGCGTCATGGAGCCCGACGCGGCGGTGAGCGCCCTGGAGCAGGTCCTCGACCACGACGAGTCGCACCGCGTGGTGGCCGACATCGACTGGACCCGCTTCGCCTCCGTGTACACCCTCGCCAGGCCGCGGCCGTTGCTCCGCGCGCTGCCCGACGTACAGGCGATCCTGGCCGCCGACGGCGACGCGGCCGGTCAGGACGCGCACGACCCGTCGTTCGCGGCGGAGCTGGCCGGGCTGCCGGCCGAGCAGCGGGTCGAGCGGCTGCGCGACCTGGTGCGGGCGCACGCCGCGCGGGCGCTGGGTCACTCCGGGGCCGACTCGATCGCCCCCGACCAGAACTTCCTGGAGGCCGGGTTCGACTCACTGACCTCGGTCGAGCTGCGCAACAGCCTCGCCGCGGCCACCGGCCTGCGCATGCCCGCCACCGTGGTCTTCGACCACCCCAGTCCCGCCGCCCTGGCCCGGCACCTGTCGGAGGAGTTCGGCGGTACGCGGACCGGCGACCCGCACGCGGGCGACAGCCTCAGCGCGCTGTTCGGCGAGGCGGCCCGCACCGGCAAGACGCACGAGGGCCTGGCCGTGCTGCGGGCCGTGGCCGACCTGCGCCCCTCCTTCGGCTCGCCCGACGAGCTCGGTGAGATCCCGCCGCCGCTCAAGCTGGCGACCGGCCCCGCCGAGCCCGCGCTGTTCTGCTTCAGCACGCCCATGGCGCTGGGGGGAGCGGCCCAGTTCGCCCGGCTCGCGGCGAACTTCCAGGGGGTGCGCGACCTGCTCGCCCTGCCCGTCCTCGGCTTCGCCCCAGAGGAGAGTCTCCCTGGTACGGCCGACGCCGCGGTGCGGATGTGGGCGCACAGCGTGCTCAACGCGGCGGACGGCAAGCCCTTCGCCCTCCTCGGCTACTGCGCCGGCGGGATCTTCGCGCACGCCGCGGCCACCTATCTGGAGGGCATCGGCGTCCACCCGGCCGGGCTGATCCTGCTCGACACCTTCATGCCCGAGGACAAGGTGATCGACGACCTCGGGACGCAGATGGTCGAGGGCATGTTCGACAGGGAAGACGCGTTCGGGCCCTTCACCAACTCCCGCCTGTCGGCGATGGGCCGCTACTACAAGCTGTTCCGCGAATGCGAGCTCGGCGAGGTGGCGGCGCCCATCCTCTTCCTCCATCCGGACACGCCGCTGTCGCAGTCCCCCTCGGGGGACTGGCGCGCCACCTGGCACACCGAACACACCGAGCGGGAGGTGAAGGGCGACCACTTCACGATGCTGGAGGACCAGGCTCCGTCCATGGCGCACGCCATCGAAACCTGGCTCTCCTGACCGGGCTACGTGGCCGGTAGTTCGCTGTACGGGTTGACGCCGTCGTACTGGACCTCCAGGTGACGCGGACCCCGCAGGGTGGAGCTCGGGCGGTAGGGCGGCGGGTCGGTGACCAGGCGGGGGTTCACCAGCCGCCGCGCGAGCTCGCGGAGCGCGATCTGGGCTTCCAGGCGCGCCAGCGGAGCGCCGAAGCAGTGGTGGACGCCACCGCCGAAGCCCAGGTGCTGGATGTAGGGACGGTCGGGGTCGAAGTGGTCGGGGTCGCGCAGGTGCGCGGGGTCGCGGCTGCCCGAGGCGAGCGCGAGGATGATAGGGGAGCCCTTGGGGATGGTGACTCCCGCGATGGTGATGTCGTCGAGGGCGACCCGGTTGGGCAGGAAGTGCACCGGCGGCTCGTAGCGCAGCAGCTCCTCGATGGTGTGGATGGCAAGGTCCGGCTCCTTGCGCAGCCGTTCCAGCAGCCACGGGTTGCGCAGCATGGTGAGCATGCCGTTGGCGATGAGGTTGACCGTGGTCTCGTGGCCGGCGATCAGCAACAGCGCGCCGGTCCCGATCACCTCGTGCTGCGACATCGTCCCGTTGGGGCCCTCGTCGGTGATCAGCCCGGACAGGATGTCGTCGCCCGGGTTCTCGCGGTGGGCATCGGTCAGCTCGGACAGGTACTCGCCCAGCGTGAGCAGCGTGGCCTGGCGTTTCTTGATCCGCTCCGCCATGTCGCCCTCACCGGGGCCGAGGTTCTCCACGAGCTCGTCCGCCCATTGGCGGAAGCGGGGTTCGTCCTCCAGTGGCACGCCGAGCAGGCGGCAGATCACCGTGACCGGGAACGGGTAGGCGAAGTCGTCGACGATGTCGGCCTGTGTCCGGTCCGCGAGGCCGTCGATCAACTCCGTCACGATCTGGAGCAGCTCGCCGCGCAGGCTGTCGACCTTGCGCGGCGAATGCGGCGGCCCGAAATGGCGCATCGTCAGCCGCCGGAGCCGGTCGTGCTCGGGCGGATCGGTGGAGATGAAGGAGGGCAACTGTCCCCCGCCGAGGGACGGATCAGCGAGGTTGCGGCGATCGGAGCTGACCCGCGGGTCGTGCAGCAGCGCCACGATCTCCTCGTACGTGCTGACGACGTAGCTGCCGTCCTCCTGCCGCGCGACAGGCGTCTTGCGCAGTTCGGCGTACAGCGGATACGGGTCGGCCCGGTTGGAGAACTGGAGAATCTGCTGGTAGCTGCTTGCCGGCTCCACGAAATGCCTCCCTTGGACGCGTGGTTCGAGATGGTCTTACCGCTGAGGGCGTACGAGCGTGACGCGGCGTTCGCCCGGATCGTGGCCGGTCACCACCACGGTCGCTCCTTCGGCGGGCTTGATCCGCTCCGGCACTTCGGCCGGAACGGGCCGTGATCCGTCGAGCCGGTCGACCGTGCGGAAGTCAGGGGGGAACGGCGCGGCCTGCTCGATCAGGCGCCGGTAGAAGTCCAGCCACATCCCGTGGTCGAAGGTGACCGCGGCGGTGATCCTGCCCCGGTAGCCGTAGACGGCGACGAACCGCCGCTCGGCCAGCGAACCCTGCGCGATCATGACCTCGTCGGCGAAGCTCGGCACACCGACCGACTTGATGTTGACGCCGAACTGGTTGGACCAGAAGACCGGCAGCGACAGATGCGGCCAGCGATGCGCCTGGTCGCTGATCATGTTGTGCGCCGCGACCTCGGCCTGGGCGACGGCGTTGCCCCAGTGCTCCAGCGCGAGGAACTGGTAGTGGAAGACCGGGTGCGGGAAGCGGGCCACATCACCGGCGACGAACACGTTGTCGGTGACCACGCCGTTGACGTCGAAGGCCCGGCAGCCCGCGTCGGTGGCGATCCCCCACACCCCGCACGCCAGCCCGGACCCCTCCAGCCATTCGATGTTGCGGACCGCGCCGAGCGCGACCACCGCCACGTCGGCCTCCACGGTGCTGCCGTCGGACAGCCGGGCGCCGCGCAGCCGTCCCTCCGCGTCCCCTTCCAGCTCCGCCACCGTGACCTTGCAGCGCAGGTCGACACCGGCCGCGCGCTGCATGTCCGCCGCGACCGCGCCGATCACGCCGCCCAGCGCGCCGCGCAGCGGAACGGGCCCGTGGTCGACGAGGGTCACCGGCAGGCCCATCTCGCGGCAGACCGACGCGACCTCCGACCCGGTGAATCCGCCCCCGATGATCAGCACCCTGCCGACGCCGGCGGCCAGCCGCTCCCGCAGGCGCCTGGCCTCGTCGAGCGTGCGCAGGACGTACACGCCGTCGAGCGCGGCCTCCGTCTCCTTTGGCCACGGCCGGGCCCGCGCGCCGGTGGCGATCAGGACCTTGTCGAAGCCGATCTCCCCGCCGTCGGCGAGCCGTACTTTCTGGGCGGACAGGTCCAGCCCGGTCGCCCTGGTCTCCGGCAGCCAGTTGACATCGACCTCGCGCAGCTGGGGGAGCAGGGTGCGCTCGGCGGGCACCTTGCCGGTCAGGACCTGCTTGGACAGCGGCGGCCGGTCGTACGGCTGGTACGGCTCGTCCCCGATCAGGGTCAGCGAGCCCGTGAAGCCGTCTCTGCGCAGCACTCCGGCGGCCCGCCCGCCGGCCAGGGAGGCGCCGACGATGACGATGCGGCCCTGGCGTTTGAACGCCTCGCCGTCGCCCGTGGGGGAGGGGCTCAACTCCGGCCGCATGGTTCTGTGCTGGGTGGTCATCCGGTCGAGGTGAATGGCCTGGACCGGGCATGCCGCCGCTGCCTGGAGCACCCGCTCGCGCTGGTCGTCGGCCGGGCCGGTGTCGTACATGAGCGCTTCCTGGCCGTGCATCGAGAACACGTCCGGCGCCAGGAAGACGCACTGCCCGTAGCCCTGGCAGCGCGTGAGATCAACGACAACTCGCACAGTAACTCTCCCCGTCGGAAACTCTCCCCGTCGGACCGGGCGGCCAGCTGCCGCCAAGCCGCCCTTTTCACGACTTACCCGACGCCACATAGCTGATTTGGCGCTAAGGGTCATTTGTTGGGCAGGTCTGCGGAGATCATCCGGGGATGGGCGGCGATCAGGAAGCAGCCCACGATCAGGACCCAGACGGGAAAGACGATCTCCGACCAGGCGACGTGGCTGACGACCAGGAGGAGCACCAGCCCGATGAGATAGCCGAGCCAGGACAGCCACCGGGGGAAGATGCCGAGACGCGTCGCGATGGTCGTGGTCGTCAGGGTGAACACCGCGGCCATGCGCGGCGCGTACTCGGTCAGCAGGGCCAGGGTGAGGTGGCGCCCGTAGTGCCAGAAGGCCATGGGCCGCGACGGGTCCCGCATCGTGCCGATCGTGGCCAGAAAAGCGTCCGCCGTCGCGCCGAAGACGAAGAGCGTGGCCACGAACAGCAGGCCGGCGCCGAGGAAGACGGTCGCGAAGAACCGGTCCTCCCGCACCCCGATGGAGTCGCGTACGGCGCCCATGAACCACAGGAAGAAGATCCCCCCGAACGGCAGCAGGACCAGCGCCACCCGCAGGGCGTGATGGCCGGCGGTGTCGGCGAGGTAGGCGGCCGCGCCGATCGGCTGGTCGGGCACCGCCCTGCGCACCAGGATCATGGCGCCGCCCAGCGGCAGCGCGGCGAGGATCCCCGCGGCTCCCGCGGCGCGCGGCGTCCGCAACGCCCTCGCCGGCGATCCGGCAATGCCCTGCATGGAGCCCTTCCTCCCACGACGCCGAAGCCTGTACAGCCTGTACGACGCTACGTGTCCAGCCGATACGCTCGGTAATCATCGTGCGTGGTACGAAGCGGGCGCGTCGCGATGGTTAGGTGTGTCCTGTGACCCTTGATCGTGATTCCGAGATCGCCGATGTGCTCCGTACGATGGCCGAGAAGATCGCGGCCGGAGCGCCCGCGGGATGGCGGCGGGCCGAGCTGCAGGGGTTCGCGACCGGCCCGGACGGGTCCGGCCACCGCGGACTGAGGGTCGAGCCCGGCGAGGCGGATGACATCGACCTGCACGCGGAGATGTGCGAGATCTACACCCTGGCCGGGGCGAGCGGCGACCACCTCGCCATCGAGCTGGTGGTCGAGGCCAAGGGCCGGTTCGAAGCGGTGGTCAGCGAGTCGCTGGACCGCGTGGATCACGGCGAGCACGGCTTCCTGTACGTCCTCGATCGGGGCGTGCTGCCGCCCGAGCCCGCGGAGTTCCAGCGGGGCCGGCCGGATGCCGCCCCGGCGGGAGATCCGAAGGAGGTCGTCGCGCTGCTCGGCGCGTACTTACGCGAGCGTGACCGGGTCCTGGGCGGTCCCGGCACGGACAAGTACGCCCCGCCCCCCGCGCTCCCCGAAGCGCGCCGCGCCTGGCTGGAGGCCCAGCTCCGGGTCCGGTACGGCGTGACGCTCCCCGAGGACCTGCGCGCCCTTTACGCGCTGGTCGACGGCGACGGCGGTGAGGGCCTCCTGGACCGGCACCCCTGGTTCGGCCTCGAACTGCTGGAGGACCAGAGCCGCCCGGAGAACCGCTGGTGGGCGGCCGGCCGTAGCTGGAGCCACCAGCCGTTCATCACCGGCGTGGGCCCCTCGCTGGCGATGCGGCGGGCCTCGGACCACCCGTGCTGGATCCCGTTCGCCACCAGCACCGGGGGCGACTTCCTGGCGGTGGACCTGGCGCCCGGCCCGGACGGGCGGCCGGGCCAGGTCATCCGCATGGGCACGCACCATGACGAAGGCCCTGTCTATGTCGCCGACTCCGTGACCAGCCTGCTGCGGCGGCACGTCACCGCTTTGCAGGCCGGCGCCTACGCGGTCGAGAACGGCGAGTTGTGGATCGACCTCGGCGACATGAAGGAGCCGAACCGGCACGCCCACGAGCAGACCCGTTCGCTGACGGTCGCCGGCCCCGACGCGGCCACCATCCGGGGCTGGGAGCCGCGGATCCAGCGCCTGTCGGTGCTCAACGCACCCTGGGTCGACTTCGGGCCCGTGCGCGGGGCGCCGGTGCTGTGGCAGGTGAAGGTGGACAACTGCCCGGGCGCGGACCTGACCCCGCTGCGCGACACTCCGGTGGAACTGCTCGACCTGGCCATGGACGGGATCGACCTGGCGCCGCTGGCGGGCCACGTCACGCTGCGGTCGCTGACCCTGCGCACCGAGCGGCCCGTGGACCTGACCCCGCTGCTGTCCTGCCCGCGGTTGTACGCGCTGGATCTGTCCCGCGCCGCCGTGGGCGACCTCGGCGTGCTGAGCGAGCTGAAGGGCCTGCTCTACCTCAACCTGCGCCGGGGGCAGTGGGCGGAGCTGCTGGAGCGGGGCGGTCTCCCGGCGGGGCTGGCGGCGGCCGGGCTCGCCGCCGAGCCGCGCCGGGAGAAGACCTGGTGGTGGTCGGTCGACCGGGCCTACCACGCCCCGGAACCGTCGCTGAAGACGGCGGTCAGATGGGCGAGCGACCTGGCCGGGGAGGCGGCGGACGTACGGGTCTTCACGGGCCGCTTCCCCCGGCGGCGGCGCTGAGACCCGCGCGGGTCAGCCTCGGGTGGAGATCAGCCGCAAGGCGAGGTCGTGCTGCTCCTGGGACGGCGGCCGGGTCCACGTGATGCCGGGGCGTCGCTCGGTGAGCATCCGGGCCAGGGCGGCGGACATGACGTCCACGGGCTGGGCGTGCGGCATGCGCGGGCGAAGCTCCTGGTAATCGGCGAGCACCCGGCTGTAGTCGTACATCAGCGTGTTGGTGAAGCGGCTCTGCTCGCCGTCGGCGCGCTCGAGCCCCGCGACGAACTCGGGCTCCGGCTCCTCGATCACCGCCTTGTAGACGTCGAGGCGGTTGCGGATCTCGCCGGGCGAGGCGTGGCTGTGCGCTTCGTCGTACATTCTCCGCACATGCGCCGGTACCTCGGTGAGCACCGTGAGCATGCCGTAGCCGGCGTCCTCGTTCCCATAGCCGCCGACGCCCCCGTCGACGCCCTGTGCGTGCGTGGCCATGCCCATCTCGCGGGTGAAGTCGTACTTGTCCAGGCCGTCGACGGGCTCCTCCATCCACTCGTCGTCGATGTAGAGCACACCGTCGATCTCCGCCTCCGCGGCGCGGCCGATCAGGTGCCGTACGGCGCCCGCCGGATCCGCCAGCGCCCCCGGGCCCATCGCGGCGAACTGCTCGGTGAGGAGGAACAGCGAGACCATCATCTGCGGGTTGTAGACGTGCAGCGCCCCCGCCTCCCGGTGCGGGAAGACGGTCCGCTCCTCGTCGTAGGCCTCCAGCCCGGCCATGAAGGCCCGCTCCTGCTCCTCGGTGAGGACGAGCTCCCAGGCCCACGTACGCTCGACGTGGAACTTGTAGAAGTCCTCACCTCTGAGCGGGTCGCGGAACTTCCACCACAGCGCGACGCCGACGATCAGCGCGACGATCACGCCCAGTGCGATCAACATCTAGATCCCCCACTTCCTGACATATCCCGTTTCCTGGTGTCAAGCACAGAGCGGGAAGCCTAGCGGTGAGGGTCCGCCGGAGCATTGGAAACGATCAAACGCGGGTCCTAGACCCGGATGACCCGGATGCCGGCGTCCGCGAATCCGGCGGTCAGCTCCGGCGCGGCCGTGGAGTCCGTCACCAGGACGTTGATCCTGCTCAGCGGGCAGACCAGGGCGAACGCCCGGCGGCCCAGCTTCGAGCCTTCGGCCACCACGATCACCTGGCGGGCCTTGGTGGCCATCAGCCGGTTGACGGCGGCCTCGCCCTCGCCATGGGCGCTGGCGCCGTGCTTGACGTCGAGCGCGTCGACGCCCAGCACCACCACGTCGAGCGCGACGTCGGCCAGCATGCCCGTCGCCACCGGGCCCACCAGCTCGTACGATTCGGCGCGGGCGGAGCCGCCCGTGGTGAGCACGTGCAGATGCGGCCGCACGGCCAGCTCGTGGGCGATGTTCAGGGCGTTGGTCACCACGGTGAACGCCGGGCCGCGGCGGCCGGAGGGCGGGTCGGGGCGGTTGGCCAGCACCCTGGCCACCTCCGTCGTCGTGGTGCCGCCGTTGAGCCCGACCGTCGCCCCCACCGGCACCAGGGCCGCCGCGGCGGCGGCGATGCGCTGGTTGTCCGGCGCGTGCTGGGCGACCTTGTAGCGCTGCGGCAGGTCGTAGGAGACGCTGTGCGCGATGACGCCGCCCCTGGTCCTGGTCAGCAACTGCTGGTCGGCGAGTTCGTCGAAGTCGCGCCTGATCGTGGCCGCGGACACGCCGAGCTTGCGCGCCGTCTCCGACACGTTCAGGCGGCCGGCCTCGGCGACGAGCTCTAACAGCATGTTCCAGCGTTCGTACCGGTTCACCGTCTAATCATGCCCGAAACCCGGCTGAAGCTCTTATCTGTCGGTTTTATGGGAAAATACTCGCCAAATGCTACGGACATCCACAGTCGTGCTCCCCGTGTCCCCGCTGGGTCCGGAGAACCCGCTGCCGCCGCTGCGCACGCTCCCCGATCCGCGTGGCGGGCTGAGGACGGCCGCCGCCGACGCCGAGATGGCGGCCCAGCTGGCTTATGGGCACGCCGAATCGCTCCTGCCGTACACCTTCCAGGACGGCTACGGCCGCGAGCGGGAGGAGCGGGAGCTGAAGACGGCGGTGCTGGAGAACGAGCTGCTGCGCGCGGAGTTCCTGCTGGAGTACGGCGGGCGGCTGCGCTCGCTGGTGCACCTGCCGACCGGGCGCGAGCTCCTGCACAAGCCGCCCCACCTGCAGCTGGCCAACCTCGGGCTGCGCAACGCGTGGTTCGCGGGGGGAGTGGAGTGGAACCTCGGCACCTTCGGGCACACCGCGCTGGCCTGCGCGCCGGTCCACGCCGTCCGGGTGGCGGGGCCCGACGGGGTGCCGGTGCTGCGGATGTACGAGTGGGAACGGATGCGGCGGCTGGTCTACCAGCTCGATGTCCACCTGCCGCCCGGCTCCCCGGTGCTTCTCGTACACGTCCGCATTTATAACCCTTCGGCGGTGGATGCCCCCGTCTACTGGTGGTCGAACGCGGCGGTGCCGCAGACGCCGGGCAGCCGGGTGCTGGCGCCGGCGCGCCAGGCGTACCACTTCTCCTATGACGGGATGCTGCGCCGGGTGCCGGTGCCGCGCTGGCGCGAGGCCGACCAGTCCTACCCGGCCCGCAACGAGCAGGCCGCCGACTTCTTCTACGAGCTGCCGCGCGGCGAACGCCGCTGGATCGCCGCCCTCGACGCGGACGGCGGCGGGCTCGCGCAGGTCTCCACCGACCTGCTGCGCGGCCGCAAGCACTTCCGCTGGGGCACCGGCGCGGCGGGCCGCAACTGGCAGGACTGGCTGTCCGGCCCCGACCGGCCGTACCTGGAGATCCAGGCGGGCCTGACCCGCACCCAGCTGGAGCACGTACGCCTGCCCGCCCGCTCCGCCCTGTCCTGGACCGAGGCGTACGGCCTGCTCCAGGCCGACCCCGCGCGATCCCACGGCCCCTGGCCCGAGGCGCTCGGCCACGTGAGCCGGGCCGTGGACCGGCTGATCTCCCGCGACCGCCTCCAAGCCGCGCACGAGCAGGCCGTAGAGCTGGCCTCGGCGGTGCCCGTGGAGGTCCTGCACGTCGGCAGCGGCTGGGGCGCGCTGGAGCGCCGGGCCCTGGCCAAGCGGCGCAGCCGGGCGCTCAACCTGCCCGGCACGCCGTTCGCCGACTGGACGATCGGACGCGACCAGCAGTCGTGGCTCGCCCTGGTGCGCAAGGGCTCGATTCCCACACCCGCCCCCGCCCTGCCGCCGTCCTCCTACACCGTCGGCCCCGAGTGGCGCACGCTGCTGGAGAAGTCGGTCGAGGAGTCGGGCGGCACCTGGTTCACCCTGCTCCACCTGGGCGTGAACCTCTATCACGACGGCGACCACGACGGTGCACGGGCCGCCTGGGAACGCTCCCTGGCATGCGCCGAGAACGCGTGGGCCCTGCGGAACCTGGCCGTCCTCGCCCCGTCGCGCGCCGCCGACCTGTACGAGCGGGCGCACGCGCTGTCGCCGCGGCTGCGCCCCCTCACCATCGAGACCCTCGCCGCCCTGCTCGCCGCCGGCCGCCCGGACGAAGCCCTGGTCCTGATCGACAAACTCGGCCCGAAGGACCGCTGGCACGGCCGGATCCGCCTCCTGGAGTGCCGCGCGGCCCTGGACACGGGCGATGTCGGCCGGGCCGGGCGGGTGCTGGAGACGGGGCTGGTGGTGGACGACCTGCGGGAGGGGGAGGACACGCTGGACGAGCTGTGGTGGGACTATCACGAACGGCTCAATCCGACGGGGCGGGCGCGGGTGCGGGCGGAGAATCCGCTGCCCTGCCGGTATGACTACAGCGTCAAGCAGTATTAGGGGCGAAGATCTCGTCGAGGGTTTTCGCGGTGCAGGCGCGGTTTATCCATTGAGTCAGCTGGTCGTGGTCTGTGCATTGGGTGATGCGGTCGCGGACGTCTTGATGGACGGTGATCTCGTGTATGTCGAGCACTTTGACCACAGCCTCGGCCATGGCTTTGATCAGGCGTTCATCATGATTTCCGACAATCCCGTCGATGTAACCTTCGACGTATCCTCTGCTGAAGTGCGCTTTGGCGAAGGGGCTGTATACCGGCCATTCCATGGACGACATAAGATTCCTGAAATAGGCGCCGGGCCCCGATCGAGGCCCGGCGGAAGCGTATGCGGTGTTAAGCGGTGTAAGGCAGAGCTCATCTGAAGACGTCGTCGATGGATGCCGCGCTGGCTGCTCGGACGATCCACTCTTCCATTTGGTCGGGGTCTTTGCATTCGGCAATGCGGTCGTGGGCGTCCTGGGGGACGCTGATGGCGCGCGCTTTGAGGATCTTGATCAGTGCGGTAGCTTCGCCTTTGCTGACAAGCCCTCGGAGGATGGGGCTCTGTAGGGGCCAAAGGTCAAGCGACATGATCTCCTCCATAATGCGCCGGGTGGCGAGCGAAGCCAGTCTGTATGCGTATTCATAGTGCTGCAGAGAGTCACCGTCGGGGAGCTTGTTCAGGGCCGTCATGTAGGCCTCTGTCACGGTTCGCTGCTGACCGTGCATCATCACGGACATGGCGGCGAGTTCGAGGCAGTCCGCGGCTTGGACGTGATCGGTGATAGCGGGGACTTGGTCCGGCCCGAAGGCTTGGGGCTGGAGGACGAAGCCGGGCAGGCTGGTGACGATCGGCTCCGCCGCCCACGTCGCGACCCGGGTGTCGGGGCAGAGGGCCAGCACTACTACCGGACATTTCAGCTGCAGCCAAAGCGCAGCCGCATAGCGGGCCCAGGCTGTGCGTTTGTGTTCCTTGGTGTCCTGCTGGATCTCGACGATGACCCCGAAGATCGGGTCCTGGCGCGGCCCTACGGTGATCACCGTGTCTGCCTGGAAGTCCAGGGACGGGCGGTCATTGAAGTCGTTTCCGGCGACCTCTATCAGTACGTCCGGGGGCAGATCGACGTCGAAGACATCCCGGAGGATCTCGACGGCGAATGCCGGACGGTTGCGGAAGAGCGCATTGAGTGTGTCATGCGCAGGGGAGGCATGTCACGGAACGGTATCAGTCATGTACAGTGCGTGATCAAGCTTTGGTCAACTTGCGGAAAAGACCGCCTCGCCGCGCTTGCCGTACCAGGCGCTCCAGGCCGCGATGAGCGCGAGGGTGCCGAGCAGTAGCGCCGTCGACAGGCCGGCCATCACGTCCACCGGCAGCAGATAGATGAGCGGGAGCCGGATCGCCGACTCGATGAGGAAGGCCGCCGCCCAGGTCAGGGTCATGACGTAGTAGACGCGGCGGAACGCGGGCTCGGTCAGATAGAGAGCGTCCCAGCGGGCGGAGGTGGTGGCGTCCCCGGCGCCGAAGCGTTTGGCTAAGGGGAAGGCGGCGGGGCGCCCCGTCACGCAGGTGGCGACGAGGATGGCGGCGATGACGGCCGTGGTGATCGACTTGACCGCCAGCATGAGGCGCTCGTCCCCGGTGGCGAAGGACAGGACCAGGCCGAGGCCGAAGATCAGGCACATGAACGCCGCGTATCCGTCCAGGCGGCGTTCTCTGACGCCGACATAGGCGGTGCGCAGGAGGCCGACGGCCGTGGCCGAGAGCAGGGCGGCGTACTCGCCCACGTTCAGCGCGCGCAGCAGGTAGCAGGCGACGACGCAGGGGAGCACGTCCCACAGCGCCACCTTGAGCACGGAGCGGTTCATGCGAAGACTCCTTAATGCGAATATTTTCGCTTCAGGGTAACCACGGCGAGAGCGTTAACGCAAGAGAATTCGCGTTAAGTTGGGTTGCATGGAACCAGTACGCAGGCCGGGCGGCCGCAGCGCGAGAGTCCGCACGGCGGTGCATGAAGCCGTCCTCGACCTGCTGAGGAAGGAGGATTGGGACAGCCTGAGCCTCGCCCGGGTGGCGGAACGCTCCGGGGTGCACCAGGCGACCCTCTACCGGCGCTGGGGCACGCTCGGCGCGCTCATATCGACGACGTGGTGACCGAGCGGCTTTCGCAGGGGTCACCGGTGCCCGACACGGGCATGCGCGGCGACCTGGAGGCCTACGCCGTCCAGGTCGCGGCGGACGTGGCGGGGCCGCTGGGGCCTCTTTACGTCAGGGCCGCCCAGGTCGGCACTCGCGTCCCGGACGACGACCAGCCGTACTTGACGGACCGGGCCGTGCAGCTCCAGGGCATGCTGGAGCGGGCGGCGGCGCGCGGCGAGAGCCCGCCGACGCTGCTGGAGCTGATGGAGGTGGTGATCGCGCCGCTCTACTACCACGCGATCTTCTTCAACCGTCCGGTCGGCGCCGGCCACGCCAGGACGCTGGTCGACCGGTTGCTCAGCCTGCCCCGGTGAAGGTAGCGGTCCCGGTGAGGGTCAGCGGTCGACGATCTCGTTCTTGCCGATGACCACGATCCCGCCCCTGGTCAGCGCGAAGCGGGTGCGGTCGTAGTCCAGGTCGAAGCCGATCCGCGCGCCGTCGGGGATCACCACGTTCTTGTCGATGATCGCCTTGCGGACGATCGCGCCCCTGCCGACCTTGACGTTCTCCATCAGCACCGAGTCCTCGACCAGCGAGTGCGAGTGCAGCACGACCCTGGGCGACAGGATCGACCTGTTCGCCGTGCCGCCGGACACGATGACGCCCGGGGACACCAGGGAGTCGATCGCCCGGCCCACCCGGTCGCCGTCGTTGTGCACGAACTTGGCCGGCGGCAGCGGGTCGTGGCCGGTGTGGATCGGCCACTTGTCGTTGTAGAGGTTGAAGATCGGGTGCGCCGAGATGAGGTCCATGTGCGCCTCGTAGTAGGCGTCGAGCGTGCCCACGTCGCGCCAGTAGCCGCGGTCGCGCTCGCTCGAACCCGGCACCACGTTGTTCGCGAAGTCGTAGACGTCCGCCCCGCCGGACTTGACGAGCATCGGGATGATGTTGCCGCCCAGGTCGTGCTTGCTCGTGGGGTCGAGGGCGTCCTCCCGCAGCGCGTCGATCATCGCCTGGGTCTTGAAGACGTAGTTGCCCATCGAGGCGTACACCTCGTCGGGGGAGTCGGCGAGCCCCACCGCGTCCTTCGGCTTCTCCCGGAACGCGACGATCCGCCGCCCCTGCGGATCGGTCTCGATGACGCCGAACTGGTCGGCCAGCGACAGCGGCTGCCGGATCGCCGCCACCGTCACGTCCGCGCCGGAGTCCTCGTGCTGCTCGACCATCTGCCGCGGGTCCATACGGTAGATGTGGTCGGCGCCGAACACGATCACGTGCTCGGGCATCTCGTCGTAGATCAGGTTCAGGTTCTGGAACAGCGCGTCGGCCGAGCCGGAGAACCACCGCGGGCCGAGCCGCTGCTGGGCGGGCACCGGGGTCACGTAGTTGCCGAGCATCGCCGTCAGCCGCCACGTACGCGAGATGTGGCGGTCGAGACTGTGATTCTTGTACTGGGTCAGTACGACGATCTGCAGGTATCCGCCGTTGGCGAGGTTGGACAGCACGAAGTCGATGAGCCGATACATTCCGCCGAACGGAACGGCCGGTTTGGCGCGATCCGCCGTGAGCGGCATGAGCCGCTTTCCCTCTCCACCTGCCAGTACGACCGCAAGAACCCTCCTGGACCTCATATCCGTGACGCTACCCTCAAAATGCCGATCTATCGACGAAACGCCCACCGAACGTAGTTCGTGCCTGGAGCTCATGGAAGATGGCGTCCCACAGCCCGCCGCTACGGCTTGTCTGGCTGTGCCCGGCGGCCCGATGGATCGTAAGGTCGTGTCATGCGCGTTGATCTGCTCACCCGGGAGTACCCGCCGGATGTGTACGGCGGTGCCGGGGTGCACATGGAATATCTGGCCAGAGAGCTGCGGCGGCTGGCCGACGTCCGGGTGCGGTGTTTCGGGGCCGCACGCGACGAGCCGGGCGTCTCCGCCTACCCCGTGCCCGCCGGGCTCGCGGACGCCAACGCGGCCCTGCAGGTGCTCGGGGTCGATCTGGAGATGGCCGCCGCGTGCGCGGGCGCCGGGGTGGTCCACTCCCACACCTGGTACGCGAACTTCGCCGGGCACGTCGCCAAGATGCTGCACGGCATCCCGCACGTCGTCACCACCCACAGCCTGGAGCCGCTCCGGCCGTGGAAGGCCGAGCAACTGGGCGGCGGCTACACCGTCTCCTCCTGGGCGGAGCGGACCGCACTGGCCGGTGCCGACGCGGTCATCGCGGTCTCGGAGGGAATGCGGCGCGACGTACTCCTCGCCTATCCCGAGATCCCGCACGAGCGGGTGAGCGTCATCCACAACGGCATCGACACCGCCCAATACGCCCCCGACCGGGGCGACGACGTGCTGAAGAAGCACGGCGTCGACCCGGCGCGGCCGTACGTCATCTTCGTCGGGCGCATCACCCGGCAGAAGGGGCTGGTCCACCTCCTGCACGCGGCACGGACCTTCGACGCCGGCGCGCAGATCGTGCTCTGCGCGGGCGCGCCCGACACGCCGGAGATCGAGGCCGAGGTGACGAGCCTGGTGCGGGAGCTCGGCCGGGAGCGCGACGGGGTCATCTGGATCTCCGAGATGCTGCCCAAGCCGGAGGTGATCCAGCTGCTCACGCACGCGTCGGTGTTCGTGTGCCCGTCGGTGTACGAGCCGATGGGGATCGTGAACCTGGAGGCGATGGCCTGCGAGACGGCCGTGGTGGCGACGGCGACCGGCGGCATTCCCGAGGTGGTGGCCGGCGGCGAGACCGGGCTGCTGGTGCCGATCGACCAGGGGATCGATGGGACGCCGCACGATCCGGAGCGGTTCGCCGCCGACTTCGCCGAGCGGGTCAACGCGCTGCTGGGGGATCCGGCGCGGGCCGCGGCGATGGGGGTGGCCGGGCGGGCCAGGGCCGTCGAGCACTTCTCGTGGGAACGCATCGCGCACCGGACCATGGAGCTCTACACCTCACTGACCTGAGGATTCAGCCGAGGCTGATCCGCCAGAGTATGGCGCGGGTCAGGTCCTTCTCGGGGTCGGAGGAGCCGGCCGCGTAGACCTGGCTCGTGCCGGGGCGCTGGGCGAGGGCGTTGATCGTGCCGTCTACGGTCTGCGACGTCCAGCGTTCGCGGCTGAAGTGCAGCAGCCGCGACCCCGTCGAGTCGAGCACCCACATCCCGTCCAGGCCGTCCGGCTCGGCCTGGGTGAACGTCGGCCCCAGCGCGCCCCACCGGCATCGCCACTCGCCGCCGTCCCAGTGCAGGGCGACCGGGCGGGAGCGCTCCAGCGGCTCGTTGTCCTTGGTGAACTCGCCGGGCACCAGCCATGACACCCCGCCGACCACCCACACGTCGGCCGGGCCGAGCACCACGACGTCGTTGAGCCGGACGCGCGGGGACTCCGCCTTGTCCGGCGCCCCGAGCACGGGCAGGTCGACCCGCTGCCACGCCTCGCCGTCCCAGCGGGCGGCCGGTCCCTGGTCGATCAGCGGACCGCTGACCGTCCACACGTCGCCGCCGCGCTTGCCGCCGCCGCTGTTCCCCGAACCGCCGCCGCTCCCGCTGCCGCCGCCCACCGCGCCGGCCGGGGCCGGGAGGTCGTGGTGCTGCCAGGTCGAGCCGGTCCACCACAGCGCCGACGTGCCGCTGACCGCCCACGCGCCACGCGCCGCGGTGCCGCCCGCGCCGAAGGTGTCGCCGAGCCGGCCGGTGAGCCGCCGCGCCGCCCATGTGTCGTTCTGGAAGGCGCCGACGAGCCCGGTTCTGCCGTCCGCCAGGCCGAACACCCACGCGTTGGCGGCCGAGGTCGCGCTGAGCGCGGTCACCTGAACGCTCGGCAGCGGGTACGACGTCCACCCCTTGCCGTCCCACCGCCGCAGGCCCGCGAAGGCCGTCTCCACGGACTCGGCCGTCAAGCGCTGGGTGAGGTGGGTGGCCCAGACGGCGCCGTCGCGCCCCACGGCGAGGTCGTGCAGCTTGCCGTACCCCTCGCCGGTGGACACGACGCGCCAGCCGGAGGCGGCCTTCGTGGCGCGGATGTCGTCGGTGTCGGCCGGTGGCTGGGCGCAGGCGGCGGGCTTGGCGGGGAGCGCGGGCCGCCCGCCTCCGGGCACCGGCACCGGCGAGATCGACGTGCTGGGAGCCGAGGTACTTGGGGTCGCCGTGCCGGGACGCGTGGTGGTGGCGGCGCCCGTGCCCGGCGCCTCGGTCGCCGTCGGCGGGGTGGAGGTGCAGGCGGCGAGCGCCAGCACTGCCAGGCCCGCCGTACAGGCGCGTGCGACTCGGCTCACCCAGCCCGCCCCCTTCGCGTGACCCCCTGCTTTTCGCAGGCCTCGTGATTTTCGCAGGATAGGCCAGTCCGGGCCGCCGCGCCCCTTACGAAATCGGTTACGTTCGCGATATGTGATGCAAGATCACGTTATGTACGTGGTGCGCCTTGTTGTCGCCGCGGAAGTCGACCTCGTACGTGTGCGTCCCGACGTGAATGGCGATCGCGCCCGAGGAGAAGAACCCGCCGGCGAACGACTTGTTGCTCACCACGCTCACCGCGGAGATCTTGCTGTAGGGGATGCTGGTGATCGCGACGCGCTTGCCGACGAACGACTTGTCCTGCACGATGACCCGCCGATCGGTCAGCCCGAGGAACCCCGTCCCGGCGCCGATGGCGTCGTACACCGCGATGATCTGCTCGCCCGGCATCAGCCCGCTCTCTATCTGCTTGAGCTGTTCTTTCCTGTCATAGGGGATGTCAGCCATGTCTGGGCAACGAACAGGGCAAGCGACAGCGTTCCGCAAGCGCCGATTGGGTCTTGTAGCCGATGGGGTTCTGGATCACCCTGAACGCACAGGAGGCCTGACATGTCGCATCCACTCGGAGTAAGCCGCCCAGATCTCAACGTCACAGACCTTCCGACACCGGAAGAGGTGTTCAAGGTCTCCAGGATCGGCCCGAAAGAGCTGGTCAAGTACGCGATCGGGCCCAGCCTGATCGCCCTCGGCATCTCGATCGGAAGCGGCGAGTGGTTGCTCGGGCCGCTGAACGTGGGGCAGTACGGCTTCGTCGGCGTCGGCTGGGTGATTCTGGTCTCCGCCCTCCTCCAGACGTTCTACAACGTCGAGTGCTCCCGCTACGTCCTCGCCACCGGGGAGACCCCGGTCGTCGGCTGGGGCCGGGTGCCGCCGGGCTGGAAGCTGTGGGTTCCGCTGTCCGTACTCGTGGTGATCTTCGCCTTCATCGCGGGAGGGTGGGCCGCCTCGGCCGGCCAGGGCGTCTACGCGCTCGTCCACGGCGTGGTCGCGCCCGCGGACGCCGAGGAGCCGCGGCTGTGGGCCATCGCGCTGTTGGTGCTGGTCTTCCTGATCACCGCGTTCGCCAAGCGGATCAGCCGGGCGCTGGAGCTGGCCAACTGGGTGATGGTCGGCACCATCCTCCTCGCCTTGCTCGCCGTCGACCTGCTCATCGTGCCGTGGAGCCAGTGGTGGGAGGGCATCCGTGGCTTCGTCACCCCGGCCGCGCCGCCCGCGGGCATCACCGCGACCCAGCTCGGCGGCCTGGCCGGCTTCACCGCCCTGGCCTCCGGCCTGAACTGGTACGTGATGGGCCACTACCGCGACAAGGGTTACGGCATGGGCTATCGCGGGGGGTTCCTGTCGGGGATGCGCGGCGAGCGGCGCGAGATCCTGGCCAGCGGCGTCACCTTCCCCGACGACGACCTCAACCGGGGGCTGTGGCGCAGGTGGTACCGGCTGCTGCTCACCGACATGTGGGGTGTCTTCTTCGTCGGTGCCATCCTCGGCATGCTGCTGCCGACGCTGCTCATGTCGCAGGCGGTCACCCTGTCGGGCCAGAAGCCGACGCGGGCGGACGTGCCGACGTTCGTGGCGGGGGTGCTCGGCGACGAGTACGGCCGGGCGCTGTTCTACGTGGCGCTGGTGCTGGGAGTGCTGATCCTGTTCTCCACCCAGCTGGGCATCTTCGAGGCCATGGTCCGGGTGACCACGGACGCGGCGCACGCCACCAGCCCCCGGCTGCGCGGGCTGATCGAGGGCGACCCGCGCCGCTTCTACTACCCGTTCATGATCGTGCTGTTAGTGATCATCTCGGTCATCATCCACTTCTCGCTGCCGGTCGGGCTGGTGGAGTGGTCGGCCAACATGTCGAACCTGGGCGCGCTCATCTACCCGTTCCTGCTGATGTACCTGAACAGCAGGCTGCCCCGTCCCGCCCGCCCCCGGCCGTGGCACTATGCGATCCTGATCCTGAACTTCCTGTTCTTCGGCTTCTTCTTCGTCAACTTCATCGCCGACTTCATCGGCGATCCGCTCGTCACGTTCTAGGGCGGCTACCCCTTCAGGCAGTCGAGGATCCTTGGCTCGTGGTGGATCGGGAAGTTCGTGGAGTTGGCGATGAAGCAGAGCTTGTTGGCCTCGGCGTGCAGCTCCAGGGCCTTGGCGTGCAGGCTCGGCGTGGTGATCATGACCGTGGGGCGCAGGGTGACCTCGGAAAAGCGGCCGCCGCCGGTGCCGGCGTCCACGACCATGGTGCCCTCCGGCTCGTCGACGTAGGAGGTCACGACGATGCCGTTGACCGAGCACAGGTGGAGATACCACAGCATGTGGCACTGCGACAGCGACGCCACCAGCAGCTCCTCCGGGTTCCAGCGAGCCGAGTCGCCACGGAAGCCGGGGTCGGCCGAGCCGGGCAGGGCGGGTTTGCCCTCGGCGGCCACCTCGTGGTCGCGGCCGTAGGACCGGTAGCCGGAGGTGCCCTCACCGAGGTTGCCGGTCCAGGTGACGGTGACGCGGTAGTGGTGTTCGCTGCTCATGGGTTCATCATCTGTCACTCACGTCCCAGGCGGACCGTCCGCCCCGCCGTATCCGAAGGGCGCGGCGGCGGTGCGCCGCGTCCGGGCGGATATGGCGGACCGTCCGCCCCGCCGTACGACAGTCCGGCCGGGGCGGGCTCAGCGGTCAGCCGGTGATGGGGTCGAGGACGACGATCGGGATCTTCCGATCGGTCTTCTGCTGGTAGTTGTCGTAGTCGGGCCAGGTGGCGGCCATCAGCCGCCACAGTTCGGGCCGCTCCTCCTCCGTGGCCGTGCGGGCGCGGGCCTTGAACTTCTCGGCCTTCACCTGCACCCCGACCTCGGGATTGGCCTGCAGGTTCTTGTACCACTCGGGATGGTCGGGATCGCCGCCCTTGGAGGCGACGACGACGCAGACGCCTCCGTGCTTCTGGTAAATGAGCGGCGTCGTGTACGACTTGCCGGACTTACGGCCCGTGGTGGTGAGAAGGAGGGTCGTGGTGTTGTTCCAGTCGTGTCCCTCGGCGCCGTCGGTCTCCTGATAGCGCTGGACGTGTTCCTTGCCATAGAGCATGCCTGCCGCCTACCCCATATCGCCGTAACCGCACCGTTACCGGACGAGGTCTGTACGAGATGTTGACACGCCTGACAGACTGCCTTTCTGTAAGCGCTTACACAGCTGCGGGTGGAAGCGCTTACACAAAAAGGAGCAGCCTGGATGGACGTGACGATCTACGAGGTGGCGCGGCGCGCGGGCGTGTCGATCGCGACCGTGTCGCGCGCGCTGCGGGGCACGGGGCCGGTCGCGCCCAAGACGCGCGAGAAGGTGCTGAAGGCGGTCGAGGAGCTCCGCTTCACCCCCAGCCGCCTCGGCGTCAGCCTGGCCGAGGGCCGCCACGCCGCCAACGGCATCGTCTTCCCCAACCTCGCGGGCCCGTACTACACCGAGGTGCTGCTCGGCTACGAGGAGGTGGCCTCCGAGCTGGGCCGGTCGGTGGTGATCTTGTCCACCAAGGGCCGTAGCCGCGTGCACGACCTGGTCAAGGATCTCGCGGGGCGGGTGGACGGCCTGATGGTGTTCGGCCACACGGTTCCGGACGACCTGGTCGCCGAGCTGGTCCGGATGCGGATGCCGCTCGTGTTCGTCTCCCGCGAGCCGCTGGCCGGGGCCGACACGCTGCGCAGCGAGAACACCGCCTCGGCCCGCGCACTGGCCGAGCACCTACTGGGACACGGCTACCGGCGCTTCGCCTTCCTCGGCGCGCCGATCGCGACGGGTGACGACGTGGACGAACGCTGGCAGGGGGTCAGGTCCGTCCTCGGCGCCGCGATCGAGGCGGTGCCGACGGAGCACTACACCGTCGAATGCGGCTACCAGGCCGCCCTGACCCTGCTGCGCGCTCCGGCGCGGCCCGAGGCGATCGTCTGCTCCGACGACGAGGTGGCGCTGGGCGCCCTGCTCGCCGCCGAGGAGCTCGGGCTGGCCGTACCCGACGAGCTGGCCGTGACCGGGTGGGACGACATCATGGCCGCCCGCCACGCCCGCCCGGCGCTGACCACCATCCGCCAGCCGATGCGCGAGCTGGGCGCGCGCGCCGCGCGGGCGCTCGACGAGCTGATCACCGGCGCCCGCGACACCCCGAAGCACCTCGTCCTGACCACCGAGCTGGTGCTGCGCGCCAGTTGCGGTCACCACCCCCAGGAGGAACCCAAGTGAACCCCTCGACCCGGAGCTCCGCCGCCGGTCTGCTCACTCTCGCGATACTGATCACCGGCTGCGGGCGCGGTGCCGACAAGGCGCCCGAGAAGGCGCAGGACGTCAAGACCGGCGCGGCCGCCGGCGAGATCACCGTCTGGGGGATCGGCGAGGAGGGCAAGGCGCTCGGCGCGTTCGCCAAGGACTTCGAGAGCGCCAACCCGGGCGTCAAGGTGAACGTGACGCCGATGGGCTGGGACGTCGCCCACGACAAGATCACCTCGGCCATCGCGGGCAGCGCCACCCCCGACATCAGCATGATCGGCTCGACCTGGGCGGGTGAGCTGTCCAAGACCGGCGTGCTGGACCCCACGCCCGGCAACCTCATCGACAAGGCCGCGTTCTTCCCCGGCGCCTGGCAGACCGTGGACGTGAACGGCACCGCGTACGGGGTGCCGTGGTACGTCGAGACCCGCGTCCTGTACTACCGCACAGACCAGGCCGAGAAGGCGGGCGTCAAGCCGCCGGCCACCTGGGCTGAGCTCAACACGTTCGCCAAGGCGTTGAAGGAGAAGGGCGGCGCCAAGAAGGGCTTCCAGCAGGGCTACACCGAGGGCTCCTGGCAGGAGCTGGTGCCGCTGATCTGGCAGGCCGGCGGCGAGATCGTCAAGGACGGCAAGTACACCTTCGACACCCCCGAGGCGGTGACCGCGCTCAAGCAGTACGCCTCGCTCTTCCAGGAGAAGCTGGCCCCGAACGACACCCCCAAGGGCGCCTTCCCGCAGAGCTTCATCAAGGGCGAGGTCGGCGGCTTCTTCTCCGGCCCCTGGATGGTCGGCGTGCTGAACAACGACGGCGGCGCGGACTTCAAGGACAAGTTCGACGTCGCGCCCTATCCGAAGGGCCCGGTCTCGGCGACCAGCTTCGTCGGCGGTTCCGATCTGGTGGTCTTCAAGCAGGCCAAGAACCGCGACGCCTCCTGGAAGTTCATCCAGTGGCTCACCGACCCCAAGGTGCAGGCCAAGTGGTACACCACGGTGAAGGCGCTGCCCAGCGTCCAGTCGGCCTGGCAGGAGCCGGAGCTGGCCTCGGACAAGCAGCTCGCGGTCTTCGGCGAGCAGCTCAAGGACGCCAAGACGCCGCCGCCGTACCCGACCTGGGAGCAGGTGGCGAAGGTGTTCGAGACCGAGCTGGAGAAGCTGGCGCTCGGTAAGCAGACGCCGGAGCGGACGGCCAAGGCCATCCAGGCGCAGGCCGACACGATCGGCACCGGCCTGTAGTGATGACGCTGCTTCGCAGAGGCGGCCTCGGCTGGGTGTTCGTGCTGCCGTTCGTGCTCATGTTCGTGGTGTTCTACCTCGGGCCGCTGCTGGCCGGGCTGGGCATGAGCTTCACCGACATGCGCAGTACGGACGTCACCGACCCGCTTGCCGTCGACCCGGTCGGCGTCGAGAACTACATCAGGCTGGCCGGCGACGAGGCGATGCGCAAGGCGGCGCTGAACACCGCGATCTTCGTCATCACCGGGCTGCCGCTGACCATCGGGCTCGGCCTGGCCGCCGCCGTGGCGCTGAACTCCGGCATCGCCCGCCTGCCCGCCACGTTCTTCCGGCTCGGCTACTACCTGCCGCACATCACCAGCATCATCGGCGTCGCGGTCGCCTGGAAGTTCCTGCTGGAGCCGGAGGCGGGACTGGTCAACCGGCTCTTGGGGCTGGTCGGCCTCCAGGGGGCCGCCTGGCTGCAGGATCAGGCCACCGCACTGCCGTCGATCATCGTGATGACGGCCTGGCGCAGCTTCGGGTTCGACATGGTGGTCTTCCTCGCGGCGCTGCAGGGGATCCCCCGGGAGCTGTACGAGGCGGCGGAGGTGGACGGGGCCGGGCGCTGGACGCGGTTCAGGTCGGTCACGCTGCCGCAGCTGCGGCCGGTGATCCTTTTTTGCACCGTCTACAGCTCGACCGGGTTCCTGCAGTTCCTGGAGGAGCCGCTGATCATGACCGGCGGCGGGCCGCTGAACTCCACGCTGTCGGCCTCGCTGGCCATCTTCAAGCAGTTCGGCGTGGGCAACTACGGCTACGCGGGCGCCGCCGCGACCGTGCTGTTCACGGTGATCATCGCGCTGGCCGTACTCCAGCTCAGGATCGGGAGGGCGCGGTGAGGCGGACCCGCAGGCAGAACCTGATCACCTATCTCGGCCTGAGCGTCGGGCTGTTGCTGGTCGTCGGGCCGTTCTTGTGGGCGGGGCTCAGCTCGCTCAAGCCGGAGCCGGAGATCCGGCGCGACCCGCCGACGTTCTGGCCGGAGACGTTCACGCTGGACAACTACACCGAGCTCCTGCAGCGGGTGCACATCGGGCAGGCGTTCGCGAACAGCGTGTTCGTCGCGCTGGTCATCGTCGCCGGCAACCTGCTCTTCTCCTCGATGGTCGGCTACGGGTTCGCCAAGATGCGCTTCCGTGGCAGGGACGCCGTCTTCGGGCTGGTGCTGGTGCAGATGGCGGTGCCGGCGATCGTGCTGATGATCCCGCAGTTCGTGCTGATCGCCAGGCTCGGCATGGTCAACACCTTCCTCGGCATCATCCTGCCGGGGCTGATCACGCCGCTGGGCGTGTTCATGATGCGGCAGTTCATCGCGGAGCTGCCCGACGAGCTCATCCACGCGGCGCGGGTGGACGGGGCGGGGGAGTTCCGGATCTTCTTCAGGATCGTGCTGCCGCTCTGCAAGCCCGCGATGGCCACGCTGGGCCTGATCACCTTTCTCGGATCATGGAACAACTTCCTCTGGCCGGCCGTGGTGGCGCAGTCGGAGGACGTCTACACACTGCCCGTGGCCCTGAACATCCTCAACAGCCACGAGAGCAGCCACTACAACCTGCTCATCGCCGGGGCGATGATCGTGGTCGCGCCGATCCTCGTCCTGTTCGTCTTCCTGCAGCGCTTCTTCATCCAGGGCATCGCTACATCCGGCCTCAAGTAGAGGAGCACCCCTCATGCGCAAGACCGCCGTGATCGCCGGCCTGCTCGTGCTGGCCGCCGCCGCTGTGCCCAGCCCGGCCAGCGCTTCATCCGGAAATAGCACGTTATTTCAGTACGCAAAGGACACGTGGCGGTCGATGGCCGCCATGGTCGACCCCGCCACCGGCATCCCGTCCGACAAGGTCACCGGCGACCTGAAGACCAGGGCCAAGGTCACCTCGCCCACCAACATCGGCACCTATCTGTGGAGCACGCTCGTCGCCCGCGACCTGCGCGTCATCGCCTCCGGCGAGGCCACGGCCCGCGTCGGCAAGGTGCTCGACGCGCTGGAGCGGATGGACCGCGACACCCCGACCGGCCAGTACTACAACTGGTACGACCCGGCGACCCTCCAGCTCGTCCACACCTGGCCCGACAACGGCGACCCCGTGTCGCTGTTCGCCTCCAGCGTCGACAACGGCTGGCTGGCCACGGCCCTGATGATGGTCCGCAACGCCGTGCCCCGATACTCCGCGCGGGCCTCGAAGCTGGTCACGTCCATGAACTTCAAGTCCTACTACGACCCGGCCGCCCGCCCTGACGCGGGCACCGGCCTGCTGCGCGGCGGCTTCTGGCCGCAGAAGCCGGAGGGCTGCTCGGTCGAGAGCGACTACGCCGGCACCGGCACCAAGGTCTGGTCCACCTGCCACCACTACGGAGCGCCCGCCGAGACCCGCATCGGCCAGTACGTGGGCATCGCGCTCGGCCAGATCCCGCCCCAGAGCTACTTCGGCCCCTACCGGACCTTCCCCGACAACGGCTGCGACTTCGGCTGGCAGGACCAGAAGCCGGTCGGGGCGTGGAAGACGTACCTGGGCGTCAACGTCTGGGAGGGCACGTACGGCTATCGCGGCATGCGGTTCGTCCCGAACTGGGGCGGCTCGATGTTCGAGGCGCTGATGCCGGACCTGGTCGTTCCCGAGGCGAAGTGGGCGCCGAAGAGCTGGGGCCGCAACCACCCGGTGTTCGTCAAGGCGCAGATCGAGCACGGCCTGAACGAGGCGAAGTACGGCTACTGGGGCTTCTCGCCGTCCAACGACCCGCGCGGCGGCTACCGCGAGTACGGCGTGGACCCGCTCGGCATGGACACCCCGGGCTACACCTCCGACGAGGAGCGCACCAGCACCGATCCCGGGTACGAGGGCTGCCGCCCGGCCCAGCCGGAACCCACCGCCTACGGCGAGGGCGTCGTCACTCCGCACGCCAGTTTCCTGGCTCTGCCGTACGCGCGGGCCCAGGCGATGGATAACCTGGCCAAGATCCGCAAGAACTTCGACGCCTACGGGCCCGGCGGTTTCTACGACTCCGTCGCGGTCCGCTCGGGCGTCGTGTCGAAGTGGTACCTCGCGCTCGACCAGGGCATGGTCATGGCCGCCCTGGGCAACGTGCTCACCGGCGGCGACCTGCACCGTTACTTCGGCGGCGCGGGCGTCGAGGCGAAACTCCGTCCGGTGATGGAAATCGAGGAGTGGGCCGTTCAGGGGGTCCCTCCCGCCAACTGACCCTCCAACAGATCGGGGAATCCCAGATGACTACGGCTGATGCCGCCCACCGTGACTGGCGGGAACGCATCCACCAGGCGTCGGGGCAGGCGGTTCCGGCCGCCGAGCTGAGCCTTCAGGCGCCGGCCGGGCTGCGCGCCGTCCCCGGCGTCGGCCACGTGACGCTGACGTGGGAGCCCGTGCCGGAGGCGATCGGATACCTGGTGCACAGGGATGGCGTCGCGGTGTCGCAGCCCGACGTGGACGTGGCCGCCGTGCCCGCCTGCCGCTATGTCGACACAGGGCACGGCGCGGCGTCGTACACGGTCGCGGCGATCGCCTCCATGGAGACCGTCGGGCCCGTCTCGGCGGCGGTCCCGGCGGCTCCGCTGGCGGGCGGACCGGCGGCGGTCAGCGTGCGGGTCGACGCCGCCGCCGTGGCCCGCGACCTGCCCCGGCCGTGGCGGTACATGATCGGCTCCGAGCACCTGTCGTACCTGCTGAGCAAGGACGAGACGGGCGGCCGGCCCATCGGCGCGGAGCTCACCGAGGCCCTGCGCGTCGTGCGCGCGGAGTTCGGGGTCGAGACGGTCCGCGCCCACGCCATCTTCGGCGACGACCTCGGGGTCTACAAGGAGGTCGACGGCCAGGCGGTCTACGACTTCGGCAAGGTCGACGAGGTCTACGACACGATCATGGCGCTCGGCCTGCGGCCGATCGTCGAGCTCGGCTACATGCCGCGCGACCTGGCCGCCGACCCGTCCAAGACGGTGTTCGGCTACGAGGCGATCGTGTCCCCGCCGAAGGACTTCGAGGCGTGGAGCGACCTGGTCAGAGCGTTGGTCGAGCACCTGGTCGACAGGTACGGGATCCAGGAGCTCATTGAGAACTGGGCCTTCGAGGTGTGGAACGAGGCCAACCTCGCCGTCTTCTGGACGGGCACGCCCGAGGAGTACTTCCTGCTCTACGACGTCAGCGCCGCCGCTGTGAAGAACGTGCACCCGTCGCTGCGGGTCGGCGGGCCCGCCTCGGCGGCCAACGGCTGGGTGGAGGAGCTGCTCGCGCACGTCGCCGAATCGGGCGCGGAGCTCGACTTCATCTCCACCCACACCTACGGCAACGCCCCGCTCGACTGGCGCCCGGCCCTGGCCAGGTACGGCATGCCGGACACCCCCATCTGGTGGACCGAGTGGGGCCCCACCCCGACCCACTTCCACGGCATCGGGGACGGGCCGTTCGGGGCCACGTTCCTGCTGCACGGCATGAAGTCGGCGGCCGGCCGGCTGGCCGCCGTGTCGCACTGGGTGGCCTCGGACCACTTCGAGGAGCTGGGGCGCCCGCCACGGCTCTTCCACGGCGGCTTCGGCCTGCTGACGGTCGGCAACCTGCGCAAGCCCCGCTTCCACGCGCTCACGCTGGCCACCCGCCTGGGCGATGAGGAACTGGCGACCGTGGTCGAAGGTGACGCCGGCGGGGTCGAGGTCTGGGCGGCGCGGCACGCGGACGGACGCGTCGGGGTGCTGGCCTGGAACGGCACGCTCAACCAGGCGCAGGCCGACGGGGCCCCGGAGCTGTCGCGCGCGATCTCCCTGACGGTCGCGGGTCTCGACGGGGACTACACGCTCACCCACCACCGTGTCGACGAGTGGCACTCCAACATCGGGGCGGTCTGGCGGGCGATGGGCGGTGGCGACTGGCCCCTGGAGCACCAGTGGGACAAGCTGCGCTCGGACAACACCCTGGACGAGCTGACCCCGGCGGCGGTGGTCACGGCGGAGGGCGGTGCGGTGACGGTGGACTTCAACCTGCCGATGCCGGGCGTGTCGTTCGTCGAACTGACCCCGCGCTGACGCCACTGACGCCTGCACCCCTGGCGCCTGTACGTCTGACGCCTGCACGCCTTGACGCCTGTACGTCTGGCGTCCGTACCTCTGGCCCCTGTGCCGCTGCCGTCGGACGGGGTCAGAGGTAGGGGCGGGTGACCGTGACCAGGTCGGCGGCGGCGTCGCGGGTGCCAACGTAGACGGCCGTGTCGGGGGTGCGCTCCCGCACGTCGCGGTCGCGGATCGCGAACACGGCGGGCGAAGCCCCCACATCGCCGTAGCGGGAGGTGACGGCGGCGTCGATCGCCCGGCGCGCGTCGGCCACCACGTCGCGCGAGGTGTGCCCGGTCCCGGAGGCGGCCAGGTAGCCGAGCAGCGCCGCGAACCGGGGCTCACCCTCGGCCGGCGGCCGCTGCCGGGGCAGCACCGGGCGGTCGAGCCAGAACACCTTGCCCGCCAGGAACGCGGCGTAGCTCACGTCGTCATGGTCGAGCGTCCGCGCCGTCTCTGCCAGCAGCTCCCCGAACTCGGCCAGGTCCGCCTGCGGCGGCAGGTCCGTGGTGACGAACAGGGGCACGATCAGCGAGTCCAGCATGTGGGTATCCCTCCGTGAGGAGCCTCATCGTAGGGTGCGCCACCGACAATCCCGCGTGACGCCACAGCCGTGTCGCCAGAAGGCAGCCTCAGAAGACGGCGCCCCAGGTTACTTGCCCAGGTTCGCGGCCAGCAGGTCGAGCAGCGGCTGCCGTCGTACGCACTGCTCCAGAGCGAAGGAGTCGGCCAGCTCCACCACGTCGTCGTTGGACAACCCCCTGAACAACTCGGCGTACTCGGGCAGCATCGCCTGCGCGATGAGGATGTGCCTGATCAGGTCGTCGGCCTGGTATCGCGCCCCCCACGGATAGGGAGCCCAGCCGGGCGCCTCGGTGTCGAGCAGCGTGTGCAGCGGCGCCAGGACGTCGGCCGACTCCTCCATGGTGGAGCCCCACCGGTCCGCGCCGAGCCGCCCCTTCTTGCCGATGAACGCCCCGAACCTGTCGAGGTACGGCCCCGCCGCGTGGACCAGCCCCTGCAGCCCCACATCCTTGTACGTCCACAGCGACCAGCCGGCCCCGTGCTCGTCGTAGATGTCGAGCTGGTCGCGCAGGATCCGGTAGCGCTGCTCGTCGATCTCGGGTTGGCCGGTGTAGACGGGCCCGAACTCACCCACCCACAGCGGTGTCCCCGTGGCGCGCTGGAAGCGGGACCGCTTCTGGAAGGTCCGCTCCAGCTCTTTCCGGTCGCACCACTCGCCGCGGGTGTAGCCGGGGTACGGCCCGCCGTGCGCGAACCCGGCCAGGGCGTAGTCGTGGCAGACGAAGACCGTGTTCCCGTACACCTCGCGGAAGATCGAGAAGTCCGTGGCGTAGGTGTTGCCGTCGAGGAACAGCACGTGATGCGGATCGGCGGCGCGCATCGCCTTGACCAGCCGGTCGTAGAACGGCCCGATCACCTTGCCGCTCGGATCGCCGGGCTCGTTGACCGGGTTGTACCCGGCCACCCACGGGTGCTCGCGGTAGCGGTCGGCGATGGCCTCCCAGAGGTGGATGGCCCGGTCTTGGAAGTGGCGATGGTTCCAGAACGCGGCGACATGGGTGGGATTGTCGGAGTGCCAGTGCTGGTTCTGCGCGCCGGGCAGGGCGTGCAGGCCGATGACGCTGTACACGCCGTACGAGCCGAGCAGGTCGACCACCCGGTCGAGGTGGCGGAAGCCGTGCTCGATGACCTCGAAGGGCCGCTGGTCGGCTTCGAGGCGGCGGTAGTTGACCGGGATGCGCACGCAGTTCACCCCCAGCCCGGCCAGCAGCGCCGCGTCCTGTTCGGTGAAGAACGAGGTCAGCAGCCGCTCGAAGAACAGCTCCGCCCGATCCTCGCCCAGCACCCCCTGTACGGCCTCGCGCATCGCCGTCTCGTTGGCGGGGTAGCCGGTGATGAAGTTCTCCATGTTCAGCCAGCCCCCGAGTCCCACCCCGCGTAGCCGTACCGGAGTGGAGTCGGCGGTGACGAGCCGGCTTCCGGACACCTGCAGCATGTTCACCCTTTCGTGGCACCAGCGGTAAGGCCACCGATCAGGTGGCGTTCGGCGATGGCGTAGAACCCGAGTGCGGGCACCATGGCCAGGACGAGGTAGGCGAGGATCCGGGCGGTGTCGGTGCTGTACTGGCCCTGGAACTGCTGGATGCCCAGCGGCAGCGTCCATCCGGACTCGTCGCTGAAGACGACCAGCGGCAGCATGAAGTTGTTCCAGCTCCCGACGATCGCCAGGACGGAGACGGTGGCCAGCGCGGGCCGGGCCATCGGAAGCAGGATGCGCCAGAAGAAGCCGAAGGCCGAGCAGCCGTCGATGGTGGCCGCCTCCTCGATCTCGCCGGGGATGCTCCTGAAGAAGCCGCGCAGGATGAGGATCGTCAGCGGCAGTCCGAAGGCGGCCTGCGTCAGGATCACGCCGAGCGGACTGTCGAGCAGGCCGAACGTACGCAGCAGCACGAAGATCGGCAGGATCGCCACCGCGAACGGGAACATCAGCCCCATCGTGAACAGCGTGAACAGCATCTCCCTGCCGCGGAAGGCGAACCTGGCGAAGACGAAAGCGGCCAGCGCCGACAGCGCGACGACGAGCACGGTCGAGGCCAGCGCGATGAACGTGCTGTTCCACAGCTGCCGCCAGAACGAGCCCTGGGTGAGCACGTCGGTGTAGTTCGCCGGGACCCACGGGTCGGGCAGGCCGAACGGGTTGACCGACAGCTGGGCGGTGCTCTTGAAGCCGCCGAGCAGCGCGTAGATCACCGGGATGAGGATGAACGCGCCGACGATCCACGCGATCACGTGCAGGGGCAGCGTCTGCCGTCTCATCGGCGGTCTCCCATCCTGGTGGTCGCGCCCTCGAGGTCGCGGCGCATCACGAAGCGCTGGTAGGCGAGGGCGAAGACGAGGCTGAGGGCGAACATCACCACGCTGATCGCGCTGGCGTAGCCGACCTGGGACCGCTTGAACCCGAACTCGAACATCGTGACGGCCATCGTCTCCGAGGAGTGCGAGGGCCCACCCTGGGTGAGGATCCAGACCAGGTCGAACAGCTGGATCGTGTAGATGACCGACAGGAATACGCTGATCCTGATCGTCGGCCCCAGCAACGGCAGCGTGACGTGCCAGAACACCCGCCACGCAGTGCCGCCGTCGATCTGGGCGGCCTCGATCAGCTCGTCGGGGATGTTCTGCCGCCCGGCCAGGTAGATCATCATGTGGAAGCCGAAGTACTTCCACGTCATGACCAGGAAGAGCGACAGCATCACGGTGTCGGGATCGGCGAGCCAGTCGGAGTTCAGCCCGACCAGGCCCAGGATCCGGTTGGCCACCCCCGCGTCCGGCGACAGGATCAGTGAGAACAGCACGCCGGTGATCACTTCGGAGAGCACGTACGGCGCGAAGAACACCAGCCTGTACAGCGTCCGCCCGCGGATGCGCTGGTTGAGCAGCATGGCGATGCCCAGCGCGATGGGCAACTGCACCACGACGGTCAGGACGACGAGGACCGCCAGGTGCCAGACGTCGTCCCGGAAGACCTCCGTGCCGAACAGCCGGGTGAAGTTGTCCAGCCCGATGAAGTTCGTCGGCAGCCCGCCGAAGCCGTTCCACTTGAAGGCGCTGGCGTAGAAGGCGATGAGGATCGGCGCCACGACGAGCAGCAGGAACAGCACCAGCGCGGGCAGCACGAACAGCGCGATCGTCACCCAGCCGCGCCGCCGCCCCCGGGAGGGGGAGGCGGGGGCCGGGAGCGTGGACGTCGCCGGCCCCCGGGTCAGCGTCGTCATTCGCTCTTGGCCACTTCCGTGATGGCCTCGACGACCTGCTGGGGCGTCTTGGTGCCGCCGATGAGCTGCGCCACGCTGTCGTTGACCTCCTGGCCGACCGCGGGCGGGTACGCCTGGTCGAGGAAGAGCTGGAAGCCGGTGGCGGAGGCCAGCGACTGGGCCACCACCTTCAGGTTGGCGTCCTTGACCGCGCTCTCCTCGCCCTTCAGCACGGGAAGCACCCCTCCGGCCTCGACGGCCTTGGCGTGATTGCCCTTCTCGGTCATGAACTTCACGAACTCCACCGCCTCCGGAGGCGCGTCGGCGCCCACCGAGATGCCCCCGCCGCCGCCGAACGCCTCGGTGATCGCGCCCTTGCCGCCGTCGACCGTCGGGAAGGGGAAGAAGCCCAGGTTGTCGCCGAGCCCCTTGCCCGAGGACGCCTGCACGCTCGGCGCCCACTGGCCCATCAGCTCCATCGCGGCCTTGCCGTTGGACATGGTCGCGGCCTGGCCGTCAGGGGTGCCGTAGCCGGCGCCCAGGAAGCCCTTCTGGAACGGCTGCAGGTCGACCAGCGCCTTGAGCTGCTGGCCGGCGGCGACGAAGTCGGGCTTGGTGAAGTCGTGGTCCACCCCGGCCTGCTGCAGGGCGGGCAGCCCGCCGATGCGCATGGCCAGGTAGGCCCAGTAGTAGTGGCCGGGCCACTTCTCCTTGCCGGCCAGCGCGATCGGGGTGGTTCCCGACGCCTTCAGCTTCTTGACGGCATCCAGGAACTGCGTCCACGTGACGGGCGGCGCGGTGATGCCCGCCTTGGCGAAGAGCTGCTTGTTGTACCAGAAGCCGACCATCCCGATGTCGGTCGGCAGCGCGTACGTCTTGCCGTCGAACTGGTAGGCCGCCAGCGACGCCTTGGTGAAGCCGTCCAGGACAGGAGCGACGTCGCTGGTGATGTCCTTGACCAGGCCCGCGTCGATCTGTTGCTTCAGGACGCCACCGCCCCACGTGGCGAACAGGTCGGGCGCCTTGCCCGACTGCGTGAGCGTGGTGATCTTGGCCTTGTAGGCGTCGTTCTCCAGGACGGTGAGCTTCATGGTGACGTTGGGATGCGCGGCCTGGAACTCCTTGGCCCTGGTCGCCCAGAGCGTCTTCAACGGCTCGGAGGTCGACAAGTGCCACCATTCGAGCGTCACTTTCGCGGCCGAGGCCGGCTTGCCGTTCTGTGCGGGCTCCGCGGTCCCGCCACCGCCGCAGCCGGCGAGGAGTAAGGCCGTGGCGACCAGTACGAGACTGCGCCTCATAGGGGTTCCCTTCTCCGCTGCTGAAAGTTTCGTAAAACCCCCGATAATTTCGTTGCCCGGAGCATAAGTAACCTCTCTGTAATGCGTCAATAGCCATCGTGGAGGTGATCCCGACTCAGGGCCGAAAGTTTCGGTTAGACTCCGGCTCATGCCAGCGAAGAGGCGGGTGACGATCGCCCTGATAGCCGAGGAGGCCGGGGTCTCGATCCCCACGGTGTCCAAGGTCATCAACGGCCGTCCCGAAGTGGCCCCAGAGACTCGCCACCGCGTCGAACGGCTGCTGCACGAGCACGGCTACCAGCGGCGCACCAGCCAGGACGACACGCCCTCGGGCCTGGTGGACCTGGTGTTCGCCGAGATCGAGTCACCGTGGGCGATGGAGATCGTCCGCGGCGCCGAGTCCGCGGCCCGCGACGCGGGGGCGAGCGTCGTCATGTCGGTCCTGCACACCCACGCGGGACCCGGCAGAGACTGGCTGGACCGGCTGGCCTCGCGGCGGACGGACGGCGTGGTCGTCGTGGCCTCCAAGCTCTCGACCGGGGTCCAGGCGCAGCTGAGCGCCCGTTCACTGCCGTTCGTGGTGGTCGATCCGGAGGGCGAGCCGGCGCCGGGCGTGGTCTCGGTGGGCGCCACCAACTGGCACGGCGGCCTGGCGGCCACCCGCCACCTGCTGGAGCTGGGCCATCGCCGGGTCGGCATGATCAGCGGGCCGGGCGACATGCTCTGCAGCCAGGCGCGCATCGACGGCTACCGGGCGGCGCTGGAGACCGCGGGCGTCGAGGTGGACCCCACGCTGATCCGCAGAGGCACCTTCCTGGTCGATTCCGGCCACGACCAGGGCCATGCCCTGCTCTCCCTGCCCGACCCGCCGACGGCGATCTTCGCGGGCAGCGACCTCATGGCCTTCGGCGTTTTCGAGGCGGCCCGCCAGCGCGGTCTGCGCGTACCCGAAGATCTGAGCGTCGTCGGCTTCGATGACCTGCCGCTGTCGAAGTCGGCCTGGCCCCCGCTCACCACGGTCCGCCAGCCGCTGCAGGAGATGGCCGCCCTGGCGACGCGCACGGTCCTGGCCATGAAGCGCGGGGAGGCCCCGGAGAGCCGACGCGTGGAACTGGCCACGGACCTCATCGTCCGCGAGAGCACGGCGGCACTGGTCAAGCCCGAGGCTTGAGAGCCGCCCGCACCGGGCGGCTCGGATCATGCGTTCAGGCCGCCGCGGTTGGTCCGCGGCGGCCCGGACAGCGTTGTCGGATCGACAGCGTTGTCAGGTCGCGAGCTGGCTTCCGTAAGCCCGCGCGACGAGCTCGGCCACCGCGCTGTGCGCGCCGAGCGGCTCGGAGTGGCCCGCGCGGACCGCCGTGGCGGCCTGCTCGACCACCTCCGCCGACGCCTCGTGGCCGATCAGGCAGGGGGCGATGGCCAGGCGCGTGGCGCCGGCGGCCCGCAGCCGTTCGGCCGCCACCGGCACGCCCGGATCGCTGTCGAGGGAGGCGGCGACCACGGGGAGCGTGAGCCGCGAGGCGAGCAGCACCGCGGTCGCCTGGACGGCGTGCACGGCCCGCTCGCCGCCGACCGTGCCGAGGATGATGGCGTCGACGGGGCTGGAGACGTTCAGCAGCCGGACCCGGTCGGCCCTGGCCAGGCCGCGCTCGGCCAGCCTGATGTGCAGCGCCTCGGCCAGCAGCGGGTGCGGGCCGAGCGCCTCCGTCACGACCGCGTTCGACCCGGACGCCGCGACGGCCTTGCCGATCTCGGCCAGGACGATCGGATCGTCCCAGGTCAGCAGCGGCACCACGATCGACTCGCGCCCCGAGGGGAGCGAATCGGCAAGATCGGTAACGCTGGTGAGGCGTACCTCGATCTGAGGGTTGTCGACGCGTACCACGGCCGCGATCTCCGCTGCCACGCCCGAGGTGCTGCCCGGCACCGCGAGGACGAGGACAGGGGCGTCCGGCGGCAGGGACGTGGGCACGGGACGGCGGTGTCGACCGCCGCCCGGCCGGGGGGAACGTTCACGTACAGGCAGGCTCACAGGCGCGCAGTTTATGCCTATAAAGGGACCCGTGTTCTGCGAAATGGCCGCGATTCAATCACAACGCTGGCTGTGTGACCGAGATCACATCGTGATAGCCACAAATCTTGACTTATCTGGATAAAGCGGCAAACTCAACAGCAACTAGAAACGCGTTCTAGAGCGACAGTCACGCACCGTCCCCTAAGGACCGGGTAATGAAGCCGTTCTATGTCCGCGAGTTGAGCGTGTACCCCGTCGGCCGCCGACGGGTCTGGCTCCTGGCGATCGCCGTGCTGGCGAGTCTGGTGGCCAATTTCGAGACGACGATCGCCACCATCCTGCCGTTGCTGCTGGACGACCTGAAGATGTCCCTGACGGTCTACGGGCAGATCGCCGCCGTCTCGGTGCTGGTGGGCGGGTTGTCGGCCGGGTTCGGCGGCATCCTGTCCGACCGGTGGGGCCGGGTCACGATCCTGGTGCCCACGCTGACCGTCACCGCGGCCTGCAACTTCCTGCTGGCCACCGTGGACTCGGTCGGCGAGCTGTTCGCGGTGCGCTGCCTGATGCTGTTCATCGAGGGCGCGGGCATCACCATCACCGCCTCGCTCGTCCGCGACTTCTCGCCGCGCCTGGGCCGCGCGCAGGCGTTCGCGTTCTGGACCTGGGGGCCGGTCGGCGCCTCCTTCCTCGCCTCGTTCATCGCCGGCTTCACGCTGCCGATGTTCGGCAACGCCTGGCAGTCACAGGCGATCATCATGGGCGTCGTCTCGCTGATCCTGTGCGGGATCATCGTCTGGCAGATCGCCGAGCCGTCGGCGGCCCTGCGGGCGCAGATCATGCGGCAGGAAGAGGCGGTGGTCTCCGAGGAGAAGATCGATCCGGGCAAGGTGAAGGAGTTGTTCCGGCATCCGCACCTCTGGGCCCACGTGCTCGGCAACACCGGCTGGCAGGTGCTCTACTGGACCTTCGCGATCTTCGGTCAGACGATCCTGGCCGACTCCTTCCGGATGGAGACCGCCGAGGCCAACCGCGTCGTCGCCCTGGGCATCCTGCTCAACGCGCTGGCCGTCATCGTGGTCGGCCGGATCTCCGACCGGTTGGAGCTGCGCAAGCCGTTCACGGCCGTGGGCATCGTGCTGACGGTCGCGACGCTCGCCTACTTCATCAGCCTCGTCGGTACGAGCGCCACGGTCGGTCACGTCACCCTGGTCTACGCGATCCTGTTCCTGGTCCTGGGCGTCGCCTACGTCCCTTGGATGGCGAACTTCTCCGAGGACGCCGAAGACGTCGACTCCCGGCTCCAGGGCGCGGCACTGGGCCTGTGGGGCATGGTGGTCCGGGTCATGATCGTGGCTCTGCTGGTGATCTCGCCGATGGTGGTGAAGGCCGGCGGCGGGTGGGGAACCTGGCTGTGGGTGGCGCTGGCCGGCCAGGTGGTCTTCCTGCTCTCGATCGCCGCCTTCAAGGGCTCCTGGCGCCGTCCCCGCGCCGACGAGTCACCGAAGGTCACGGCCTGACACCACCAGCCACAGGTACGGCACCGGCAACGCGAACAGCCAGAACCGGTGCGCCTCGTCCCAATGACCGAACCCGCACGTCGGCGGCCACAGCCTGACCTCCGGCGGCAGCAGGATCGTGCCCAGCACCAGAACGAGCTGCACGACCACGGCGGCCATGGCGGCCTGCCGTCCGGCGGCGTACCGGACGGCGGTCGCCGCGGCCGCCAGCCCGATGCCCAGGCAGACACCCACCTCGATCAGCATGTCCCCGACCGGGAACAGGGTCTCCTCCGGCAGCCTCGACAGCACGTAGGCGAAGGCGCCCAGCCAGACGGCGACGGCGACGCCGCCGGCGAGCAGGCACCGCTGAGCTTGCCGCAGCCGGTGTGGCACCGGCTCCGGGCCGCCGGACATGGCGTCGACCAGCGCGAAGGCGGCGGCGGAGCCCAGGAGCGTGCCGGAGATCCGCAGCAGGATGAGCCCCATGGCGCTGGTGAGCGGCTGCCCGAAGTCGGCCAGCGTGACCAGCCCGGCGGTGAAGAGCGTGACCACCGCCAGTGGGGCCCAGTCGATGGCCCGGACGAGCGGCCGCAGGAGCAGGAGCGACACCGCGAGCCGCGCCGTCCTCGGCACGGTTGCCGGCGAGGTCGTCGGCGGGCTTGTCGGCGCGGTCCCAGGCGCGCGCGGAGACGTGGTCCCGGGCGTGGGTGGAGGCGCGGTTCCGGGCGTGGGCGCGATTCTTCGCGCGGTCATCGACATGGGGTCCCTTTCGGCTTGGTGATCGGGTAGCGCTGGGGGAGTCCGAGCAGCGCAAGCGCCTGCTCGACGGTGGTGGCGGGGCGCATGAGCGTGTCCCAGTTGGCCCAGACGCGTTCCCGGGCGCCGGAGGACTGGAGCAGGAGCTTGGCGTATCCGATCTCGCTGTCCCCGTAGTCGATGAGGGAGCGTACGGCCGTGCGCCCGTCCATGTTCAGGGTTTCCTGAGGGAGGGCCATCGCCGAGGCTTGCCCCATCAGCCAGAGGGCGACGACGATGCGGGCCTGTCCACGCGCGTCGCACGCGTTGTCGAAGTCGTCGATGATGTCGAGCGCGACGCTCTGCGCCAGCAGCTTGCGCTGGTCAGACGCGCCCCACGCCATGGGCGCGATGGCGACCCGATCTTCATCCGTGTACCACCAGGTCGAGGTGTACTGCTTCACCAGGGGAACACGATCGCGCGCGCCCGGTGGCACGGCGCGGACGATGGGCGCGACCACTCCGGCCCACAGCGGGATCCACGACGCGTAGTCCGACAAGGCGCAGTAGCGGACTCCCTCACGCCGCTCGCACCGGTAGGCGTCCCGGCCGAAGTACTTCTCCCGCACGCGCGTGTCGACGTCGTCAATGGTCAGTGTTCTTCCGGTCGGGAAGAGGGCCACGGGCCGTACCGCCGCCGCGGTGGCCCCCGCGGGCACCGCGACGGCCAGCGCGACCACGGCCGCGACGAGCGTTACCGACCGGCGCCCGTGCCGCAGCAGCGCGACCAGGCCCGCCAGCACGGCCAAGGCCAGGACGTAGACCAGGTGGGGGCCGGTCGGCCGGTCGGGCCAGTCCATCCAGTGCGTCTGCATCACCGGCAGCCACCAGGTGCCGGGGTTGGTGTTGAAGAAGATGAGCAACCCCAGCCCGGCCACGACCACCGGCCCCGCGATCAGCCAGCGGAACCATCGGCCCACGGCCACGCCGAGGGTGGCGGCCAGCGCGCCGACGCCGAGCGCGGTCAGCGGCTCGAACACGTCCAGCCGCCCGCCGGCGGGCCCGCTCAGCGCCCGTACCAGCAGGTAGCCGCCGACGACCAGCGCCTGTCCCACCACGGAGACCACGATGGCCGCGAACAGCACCGCCCTGGTACGCACCTCGGCCCGCCCCGGCAGACCCGCGAGAAGCTCCGGCATCCGATGCCGCCCGTCGCGTGACACGGCCAGGCTCGCCACCACGAGCAGCGCCCCGGCCAGGCAGGCGGCGATCCCGGCGGCGTGGACCGGATCGACGGTGCGGTCCGGCTGCTGATCCCGGCTCAGGTGCAGCTGCACGGCCAGGACCAGCGCGGCCATGCCCCACACCAGCGGATGCCTGGCCATCCGGCGCAGCTCGACCCGGAAAAGCTGCCCTGTCATACTGCCACTTCTGTCAGCGGGCTCGGACATGTGATCGCTTCCGCCAGAGGACAGCCGCGCCGTCGTGCGGCGCCTGCCGTCAGTGGACAGTCGCGCCGTCGTGTGGCCGCTCCCGTCAATGGATCGTCGGTCACGCGGCCTCCCCGATCAGCAGCAGATAGCCGTCCTCCACACCTGGATCGGTGGGTTCGGCCCCGGGCGGGCGGTCGCCGAGGGTGCGGTAGCGGCCGTCGGCGGTGCGCCAGAACAGCCGCGACTCCGTCGGCGGCCGGTCCGACAACCACACCTGCCCGGCCGCGGTGGCGGCCAGCCCGCCCGGGGTTCCGTCGAAGACGACGCGGCCGCGGGCCATAGTGACCACGCGCTCGCAGAGCGCCGCGACGTCCTCCGTCTGGTGGGTGGAAAGGAGCACCGTACGGCTCTCGCCGAGCCGGGAGACGAGCGCCCTGAACAGCATCCGCTGCTCCGGGTCCAGGCCCACGGTCGGCTCGTCCAGGATCAGCAGCTCCGGCTCGCCCAGCAAAGCCTGGGCCAGGGCCAGCCGCTGACGCATGCCGCCGGACAGTTTGCGGACCTTCGTCCTGGCCTGGTCGGTAAGGTCCACCTCGGCCAGCACCCGCCGCACCTCGCTGTGGCGGTGCCGCCTGTCGGTCAGCTCCTTGAGTATCGCCACGTAGTCGACCAGGTCGAACGCGGTGAAGTGCGGGTAGTGGCCCGGGTCCTGCGGCAGGTAGCCGAGCCTGCGCCGCAGCGCGGTGCGCTGGGTCGCCTGCGCGGGGTCCAGGCCGAACGCGTCGACGTGGCCGCTGTCGTAGGAGAGCGTGGTCGCCAGGCAGCGCAGCAGCGTGGTCTTGCCCGCGCCGTTCGGCCCGAGCAGGCCGGTCACGCCGGGGCCGACGGACAGGGTCAGCCCGTCGAGCACCTGCTTGTGGCCGTACTTCTTGGTCAGGTCACGGATATGGAGCATCAGGCGGTCACCTTGGAGTAGAGGCGTAGGGACATCAGCAGGGCCGCGCAGCCGTACCCGATCTGCGCGGCGAGCCCGAAGGCGGCGAGCAGGTCACCGGTGGCGCCGCCGACGGCGGCCACCCCCAGGAGCCAGAGGCCGCCCGTCATGAGCGCGGACAGCGGCACGGGCAGCCGCGACGACAGCAGGAGGCAGCAGGACGTCATGGCGAGCGACGGCAGCAGCCACGCGGCGCTCAGCCACGCGGGGGCGGGCAGCAGCGGCGACGCCCCCGCGGCCAGCACCACGGCGACGGCCAGCGTGCCGGTGGCCCTGATCAGCAGCAGGCGCGCCCCCGACAGCGGGGTCGCGGCCAGCGACTCGTGCACCGGATCCACCCGCGGCCCGTAGGCGAGGGCGATCCCGGCCAGCGGCAGTACCGGCGCGACGGCCAGGAACAGCGGCAGGAACGTGGCCGACTCTCTGGCCGCGAGCACCGCGAACGTCAGCGCCGCGACCACCGCGGCGACCCATGCCCCGCTCATCGTCGGCGTGACGGTCAGCAGCCTGGCCACGTGCTGGGGGACGCCGCAGAACCGCAGCAGCCGCTCCATCGGCGACGGGCGCGGGCTGAGCACCTCGGCCTCCAGCCGCCGCCATGAGTCCCGCAGCCAGTCCTCTTCGTACGGCACCGCCGCCCGGCAGTCCGGGCAGCCGCCGAGATGCGCGTCCACGGACATCGCCCGGGCGGGATCGAGCCCGCCTGACCGGTAGGCGTCCATGAGATCGTCGGTGATGTGCCAGCTCATGCGAGTTCCTCCCTGAGCCGAGCCCGCGCCCGCATCGCCCGGGTCTTGATGGTTCCTTCCGGGACGCCGAGCAGCCGGGACGCCTCCTTGACGGTCAGCCCGTCGAGAACGGTCGCCTGGATGACCGCGCGCAGCTCCGGCGAGAGGCGGTTGAGGGCGGCGCCGAGGTCCCCGTGCTCGACGCCGAGGAGCGCGACGTCCTCGGCCGACGCGATGGCGTGCTCTTCGACGGCCCGCTCATCGAGGGCCCGCCCGTCGACCGGCCCGCTGCCGAACCGGTGCGGGCCGAACCGGTGGGAGCCGCGGCCGCGCAGGGCCGAGACGAGGCGGCGCAGCGCGATCGTCCACAGCCAGCCCGCCGCGTTGCCCCCGTCGAAGCGGGCCGCCGCCTTCCATACCGCGAGGAAGGTGTCCTGCAGGGCGTCGTCCACCGCGTCGGGGTCGGCGCAGCGGCGGGCCAGCCGGGTTCTGAGCCAGGGGGCGTGCCGGCGGTGGAGCAGGCGCAGCGCCGTGACGCTCTCCGCGGCGATCGCGGCGATCAACTCGGCGTCCGTGCTGTCGGAGGTGACGTCCGGAGGCTCGCGCCAGCTGAGGTGGAACCGTTTCACACCTCAGCTATCGCACACGAGTGCCCGGACGGTTCTCAACGGGCCGAGATCACTCAACGGGCCGGGAATCACTCAGCGGGCCGAGATCACTGCGTGGACCGGGATCAACTCAGCGGGCCGGGACCAACTCAGCGGGCCGGGACCACGATGGACTGCGGGTTTCCCGGGGCGTAGACGGTGATGCCCTGGGGGAGTGACTTGAGCTTGTCGATCTCGGCGCAGGCCGGGCACTTGTCGTAGCCCTCCTGCCGGGCCTGGTTCGCGGCCGACTCGGCCTTGGCCTGGGCCACCCGGGCCTGGGCCTCGGAGACGGCGGCGTTGGCGGCCAGCGATCTGTCCACGGCCTGCTGCACCTCCACCGGCAGCGTCACCTTGGCCAGGGTGAACCGCAGGCCGGTGAAGAACTCGCCGCCCAGCGTCTCGGGCAGGTCCCGGGCCAGGGTGGCGTTGACGGCGTTCTGGACCCTGGTGATGTTCGTGTTGCTGTCCTGGGTCTTGGTGTCGGCGCCCTGGTCCTTGAGCGCGGTGTTCGCCAGCAGGGAGCAGGAGGGGACGAGTTCGGCGCAGCGCATGTTGCCCAGCTGCCCGCGCAGCGCGTTGTCCACCACGGGGCGGACGGCCTGGCCGAAGAACGCCGACCAGCCGTCGTCGCCGTCCCACGCGGCCGGCGACTCGCCGTTCTGGGCGCGGTACGTGCGCGTGCCGTACTTGTCGTCGAACTTCTTCAGCGTGTCGTGGTCGAGGTTGAGCGTGAAGTACAAGGTGCCCTCGATGCCCAGGTTCACGCCGTCGCTGCTCGGCACCGTCACCACGTCCACGCCGAGCGTGGTGGCGCGCTTGGCGTCGGCGGTGATCGTGTAGAAGCGCTGCTGCGCGGGATAGGGGTGGACGGAGGACCACATGCCCGTCCAGGTCAGGCCGGAGCCCGGGTCGATGACCTGGCGTACCTGGTTGTCGTCGAACCAGCCGCCGTCGCGGACGACGGCGATCTCGCCGCCTTCGGTGCTCTCCAGGCCGCCGATCGCCCCGATGACGGTGGGGATCGCGAGCAATGCGGCGAGGACCAGGATGACCGACAGGGTGATGCGCACGGAGACCTCCCGCGCGGGCGGCGGTGGCAGCCACCGCCCGCGCATTTCGCGGCAGACTTGCGGAGGTACGGCCGACGGTTTCCGGCCGAAGGTAGGGCGTTCAGACTCGTTGCGCGATGTCGCCGGGGTCGGCGGTGATGTCCAGGTCGCGGGTCTCCGGCGCGATGGCCAGGCCGACGGCCGTGACGGCCAGCGCGGCCACCACGTAGAGGGAGACCGCCGTCGTGGTGCCGTACGCGGCGAACAGCTTCAGCGCGATGATCGGCGCCAGCGCGCCCCCGACGATCCCGGCGACCTGGTATCCCATGGACGCGCCGCTGTAGCGCAGCCTGGTGCTGAACAGCTCGGCGATGAACGCGGCCTGCGGGCCGTACATCGCCGCGTGGGTGATGAGCGCGACGATCGCGGCCAGGGCGATCAGCGGGAACGACTTGGTGTCGAGCAGCAGGAAGAAGACGAACACCCAGACCGCGGCGCCGATGACGCCCGCCAAGTAGACGGGCCGCCGGCCGATCCGGTCCGACAGCGCGCCGAACAGCGGGATCAGCGCCAGCTGCAGCGCGGACGCGATCAGCACCGCGTTCAGCCCCACCGAGCGCTCCAGCTTCAGCGGGCCGGTGATGTAGACCAGGATGTAGGCGGTGAAGGTGTAGAAGGCCACGTCCACGCCGATGCGCGCGGTGAAGGCCGACAGCAGCGCGCGCGGGTGCGTACGCAGCACCTCCAGCAGCGGCATCTTCGCCTTGGCGCCCTGCTGGGCCAGCTCCGTGAACAGCGGCGACTCCGTGACCTTCAGCCGGACCCAGAGCCCGACCAGCACCAGCACGCCCGACAGCAGGAACGGCACCCGCCAGCCCCACGACAGGAACGCCGCGTCCGACAGCGTGAACGACAGGATCGCCAGCGTCCCGGTGGCCAGCACGTATCCGGCGGGCACGCCCACCTGCGGCCAGCTGGCGTTGAAGCCGCGACGGCGGTCGTCGCCGTGCTCCAGCGACATGATGACCGCGCCGCCCCACTCGCCGCCCAGGCCCAGCCCCTGTATGAACCTGAGTGTGGCCAGCAGGACCGGCGCGAGCGCGCCGACGCTGTCGTAGCCGGGCAGCACGCCGATGAGGAACGTCGAGACGCCCATCACCAGCAGCGTCACGACCAGCACGGTCTTGCGGCCCGCGCGGTCGCCGAAGTGGCCGAACACGATCCCGCCGAGCGGCCTGGCCACGAACGCGACCGCGTTGGTCGTCAGGGCCAGCAGGGTCGCGTTGAGCGGGTCGAAGGTGGGAAAGAACAGCTTGCCGAAGACCAGCGTCGCCGCGGTCGTGTAAAGGAAGAAGTCGTACCACTCCAAAGAGGTGCCGATCAGGCTGGCGAGGATCACCCGCCGGGTCTGCCGCGTGGAGCCTGTCATCGTCGCTCCTTCGATCAGGGGGTTCCTATCAACATAAGGATCGTTGAACAATTCGACAAGAGGTTTGTTGGATGATTCCCTGTTGACTGTGGACGACGTGGCGGACAGCCCTCTTGCGGATCTCGAACATGACCGGTCCAGGCTGGGCCGCAGCAGCACGGCCGAGCGGGTGGCCGACATCCTGCGCGACCGCGTCACCGAGGGCTTCTTCGAGCCAGGTCAGCGCCTGTCCGAGGAGGCCATCGCGGACGCGCTGGGCGTGTCGCGCAACACGCTGCGCGAGGCGTTCCGGCTGCTCGGCCACGAAGGGCTGCTGGACCACCGGCTCAACAGGGGCGTGTTCGTACGGATCCTGTCGGCCGAGGACGTCGCGGACCTCTACCGCGTACGCCGGGTGATCGAGGGCGCGGCCGTCCGGCGCCGCCCGAGCGGCCAGGAGCTGGCCGTGATCAGGGAGGCCGTGGCCGACGCCGAGCGGGCCGCCGCCGACGACGACTGGCGCGGCGTGGGCACCGCCAACATCCGCTTCCACCAGGCGCTGGTGACGCTCAACCAGAGCCCCCGGCTCGACGAGGCGATGCGCCAGCTCCTGGCCGAGCTGCGGCTCGTCTTCCACGTCATGAAGAATCCGCGCGCCTTCCACGAGCCGTTCGTCACCCGCAACCGCAAGCTCCTCGAGCTGCTCGAGGCCGACCGGCCGGACGAGGCCGCCGCCTTCCTCGACGCCTACCTCGACGACGCCGAGCAGCTGCTCGTGCGCGCCTACGAGCCCAACCGGTGACGGCGCCGAGCGCCTACGCGCCCAGCCGGTGGCGTTCGCCGGATCCCTTGCCCACCCGATAGCGTTCGGGCATGGCCAGGACGTTCACCCTCGATGAGGCGCGCTCGCTCATGCCGTCGGTCATCGACGACGCCGGCGTGCTGATCGCCGCCCGCGCCGACCTGGCCGAGATCGCCTTCGACCGCGAGAACGCCGGCGTATCCACGCTGGGCGGCATCCCCGAGATGAAGGCGATCGAGGCGCGCATCGAGGAGATCCTGAGCACCTGGACCGGGCAGGGCATCGAAGTGAAGGGGATCGCGCCGGTCCTCATCGACTTTCCCGCCGTGCTCGACGGGGTGTCCGTACGCCTGTGCTGGATCGAGGGCGAGACCGAGCTGACCTGGTATCACCGCACGGCCCTGGGCTTCGCGGGCCGCCGCCCGTTGCGCTGACTCCCTGTCCTGGCGGGCACATGAATGTGTCTCACCTGTGATCAACCCGTTTCACTCCGCCGGTATCTAACCGGACGAGTGAAGGGAACACCACCATGAGGTACACCTCAGCGACCGCCGCGCTCCTCGCGTCGGCGGTCATCGGCGGGCTGGGGATCACTCCCCCCGCCGCGCACGCCCAAGCAGGCCCTTCCCAGGTCCGGGCGGCCTGGATCAAGACCTGCACCGACAAGAAGAACGAGACCACCTACCCCTGCGGCCACTGGCAGCTGATCACGCGTGACGGCGGGAAACTCACCGTCAAGGACGCCGCCGCCACCGAGATCGACGGCAAGGGCAGGAAACTCGACGACGCCGGCGTGTTCGCCATCAGCGGCGACGGCCGCGTGATCGCCTACGAGCGGGCCGGCGACCACCGCATCGTCGTACGGCAGGCGGCGGGCGGAGCGGTCAAGGTACTGGCCGCGTCCCTGGTGCCCAAGCGGTACGGGACGAGCCCGCTCAGCCTGTACCTGTCGCCCCAGGGGGACAGGCTGCTGGTCGACTCCACCGATGAGAAGGAGCGCGTCCCGTCCAAGGTGGTCACGATCGCCACCGGCAAGATCGTCGAATTGCCCGCCAAGGACTCGATGAACGGCTTCAGCGCTGACGGGGGCGAGGTGCTGGCCCAGCGCTTCAACCGCGACAACACCCTCACGCTGATCGCGTACCGGGCCGACGGCACCTCGGTCAGGCGCACGCCGTCGCAGGTCGTGGCGAACTCCGCCATGACCGCGCTGGCCGCCGACGGCAAGACCGTCGCGGTGATCATCTCCGGGGACGAGGAAGCCAAGAAGGCCCCTCGGCTGCGGATCTACGACCTGGAGACCGGGGACCTCTCCGCGGGCGTGGATCTGGCGCTGAAGCCGGCACAGACGCCGTACCTCGCCCAGTGGAGCGCGGACGGGCGGCTCACGGTGCTCGTGCAGACAGGTGACGAAGGCTCGACGGCGGTGGTACGGGAGTTCACCGTCGACACGGAGACCGGCGCCGCCACGCAGACGGACAAGTACTCGATCAGCAAGACCAGGTACGCCTTCAGAGTGGCGGGGGAGTGACGACGATGAAGATCAGGATCGCCGTGGCGATCGCGGCGGGGCTGGCCGCCCTGGTGACCGCGCCTCAGGCCGCCCAGGCCATGCCACATGACCACCACGACGGCATCCGCTACGCCTCGATCAAGGGCTGCACGGTCAAGGGCGAGCAGCGGCCGTGCGGTGAGTGGCGGCTGATGATGCACAGCGGGGAGAAGGGCTCCCTGCCCGACGCCGAGACCATCGCCCGCGAGGCGAACGGCAAGTCGTCGCACACCCAGGTCGCGCCCATCGCCGTCAGCGGTAACGGCCGGCGCGTCGCGTACTTCACCAAGTCCGGGCGGCTGGCCGTACGGACCATGGGGGGCGGGGTGAAGGTCTTCGCCAAGGACGCGCTGCCGCGCGTGGCCCAGTACGACGTGACGTTCCAGCTCTCCGACGACGGCGGCCGGCTCGCGGCCGTCTTCGCCACCGACAAGGCGGTGAAGACGCGGATCTTCGACACGGCCACCGGCGCCCTGCTCGGCTCGACGCCCGGCCGGCAGACGCTGCTCGGCTTCAGCGCCGACGGCGGCGAACTGCTGACCGAGGTCTCCGCCGACGAGTCCGTCACGGACCTGATCGCCTACAGCGAGTCCGGCGAGCAGTTGTACCGGGCCACGCCGCCGCAGATCGTCGCCGCGAACTCCCCGTCGGCTCTCGCGGCCGACGGCCGGACGACCGCGAACGTCGTCATGGGCGGCGCCAAGTCCCGGCTCGTCCTGTACGACATGCAGAGCGACCAGGTCATCGCCAAGCGGAAGGTCAAGCTGCCGGCCGGCGACCTCAACATGATCGACTGGACCGGCGAACGGCAGGTGACGCTGCACCTCGTGCAGTACCCCGACGGCAAGGCGAACAAGATGACGATCGTCCAGATCGACACCGAAACCGGGGCCGTCAAGGTCCGGGACCACTATTCGCTCCTGAAGGACAGCTACGTCTTCGCGGCCTGCGGCGGCTGAGCTCTCGTCAGGTTCGACGCGGTACGGCGGGGCTGGGGGAGCCCCGCCGTTTCCGTGTCCGCGGGCATACGCTGCTGGCGTGGCGGTTCACTCGACCAAAGCGATGGCGGCCCGGGCCGTGGCCCTGTGCGTCGCGCTGCTGCACGAGGAGCCGTCGGCGGAGTCCGTCGCGCGGGTGCTGCGCGACCACGGCGAAACCGGCGACCTGGACCTGGGCGAGGCCGACCTGGCGGCGATGCGGGCCGCGGCGGAGCGGCTGGTCGCCGTCTTCGCCGCCGCCGGCCCCGACCTGGCGGCCGCCCGGCTGAACGATCTTCTGGCGACGGCCGCGCGGGCGCCCCGCCTGACGAACCACGGGGACACGACCCCGTGGCACCTGCACGTGGACGGCGACGACTACGCGCCGTGGGGGGAGTGGTTCCTGGCCTCCTCGGCCCTGGCGCTGGCCGTCCTGCTGGCCGATCACCAGCGAATGCCGGGCGGGCTGTGCGCCTCGGCCGCCTGCCGCCGGCCGTACCTGGACCTGGGGGGCGGCAGCCCGCGGCGCTACTGCAGCACCCGCTGCGCCACCCGCGAACGCGTAGCCGCCCACCGCGGCCGCACCTGACCGACACGGCGGCAAGCGGCGGCGTCGATAGCCGACATATCGGGTAACGGGCGCCAACGGGCAGCGTGGTAACAGGCGTGACGGGCGGGGATGCCCGATACTGGACCCGTGGGGATCGGCGGCCTGCGTGGCCGCCCCGGTCTGTACGGGCTGCGTGCCGTACAGACCGGGCGGGTGGGACGACGAGCCGCGCGCCCGGCCGTCACGGCCGGGCGCAGCCGGTCTGCGGACCTAATCGAATGAATGTTTGAACGATCGCCTACACTTGATGCCATGACGGCTGTTTTCCAAGCTTCTCTGCTGGGAGCCGACGAGCTCGTCGGCTCGGCGATCCGCCGGACGCCTCTGGAGCGCGGGGCGTGGATCGACTTCGGGCCCGGCTGGCTGGCGGAGGCCGACGCGCTGTTCTCCCGGCTGTGCGAGGTGGTGCCGTGGCGGGCCGAACGACGCCGGATGTACGACAAAGTCGTCGACGTGCCGCGGCTGCTCGCCTTCTACGACGAGGACGAGCCGCTGCCCGACCCGGCGCTCGACGACGCCCTGCGCGCGCTCAACGAGCGCTATGCCAAGGAGCTCGGGGAGCCGTTCCGCACGGCCGGGCTCTGCTTCTACCGCGACGGCCGCGACAGCGTGGCCTGGCACGGCGACACCCTGGGCAGGGGCGGCAGCGAGGACACCATGGTCGCGATCATCTCGGTCGGCGCCCCGCGCCCGCTGCTGCTGCGCCCCCGGGGCGGCGGCGCCTCGATCCGTCACGACCTGGGACACGGCGACCTCATCGTGATGGGCGGCAGCTGCCAGCGCACGTGGGAGCACGCGATCCCCAAGACCACCCGCCCCACCGGGCCGCGCATCAGCATCCAGTTCAGGCCGCGCGGCGTGCGCTGAGAGCCGGAAAGGCGTTAGGCGGACTGGCGTCCCCTCGGCTCAGAGCGGTTGATTGTGCTGCTTGATCTACTGGCGCAGGATCGACAATGCACCGCCGCCTGCGGGAGCTCGCGTGATCACTTCTCCGGCCGCAGCACCGAATACAGGAGCTGGTCGTGCCAGCTCCCGCCGCGCCACTGGGCCCGGCGGATCACGCCTTCACGTTCGAACCCGGCGTTGGCCAGCGCGCCCTGCTCGGCGAGGTTGGTGACATCGGTGATGGCCTCGATCCGTTCGGCCCGGGTGTGGTCGAACAGGTACGTCACCAGCTCGCGGTGCGCCCGGCTGCCGACCCCCTTGCCGCGGTGGCGCGGGAAGATCACGATGGACAGCGACCAGCACCAGGAGGTGTGCCGCGGACCCCAGAGCCGCTGGAACCAGTGCATCCACCCGGCCACCTCACCACGGGCGTCAATGGTGAAATAGCCGCCCTCGGGGCTCAGCAGCCCGCTCACCGCGAACTCCTCGCGCATCGCGTGCAGGGTGCGATGGCCGAACCACTGCTGCTCGCCGGTCCCCTTCGAGTTGCCCAGATTCTCCTCGAACACATCCAGGTCCGCCGCACGGACCGGGCGCAGGCTCACGTTCACTCGGGTTCCCTTCCTCAGAGCCGTACAGGATAGGGGAGCGCGCCACCGAGTGATCACGGAGGGTGGCCTTAAGACAGCGGCGAGCGCTAGAAAGTCCTGGATCTCCGCAGCGCGGGAGGCCGCCCGTCGGGATCGACCGCCAGGCGGTAGAGCGGCGTGGCGAGCAGCCCGCGCACCCGGGGGAGCTCGGGGTAGGAATGCGGTCGCAGCCGCCCCGGCGGTCGCGGACCCTTACGGCCGCCGGCGTGCCAGGCTTCGAGCCGCGCCGCCGCGTCGGCGAAGGCGTCGAACGCGGCCACGGGATCGCACAGCTCATCGCGATCCGCGCCGTCCTCGGGCAGGTCCAGGTGCTCGCCCATCAGCGTCAGGCGCAGCTCGCGGGCGAACCGCCGGGCGCCGTGCGGCTCGCGCGGATCCTCCCGCTCATCGAGTACGGCACAACTCAGCTCCGAGTCGTAGCTCCATGAGCGCAGGTTGACGTTGTCGGACCCGACCGAGGCCCACACGTCGTCGACCACGCAGACCTTGGCGTGCACGTAGACGGGGGTGCCCTCATGGTTCTCCAGGTCGTACAGGGCGACCCGGTCGCCGCCCGCCCGCAGCAGCCGGTTCAGCGCGTGGACCCGGCCGATCAGGCTCGCGGGCCCGGCCAGCCAGCCGTCCTGGTCGGGGTGGCGGGGCACCACGATGACCATCCGCAGGCCGGGCTCGCGCTCCAGCGCCTCGGCGAACGGCTCGATCACATCCGTGGACCACAGATACTGATCTTCCAGGTAGACCAGCGAACGGGTCCGGCCGAGCACCTTCTGGTAAGCGTGCGCCACGCTCCGCTCGCCGTCCGGCGCGAACGGGTAGGCGCTGCGCCTGGCGGGATAGGTGCGCAGGATCTGTACGGTGTGCGTGCCCGCAGGGGGCGGCGGCGGCCCCGGCTCGGGCAGCGGAGGAACGTCGTCCATCCTGGCGAAATGGTCGCGCAGCCGCCTGATCGGATCCCTGGTCTCCGGCGCGGGATCCTCCCACCGCTCGCAGAACACCTTCTCCACCTCCGCCACCGCGGGGCCGTGGATGGCGACCTGGACGTCATGCCACGGGGGCCGCCGGCCGTACTCGCCGGGCATCGGGCACGGCTGCGGATCGCCGAGGTGGTCGGCGTCGTCCCGGCGGCTGTGACACAGGTCGATGCCGCCGAGGAAGGCCACGTCGGCGACCGGATCGCCGTCATGACGGAGGATGACGAACTTCTGGTGGTGCGAGCCGCCCGGCTTGGTCCGCGTGTCGAGGACGGCCTGCCCGCCCGCGGCCTCGATCGCCTCGCCCAGGTGCCGGTTCTCGGCCGAGCTGAAGCGTAACCGGTCCAGGTGCGAACGCCAGATGAGCCCTCTGACCAGCGCGCCCTTGTGCGCGGCGGCGGCCATCGCGTCGCCCACGGAGGGCCCGTCCTCGGTGAGCCGCTCGTCGGGATCGCCGCGCCAGTCGGCGAACAGGAGTAAGTCGTCCTCGCGCAGCGCCTCGAGGCAGGTCTTCAGCTCGGCGAAGTAGGTCGCGCCGTGGATCAGCGGGCGTACGTCGTTACCCGTCGACCAGGCGTCGAGCCTGGACGCCGGATTTCCTCTTTCCTGGTCCGTGAGGAACCAGTCCTGGATCCGCATCCGCTCCCGGCTACCCGGGCGGCGGGCCTCCATGCGTGGCCCGGGCGGTTTCGAACAGGAGGTGCTCCCCACCGGGACGGCAGACGAGCTGCAGCCCGACCGGCAGGCCGCGCACCGTTCCGGCCGGGACACTCAGCGCCGGAAAACCGACCACGTTCCACATGCTCGTCAGGGCGAGCAGCGCGGCTCGCACGGCGACGGACCCGCCGTCCAGCTCGGTCGCCCGCTGACCGAGGAACGGCGCGGTGAGCGGTACGGTCGGCATCGCGAGCACGTCATGCCGCTCGAACAGCGCGCGGACGCTCTCGGCGAGCCGTGGGCGGGCCCGCATGGCCCGTACGTATCGCCAGCCCGGCATCTCGGCGGCGCCGCGCACGCGTTCGAGCAGCTCGGGGTCGAACAGCTCGGGCGCCTCGGCCAGCCGGTCGGCGTGTACGGCCGCCGCCTCGCTGCTCTGAATGGCGGTGAAGGTCTCGCGCAGCTCGTCCACGTCCTTGGCAGGAAAGGCGAGCTCCTCCAGTGGGCCGGTGCCCGCCTCCACAGCCCGCCGTACCGTACGGGCCGCCTGCGGGTCGCAGGCGAACACGCCGGTGGGATCGAGCCAGGCGACCCGCGCCGGCCAGCCGTCGTTCTTCTGGACACCGTCGGGGACGAGGGACCGGTAGGCGATCAGGCAGTCCCGCTCGTGGCCCGCGAGGAGGCCGACGGTGTCGAAGGTCTGCGCCAGGGGGAAGACGCCGTCGACCGGGATCGCCCCGTACGCGGGCTTGAAACCGGCGACGCCGCATAAAGCCGCCGGAATGCGGACCGAGCCACCGGTGTCGGTGCCGAGGGCCAGCGGGACCATGCCCGCCGCCACGGCTACCGCGCTGCCGCCGCTGGAGCCGCCCGACATGCGCGCGGGCTCCCACGGATTGCGCGACGGGCCGGCGGCGGAACGATCACCCGTGGGACCGTACGCGAACTCGTGGGTGTTCGTCTTGCCGACGACGACGGCGCCGGCCTGGCGCAGGCGGGTCACGCAGGCGGCGTCGGCGACCGCGACATGACCGGCGAAGTGCCGCGAGCCCATGGTCGCGGGCAGCCCGGCCACCATGATGAGATCCTTCACCCCGACCGGCACACCGTGCAGCGGCCCCCGGTCGACGCCCCCGGCCAGCTCCTCGTCCGCGCGCCGCGCCGCGGCCCGCGCCCCGGCGGCGTCCACGGTGATGAACGCGTTGAGCAGCGGGTCGAGCTCGGCGATGGCGTCGAGCGCCAACTGGACGAGCGCCGTGGAGGTGGTCCGGCCGTCGCGCAAGTCGCGTGCGAGGCCGTCGATCGTACGTCCGGTGAAGCGACCAGAGGGTGTCGGCATAGGACCACACGGTAGAGGTATTCCGCGCATGGTTCCTTGCTTCGCAAGGTAGCATGCAGAGCATGGAAAGCCAGACTGGTCTCGCCACGGCGCTTCGCCGCGGAACCCTGGAGTTCTGCGTGCTGGCCCTGCTCGAAGACGAGGAACGCTACGGCGTGGAGCTGGTCAGCCGGCTCGGCGCCGAGACGGCCCTGACGACCAGCGAAGGAACGCTCTATCCCCTGCTGTCACGGCTGCGCAGAACCGGCTGGGTGGCCACCACCTGGCAGGAGTCACCCACCGGTCCACCCCGGCGCTACTACGGGCTGACCAGTAACGGCAAGGCGGCGCTGGCGCACTTCCGGTCCGAATGGGCCGCCTTCCGCGACGCCGTGGACCACATCGTCGGAACGGAGAACTCATGAACCGCTCAACGGATCCCTTGGACCCGCTCGTCGAGGACTACCTGGCCGAGGTCGCGTACGCGACCGCCGGCCTGTCCGCCGCGCGCCGCGAGGACCTCCTCGCCGACTTACGCGAGCACATCACCGTGGCCCGCGCCGACCTGGACCCACCGACCCAGGCCGGGATCCGCACGATCCTCGACCGACTCGGCGACCCCGCCGCCATCGCCGAGGAGGCCCACCTGGGCGAACCGGCCCCCACCGCTTCGACCGGCGCCTCCCCGCACGCCTCTTCTTATGCCGCCACCATGCTCCGCCCATCCGCGGTCCGGTCCCGGAGGTCGCCGGGCAGGCTCGCGCTGGTGCTGGTGTCCGTACTCGTCGTCATCCTGGTTGTGGTGGGCGCCTGCGCGGTGACCTTCTTCGCCTCCAGTACGGAGAGCAGAGGGCCCGCGCAGGTTTCCCCATCCTCTCGATGACACCGACGTGGGGCGGCCGACGGGACTCAAACCCGCTTTCACCAAGATCACAACTTGGTCCCTCGTTCGCTTCGGGATCGGCCGCAGTGCCTTCGGCCGGATTCGAACCGGCGTCCTCCTGCTCCGCAAGCAGGCGCGCTCTCCACTGCGCCACGAAGGCCCGGTAGCGGGTGTGGGGATCGAACCCACCTGGGGCGGCTTATGAAACCGCCGGGCACACCAGCACCCTCACCCGCCGTCGGGAAATCATTAGGGGAAACAAAAACCGCCCAGACCGTGTGGTCCTGGGCGGCGGCTCGCTGACTGTGACGTCAGTGACGAAGACCCCAGGGCATACGGCCATGGCGGACCATATGACCGTGGCGCATCGCGTCGCTGCTGAGGTTCTTCATGTCGAGAAGCATGCCGGACAGATCATCGCGGGGCAACGCATTTATTCACTGAGCCGGTGCGTCGGCCCACGCCGGCAACGGCTCGCAGGCGCAGCGCCGCTCGCTGGGCCTCAGACGCGCAGCAGACGCAGGCAGAGCCGCTTGAGAGTCTCGCGCAACTCGTCGTCGCCCAGGTGGGTGAGGCACATCGACCTGCTTTCATGGCACCCGCTCCGGCGGCGTCGGCTGCAGGTACACCGCCGACGCGATCGAGACCTGCTCCCTGATCCGCCGCTCCGTCTCCGCCAGCGCCTGCGCGGCCCCGTCCACGTCGCCCGATGAGTGCATCGTCACCCGGGCGGCGATCAGCAGGTCCTCTGGCCCCAGGTGCAGGGTCCGTACCTGGGCGAACGCCTGGATGGACGGGTCGCCGTCCAGAACCTTCTCGATGGCGTCCTGAACGGCGGGCGTGGCCGCCTCGCCGATGATCATGCTCTTGGTCTCCCTGGCCAGCGTCACCGCCACCGCGACCAGCAGCAGCCCGATGGCGATCGAGCCGAGGCCGTCGAAGGCGGAGTTGCCGGTGAGCACCGTCAGCCCGACGCCGACGAGCGCGAACACCAGCCCGGCCAGCGCCGCCGTGTCCTCCAGCAGCACCACCGGCAGTTCGGGTGCCTTCGCGTCGCGGATGAACCCGGCCCACGACCGGCCATCACGCACCCGGTTGGAGTTGCGTACGGCGGTCCGCAGCGAGAGCGACTCCATGACGATCGCCGCCACCAGAACCCCGACCGCCCACGGCCAGCTCTCCAGCGGATGCGGGTGGGTGATCTTCTCGTACCCCTCGTACAGGGCGAACAGCCCGCCCCCGAAGAACAGCACGAGCGACACCAGGAAGCCGTAGAAGTAGCGCTCACGCCCGTAGCCGAAGGGGTGGTCGGCACTCGGCTCGCGCTTGGCCCGCCGCCGCCCCAGCATGAGCAGGCCCTGGTTACCCGTGTCGGCGATGGAATGGATGCCCTCGGCGAGCATCGCCGAGGAGCCGGTGAAGAAGAAGGCCACGAACTTGGTGGCCGCGACTCCCACGTTGGCGGCCAGCGCCGCGAGAGTCGCCTGATGTGATCCGTCGCCGCTCATGCGGCCCCCTCTACCCAGGTGGCGGCAATCTTGACATTCGGCGGCCTACGACGCTGCGGCCGCTGGCGGACAATCTGCACGATACCTCGACGATCATCCGCAGGTTTGTCCACCTCCGCCACCCAGGCAGCCTCAGCCGGTCGTTCCGCCACCTGCCCGCGGCGGGCCGCGCCGTCTCGGCGTCCGTACGGTGAGCGCGGCATTCGACGCGGTCTCGCGGGAAACGCCGTTACGATCATTCGGGTCTCGCGTCCGACCCCGTCCATCAGCGACAGGAGTGCGTGCCGATGCCGGAAGCACCGCCGCAGGTCGTGATCATCGGAGGCGGCCTCGGCGGCCTGTGCGCGGCCCATGGGCTGCGCGCCGCCGGGATCGAGGTGGCGCTCTATGAGCGCGACCCCTCGCTGGACCACCGTCCACAGGGCTACCGCATCCACCTGGACTCCCGTGGGGCGGGCGGGCTGCACGAGTGCCTGCCGCCCCGCCTGTACGAGCTGTTCGTCGCCACGGCCGGGCTGCCCAGCCGCCGGGTCGCGATCGTGAACGAGCGGCTGCGGGAGCTGCACGCCGTCCAGTTCGACGGCGTGTCGGCAGGGGAGGACCCCAAGACGTTCAGCGCCGCGGTCGACCGGATGACTCTGCGCCAGGTCCTCCTGGCGGGGCTGGACGACGTGGTCCACTTCGGCGCCGAGTTCACCCACTACGAGCACGAGGGCGAACGGGTGCGCGCCTGGTTCGCCGACGGCACCAGCGCGGTCGGCGACCTGCTAGTGGGTGCCGACGGTGTCGGCTCCCGGGTGCGCAGGCAGTACCTACCGCACCTGGAGATCAGAGACCTGGGCACCAGGTGCGTCTACGGCAAGACGCGGCTGGACGATCGCGTGGCCGAGCTGCTACCGCCCCGGCTGACCGACGGTTTCATGTCGGTGCGGTCGAGACGGGCCGGCATGGCGCTCGGCCTGGTACGACTGCGCGAGGATCCCGCCGAGGCAGCCGCGAGGCTCTGGCCCGGCCTGAGCCTGAGCTGGGCGGGTGACTACGTGATGTGGGCGCTGGCCGTACCCTCGGCCGGGCTGCCCGGCACCGACGCCGAACTGTCGGCGGCGGGCGGCGCCCGCCTGCACGAGCTGGTGCGGGAGCGGATCACCGGCTGGCATCCCGACCTGATGGCGCTCGTCGCGGCCGCCGAGGCGGACCAGACCTTCTACGTCCCCATCAGGAGCTCCACGCCCATCGAAGCCTGGGAGCCGACGAACGTCACCGTCCTGGGCGACGCCGCCCACGCGATGAGCCCGGCCCAGGGCTCAGGAGCTAACTGCGCGCTGCTGGACGCCGCGCTGCTGTGCCGCGCGGTGGCCGCGGGCGGGCCGCCGGCCGACGTGATCGGCGACTACGAGCGGCGGATGACCGAGTACGGCTTCGCCGCGGTCCGTGCCTCGGAGGCGGCGGCCGCGGGGTCCGGCGGCGGCCTGCTGGGCAGGATGTTCGGCTGGCTCGGGCGATTGTCGCGCTAGTACGGGGGCGGATACCAGAAGCCGTGGAAATGGCCTGCCTGGAGGCTGACGTCCGGCCGGCTGTCTGGGAGATGTCACAGCCTGCGGACGTTGAGGGCGCGGAACTGGAAGCTGTCCTGCTGCCCTTCCTCGATGTCGAACTCCACGACATCGCCCTGCTGGAGCTCCCGGAAGCCGTCGCCGACGACCTCGCTGAAGTGCGCGAAAGCGTCACCACGCCCGGCGGGGAGGTCGGCGGAGGAGATCGCCCCCCAGCCTTTCTCGGCCTTCCAGAACTTCACCGTGCCACGAGCCATGATCCCAGTGTGGCAGCGAAAGGACGCGACGGCCGACCGCACGTCATGAAGCCGCATCACGGGCTCACCGGCGTATCTGTGGCGGCCGCCCGCCGCAGGAGACGTTCCAGGCTGTTGAGGGCCTGATCGGTGTCGGTGCCGGCGCGCCGCTCCTAGGCTGGTCGCATGGCTACCGGCTACCACCACGTGGACGTTTTCTCCGATCGCCCCTTCACCGGCAACAGCCTCGCCGTCTTCGTCGACCCTCCGCCGCTCGGCGAGAGCCAGATGGCGAGGCTGACCCAGGAGCTCCGGCATTTCGAGACGATCTTCGTTCGGACCACCGATGCGCCGGATGTCGTCCACGCGCGGGTCTTCGACCTGATGGGGGAGCTCGACTTCGCCGGGCATCCCGTGCTGGGCGCGGCGGCCGTACTCCATGAACGCGCAGGGGCCGCGTACGGCGAGGAGCGGCACTGGAGTTTCGCGCTCGGCGCCAGGAACGTCGACGTCACCACGCGTGGTTACACCGCCGGCCAGGTCTCGGCCTTGCTGGACCAGGGACGACCCGAACTCCTGCCGCCGACCGTCCCCCGGGAGCCGGTTGCCGCGGCGCTGGGCCTCACCGCCGCCGACCTCGACGACACCTTGCCGCCGGAGATCATCTCCACGGGCCTGCGCTATCTCGTCGTACCGGTGCGCGACGCTGACGTGCTCGCCCGAGCCCGCATCACGCACCCGGACTTCGAGGGCTTCCTCGGCGGGCTCGGCGCGCAGTACGTCTACGTCCTCGACGCGGACGCCATTGAGGGCCGGCACTGGAACAACGACGGTGTGCTCGAAGACGTCGCGACCGGCAGCGCGGCCGGTTGCGTGGCCGCCTACCTAATGCGGCACGGCCGGGCCCGCGATGGCCAGGAACTGTCGCTGGCGCAGGGCCGCTTCACCGGACGGCCCAGCAGGATCGCCATCACCGCCTACGGAAGGCCCGACGCCGTGGAACGGGTCACCGTCGGGGGAGGAGTAGCGATGGTCGCCACCGGCACCCTGCGCGCGCTCCCCGAGTGAATGCGGCCCGCAGCCGACACCCGAAATCGGACTGGGCGGTCAGCGATGATCGTCACATTCCAGCAATCAACTTGGCCGCTTTCTAGGCCCGCGCCCCAGCCCGTTCAGCGGCTGGCGACTACGAGGAGCGGACCTCTGTCCAGTGCCACTTCCCTACTCCCGTACACGTTCAGCCCGTCCTGCCTCGACGATGACGGCGGTGAGGACCTGACGGTGGATGTACGGCGCGTAGAAGCAGCGGCTCCTAGTCATTACTGCGGACGCCGAACCTCAGGGCTCCCACGACCCCCCACCTGGCGTGAGCCTGGTGCACGTTCATCCCGCCAGACGGGAAGGTGATCCATCCACCGTCCGCGTTTTTTCCCACCACCTTATAAGTCTTCACACCGTTCGCTTCGGCCGTGTCGGCGAACACCGTTCCCCATTCCGAGCGGCCGACCGTGCGCCATACGAGCACCCCGCCCTCGGGAAAGGTGATGCCCCCGTCGCCGCTGTTCGGCCCTCCTGCCCAAAGGGTGGTCACGCTGTTGAAGAGGCCCTTGTCGGCCGTCACGGTTCCCCAGTTTTGGCTCCCGTTCTGGTACACGTTCAGCCCGCTCTTCGGGAAGCTGATCCATCCGTCGTCGGCGTTTCTTCCCTGCACCCATTCGGTGTTCACACCGTTGACGTCGGCCTTGGCGGCCCACACGGTCCCCCGATCCTGAGAGCCGCGCAGGCGCCACACGTTAAGCCCGCCCGGGGAAAGGGAGATACTTCCGTCGTTGTCGTTCGGACCTTGCACCCACGGAGTAGTGACCCCGTTGACGATGGCCTTGTCGGCCGTCACGGTTTCCAGGACGGGATTGCGCACCTGAACGGTCGTGGTGAGGAAGTGTTTCCGCGTGGGCGTGCTGCGGGAGGTGGCGACGAGGATGTAGGTGGCGTCCCGTTTCGGAGCGGTTTTGGCCTTCGGTGACCACTTGCCCTGGCTGGCGGCTTCCTCGGCCCCGTCTGGCAGGACAATCTTGTAGTCGAAGTCATTGGATCCGTCCCAGAGCAGGACAACGTCTGTTCCAGCGTCCACCATTGACTTTTCCGGACGGAAGTTGCGCGGCGCCGGAGTCTCCTTTGGAGCGGTCTTCACCAGCGCCATCGGCACGAACTTGTCGCTCGTCTTCTTCGCGCTCGGGGTTTTGCTGCTCTCGGTCACCATCAGCACGGCCACCCCGGCCATGGGAGCGACGGGGACGTTCTCCAGCGTCAGCACCATGTAGTCGCCGCGCTTGAACTGGGAACCAGCCGAGCCGGTGGCGTGGAAGACGTCGTCCTGCCGCTTGACGGTCACCTGCGGGGGAGTGCCCGATTTGGGGACGTATTTGACCGTGGGCACGATCTTGGTGATGTTCGAGGTGAGGTCGTCGCCACCGGGGCCGGCGGGCACCTGTACCTTGATCGTGGTCCAGTCCACCGGTTCCTTCCCGGTGTTGGCGACGACCAGGTACACCGTTCCCGGCCCGGTCGCTGACGCCTCCAGCGGGGCCGGATGGGTGAGGAGGGTGTAGGTCAGCATGGTCATGGTCACGACTCCTTCTCTTGGAGGACGGCGCTGGCCGATGATCGGCGCGCTGTGAGAGGACGGGTCGGGCAAGCCAGGCGGTGGCGGCGGCGCGGGTGGTGCGTCAGTATCGGTCGCGGTGCGCCGCAGAAGATCACCCCCAGATCCACACGCCAGTATGAAAGCGCGGCAAGAGCAGCACAAGGTGGCCGTAACGGGGCGGTTTTCCAGTATTCGCAGCATCCCAGCAAGCGTTCGGATCACGCGTCACTGCGGGCCGCTCCGTGAGCGCCCGTCACTCCCGTCGGGACCTTTGTTCGGCGCCGCGACGAGCGGCACTCCGCATCCGTCCGGCGCGGACAGACCCTGCTCCGGCCCCGCCAGGATCACTACCATGCGGGCTACCGTCTGCAACACATGCTTCCGCACGTAGCGCGCTGAAGCGCCGTGCTTGACGTGCTGCCCGGGACGGGCGAGTTCGGCAACTCATGTACTAGTCCATGAAGAGGCGGAAGGCGAAGTAGACAGGTGGGAGATCAGACGGGCTGGTAGTCCACGTGGTCGATGCCGCGTTCCCAGACGGCCTCGAAGGCCGCGGCACACAGTCGGGCAGCTTGTACTTGGTCTTGTTCGGACAAGGGCGGAACGCTGTCAGGCGGACCGGTAGCCGCGGTGCGGGATGGCCAGGTCCCACAGAGCCGAGAATGCGTCAGCGCAGTGCTTCAGGATGGCGGAGTCTCGGTAGAGCTGAATCTCGGCGCGCCTGTCCGTCGTGCTGATCTCAGCCACAATCAACCCGGAACAGCAAAAAGCCCCAGACTCCCGGCAGGTGCCGCAAGCTGGGGCTATAACTCCTGTTTGACCAGGTCTTGCGCTGAAGCGTGGTGGACGATACTGGGATTGAACCAGTGACCCCTTCCGTGTCAGGGAAGTGCTCTCCCGCTGAGCTAATCGTCCTTGGAGGTGGAGACGGGATTTGAACCCGTGTGGACGGCTTTGCAGGCCGCTGCCTCGCCTCTCGGCCACTCCACCGAGTCGCCCATCCGAGCGGAAGACGGGATTCGAACCCGCGACCCTCACCTTGGCAAGGTGATGCTCTACCACTGAGCCACTTCCGCGTTGCCCCATAACTCTAGCGGGTTTTCTGACCGGATGCTCACTTGCGGAGCTGGCGGGCCACGCTCCGTTCCGTCGCGGGCAGGCTGAGGAAGATCTCCAGGATGCGGGTGAGGCGGTGCACCTCGATGCGGTGGAAGGCCGGGCCGTCGCTCCTGGCCAGGAGCAGGGTGAGGGCCAGCGGCGGTAGTGGGGCGTGGATGACGTGCAGGCCGTCGTCGAGCGTGAGGGCCATCGGGCGAGATGGTACGTCCTTCGGCAGCGTCACCTGCTGCGGCGCGCGCCAGCTGGCGTAGATGACGCCGCGCTCGGCGGCGGTGGCGGCCCAGTCGGCGCTGAACAGCACCGGAAGTGAGTCGACCAGGGTGGTCAGCGCCCTGTCGCCCGCCGTGGTGATGTATTTGAGGATCTCCAGCTCCGGGTAGGTGCCCGGGGCCTCTCGGGTGGTCCAGATGCCTTCCACCGCCACGTCGGCGACGCTCTGCAGGCTCTTGAGCAGGGTCTGCTTGGGGGTGCCGTCGGGGCAGAAGACCGTGATGTCGTCCACGGCGCGGCCGGCGCCCCTGTCGAGAACGGTGAACTGGGTGATGTCAGCGCCGACAGTGCCGAGGACCCGGGTGATCTGGGCCAGCGAACCCGGCCGGTCGGGCAGTGCGATGCGTACTCGCAGAAGCATCCGTCCCCTCCCCACTAGATGCCAGTTCACAGACTATCCGCGAATACCCGTCACGGCCTGACCTGCGCTACAACTGACTGAGTGAAGATTGGACCGATAGGGGTGTGGCCGCCGGTCGTTCTGGCGCCGATGGCGGGCATCACCAACGCGGCGTTCAGGGTGCTCTGCCGCGAGCAGGGCGCCGGGTTGTTCGTGTGCGAGATGATCACCACGCGGGCGCTGGTGGAGCGTAACCCCAAGACGTTCAGGATGATCAGGTTCGCGGAGTCGGAGCGGCCCAGGAGCATTCAGCTGTACGGCGTCGACCCCGACACCGTGGGGCGCGCGGCCAAGATGATCGCCGAAGAGGACCTGGCCGACCACATCGACCTGAACTTCGGCTGCCCCGTGCCCAAGGTCACCAGGCGCGGCGGCGGCTCCGCGCTGCCGTACAAGAGGAATCTGCTGCGGCGGATCCTGCGTGAGGCGGTGGCGAACGCCGGCCCGCTGCCCGTCACGATGAAGATGCGCAAGGGCATCGACGACGATCACCTCACCTACCTCGACGCCGGCCGGATCGCCGTCGAGGAGGGGGTCGCGGCGATCGCCCTGCACGCGCGTACGGCCAAGCAGCACTACGGCGGCGTGGCCGACTGGGAGGCGATCGCTAGACTGAAGGAGGCGGTGCCGGAGGTTCCGGTGCTGGGCAACGGCGACATCTGGTGCGCCGACGACGCGTTGCGCATGGTGGCGCGGACCGGCTGCGACGGGGTGGTGGTCGGGCGCGGGTGCCTGGGGCGGCCGTGGCTGTTCAGGGATCTGGAGAACGCCTTCAACGGCAGCCCGGAGCGGGTACGGCCGAGCCTCGGCGAGGTGGCCGGGATGATGGCCAGGCACGCCGAAGGGCTCACCGAGTGCTTCGACATCGAGCGTTTCGCGATCGCCGACTTCCGCAAGCACGTCGGCTGGTATCTGAAGGGGTTCACGGTCGGCGGCGAGCTGCGGCGCGAGCTGGCCACCGCCGAGTCGCTCGACGGGCTGCGCGAAGGGCTGGCCAAGCTGGAGCACGACCAGCCGTGGCCGCCCAACACCGACACCCCGCGCGGCAAGTCGGGAGAGCGCGGCAAGGTGCTGCTGCCGGACGGCTGGCTGGACGACCCGTGGGATTGCGTCGTGCCTTCTGACGCCGAGTCCGATATATCCGGCGGCTGACCTCCTGGCTCAGGAATCTCGCCGTCCAAGCGCGAGGCGCGGGCTGGCCTAGTGCGGGCCTGCCGCCTCTGTGCCGCAAGGGCCGCCGCCGGTGGCGGGCTGGAGCTGGACCGGGTCGCCCGACATCGTGAGCGTCGGGTAGTAGGCGGAGATCCGTTCGGCCGAGCGGCCCGCGTAATGGCAGATGAAGCTGCGCCTGAACCGGTCGGCCGTGCTGTTCGGCTCGGAGCCGTGGACCAGGCTGCCGTTGAAGAACAGCACGTCGCCCGGATCCATGTCCACCGGCACCCGCTCCAGGCCCGGCGGCGGGGGGACGTAGTCCTTGGTGAAGGAGACGTCGTTGTCGGCCTCCTCGGGACAGAACAGGTCCATCAGGTGCGTGCCGGGCACCACCTCCAGGCCGCCGTTGGCCCGGTCGACGCGGTCCAGCGCCACCCAGGCGGCCACACACGTGCCCGGCTCGACCCGCAAGTAGAAGTTGTCCTGATGCAGCGCCTGCCCGCGCGCGCCGGGCGGCTTGAAGTAGAACATGCTCTGGGCTGCTATCGGCTCCTCGCCGAGCAGGTCGCGGAGCACGGCGGCGATCCGGGCGTCGAGGAGGTACCGTAGCGCGACGTCGTTCACCTGGTGGGGGTGCATGACGCGCGGGTAGTCGCGCAGGATGTCGTACGGTTGGCCGGGGTCCTGCGGCTTGGGGGAGAAGTGACCCGGGATCGGACCCCGGGCGTGCAGCGCCATGAACTCCTCCCGCAGCTCCACCACCTCATCCGCGGCCAGAAGACCGGGCACCAGGACGAACCCTCGATCATGGAAATCTGTCAGCCTCATACCTTCACGCTAAGGAGCCGGACCGGTGAACGGTATGCCTGTGACCGCTGAGGAGATGTCTGTTCCTGCTGCGGAGCTGACGATCGTGGGCCACTTCGACAACCGCCCCGGGTACGCCACGCGGCGCGTCAGCGGCTCGCCGAGCTGGCTGCTCATGTGGACCCAGGACGGGGCGGGGCTGGTCGAGCAGGCGGGGGTGTCGTTCACGGCCGGGCCGGGGGATCTGGTGGTGCTCGGGGCCGACGCCGCGCAGCACTACCGGGTCGCGCCGGGGGCGGAGCGGTGGCGCTTCTGGTGGGCGCACTTCCAGCCGCGCCCGGCCTGGCTGGGCTGGCTCGCCGAGCACGCCCGAGCCCCGGGCTGCCACCTGGTCGAAGGCGTGCCCGAGCCGACCCGCGCCCAGATCGACGAGGCTTTCGGCCGCGCCGCCAGAAACGCCCGCTGGCTCCCACCCGCAGTCCGTTCCCTAGGAGCGCAGGCGCCTGCTGCTCGACTCGCGCGCGAGTACGCGCCCGCTGTCGCCGTCTCCGGGCCCGCCCGTGAGCTGGTGCTGAACGCCGTCGAGGAGGTGATCGTGCTGGCCACCGCCGCCGCGCGGCCGGTCGGCGACGCCCGGCGCGCCGAGGAGCCCGGTGACGCGCGGGTCCACCGGGCGCTGGCCCTGATCGCCGCCGAACCGGGCGCCCCCCATTCGGTCGCCTCCCTGGCCAGGGCCGTCGCCCTGTCGCCCTCCCGGTTCGCGCACCTGTTCACGACCGAGACGGGCCACCCGCCCATGCGGGCCGTACGGAGGGCGCGGATCCGGCACGCGGCCCGGCTGCTGGAGGTGACGGACATGGACGTCGGCCAGGTCGCGGCGGCGTCGGGCTTCGTCAGCCCGTTCCACTTCAGCCGGGCCTTCAGCCACGAGTACGGCATGCCGCCCCGCGACTTCCGCTCCCGTCTCCGACGGCCGAATGTCTGAGAGTCAGCCGCTCCCACCTTCGCCCGAATGCCCGACAACCTCTGACGAGCCGAGCGCCCACGAGCCCATGGCGAGCCGTCAGCGCAGCGGCGTCAGCGGGGCGTCGGAGGTGAACAGTTCGCTGTCCAGGTGGTCGGCGGCGTAGTCGATGGCGCCCATCACCACACATTCGTCCCCCAACGTGGACGCGCGTACCTCCGGCATCCGCATGCAGGCCCGCTCCAGCCGCTCCCGCAGCGGCGCCAGCAGGACGTCGGCCGAGCGGGAGAAGCCGCCGCCCAGCACCACCATCTGCGGGTCCAGCACCAGCACCATGGCCGCCGTCCCCACCGCGAGGTCGTCCACGTAGCGGTTGACCGCCGCCAGGGCGACGGGGTGGCCGTCGCGGGCCGCCGCCAGCGTATAGCCCGCGGCGTCCTCGGGCGCGGTGCCCTCCGGCACGACCTCGCAGGCGTTGAGGTGCTCGGGGGCGTCGTACCAGCGGGCCTCCGGCAGCATGACGATCTCGCCGGCGGCGGCGCCGAAGCCCCGGTGCACCTTGCCGTCGATGATGAGGCCGGTGCCCATGCGCCGTCCGACGTGCAGGAACACCACGTCTCGAGCGCCCTGTGCGGCGCCCCGGCGGGCTTCGGCGAGTGCGGCCAGGCGGCTGTCGTTCTCGATCAGCACCTGGCACGGGAACATCTCGCGCAGCTGGGCCGCCAGGTCCAGGCCGGTCCAGGCGGGGATCGCGGCCGAGAACGCGATGCGGCCCTCCGGCGTGAGCACGCCCGTGGTGCCGACGGCCACCGTCCAGAGGTCCGCGGCCGACCTGCCGCTGAGCGCCAGGCAGCCGGAGACCGCGCGGTCTATGGCGGCCAGGCGCTCCTCCAGCGGCGCGTCCGGCAGGACGGGCTGCCGGGTCTCGGCCAGGATCTCGCCGTCGAGGTCGGACAGCGCGGCCCGTACGTTGTGCCCGCCTATGTCCACCCCGACCAGACAGCCGCTGTCCGCGCGGAACCGGTAACGGCGGGCCGGCCTGCCCATCGTGCCCGGTGAAGGCGGCACCTCCTCCACCCAGCCCAGCTCCATGAGCTCGTCCGCGACCTCCTTCATGGAAGGCCGCGACAGCCCCGTCCGCTCGGCCAGCGCCGAGAGGGTGAGCGGTCCGGCGCCGCGCAGCGCCCGTATCGCGGTCAGCGAGTTGAGCTGCCTGAGCCGGGACAGGTCGCCGCCGCGCAGGTTCGCCATCGCCGCCCCTAACGTAGGTGTCCTCTGTAACTCGCCATTATGCCAGCGTTCGCTTCTGCTTAAGCACCCGCACTTCCGCGCAGAATCGGGCATTGACCCTCCCGAACCCCTGGTGCTACTAATGAAGCGCTCCTTCGTAAGTAGATCAACAGGAATTGAGGGTCTGATGTCGTTCGCAGACGTGGGCGAGGTCGTCCATCAGCCAGGGCAGGCCCGGGTCTTCGAGCACGGGTGGCAGTCGTGGAGCCCGACCGGCGCCTACCGCCTCGGCGAGACCCCGCCCAGGCCCGCGGACGACAACATCCAGATCCTCTGCTACCGCCCCGAGACGCCGGCGCCCGCCGGGGTGTTCCAGGGTGAGGGGCTGCTCGCGATCGACCCCGGCGGCGGGGCGCCGCTGGAGCTGTGGTCCGCGCCGAGCCCCGTGGAGGTGCCCTCCATCCGGGCGCGTGAGGAGGGCGGGCGCCTGATCGTGAGCGCGAACGGGCCCGTACGCCACCTGACCGGCGAGTCGCTGGAAACCTGGGCAGAAGGCATGGCCGAGGGGTACGCGCCCAGGACGTTTCCGGCCGTACCCCCTATGTGGTGCACCTGGTACGGCTACTGGGGCAAGGTCACCGAGGACGACGTCCTGGACAACCTCCGCCTGTCGGAGCGGCACGAACTGGGCGCCGACATGTTCCTCGTCGACGACGGCTACGAGGCCGAGATCGGCGACTGGCTGGAGCCGCGCCCCGGCTTCGGCTCGCTGCGAAAAGTGGCGGAAGCCCTGGGAGAGGCGGGCCGGCGTACCGGCGTCTGGACCGCCCCCTTCCTGGTCGGTCACCGCAGCCGGATCTTCCGCGAGCACCCCGACTGGCTGGTCGGCGGCGCCCACGCGGGCCGCATGTGGGACCAGGACCTGGCGGTGCTCGACGTCACCCACCCGGATGCCGCCGCCCACCTGGTCGAGGTGTTCAGGACCTTCGCCGCGTACGGCATCACCCACTTCAAACTCGACTTCATCTACGCCGGGGCACTGGCCGGCAGCAGGCACGAGGACCTCGGCCCGATCGCCGCCTACCGGCGCGGGCTGGAGCTGATCCGCGAGGGCACCGGCCCGGACGCCACCCTGCACGGCTGCGGCGCGCCCATGCTGCCCAGCATCGGCCTGGTCGACATCATGCGGGTCAGCCCGGACATCGCGCCCACGCTGCACCCGAAGTCGGGCGACATCAGCCAGCCGTCACAGCTGGGCGCCCGGCTCACCGGCGCGGCCCGCGAGTTCCTGCACGCCCGCTGGTGGGTGAACGACCCCGACTGCATCATCCTGCGCCCCGAGGTGGAGGCCAGGCAGGAGTGGGCCGCCCACATCGAGGCGACCGGCGGCCTGCGCGGCTCCAGCGACCCGATCGCGGCGCTCGACGACTGGGGCCTGGAGACGACCAGGCGCCTCATGATCCCCACCACGACGGAGCCGTCACGTCCCCTTCGTCCGCTGCTCGCGACGGAGCCGTCGTGACGAGGAGCGTGCGGCGGAGAGGGCGCGACTGGCACGCCTACCTGTTCATCGGCCCGAGCCTGCTGGGCGTGCTGGCCTTCCTGCTGCTGCCGATGGTCATCGTCTTCGTGCTGAGCTTCTTCCACTGGGAGCTCCTGTCGCCCCCGACCTTCGCCGGGCTGGACAACTACCGCCGCCTGGCCGGCGACGGGGAGTCCTGGCACTCCCTCGGGATCACCGTCGTCTACGTGCTGCTCTGCATCCCCCTGCAGACGGTCTTGGCGCTGGTGCTGGCCCTGCTGCTCAACCAGCGGATCAAGGGCGTCAGGGTGTTCCGCTCGCTGTTCGTGGTGCCGTGGATGGCCACCCCGATCGTCATGGGCCTGGTCTGGAACTGGATCTTCGACCCGCGTGACGGCGCGATCAACAGCGCCCTGGCCGTGATCGGCGTCACCGGCCCCGACTGGCTGTTGGACGCCACCTGGGCCCTGCCCGCCATCGCGCTGGTCAACGTCTGGCAGTACACCGGCTACAACATGCTGTTCTTCCTGGCCGGGCTGCAGGGCATCCCGAGGGAGCTCTACGACGCGGCCGCCACCGACGGCGCCACCCCGCGCCAGCGGTTCTGGCGGGTGACGCTGCCGCTGCTCAACCCCACGATGTTCTTCGTCATGGTGACGAACCTGATCGGCGCGTTCCAGGTCTTCGACACCGTCTTCGTGATGACCAACGGCGGGCCCAGCCAGAGTACCGAGGTCATCAACTTCAAGATCTTCGGCACCGCGTTCAGGGAGTTCGACTTCGGCTACGCCTCGACGCTGTCGATGCTGCTCTTCGCGGTCATCCTGGCCGTGACACTGGTGCAGGTCAGGTTCTTCGGCAAGCGCACCACCTACGACATGAGCTGAAGGACGACATGACCAAGCGCATCCTGCTCTATGCCACGCTCACCCTGGGCGCCTTCGTCGCCGTCTTCCCCTATCTGCTCGTGGTGCTGACCGCCTTCAAGACCCAGGGCCAGCTCAACTCGACCGAGCCGTGGGTGCCCGGCCTGCCGCCCACCACCGCCAACCTGACCAAGCTCCTCGGGGGAGAGTTTCCCCGCTACCTGCTCAACACGGTGGTGATGACCGCGCTGCTCACGCTGGGCCAGCTGGTCTTCACCACGTTCGCCGCCTACGCGTTCGCGCGGCTGCGTTTTCGCGGGCGCGAGGTGCTCTTCTGGCTGTACGTGGCCACGATGATGGTGCCCAGCGCCGTCACGATGATCCCGCTGTTCCTGATCATGCGGGAGCTCGGCCTGGTCAACACGTGGTACGGCCTGCTCGCGCCGTACATTCTGGGCACCCCGTACGGGATCTTCCTGATGCGGCAGTTCTTCCGCGGCCTGCCCGCCGGGCTCGAAGAGGCGGCGCGGATCGACGGGGCGGGCCCGCTGAAGATCCTGACCCGGATCCTGCTGCCGCTCTGCCGCCCCGCGATCGGCACGCTGACGATCATCACGGTGATCTCGTCGTGGAACAGCTTCATCTGGCCACTGATCATCACCAGCGGTGACGAAACCAAGGTCATGACGGTCGCCCTGGCCACCCTCAACTCCGGCATCGGCGTGGACTACAACCTGATCATGGCCGGCGGGCTGATCGCGCTGGTGCCGATGATCGCGATCTTCATCTTCTTCCAGAAGTACATCGTCCGGTCGGTGGTCCTCACCGGCCTCAAGTAAGAGAGGTCATATGCGATCCCCCCGCATACGCGAGCTCCGCCATGCCGTGACACTGCTGGCCGCCGCCGCGCTCACCCTGACCGCCTGCGGCTCGGGCGGCGGCGATGAAACCGGCGGCAAGGTCACCTTGACCTACCGGCTCTGGGACGACCAGCAGAAGGTGGGCTACGACAAGGTCATGGCGGCCTTCGAGAAGGCCAACCCCAACATCGACGTCAAGATCGAGCTGATGCCGTACGACGAGTACTGGACCAAGCTCACCGCCGACGCGGTGGCCGGTACGGCGCCGGACGTGTTCTGGATGACGCCGTCGCAGTTCCCCGAGTTCGTCACCAAGGGCGTCCTGGCCGACATGTCGCCCCTCAAGCTCGATGCCACGAAATTTCATCCAACAGTGGTCGGGACGTTTACCTACCAGGACAAGCTGTATGGGGTGCCCAAGGACTGGGGCATCGTCGGCCTGCTTTACAACAAGGAGCTGTTCAAGAAGGCCGGTGTCGAGATGCCGGCCACTCTCACCTGGAAGCCCGACGGCTCCGGCACCTTCCTGGAGATCGCGCGCAAGCTGACCGTGGACGAGGCCGGCAAACACCCCGAGGACCCCGGCTTCGACCCGGCCAAGGTCAAGACCTACGGCTTCGCGTCCTGGAACCACTACCAGACCCAGTGGATGAACTGGATCAACTCCAACGGCGGCAAGCTGCTCGACCAGCCGTTCGGCAAGTACGCCTTCAACGACGACGCCTCCGTGCAGGCCCTGCGGTTCGGCGTCGACCTGGTGAACAAGTATCACGTCTCGCCGCCCGCGACCCAGACGAACCCGCCGACCGGCAAGGCCACCGACATGTTCAAGGCGGGCGAGGTGGCGATGTTCCCCGCCAACAACGCGCTGCTGCCCTACGTCGCGCCGGAGGCGAACTTCGAGATGGGCGTCGCCCTCATGCCCGAGGGCCCGGCCGGCCGCGCGGTCAACCTCAACGGCCTGTCGGAGGCCGTGTACGCCAAGAGCAAGCACCCCCAGGAGGCCATGAAGCTGGCCGCCTACCTCGGCAGCGAGGAGCCGCAGAAACTGATGGCCGCCGACGGCTACATCTTCCCCGCGCTCAACGGCCTCACCCAGGGCTACGTCGACTACTGGCAGAAGAAGAAGATCGACGTCTCGCCGTTCGTCGAGGAGTCGAAGGGCACCACGTTCCCGCTGCCCGTCACCACCGGGTTCACCGGCTTCGAGACCAAGCTCAACCAGATCTTCAACGAGATGTACCTCGGCAAGCTCGACCCCAAGCAGGCCGCGGACCAGGCCGTCACGGAAGGGAACGCGACCGTCAAATGATCAGCCGGCGCTCACTCCTCGCTGGGGGCGCCGGACTGGGACTGACCGCCGCACTGGGTGCCTCACCCGTGCGCGCGGCGGCCCGCCGTGCCCCGATCTCCGACCCCTTCCAGCTCGGCGTCGCCTCCGGCGAGCCGGCCCCCGACGGCGTGGTCCTGTGGACCCGCTTGGCCATGGACCCCGTGGCCCTCGACGGGCTCGGCGGCATGCCGTCGCGTCCGGTCCCGGTCGAATGGCAGCTCGCCAAGGACGAGAACTTCCGCCACGTCGTACGGCGCGGCGCCGACCTCGCCCGGCCCGAGGCCGCCCACAGCGTCCATGTCGAGCTCGACGGCCTGAACCCCGGCACCGAGTACTTCTACCGCTTCAAGGCCGCCGGCGAGATCTCCGCTCGGCCGCACCCTGACCAGCCCCGCCCGCGGCACGCGCAGCCGCGCGCTCAACCTGTCGTTCACCTCCTGCGCCGACTACCAGACCGGCTGGTTCACCCCCTACCGCAGGATGGCCGAGGACCAGCCCGACCTGATCGCCTTCCTCGGCGACTACATCTACGAGTACGGCGACTACAAGTACCCGGTGCGCGACCAGGCCGGGGGAGAGTGCTTCGACCTGGCCGGATACCGGCTCAGGCACGCCCAGCACAAGGCCGACCCGGAGTCTCAGCTGGCCCACGCCATCGCCCCCTGGGTGGTGGTGTGGGACGACCACGACATCGAGAACGCCTGGGCCGGCGACGTGCCCGAGCAGCCCGACCCGCCCTTCCTCGCCCGCCGGGCGGCCGCCTTCCAGGCGTACTACGAGAACATGCCGCTGCGCCGCGCCCAGAAGCCGGACGGGGCGGCGCTGAAGCTGTATCGGAGCATCCGCTGGGGCGCGATCGCCAACCTGCACCTGTTAGACACCCGTCAATATCGCGACATCTACCCCTGCACCGGCAAGAGCGGCACTGTCGGCGCCGACTGCCTGGAGCGCTTCGCCCCCAACCGGACCATCCTCGGCGCCGCCCAGGAATCCTGGCTCGACGGGGAGCTGCGCGGCTCGAAGGCCACCTGGGATCTGCTCGGCCAGCAGGTCTTCTTCATGGAGATGGACTGGACCAACGGCGAGGGCAAGGGCTACTCCAACGAGGGCTGGGACGGCTACGTCGCCTCCCGCAACCGCCTGGCCGCCGCCATCGACGACTACAAGCGCAACGGCGTCGTGCTCACCGGCGACGTGCACTCCCACTGGGCGGGCGAGATCAAGCGCGACTACCAGGACCCCGCCTCCAAGTCGGTCGCCGTCGAGCTCGTCACCACCTCGGTCACCAGCGCCGGCAACGGCCTGGACGAGTACCCGAACACGCAGGTCCTGCTCGAGGAGAACCCGCACGTCAAGTTCTTCAACGGCCGCCGCGGCTACGTGCGGGCCAAGCTCACCGAGCGGGAGATGAAGGTCGACTTCCGCTCGCTGTCGCGCGTCACCGAGCCCTACGCCCCCGCCTACACCTCCGGCTCCTTCGTCATCGAGCCCGGCGACCCGGCGCTCCACCCAGCCTGACGGGACCCCCATGCGCACAACCACGGCCGCCCTCGCGGCGGCCCTCATCACCCTGCCCTTCATCCCGTTACCGGGCAACGCCGACGCCGCCCCGCAAGGGCCGCCGATGGGCTGGAGCAGCCGTACGCTCGGCTGCTCGGTCTCGGAGGCGTCCGTACGGCAGGCGGCCGACGCCCTGGCCGCGCTCGCCCCGGCCGGCTACGACCACGTCATCCTGGACGACTGCTGGCTGGCCGCCCAGCGTTCGGGCGGCGCCCTGGCCCCCGACGCCACCCGCTTCCCCTCCGGCGTCAAGGCGCTGGCCGACTACCTGCACGGCAAGGGGCTCAAGCTCGGCCTGAGCCTGTCGGCGGGCACCAAGGCGTGCTCCGGCGGCGGCGCCGGCTCCTACAAGAGCGAGGCCGCCGACGCCGAGCAGGTCAAAGGCTGGGGCGTCGACTACGTCAAGTACGACTGGTGCAACGTCCCCGCCGCCGACTTCCCCGGCCAGAACGTCCAGCAGATCGCCCAGACCCTCTACCCGCGCATGCGTCAGGCGCTCGGCGACGCGATCGAGTTCGCGATGAACAACGAGGACGGCAGCACCGTGCCGTGGCTGTGGGGCAAGGAGGCGAAGGCCACCACCTGGCGGACCAACGTCTACAACAAGCCCCTGCCCGACAGCTACGCGACCATGGTCGACGTCTGGGAGACCAACCAGCTCAGGGTCCAGTACGCGGGTCCGGGCAGCTGGGCGGACCCCGACCTGGTCCAGGCGGGCCGGGGCGGCATGACCGACGCCGAGTACCGCACCCAGATCAGCCTCTGGGCCGTCGGCGCCGCCCCGCTCATCCTCCAGGCCGACCCGGCCAAGGCGCCGCCGGCGATCGTCGCCAACCCCAAGGTGATCGCCGTCGACCAGGACGCGCTGGGCGTGCCGGGCCGGTTCGTGACCTCCGACGGCTGGTACCACGTGCTGTCCAAGCCCCTGGCGAACGGGGACCAGGCGATCCTGCTGTTCAACGAGAGCGACCGGGCGGCGACGATCTCCACCAAGCTCAAGCCCGCCCGCTACCGCGTCGAGGAGCTGTGGACCGGCGCGGTCACGACCACGGAGGGCGACCTGGCGGCCCAGGTGCCCGCCCACGGGTCCGTGCTCTACCGGGTGAGCCAGAGCCGGGAGAAGGCCCCGCCCGCCGTGCTGGTGGAGGTGGATCCGGGACTCCTGGGCGACGATCACCCGTCCGTGCTGGAGCCGGGCAAGGAGCGGGAGGTCGTCACCAGGGTCACCAACACCGGGGCTACGGACCGGCTGCGGGATGTCGAGGTGGCGCTGGCCGTGCCTGAAGGGTGGCGGGCCAGGGCGCGCACGGCCACCAGGACCGGGCGGCTGGACGGCGGCGAGGCGTTCACCGTGAAGTGGGCGGTCACGCCGCCCGCCGGCGCCGAGCTCAAGGACTATGAGGTCACGGCCACCGCCGCCAAGGCCGCGGCCACCGCCGTGGTCAAGGTCGCGCGGGCGCCCGGCTCCGGCCGGACGTACCTGAGCGACCTGCCCTGGACCCGTGTCGCCAACTACTTCGGCCCGGTCGAGAAGGACACCAGCAACGGCGAGAAGGCCGCCGGAGACGGCAAGCCGATCACCATCGAGGGGGTCACGTACGCCAAGGGGGTCGGCACTCACGCGCCCGCCGACATCGAGTTCTACACCGCCGGCCGCTGTTCGACCGTCGAGTTCCAGGCCGGGATCGACGACGAGGTGGGCCAGGCGGGCTCGGCCGACCTCGAAGTATGGGCCGACGGCGGCCGGGTCGCCCACTCGGGCATCGTCACCGGCGCGCAACCCGCCAGGAAGGTCACCGCGTCCGTGAAGGGCGCCACCTACGTCCGGCTGGTCGCGACCAACGGCGGCGACAACGCGACGTCGGACCACGCCGACTTCGCCGACGCCTCCATCACCTGCCAGTAGAAAGAGAGCTCATGATCGTTCCCAAGCCCGTCCGGTACGAGATCCGGCAGGGCCGCTTCGTCCTCGATCGGGACACCTCGGTGACGGCGTCGCCGCCGCTGGGCGAGGTGGCCTCCTGGTTGCGGGGCGAGCTGAGCCCGGTCGTCGGCGGAGAGCTGCTGCCGGGGCCGGGCTCGGGAACGATCACGCTCGGGCTCCGCGACGATCTGCCGCCCGAGGCGTACCGGCTGAGTGTGGCGGGCGACGGCGTGGTGATCGAGGGTGGCGGCCCGGCGGGGGTGTTCTACGGCGCGCAGAGCCTGCGGCAGCTGCTCCCGCCCGCCGCGTTCAGGAAGGCGTCGGCGGGCGGGCCGCTGGTGCTGCCGGCCGTCCTGATCGAGGACGAGCCGAGGTTCGGGTGGCGCGGCTGCATCCTCGACGTCGCCCGGCATTTCATGGTCAAGCAGGATGTGCTGCGCTTCATCGATCTGATGGCCCTGCACAAGCTCAACGTGCTGCACCTGCACCTGACCGACGACCAGGGCTGGCGCGTCGAGATCAAGCGCTACCCCCGGCTGACCGAGGTCGGCGCCTGGCGCAAGGAGAGCCAGACCGGCTGGAACGGCCCCATGGACGGCCGCCCGCACGGCGGCTACTACACCCAGGACGACATCCGGGAAATTGTCGCCTACGCGGCGCGCCGGCACATCACCGTCGTGCCGGAGATCGACCTGCCCGGCCACACCCAGGCCGCCATCGCCGCCTACCCCGAGCTGGGCAACCTCGACACCCCGCTGGAGGTGCGCACCACCTGGGGCGTCGGAGTGAACGTGCTGAACGTCGAGGAGAGCACGATCGCCTTCTTCCAGAACGTCTTCGACGAGGTGTTGGAGCTGTTCCCGAGCCCGTACGTGTGCGTCGGCGGCGACGAGTGCCGCAAGGACCAGTGGCGCGACAGTCCCGCCGCGCGGCGCCGCATCCGCGAGCTCGGGCTGCGGGACGAGGAGGAGCTGCAGAGCTGGCTCATCCGCCGCTTCGACGACTACCTGGCCGAGCGGGGGCGCCGGCTGGTGGGCTGGGACGAGATCCTGGAAGGCGGTCTCGCGCCGGGCGCCGTGGTGGCCTCCTGGCGCGGCGACCTGGGGGCGGTGTCGGCCGCCCGCGCCGGGCACGACGTGATCACCTGCCCCAACACCTCCGTCTACTTCGACTACCGGCAGGGGACGGGGGAGGAGGAGCCGGTGCCGTTCGGGACCGTGCTGACGCTGGAGGATGTGTATGCCTTCGACCCGATTCCGGGGGAGTTGCGCGACGATCCGGCAGAGGCGCGGGTCCTCGGGTCGCAGTGCGGCCTGTGGAGCGAACTGATCGACTCCAACCGGCACATGGACTACATGGCCTTCCCGAGGGTGGCGGCGTTCGCGGAGACGGTGTGGAGCCCGCCCGCCCGGGACCTGGCCGACTTCCGCCTGCGGCTGACGGCGCACCTGCCCCGGCTGGCCGCGGTCGGGGTGGAGTACCGGCCGGAGTCGGGGCCGCTGCCCTGGCAGACCCGGCCCGGCGTCCCCGGCCGCCCGGAGGACCGCGCGCGTTGGCAGGCCAAGATCGACGCCTGGACCAGCAACATCCGGAGTTAGAGCTCCACCGGCCCGCCGCTGCGCCAGTAGACGTTGTCGTGCCTCGACAGCAGGTCCTCGTCCACCAGATAGCGGCGCAACGCCGCGTAGTCATCGTGGAAGGCCCGCAGCGCCACGTTCACGTCCTTCTCCGAATAGCGCACGCCGGGCTCGAACACCCGCGAGATGTAACGCAGCACCACGAGCTTCTTGTCCCGTTTCGTGGGCATGGTCGTCAGCCGCCCGTCCACCAGGAACGTCCGGAGCAGCCGCTCCTCGGCGCCGACCGCGTCCGAGGGCTCGGCGGCCCGTGCCCGGAGCAGTTCGCGGAACTTCTCCGGCGCCGCCCGCCACGCGCCGTCCTCGCCCCGCACGGCCAGCCCACCGGCGGCCAGTCGGGCGAGGACCTTCGGCGACAGCCCGTCGGCGACACCAAGGACCAGCGAGGCGAACGCCCGGAGCGTGTCGTCCTGGGCGAGCAGACCGAGCACTCGTCGGTTCTCTTCATCGCTCATCCGGATATTTTGTCCCAAGATCGCCGGATCGATGCCCGCGGCGGGATCCCGGCCAAATGTCCCGATCTTGAGACATTGTCATGACCTTATGGCGAACTTATCTATCGGAGACTTGAGGAACGCGCGTGTGCCGGAGCGCCCTTGCCAGTCCGTTCCGGCACACGGCTTTATCACAATCTGTTGAGACCCTGTACGTGCACCACCGCGCGGCCCTCTTCATCGGAGGCGGCCAGGTCGATCTGCGCGTCGATGCCCCAGTCACCGTCACCCGCCGGGTCCTTGACGGTCTGGCGCACCTTCCACAGCCCGCTCTCCTCCTCGATGCGCAGCAGCGCGGGACCCCGCGCGTCGGCGTCGGTGAAGATCTCCTCGTGCTCGGCGTAGTAGGCGTCGAGCGCCGAGCCCCAGTCGACGTCGGGCGCCAGCTCTCCCAGCTCGTCCTCCTTCTCGATGGCGCAGAGCTCGACCAGGCGGAACATCGCGTTGCGCACCAGCACCCGGAAGGCCCGCGTGTTGGCGGTGACCGGCCGGACCTTGGCCTCCAGCTGCTCCTGGCGCTCCAGCGCCTCCTCCGGGTTGGCCAGCTGCTCCCACTCGTCGATCAGCGAGGAGTCGACCTGCCTGACCAGCTCGCCCAGCCACTCGATCAGGTCGATCAGGTCCTCGGTCTTGAGGTGCTCGGGGACCGTGCGCGACAGCGTCCGGTAGGCGTCGGCCAGGTAGCGCAGCACCGTGCCCTCCGACCTGGCCAGCTCGTAGAACTGGATGTAGTCGGCGAACGTCATCGCCCGCTCGTACATGTCGCGCACCACGCTCTTCGGGCTGACCGTGTAGTCGCCCACCCACGGATGCCCGTGCCGGTAGGTCTCATAGGCCCCGAGCAGCAGATCGTCCAGCGGCATCGGGTACATGACCTCGGCCAGCTGCTCCATCCGCTCCTCGTACTCGATGCCGTCGGCCTTCATCTGCGCGACCGCCTCGCCCCTGGCCTTCTTCAGCTGGGCCGACAGGATCTGGCGCGGGTCGTCGAGGATGGACTCCACGATCGACACCATGTCGAGGGCGTAGCTCGGCGAGTCGTGGTCGAGCAGGTCGAAGGCGGCCAGCGCGAAGGTGGACAGCGCCTGGTTGAGCGCGAAGTCCTCCTGCAGGTCGATCGTCAGCCTGGCCCGCCTGCCCTGCTCGTCGGCCTCCGTGAGCTGCTCCACGATGCCGCCCGCGAGCAGCGACCGGTAGATGGCGATGGCCTGGCTGATGTGCCGCCGCTGCCACTTGCGGTCCTCGTGGTTGTCGGTGAGCAGGTGCTTCATCGCCTGGAAGCAGTCGCCGGGCCGGTTGATGACCGCGAGCAGCATGGCGTTGGTGACCTTGAACCGGGAGTTGAGCGGCTCCGGCTCGGCGGTCTGCAGCTTCTCGAAGGTCTCCTCGCTCCAGCCGACGAAGCCCTCCGGCGGCTTCTTGCGGGCGTAGCCGCGCCGCCGCTTCGGGTCGTCGCCGATCTTCGCCAGCGCCTTGGCGTTCTCGATGTCGTGCTCGGGCGCCTGGCAGGCGACGTAGCCGATGGTGTCGAAGCCGGCCCGCCCGGCCCGGCCGGCGATCTGGTGGAACTCGCGAGCGCGCAGGCGGCGCACCTTGTTGCCGTCGTACTTGGACAGCGCGGTGAACAGCACGGTCCGGATCGGCACGTTGACGCCGACGCCGAGGGTGTCGGTGCCGCAGATGACCTTCAGCAGGCCGGCCTGGGCCAGCCGCTCCACCAGCCGCCGGTATTTGGGCAGCATCCCGGCGTGGTGGACGCCGATGCCGTGGCGTACGAGGCGGGACAGGGCGCGGCCGAACCGGGTGGTGAAGCGGAAGCCGCCGATCAGCGTCGCGATGGCCTCCTTCTCGGCCTTCGTCGACATGTTGATCGACATCAGTGACTGCGCCCGCTCCATGGCGGCGGCCTGGGTGAAGTGCACGACGTAGACCGGCGCCTGCCCGGTGCGGAGCATCTCCTCCAGCGTCTCGTGCAGGGGCGTCATCCGGTAGGAGTAGATCAGCGGCACCGGCCGCTCGGTGTGCTTGACGACCGAGGTGGGCCGGCCGGTGCGCCGGGTCAGGTCGCGCTCGAACATCGAGACGTCGCCGAGCGTGGCCGACATCAGGATGAACTGGACGTTCGGCAGCTCCAGCAGCGGCACCTGCCACGCCCAGCCCCGGTCGGGCTCGGCGTAGAAGTGGAACTCGTCCATGACGACCTGGCCGATGTCGGCCGCCGCGCCGTCGCGCAGCGCGACGTTGGCCAGGATCTCGGCCGTGCAGCAGATGATCGGTGCGCCCGGGTTGACGCTGGCGTCGCCGGTCATCATGCCGACATTTTCGGTGCCGAAGACGGAGACGAGGTCGAAGAACTTCTCCGACACCAGCGCCTTGATCGGCGCGGTGTAGAAGGTGCGTACGTCCCTGGTCAGCGCGGCGAAGTGGGCGCCCGCCGCGACCAGGCTCTTGCCGGAGCCCGTCGGGGTGGACAGGATCACGTTGCTCCCGGAGACGACCTCGATGAGCGCCTCCTCCTGGGCGGGATAGAGCGTGAGCCCCCGTTCGGAGTTCCAGGAGACGAACGCGTCGAAAATGGCGTCCGGGTCGGCGTCGATCTCTTCTGGCAGGCGGTCAACGAGAAGGCTCACACCCTCTATCCTGCCGAAGTTTGCCGAATGCTCGAACCCGAGGCGGCGCGACGGCGTCAGATCCCCGTGACTCAGGGGAGTTCGAGCTGGTAGAGGATGGTGTCGATCCATCGCCCGTGCTTGAAACCGACCGACTTCAGCCGGCCCGCCTCCGCGAATCCGAACGCCGCGTGCAGCTTCAGCGAGGCCGGGTCACCGCCGTCGGCGATCACCGCGATCATCTGCCGGACGCCGGTCTCGCCGGTGCGGGCGATCAGCTCGCCGAGCAGCAGCCGCCCCAGCCCGCGCCCCGTCGCCCCCGGCGAGAGGTAGATCGTGTCCTCCACGGTGTGCCGATAGGCGGGCTTGGGGCGGTAACGCCCGCAATAGGCGAACCCCAGCACCCGGCCGTCCGCCTCCTTGGCCACCAGGAACGGCAGGCCCGCCTCGGCGATCGCCGCCGCCTTCAGCCGCCACGCCTCGATGTCGAGGGGCGTCTCGTCGAAGGTCGCCACCGAATCCGTCACGTAGTGCGCGTAGATCTCGGCGACGGCTGGCAGGTCGGTCTCGGACAAAGGCTGGATGAGCGTCATAGAACCGCATTCTTAGAGGATTCGCGTGACCATCATGTTTCCGCATCCTCACGCGCGCGTCACACGCGGGCCTTCGGGCCGGTGAGCAGCAGGCCGCCCAGGATCGCCAGGGCCGCCAGGAAGGGCGTGTTGCCGGGCGCGAACCCCGCCACCGTCAGGGCCAGCAGCCCGCCGCCGACCAGCCCCGCCGAGGTGAGCGCGCCGCGCCAGGTGGCCTTCCCGTACGGCAGCGCGGGCGGCTCCTCGAACCGGGAGAAACCCTTCAGCAGCGGCCACATCACCAGGCAGAGCATCCCGAACCAGATCGGCCACCCGGCGAACCAGGCCAGGCCGCCCGGCGCCGGCGTGTCGATGCCGAGACCGACGACGACCACGCCGGTGACCGCGAACAGCGCCGGCATGTGCCACAGATAGGCGGTCATGATGCGCGGCCCGGCCCAGGCGAGCAGCTTCTCGGTCCGCAGCCGCAGGATCCACGGCCGCAGCAGCGTGGCCAGCCCGATCTGGCCGATCGAGACGGCCAGCATGGCCAGCGTGGGCGGAGCCACGTTCGACACCTCGGCGCCGGGCAGGCCGATCATGCTGCCCGGGTACGGGCCGAACGCCACGAGCAGCGCCGCGGCCCCGAAGCCGCCGATCGCCATCAGGCCGGGGCGGGTCAGCCGTCCCTCGGCGTACCGGAAACCGAGCTGGTGCACCGCCAGCCAGACGAACACGATGTTGAGGTAGCCCAGCGCGTCGACCCCCGTCGAGAACCGCAGCACGTCCGTCAGCACCGCCCCGGCCGCCAGCACGGCGGGGACGCGCAGGCCGTACCGGTCGTGCAGGCTCATCATGTACGGCGTGGCCGTGACCGCGATCAGGTAGACGGCCAGGAACCACAGGAGCTGCCCGGTGAGCTGCGCACCCACCTGCAGCGGCTGCGCGGGCACGCCCAGCGTGAGCAGCAACTGGGGGAGCGGGATCCAGACCGCGGCCAGCGGCAGGAGCGGCCAGGCCAGCCGGCGCAGCCGGGTGGCCAGCCACTGCGGCCCGCCGTGCGCCGCCCGGCCGAAGCTGATCGCGTTGGCGGCGCCGCCCGCGAAGAACACCAGCGGCATCACCTGGCTGATCCAGGTCACCACCCAGACGCCCGGCGTCGACAGGGCGTTGCCGGTGGTCAGGCGGGTGCCGTCGAAGGCCAGCACCGGGATCGTCCAGTGCTGCAGCACCACGAGCGCCATGCCGAACACCCGCAGCAGGTCGATGAACGGGTCCCTGACCGTCGCCCGCTTCGCCGGGGTGGGGCGGACCGGTGCGGCGGCCTCAGGCAGGGCCGCCGGATGGTCGAGCAACGCGGTCATGGGGCCTCGATTCATCGTGAAGTGAGGCTTCAAGACTTCCGTCGCGGGCGGCGCGGCACAGTGCCGTGAGCCGCCCTCTTGCGAGAAGATCACACCACCATGGAAGGTAGGGCAGGCCCTACCGCCGTATACCGGCGCACAGGGTCGATCCGGGCATGGCACAGTCGTACCGTGAACGCCATGCGCTCCCTCATGAGACGTGTCCTCCTGGACACGCGCTACACGCTGGTCGGCTTCCCCACGGCCGTCATCGCCTTCGTGCTGCTGGTCGTGGGCATGGCCGCCGGTGTGGGCACGGCGGTCGTATGGATCGGCGTGCCCCTCCTCGCGGGGACGCTCATGATCGCCAGGGGGTTCGCGGACGCGGAGCGCGGCTGGCTCTCCGACGTGCTCAAGCGCCCTCCGGTGCGCCCCCGCTACAAGCCCGCACCGGCGGGCGCGGGCCGGTTCCGCCGGCTGGTGAACCCCATGACCAGCGGGCAGTCATGGCTCGACCTGCTGCACGGGATCATCAACTTCCCCCTCGCCATCGTGTCGTTCGTGCTGACCGTGGTGTTCTGGGCGGTGCCGACCGCCGGGCTGAGCTACCCGCTGTGGGGCGCCATCACCTCGCGCATCCCCGGCAACGAAGAGCTGCCCCAGCTGCTCGGGTTCGAGCAGAACTACTGGGTCAACTCGGCCTTCTACGTCGTGCTCGGCCTGCTCGGCCTGCTCATTCTGCCGTTCATGACGCGCGCCGCCGCGCTGCTGCGCGCCGGGGTCGGCCGCGCGTTGCTGACCGGGGTCGCCGAGCTGCAGGAGCGCATCGACGACCTGGCCGAAGGACGGGCCGCGGCCGTCTCCGCCGAGGCCAACGCGCTGCGCAAGCTGGAGCGCGACATCCACGACGGGCCGCAGCAGCGGCTGGTCTCGCTGGCCATGGAGCTGTCCAGGGCGCAGCGGCAGATGCAGCGCGACCCCGACGCCGCGCAGGCCACGATCAGCTCGGCGATCACCGCCACCCGCGAGACGCTCGACGAGCTGCGCGCCCTGTCACGCGGCATCGCGCCGCCCATCCTGTCCGACCGCGGCCTCGCCCCGGCCCTGGCCGCCCTGGCCGGACGCTGCACCATCCCGGTCGACCTCGACGTGCAGACCGTCCGCCGCTACCAGGCCTCCGTCGAGAACGCCATCTACTACGTCGTCGCCGAGACGCTCACGAACGTCGCCAAGCACAGCCGCGCCACCATCTGCACGATCCAGCTCGTCCACATCGGTGACATTCTCATGCTCACCATCGGGGATGATGGGGTCGGCGGCGCGCACGTCGCCAAGGGACATGGTCTCGCCGGTCTGGCCGACCGGCTCCGCGCGGTCGACGGGGAGCTGGCCGTGCAGTCGCCGGACGGCGGGCCTACGGTGATCGTGGCGGAGGTGCCGTGCGGGTAGTCGTGGCCGATGACGCGGTTCTGATCAGGGAGGGCCTGGTCAGGCTGTTGGAGGAGTTCGGCTGCGAGGTGGTCGCGACGGCGGGTGACGGCGACGGCCTCGTCAAGGCGGTGGCCGAGCATCGGCCGGACGTGTCCGTGGTCGACGTGCGGATGCCGCCGTCGTTCACCGACGAGGGGCTCAGGGCCGCCGTGGAGGCGCGCCGCCGGGTTCCGGGGGCGCCGGTGCTGATCCTCTCGCAGTACGTCGAGGTCTCCTACGCCGACGACCTGCTGGCCGACGCCCGAGGCGCGGTGGGCTACCTGCTGAAGGACCGGGTCGTGGACGTGGACGAGTTCATGGAGGGCCTGCGGCGGGTCGCCGCGGGCGGGACCGTGTTCGATCCTCAGGTGGTGTCCCAATTGATGGTGCGCAGGCGCAGGGACGACCCGTTGGCGCAGCTGACGCCGCGGGAGCGGGAAGTGCTTGGGCTGATGGCCGAGGGCAAGTCCAATCCGGCCATCGGCAGGCAGCTGGTCATCAGCGACGGGGCCGTGGAGAAGCACATCAGGAGCATCTTCAGCAAGCTCGGGCTTTACGCCGACGACAGCGATCAGCATCGGCGCGTGCTGGCCGTCCTCGCCTATCTGCGGTCCTGACACAGGCTGTACGTCCAAGCGGGCCCCTGACACACGCTGTACGTCCAGGCGGGCCCCTGACACACCCTGCACTTCCAGACGCCGGGTACCTCCAGGGCGCCGGCCGGTCCGCGCGGCGTTCCGCGCGGACCTGGCCGCCCGGTGGTCAGCCGAGCGCGTCGACCAGCTTCTTGCGCTGCTGGGCGCCCAGGCCGCCGAGGCGGCGCTTCTCGTCGACGCCGGCCTCCTCCATGAGCGCGGTGGCCTTGGCCGGGCCGACGCCCTTGACGGCGCGCAGGGCCTGCGACACCTTGATCTTCTTGGCGATGTCGTCGTCGCGCTCCAGCAGCTGCGCGAAGGTCAGCTCACCGGCCTTGACCTTGCCCAGCAGGGCGGTGCGGGCCGCGCGTGCCTCCGCGGCCTTCTCCAGAGCCGCCTTGCGCTGCTCGGGGGTGAGAGTCGGAAGTGCCATCTCGGTTCTCCTAGGGGAGTTTGGGGTCGGGGATTCCTGTAACCCGTAGTGCAGTGGCTAATCATGGCGGATACCAGCGGTTCGTGTTGCGAAAAGCGCCCGCTCAGCGTGTGCGCCACGCCGAAACGGCCGTCTCGGCGCCCGCCACCTCCCGCGCGAGCGTGCCTCCGCTGACGCCCATGCCGCCGACCACGAGGTTCTCCTCACCGTAGCCCGCCCACCGGGCGACATCGCCTTCGCGGCCGCGAAACGGTCTCTGACCAGGTCATAGAGCTCTCCGGCGGGATTCCGCCAGGTCGGCGGAGCCGCAGGCCGGCGTGCGGTGTCGCCTCTCCCGGGATGCCCTCTCGGCAAGATCACGGCTCGGGTGGGTGGTTTCCGCCCTTGCGCGTGGTATCCGTCACATTCGGCGTTCGGGCGTGTCGCGAGGGCTTGGATCGGTCCGGCAACGCTCCGGCGGGGCCGGGTTGTTGCAGGTCAGGGGGCATGCACGCGTACCATGTCGGCATGGGGGTGCTCTTCGGGGGAAGGAGCAGGATGCTGGATCAAGGCTTCCCCGCGCTTCACGGGGCCGTGCTCTATTCACCGGCGCTCTATTCGCCAGCGCTCGATCAGCCAGCCCCTATCACGTGCTGTCGCGCCAGGATTCGACGCCGGAGACGGTGAGGAACATGTCGAACACCGACTCCATGGCGCCGACCAGCGGACCCTGCCAGCCCAGGGCCGAGGGGGCGATCACGGGCGGCCGTTCGTGGCGGATCGTCATCAGGCCGCGGCCGAATGACTCCATGAGGGTGGGCAGGGCCCGGTCGTACAGGTCGACGCCCAGGCCTGACAGGGTCACGACCGCCGGGTCGTGCGCGTTCACCAGCGCCGCCAGTCCCCGGCCCAGCGCCTGCGCGTTCGTCCTGACCGCGCGCAGCGCCGCCCCGCCGCCCGTGTGGTCGTGCGGGCTCGGAACCTGGCCGCCGCCCGTCCCGCCGCCTCTGGTGCGACCGCCCGCCGCGTTGTCCGTCACGTCACCCGTGCCGCCGCCTGCTTCGGCGGTGGCGAGGATGCGGCGGGCGTCGTCGCGGCCCTGGCCGCCGCCGTACGCCAGGCCCATGTGGCGCAGGAGCGCGTTCGCGCCCACCTCCAGCCCCCAGCAGCCGTGCGCGCCGCACATGCAGGGCGCCTCGCCGCCCGTGAGCGGCATGTGCCCGAACTCCGCGCCCATCCCGCCGGCCCCTTCCAGCGGGCGCCCGTCCACCACGAGCACGCCGCCGAGGTCGAAGTCCACGTGGATGTGCAGCCCCACCCCGATCCCGCGCAAACGTCCCCGCCGCGCCTCGGCCAAGGCCGCGAAGGCCGTGTCGTTGCCCACCCGCGGCCCGCCGCCCGGCACCGCGGCGCCGAGACCGAGCAGCGCGGGCACGTCCACGGAGCGCCAGCGCAGGTGGGCCACGTCCACCAGGCCGCCGTCACGCACCGGCCCCGCCACCGCGACGCCCACCCCGACCACCCGGGACCCGAGGCGTCCGAGCTGCCCGCGCAGCACCTCACCGAGCGGCCCCAGGGCTCCTTCTGGCGTGCCGTCGTGGCGCCGTACGTCCAGGACGGAGACGCGTCCGCCCAGCTCGCAGGCCGCGACCTCCCACGAGTCCTCCCGGAGGTCCACGGCCAGCGCCAGCGGCCCCTCGGGATGCGGGCCAGGCACCTGGGTGGGGCGTCCCCTGGCATGCTCCGCGGACGGCTCCTCGTGCAGCAGCCGGTCGTCGGCCAGGCCGCTGACCAGCACCGAGGCGGTGCCTCGGGCCAGCGCCAGGTCCTGGGTCAGACGGGAGCGCGTACGGGTCGCGCCGCAGTCGTGCACGGCCCGCAGCAGCCGCACCCGGTTGTACGCGCGCAGACCGGCACTCGTCGTTGCCCCGTTCATCACCATTGTCGAAGCCTCATCCGGGTTATTATGCTCTAGCCGTGAACAAAAGTGACGCCAAGCGCGCCCGTATCGCAGTCTTCTCTTTCTTCTTTCTCAGTGGGTTCGTGATGGGCCTGTGGGCGGCGGGGTTGCCGTCGCTCAACGACCGCCTGGATCTCGGACCGGCCCGGCTCGGCAGCGTCCTGCTGCTGGTCTCGGGCGGCGCGCTGGTGTCGATGCTGGTGGCGGGGCCGCTGGTGGACAAGTGGTCGAGCAGGGCCGTCTGCTGGGTCGGCGGGCCGCTGTCGGCGGCCGTCCTGCTCGGCCCCGCCTTGGCCCCCTCCTACCCGGCGCTGGCGGTTCTCGCCGTGCTGCTCGGGATCGGCCTGGGGGTGGCCGAGGTGGCCATGAACTCCCACTCGGTCGAGGTCGAACGCGTCTACGGCCGGCCGATCATCTCGGCCTTCCACGGCACGTGGAGCCTGGGCGGCGCCGTCGGTGGCGCGCTGACCGCCGGGGCGCTGAAGATCGGCGTGGACCCGCAGGCGCTGCTGGTCGGGGCGGCGATCGTGGTGCCGTTCCTGTACGTTCCGGCGGCGCGGATGCTGCTGCCGGACCCGCCCCAGCACGTCACCCGGAACGAGAGCACGACCGAGAGCAGCCCGCTGCGCTGGGGTCTGGTGGCCCTGCTGGGCCTGGCCGCGTTCGCCGGGCACCTGAGCGAGGGCGCCGCCATCGACTGGGCCGCCCTGCACGCCCGCTGGGTGCTGCACACCGACCCGGCCGCCGCGCCGATCGCCTACACGATCTTCGCCGTGGCCATGACGACGGTACGGCTGCTGGGCGACCCGATCCGGGCCCGCCTCGGCTCGGTGCGCACGATCCAGCTCGCCGGCGTGCTCGCCACCTGCGGCTACGTGCTCGTCCTCGTCGCTCCGCTCACCGCCGACGCGCTCCAGGTGGTGTGCGCGTGGTCCGGGTGGGCGCTCGTGGGCGTCGGACTGGCCACCGTCGTACCGGTGATCTTCAGCGCGGTGGGCGCGGCGGGCAACCGGGTCGGCCGCGCGCTGGCGCTGGTGACGGCCTTCGGCTACAGCGGGCTGCTGGTGGGGCCCGCGCTGCTCGGCTACCTCGCGGAGTCCTGGACGTTGCGGTTCGCACTGATCGTCCCGGCCCTGCTGGCCGCCGCGGTCGCCCTCGCGGGCGCCCCGGCGATCCGCGCCCTGAACCGCGTCCCCGTACCGGTCCCGGCCGACTCGCGCTGACCTGATACCCCGCTACGGGCTCGCCTGGTTCCGCCCCGGAGCCAGGCGGCGCTTGTTGACCTCGCGTTATGTGATCGTGACTTGACCCCATGCGTAACGTGCATGTTTCATGTCCCACACGCCGTAAACGTTTACAGCGATTTTACGGATTCGTTCGACGCGCATGGAGGGACAGCCTTGGCCGACGGACCCACGATCACCACGATCGCCGAGCGCGCGGGCGTCTCCATCGCCTCGGTCTCGCGGGTGCTGAACGGCCTGCCGACCAGGCAGGAGACCGTGCGCAAGGTGATGGCCGCCGCCGACGAGCTCGGTTACGTGCGCAACGCCGTGGCGAGGTCGCTCAAGTCGCGCCGCACGCACCAGGTCGCCTTCGCCATGGCCGACATCGGCAACCCGGCCTACCTGGCCATGCTGCGCGAGATCCAGCCCGTGCTCAAGGCGGCGGGCTACCGGCTGGTCCTGCACTCGACCGACGCCGTCGCCGCCGACGAGATCGACGTGCTGCACAGCCTCGGCGAGCGCTACGTCGACGGGCTGATCATGAGCCCGCTGCGCGTCACCGAGGCGCACCTGCGGATGCTCGCCGCCGCCCGGGCGCCCGTCGTGATCATCGGCTCGGTGCCCGACGGGACGCCGGTCGACAACGTACGCGCGGACTCGCGCACCGGCGTCAGGCTCGCCATCGACCACCTGCACATGCTCGGCCGCCGCCGGATCGGCATGGTCAACGGCCCGCTCGACACCGTGCCGGGAGCCGCCCGCGGCGCCGCGTACCGCGAGGCGCTGGCGGCGGTCGGCCTGCCGTACGAGGAGAAGCTGGTGGAGATCGGCGACTTCTACCGCGAGGAGGGCCGCCGCGCGGTGGCGACGCTGCTGCGGCGGGCGCCCGACATCGATGCGCTGATGTGCGCCAACGACCTGATCGCGCTGGGCGCGCTCGACGTGCTGCGCGCGGCGGGCAAGCGGGTGCCGCAGGACGTCGCGGTGGTCGGCATGGACGACACCGACCTGGCCGCCGCCTCCTGGCCGTCGCTCACCAGCGTCTCGCTGGGCTCCGCCGAACGCGGCAAGGCCGCCGCCGAGCTGCTGCTCGACCGGCTGCAGAACGGCGATCGCGAACCTCGCCTGGTGACCGTCCTGCCCCGCCTGGCGGTCCGCGCGTCCACCGCAGGCGAGGCGTCCGAGGGAGGAAGGTCTTCATGACGGCGACCGCGACCAGGCCCCCGCAGACGCGGCGCAGGCGACCCGGCGGCCTCTCGCGGCAAACCCGCGAGATGTGGGTGCTCATGCTGCCCGCGCTGGTGCCGGTGCTGCTGTTCAGCGTAGGCCCGCTGCTGTACGGCATCGGGCTGGCCTTCACCGACGCCGAGTCTGGCCGCAACCACGTCACCAGCTTCGTGGGCCTGGAGAACTTCGGCACGCTGCTGGCCGACGAGGACTTCTGGGCGTCCATCAGGATCGGCCTGGTCTGGGCCGTGTCGGTGACGGTGCTGCAGTTCCTGGCTTCCCTGGGGCTGGCGCTGCTGCTCAACCAGAAGCTGTGGTTCAGGGGGCTGGCCCGGGTGCTGACCGTGGTGCCGTGGGCGATGCCGCCGGTGGTCATCGGCCTGATGTGGCGGCTGGTCTACCACCCCGACGCCGGGATCGTGAACACCACGTTCGGCACCGACATCAACTGGCTCGCCGACTTCTCCTGGGCCCTGCCCGCCATCATCGTCATGGGCGTCTGGAGCGGTATGCCGCAGACCACGGTCGTCCTGCTGGCCGGCCTGCAGGGCATCCCCAAGGAGCTCTACGAGGCGGGCGAGGTCGACGGGGCGGCCACCTGGCGGAAGTTCTGGAGCATCACGCTGCCGCAGCTGCGGCCTGTGATCGTCACCATCACCTCGCTCGACTTCGTGTGGAACGTCAACCAGTTCACCCTCGTCTACGTGCTGACGCAGGGCGGGCCCGGGGGGCGGACCAGGCTGCCGATGCTGTTCGCCTACGAGGAGGCGTTCCGCTACGGCTTCTTCGGCTACGCGGCGACCATGGGCGTCACCATCGTGATCGTCGTGCTGGCCCTGCTCGGCTTCTATCTCTGGCGGCAGATGCGGGAGGCGTCATGAAGAAGATCCCGCAGTACGCGGCACTGCTGGCCTACATGGTCTTTCTGGCCTTCCCGCTGGTATGGCTGCTGTCCACGGCGCTCAAGACGCCGCAGGAGATGGCCAACCTGCACCCGACGTGGATCCCGGACCGGCCGACGCTGGCCAACTTCAGCGACGCCTTCGGTGAGCAGGACCTGGTGGGAGCCGGGCTGCGCAGCCTGATCGTGGCCCTGTCCAGCTCCGTGCTGACGGTCGCCGTCTCGCTGCCCGCCTCCTACGCCCTGGCCCGCTACAAGGGCGTGCTCAAGCGGGTGGCGCTCGGGTGGGTGCTGGTCAGCCAGGTCTTCCCGTTCATCCTGATCATCATCCCGCTGTTCATGGTGCTCAAGCAGCTCGACCTGGTGAACACGCTGTTCGGCCTGGTGGTCGTGCACGTTACCTTCACGCTGCCGTTCGCGCTGTGGATGCTTCAGGGGTACGTACGCTCCGTGCCGCGCGAGCTGGAGGAGGCCGCGGCCATGGACGGCGCGACCCGCCTGCGCTCGATCATCAGCATCGTCGCGCCGCTGCTCGCGCCGGGCGTGGTGGCGACCCTGCTGTTCTCGTTCATCTCCTCGTGGAACGAGTTCCTGTTCGCGCTCGTGGTCCTCAAGGACCCCGATGTGATGACGCTACCGCTGACGCTGGTGAGGTTCACCGGCCCTGAGGGAGTGTCGAGGCTCGGCCCGCTGGCCGCGGCGTCGCTCATGGCGACGATCCCGAGCCTGATCTTTTTCGCAATCATCCAGCGACGGCTGAGGTCCGGCCTGATGGCCGGCGCTGTGAAGGGCTAGGAGGCTCTTATGCGTATCAAATCCGCGTTGGCGGCGGCGGCGATCGTCGCGCTGGCCGCCGGGTGCGGCGGGGGCGGTGGCGACGCCGGCTCCGGCGAGTCCGCCAAGCCCGGAGAGCCGGTCAAGCTCAACTTCCTCAGCCTCGCCTGGCAGAAGGAGTCGGTCGCGGCCAACAAGCAACTCGTCGAGGAGTGGAACAAGGCCAACCCCACCATCCAGGTCACCTACGTCCAGGGCAGCTGGGACAACGTCAACGACCAGCTCGTCACCTCCTTCGAGGGCGGCGATCCGCCGGACGTCATCCACGACGACTCCCCGGCCCTGTCGGGCTTCGCCTCCAAGGGCTACCTGCTCGACATCAAGGACAAGGTGCCCGCCGACCTCAAGAGCGACATCCCGCAGCCCGCCTGGGACACCGTCACCTTCGACGACGGCAAGGGCAACCAGGGCGTGTACGGCGTACCGTTCCTGCAGGAGTCGCAGGTCATCATCGCCAACAAGAAGCTGCTCGACGGCGCCGGCGTACGCATCCCCACCTCCGACAACCCGTGGACGTGGGACGAGTTCGCCGAGATCAGCAAGAAGCTCACCAAGAGCGGCTCCTTCGGCGTGGCCTGGCCCATGAAGTCGCCGGTCAACAAGACACTGAACCTGGCGCTCAACTTCGGCGGCACCTTCTTCCAGACCACCGACGGCAAGACGACCGTCAAGGTGGGCCCGGAGGAGAAGCAGGTCCTCCAGCGCATCCACGACCAGCTCTACAAGGACAAGTCCGCCGACACCTCGGCGCTCGGCATGGGCACCGCCGACCCGCTGCCCGGCTTCTTCGCCGGCAAGTACGCGATGCTGCCGGTCGGCGTCTACCTGCGCCAGCAGGTCGTCGAGCAGGCCCCCAAGGGCTTCGACTGGGTCACCCTCCCGCCGCTGAAGGGCACCAGCAGTGACCAGGGCGCGGTCTCGCAGACCCTGTCCGTCGCCGCCGACAGCAAGCACGCGGAGGAGTCGCTGAAGTTCATCTCCTTCTTCCTCAACGGCACCAACCAGGCCAAGCTCGCCAAGGGCGACTGGCTGCTGCCCACCTCCGCCAAGGCCGCCGCCGACCCGGCGATGACCACCAAGGAGAACGGCTGGGACGTGGCCACCGCCTCCGCCAAGAACCTCGTCGTGGCGCCGTTCCTCAAGGTCAACGGGTTTGACGAGTGGAAGAGCAAGGTCGCCACGCCGGTCCTGCAGCAGTACTTCGCCAACAAGATCTCGATCGACGACGCGGCGGCGAAGCTGGTGGCGGACGGCAACAAGGTGTTGGAGCGGTACCAGCGGTGACTTATCGCGACAGGGCCCGGGGGTGTCTGCTCGGCCTGGCGGCCGGCGACGCCCTCGGGGCGCCCGCGGAGAACCTCCCGCCGGCGGAGATCCGCCGGCGGTGGGGCCGGCTCACCGAGATCGAGGGCGGGGGCACGGACGACACCGAGTACGCCATCTTCGCCTCCTCGCTGCTGGTACGCCACGGGCACGCGCTGACCTCGGCCGACGTGGCCCACGCCTACCGTACGGAGATCATCCCCCTGGTGACCGGGCCGATGCGCGGCGCCGGGTTCTCCGAGCTCGGCACCGTCGAGGCGCTCAGGCGCGGGCTGGAACCGCCGCTGACCGGGCTCGTCCATCAGCACGGCTGGTCTGACGGGCTGGCCATGCGGGCGGCGCCGTACGGCGTGTTCTGCCCCGGCGACCCGGCGGAGGCCGCCCGGCTCGTCGAGGAGGACGGGCGGGTCAGCCAGTCGGGTGAAGGCGTGCTGGGCGGCCGGGCGGTCGCCGGGGCGGTGGCCACGGCGATGACCGGGGCCGCGCCGCACGAGGTGGTGGCCGCCGCGCTGTCGGTGATCCCCGCGGACTCGTGGACGGCCCGCGACATCGTCCGGGCCCGTGACGTGATCGTCACGAGGGACGCCGTCTTCGCGCAGGACTCGGTCGCGCGGGACTCGGACGCTTCGGGTGATGTCGAACTGCGGGTCGTCGAAGCGCTTCACCAAGCCGTGGTGGTCCAGCACTACCCGTGGACCGACGTGGCGCCCGAGGCCGTGGCGCTCGCCCTCGCCGCCTACCTCGCGGGCGGTGGCGACGTCGAGGCGACCGTCACCTTCGGGGTGAGTCTCGGCCGTGACGCCGACACCATCGGCGCCATCGCCGGCGCCATCGCGGGTGCCGGGCAGGGGCGGGACGGCGTACCGGAACGCTGGGCGAGCAGGATAGGCCCCGTGACGGGCAAATGCCTGCCCGTCGTGGCCGGCAGGCACGTGCTGGACGTCGCCGACGAACTGGCGGAAGGACTGTAGGAACTCATGTCGGGGGACAGGATCGCGGGAGCCTTCGTCGGGCTCGCCGTGGGAGACGCCGTGGGCTGGCCCGCCACCAGGCACAGGTCGGCGCTGCACGCGCCATGGAGCAGGCGGCTGCTGCGCGAGCTCGACACGTTCGCGGAGGAGCACCGGGTGACCACGCTGCCGGTGCCGTTCGCGCTGAACCAGCCCGTGGCGCCGCTGGCCGTCGGCCCGTCCGACGACGCCGAATGGCTCGCCTGGACGGTGCGTACCATCGACCGGCCGCGCGCCGAGGCGTTCGGCGAGCTGGTGGGCCGCGAGGACATCCGGGCGCGCATCTCGGTGGCCACCGCGCTCGGCAATCTGGCCAAGGGCGTCGAGCCCCCGGCCAGCGGCCACGACAACCCACACCATTTCGACGACGCCGCCGCCATCAGGGCCGTCGCCTTCGGCGCGCTCGGCCGTGACCCGGCCGAGGACGCCCAGGTGACCAACGCCGGCGACGGGCTGCTCGGGGCCTTGGCCATGGCGGCCGCGGTGGCGGAGGCGGTCGCGACGGGCTCGGCCACCGCGGCGGCCGAGGCGGCGCTGACCGTACTGCCGCCTGACAGCGCTATCGGGCACAACGCCCGGCTGGCGCTGGACGTGGCGCGGAAGGCGGGCGACGCGTTCGCCGCCGTGCCCGCGCTGGACGCCGCGCTGCTCGACCACGTCTACAGCTACGGGGTGGGCGCCGCGCAGACGGTGCCCGTGGCGCTGGCGCTGGCCGAGGTGGCGGGCGGCGCCCTGAGCTCGGCCGTACCCGCCGCCGCGTGCCTGGCCACGCTGGCCGACTCGGCGCCCGCGCTCACCGGGGCGCTCACCGGAGCGTGCGGCGGGCTCGACGCGATCCCGGAGGGGTGGACCGCGTCGGCCCGCACACTGGCAGGCTGCTGTCTGCCGGAACTGACAGGAACAGATCTCATCGAACTCTTGGAGGAACTCGCATGACGCCGCTTGAGGACAGGGCGACCGGCTGCGTGGCGGGGGCGGCGGTCGGTGACGCGCTGGGCGGCGCCACCGAGGGCTGGACTCCCGAACAGATCACCACCAGGTACGGCGGGCACGTGGAGGGCATCGTGCCCCCGTACAACGAGGACTGGCGCAACGCCCGGCCCATCGCCCCGTATCACAAGGGCGACGGCCACATCACCGACGACACCCTCATGACGCACGCGCTCATCCGCGTCTACGAGAAGGTCGCGGGTCACCTCGGGGCGTACTCGATGGCCGAGCACTTCGTACCCGAGCTCATGGGCGAGCGCCGGTGGATCCCCGAGCTGGAGGCCGAGGCGCTGCCGCTCCAGCGGATCTTCCTGGCCGAGAAGTGGATCGTCGCCCGGCTGCACTACGGCCACGTGGACCCGCGCGAGGCCGGTGTCGGCAACATCGTCAACTGCGGCGCGGCCATGTACGTGGCGCCGGTCGGCATCGTCAACGCCGCCGACCCCGACGCCGCCTACGCAGAGGCCATCGACCTGACCGGCGCCCACCAGTCGAGCTACGGCCGGGAGGCGGCCGGCGTCATGGCGGCGGCCGTCGCCGAGGCCATGCGGCCCGGCGCGAGCTTCGACTCGGTGGTGGCCACCTGCCTGCGGCTGGCCAAAGATGGCACCAGAGCCGCCATCGAGGCGGTCTGTGAGGCGGCCTCTGGGCTCGGCCACTGGGACGGGTCGTTCGAGACGCTGCGGGCGGCCATGCGGCCGTTCGACACGGTCGCCGACACCTACCGCGACCAGGGCCTCGGGGCGCGGCGGCCGAGCCGGGTGCACAGCATCGAGGAGCTGCCGCTGGCGCTGGGCTTCCTCGTGGTGGCCAAGGGCGACTACCGCGACACCGTGCTCGGCGGCGTCAACTACGGCCGCGACGCCGACTCGATCGCCTCTATGGGCGGCGCCATCGCCGGCGCGCTGGGCGGGCTCGGCTCGATCCCGGGCGAATGGGTCTCACAGGTGGCCGAGGCGAGCCGTACCGACCTGGAGGCGCCCGGCCGGGCGATCGCCGAGATCGCCCGCCGGGTGCACGCCGACGACGCGGCCCGCCGCCGCGCCGTCGAATCCGCCTTCGCCGCCCTCGACAGCCAATGATCCGCCTGACCTGGGTGCAGCCTGAGGACCTGGTGGGTCATGAGCTGCGCCAGGCGGCCGAGGACGGCAGGGACGTGCGCGACATCGCCGCGCGGTGGCACGTGGCGGGCGGCCATGACGCCCCGCCGCGCGCCGGAGCCTCCGAGCCCGGCGCGCTCAGGCTGCGGCCGCTCGCCGAGGACCTGCTGGACGAGCTGGCCGCCATCCCGTCACCACTCGACCTCGATGAGCCGTCCGACCTGCCCGCCATCATCGCCGCCTGCCCGAACTGGCCCGCGCCCGCCGTTCTCCGGGAGGTCGATCCGGGCCGCGTGCTGGGGGCCTGGCAGGGCAGGGCGGCCGGTTGCGTGCTGGGCAAGCCGGTCGAGAAGATCCCCCGCGCGGGCATCAGGGAGATCGCCGAGGCCACTGGCAACTGGCCCATCACCGGCTGGTTCACCGCCAAGGGCCTGCCCGGCGACATCGCCGAACGCTGGCCGTGGAACCGGCGCAGCGCCGTCAACTCGCTGGCCGAGAACATCGACGGCGTCCCCGAGGACGATGACCTGAACTACCCGCTGCTCGCCCTGTCCGTCCTGGAACGGCACGGCCGCGGCTTCACCACCGACGACGTGGCCAAGCTGTGGCTCGACGAGCTGCCCGCCGGCCGTACGTTCACGGCCGAACGCGTCGCCTACCGCAACCTGCTGGCCGGGGTGGAGGTGCCGGAGACGGCGACGTACCGCAACCCGTTCCGCGAGTGGATCGGCGCGCTGATCAGGACCGACGTGTACGGATGGGTCAACCCCGGCGATCCGGCCACCGCGGCCGAATACGCCTGGCGCGACGCCCGCCTCACCCACACCGCGAACGGGATCTACGGCGCCATGTTCGCCGCCGCCATGTGCGCGAGCTCCCTGGTCGCCGCCTCCGCCGCCGAGGTGGTCGAGGCCGGGCTGTCCGTCGTCCCGCCGCGATCACGGCTCCACCAGGCGGTACGGCAGGCGGCCGAGGACGCCTCGGCGGAGAGTGACTTCGAGCGGGTCGTCGACCGGCTGCACGAGCGGCACGCCGCCCTGCACTGGGTGCACACGATCAACAACGCCGCCCTGGTCGCCGCCACGCTGATCCACGGCCGGGGCGACTTCACCGCCACCATCGCCGGAGCGGTCGCCGGCGGCTGGGACACCGACTCGGCGGGCGCCACGGCGGGGTCCGTCGCGGGCGCGCTGAACGGAGGGGTTCCGGAGCGGTGGAGGATGCGCGACACCCTCGCCAGCAGCCTGACCGGCTTCGATGGGGTGGGGCTGGGCGATTTGGCGCGCCGTACACAGGAGATGATGAGGGCATGATCTCGGTCTTCGGCAGCGCGAACATGGACCTCGTCGCCTACGTGTCCCAAGCCCCCAAGCGGGGCGAGACGGTCACCGGGCGCGGATTCCGTACCATCCCCGGCGGCAAGGGCGCCAACCAGGCCATCGCGGCGGCCCGCGCGGGCGCCGTGGTGGCGTTCCTGGGCGCGGTGGGCGACGACGGCTTCGGCGCCGAGATGCGCACCACCCTGGCCGCGGCCGGAGTGGAGGTCGCCCAGCTGCGGCAGGTGCCCGGTCCGAGCGGCATCGCGCACATCGTGGTCGACGACGAAGGCGGCAACTCGATCATCGTGGTGCCCGGCGCCAACGGCACCGTCACCGGGCCCACCGAGGACGACGTCGCGGTGATCGCCGGTTCACGGGCGCTGCTGCTCCAGCTGGAGCTGCCCATGGCCGCGGTGGTCGCCGCCGCGCAGGCCGGGCAGGTGTCGGACGTACCGGTGATCCTCACCCCCGCGCCCGCCCAGCCGCTGCCGGACGCGCTGCTCGACGCGGTCACGCTGATCGTCCCGAACGAGCACGAGGCCGCCGACATCACCGGGACCGACTCCGTCGAGGCGGCGTTGGAGGCGCTGCTCGCGCGGGTCCCGGAGGTCGTCATCACCCTGGGCTCCGAAGGGGCGCTGTACGGCTCACGGTCAGGCGAGCGGCTGCGCGTACCCGCCGTGAAGGTGAAGGCGGTGGACACCACGGCGGCGGGCGACACCTTCGTCGGCGCGCTCGCGGTCGCCCGCGCCGAGGGCCTTCCCGCCGCCCCCGCCCTCCGCTTCGCCTCGGCGGCGGCGGCGCTGTCGGTGCAGCGCGAGGGCGCGAGCACGTCGATGCCCAGCCGCGCGGAGATCGACGACTCGCTCGCCTGATGCTGGGCACGTGGGGGTGGAGGCCCTGTGGCAGGAACGCCAACAGGGCCGTGCGTCACTCGACTCGGGAACCCGACTGCCGCGTCTCTGCCTGTGCACCATTCACCGGCGGCTCGGCTCTGACCGCGAACTGCACGGAAGCGACCCTGGTCTCATCCGCTTCCATGACCCACTCATAGACACGACCCGCTGCTAGAGGCAGGGGTGGAATCGGGATGGCGAAGCTGAGATTGAAGGGGACTCGCGTCGCCACAGGCTCCAATCGTTCAGCGTCCGGTGTGATCTCGCCGGTGAAGGAGAGCGTTCCGTCGCTGTCCGCGAACGGGCGGACAGGTTGCCCCTCTTCGTCCAGGAGATGCAAGGCGAAGCTGATCTTCGCCCCCAGATCCTCCCGCGGGACGCGCAAAAAACCTGCGACAGCGGACATGGAGACCATCGGCCCTGTCACCGACCAGCCTGCTCCGAGCAGGTTGATCTTTCCGGTGGCCTCATCAGTGCTGGCTGCGTCGCCTAGGACTAGAAAGCCCTGCATTTACTGGACAGCTCTCTTCCATTCGAGGGCCCCTGCGGCACGCGTAGGGGGTGGGGACACAGTGCCGGTGAGGCCCTCGATCACCACGTGCGCTGATGTCGATGTGGTGCCACAGGCGGAAGCGCCTGGTGTCTTCACGACATGGAAGACCTCAGCACCTATCGCGAGCGCGTAGCGCCGGATTGTGGACAAGCGGGGATCTCCGCCTAGACGCTCGAAGTCCGATACGGCGGGCTGGCTGCGATCCATCTTGTCGGCCACGTCAGCCTGTGTCAGCCCCAGTAGCTTGCGGACCCCAACCAGGGTCTCGATGAGACGCACGTCTCGCTCGATGGCTGCGTTCTCACGCTGAACCTCGGGATCATCCGGGTCGATACCGAGCAGTGCGGCGATGTCGCGGTCCACGCCTACCTCCCTTTATCGGCTCTACCTTATATCCGGTGCTGCCACTCGGCCAGCCGTTCCCTCGCTCGTTCGATCGCTCGTTCCTGCGCCCCGCTGCCGCCCTTCTTGTGAAATTTGAGACCAAGTAGAAGGTGCTTCCCGTCAGTGAGCACGGCGTAGTAGAGGCGATACTCATCACCCCCGTAGCTCAGTCGGGCCTCGCTGAGCCCTCTGCCCAGATGGCGCACGTCTCGATCTAGGACGCTGTCATGCTCAATCCGCCACATCAGGTGGCCCAGTTCGAGGAGGGGAGGTTTGCCCTGGAGAACATCGGAGCAATGATCGAAACCTGTGGATCTGAGGGGAAGGGGTGTACCTTCCCGAATCATCTGATCAAGGTTTCGAGATAGGCCGACGTTGCCGCGTC
>NZ_JBFANB010000022.1:0-5073 GCF_040659625.1 Nonomuraea sp. NPDC049750
CCCGTTGCGTCGAGAGGCGCACGGCGGGTTCGGCGAGCGGCATGAGGAAACGGGTCGAGAGCAATCCCGATACCGCGCCTCATGCCGACTCAACCAGCCCGCCTGCGGCGGTCTGCCGCACGTTGGGCGGTCGCTGGCCGCGCTGCGGCTCTTCGGCCGGTCGCGGCCCGCGCCGCCCACGCGCCAACACCCTGTAAGGCTGTCATGTTTTGCGACCGCAAATGTCCTATTTAGTAGCATCCACGTCTGAGTCGATTCGCTGAGTAATTCAACTGCATCGTCGAAGCTATGCGCTTGATTTGATGCGCCTTTGGCTGGCATTAACGGCAGACTATCCTCTCTATTTCTTGCGCGAATCAAGCGCTGCAGGGAGATTCAGCACGTCGCCGAAAGTGATAATGTAGGTATATTCATTGTGGGTGTGCTCGGGGAATACATGTACCTGCTGGGTTGTTTGCATTTGTCTGCCAAGGAGATCCTTGTAGTTAATGATCGCTCGACATTCTATCGCTGTAGCCGCCCTTTTGGTATCGAGAATAAGGAAGGTCGGTATTCTGGTAAGTCCAGCTTCTTCGCCGGGTGCTATGTTGGCCGGAACGCTGGGCATAGTGTTTAGTTCTTCGTCGAATTTCAGCGACTTCAACAGCTCGTAACCTAATGGAAACTCATCCGATCCTATTGCCATGGTCTCCGGTTTCCATGCCACACGAACATCGAAGGCTGGCCCTTGTCCGTAATTTATAAGCTGGCCGTACGTATGGAAATCATCAGGCAGATCGAGAATTCGGGTCTCTGCTGGTATATCCCTGAAGTTGGATTTGACGAAATCCGCCGATACTCCTCCTATACTATAGTTGAAGTTTCGTTCGTTGAGTGAGACTACTGTTCCTTCTGGCTGGAACGCTAGGATAGGGAGTATGCGAAGATCCCTGTCTCTCTGTACATCTAGCCGTGTCTTGTATGAGACGTATATAGCTGCAAATACTGCTAGAACTGCCCCTAGTCCGCTGATAGCATCGCCCAGACTAGCTAATGCACCTAGCACTCCAGACCTTCCTCTGTCGCTGGCTTCCCGATACTCTCATCGCTCGATTCTGTAATCAGGATCGTGTGAGCACATTTACGGCAAGCAGCTCAATGAATTTCTCTACCTGTTCTGTGCTGATATTCTCGAGCGAAGCGGTTTCTGTATAGCCGCGATACTTCATTTCGCCTCGCTCGAATGCGTAGGGGATTCCCAAGCGGCTGAACCAGGCAAGAACCTCTCGCTCAATCTCACGCGCGTCTTGCACGACGCTGGCTTCCCAGCGACCAACTACCTGCCATCCCAAAGATGTATGTTGCCGTAGTCGCTCATTAACATTTGCTATGCCAACCTTCAGCGCACGGTGAGCGTTGTGCACTACTAGGTATAGATAACCTGGCTTTGTTAGGTCTATGCCACGAACAGCGCATTTAGTGCAACCCCCACTGCCTGCTCGGATATTATGCAACATGGGCGCCACTATTGAACCGCATCCCATACAGCGAGCTTTCCATGGCTTCATGCTTCCTGGGTAAGTGGCCAAAATTTCTAGTCCCGCATCATGCATTATTTCCTTGGCTTCGGTCTCAGTAAACCGGAGTGCCGTGGAGATATCAGATGAACGGCACTGCCAACACTGGTGGCCGCGAGCTTTTACATGGGAATAGGTTGGGCGTCCCAGATGGCCAGTTCGTGTGCAGCGCGAGAGCCACGGCTTCTGAGATCCTGGATAGTCTAATAGTGGCTCTAGATCGGCCTGGAGCATCACCATTCGGGCGGACTCGGGCGTCACGAGCATCCCTAGGCAATGCCTGCAGCCACCTCGATTTCTCTGGACATGAGATAGCTTCTTGGAAAAGATGTTGCCGCATTCGAGGCAGCGGCTTTTCCACGGAACACCGGCTCCGGGGTAGCCCTCCAGTGGTTCCCAACCCCAGGCGCGCATCATATCTGCGGCTTCTATAGCATCTCTCTTTAGGCCGCCTGCTATTCGTTCGGATCGGCAGAGGCCCCGACAAACGCCGCTGCCCTTATTTACGACGTCATTATATCGGGGAGAGCTTTCCTTGCCGCACTTCAAGCAACGACAGAGCCACGGTGACTGCGTTCCAGGGAATGGGACTAAAGGCTGTGCTCCTCTCTCCAACATTCGTGCAACTGCATCAGCTTCGCTCACTCTGCGAGGCATCGGGGGCTCTCCTCAAAACATGGCCATGATCCATTGCCGAGCTTCGGTTCCTACGCCAACCTTTCAGGGAGATTCTAGGCTGCGAGCCAAAGGAAATAGATTTTCGTTTATAACAATCTGATATCGAAAAGGAAAGATTGCTTGACGGAAAGACGAATTTCCCTCGCGTTAGACAGTCGGGGCAGAGCGTATGAGCGAAGCGCATGTACCTGGCATAGTGCGGGAATCATGCGGTGACAGCAGCGTCCATATGCAGGTCCGCAGGTCGCCCGTATCCTCACCTGCAATCTCGGGAATCGCGGGGGATCGGTGCCCGACAACGGATGATCAAGCTGCCGAGAGGCTTCAGTTCCCTGCAGTACGGATCCCTTGTCATCGGCTTGTGGCATGCGGGCCGTTGGGTGAGGCCCTATGCGACGCGCTCCTGCGCCCATGCCGCTACACCAGCGGCAAGTCCGGCGCCGAACTCGTCGAACACCTGCGCCAGGCACCCCGGCCTGCCAGCCGGATCGGCCGCCACACCGTGACCATCCTGATCACCACAGGTCGAGCAGGTCCGCGCCCTGATCCGCGGCATCGCCGACCTCGAGGCCACCCTCAAGGCGGCGCTGGACGAGCACCCCTACGCCTTCCTGTTCCGCGCCCTGCCCCGGGTCGACATGGTCAACCTCGCGCAGATCATCGGCGAGATCGGTCCCATGCTGGAATGCGGCCTGACCGCCGACGAGCTCGCCGAAGTCGGCATGGCCCCGGTCACCCGCGCCAGCGGCAAAGTCCACACCGTCGGCTTCAGGCACAGCGCCGACCGAGCCGTTCGCAAAGCCATGACCCACTTCGCCGACAACAGCCGGCACGCCAACCCCTGGGCCGAATAGGCCTACCAACGGGCCCGCGACTGCGGCAAACGCCACCCCAACGCAGTGCGCATCCTCGGCCGAGGCTGGCTACGCGTTATGCACACCTGTTGGCGCAACGGCACCCCCTACGACCCCGCCGTCCACTACGCCAAACACCGCACACCGCTGGCGTCGTAGTACTGCCGCGGCGCTCCTGGTCCTCGCTTCGCTGCGGTCCAGGTCACCTTGCCATCGAATATCCCACGTCCTCACCGCACCCAGGACGCTTCAAGATGCGACCTGACCAGCAACAACATCCCCATTTTCGTAGAGGGGTTGACTCAGGAAACTGCCGCAGACCGACTTCGTCGGTCTTTGCCACTGCATGAGATGGCTAGTCAACTTTGAGCAGTGCCGCGAAAGCAGCCCGGCGAGCTGCAAGAATGTCGGCGGTTTCTGCCAGCCTTTTTGTTATTCACCAGCGGCGGGCAGCGAGAATTGCCCTTTCGGAGTCCTCCCTCTGCGAAGGGCTGCATCCTGATGGTTGATCCTAACTTGGAGACCGTCACTTCTTGTCCGCGGTGCGGGTAGTTATCCCAGCTATTCGGAGTATTGCGGATGGCTCAACCTTTGCAATGTTGACCAACAGCGTATCCGATCTGAATTTACTCAAGGCCCATGTAAGCAATTTACGGGATTTATGCTTACTTGTATAAGGGGCTATTTCGCCTATCGCTTCTGCAGCGACGACTGCGTTGGTGGTGGAGTGGGTGAGTTCTTCAGCACGCTCAATCTGTCCGGCCTTGGCCAGATGGCTGACGAGACTGCTCAGTGACCACGATTGGACGAACAGGTCGGTGATTGAGCGGGCGAGCGTTTCAGCACGGTCGAACTGCCCAATTTCAGCTAACACACTGACTAGGTTGCTTTGTGCTGCGGCTCGATTGTCCGGGTCGGTGATGGAGCGGGCGAGCGCTTCGGCTTGCTGGAGCGCATGGTCGGCGTGGTCTGGTTGGCCCACTGTGGCGAGGGCAGCCGCCATATGGCTCAGCGCCACCGCCTGCATATCCTGGTCGGCGATGAAGCAGGCGAGCGCTTCGGCCTGCCGTGCCACCTGATTGGCGTGGTTGAGGTTTCCGGCCTTGGCAAGGGGACCGATCAAGCTGCTCAGTGCCCAGGATCGGACGAACAGGTCAGAGATGGAGCGGGCGACCCCTTCGGCACGGTCCAACTGCCCAACCTCGGCTAGAGGGCCGACTAGATCGCTCAGGGCTGCGGCTTGGTTGCGAGACTCGGTGATGGAGCGGGCGAGTGCTTCGGCGCGGTCGAACTGTCCGATCTCGGCTAGGACGCCGGCCAGGTTCCTCAACGCTGCGGCTTGGTTGCGAGAGTCGGTGATGGAGCGGGCAAGTGTTTCGGCGCGGTCGAACTGTCCGATCTCGGCTAGGACGCCGGCCAGGTTGCTCAACGCTACGGCTTGGTTGTGAGGGTCGGTGATGGAGCGGGCGAGCTCTTCGGCTTCTTGGGTCACCTCGGTGGCGTGGTCTAGTTGTCCCGCCGTGGCCAGGGCGGCCGCCATATTTCTCAGTTCCTGGGCTTGGTTGTGTACGTCGGTGCCGGCGCGGGTAAGCGCTTCGGCTTGTCGGGCCACTTGATCAGCATGGTTGAGTTGTCCCGCCTCGGCTAGGGGGCCGACCAGATGGCTCAGTGCCGAGGCTTGCTTTTGTGGATCAGTGATGGAGCGGGCAAGTGCTTCAGCACGGTCAAGCTGCCCGGCCTTTGCCAGGTAGCCGACTAGTTTGCTCAAAGCCCAGGCTTGGCTGTCTGGATCAGTGATGGAGTAGGCGAGTGCTTCAGCACGGTCGGGTAGGCCGGCTTCAGTCAGAGGACCGATTAGATCGCTCAAAGCCCAGGCTTGGCTGTCTGGATCAGTGATGGAGCGGGCGAGTGCTTCAGCACGGTCAAGCTGCCCAACCTCGGCTAGGGGACCGACCATGTTGCTCATTGTTTTAGCTCGGTGGTGC
>NZ_JBFANB010000022.1:5172-5385 GCF_040659625.1 Nonomuraea sp. NPDC049750
CGGGTCGGTGATGGAGCGGGCGAGTGCTTCAGCACGGTCGGGTAGGCCGGCTTTAGTCAGGGGGCCAACTAGATCGCTCAACGCCCATGCTTGCTCTTGCGGGTCGGTGATGGAGCGGGCGAGTGCTTCAGCACGGTCGGGTAGGCCGGCTTTAGTCAGGGGGCCAACTAGATCGCTCAACGCCCATGCTTGCTTTTGTGGGTCAGTGATGTA
>NZ_JBFANB010000022.1:5482-188615 GCF_040659625.1 Nonomuraea sp. NPDC049750
GGAGCGGGCGAGTTCTTCGGCTTTTTGGGCCGTATGGTGAGCATGGTCAAGGTGCCCGATCTCGGCCAGGACGCTGACCAGGTTGCTTAGTGCTTCCACTTGCTTATGTGGGTCAGTGATGGAGCGGGCGAGTTCTTCGGCTTTTTGGGCCGTATGGTGAGCATGGTCAAGGTGCCCGATCTCGGCCAGGACGCTGACCAGGTTGCTTAGTGCTTCTACTTGGTGTTTGGGATTAGAGATGGAGCGGGCGATTGCTTCAGCACGGTCGAGTTGCCCGGCCTTGACTAGCGGACCCACCAGTTCGATCAATGCGCAGGCTTGGCGATATGGTTCGGTAATAGAGCGGGCCAGTGCTTCGCCGCGGATATAGTTTCCTACTAGGATCCAGGAACCGGGTAAGCTCATCGGTATATTTGTATTACGGTATTCCAAGAATTCGCGAGTTCGTGCGAGCAGCAACATCGCATACAAGTCCGGCACGTCCTGCTGGCCGATGATTCCCTGACAAGCGGCAATCTCTGCCAGCGTTGTGGCGTCGCCTCCGCTCGCATCTAGCATGCGATCAAGACGGTTCCGGTCAGTGGCAAGAGCTATCATCCGTGATAGGTTTCCGGTGTCTTGAAGCAGCCGAAAGTAACCACGCAACAAATATTCTGGAGTACCGGCTGGCCAGGCTTGATCACGATATTTATCGGCCCAGCCGTGAATTCTGTCGCGATAAGAAGTAATCTCTGTATGGCTCAATGCAGCGACCGCAGCCGACATAAGTTCCTCGTGCGCGAGTACGAAGATCTGGGCGCCGTCGTCAGGGCGCCAATGGCTATTGCTGCTACTGAACGTGCGCCCCGATACCGCTCGCAGCAACCACTCAACTTCCGAATTTGACATTGAGGTCAACTCTGCCAAATCACTGCTGCTAAGGCCGCCACCGGCGGCAACAACAAATCCTAAAAGGTTACGCTCTTCGCGGCTGCCATGCAAAAGGTGGATAAGCTCACGCTCGGCGTCATCTCGAATGATCTGTGCTGCAGGTGAAGGAACCACCATGCGCACGATCCCCGGATCTCGTAACGGGTGCCATGCTGGCACATCTGAAGGCACTGGTGGGTCATGCCGACCTGCTACCACCACCCGCATCCCATCCGCTGGCACCGCTGGCAGTAGTGCCGCGATACTATGCGCGTTTGGACCGCTCTTCACTCCCCGGTCCTCGTCTAGACCATCGATGACCAGCACCAGGCGCGTACCAGACCGACGGCAAGACTGAGCCGCGGCTTTCAGGAGCCGATTGAACCATCCACTCTGGGTCGCTTCTGTCAGCAACGCTGGCATCGGCTCGCCGACCAGCTCGGCTAACTGCTCGATCACCACTTCCAAAAACGCGCGACGGTCGCTGTGCCCTGCGTAACGCGAGGTAATAAAGAACGACACCACCCGCACCTCAGGCGGAGGATTCAATACAAAGGTGGCCATCAACGCTGACTTTCCCGCCCACGCCGGTCCCTGCCACCACACATAACTTCTGTTATGGTCTCCGGTGCAAAAGTTGGAAAGCTCGGCTAGTTCCCCTTCTCGCCCCACCAGCCGCCAGGGAAAGATTTGTTCAACCGTGTCCCGATAGGCGGATCGTGCGACCGGCGCCCGTATCAGATGCACGTCCCCGTAGTGGCTACCCGTGTTGACGTAGCTGCCTGATCCCCCAACGGCTGCGCCTGTATCACGAACAGTGCTCTTTATCTGCGGACCGCCCCTCATCGATCATTCCGGGTTGTGCCGCGTAGCCCGACGGGGCTCATGATGAAGCTGGACACCGGTGTTGACATCGCCTCCACCCCCGGTTGCCGCATCGCCGGTTCGCTCCACCCACACCTGGTTGGGCAACATGCCAGCTGGTCCGGCCAGGCCAGTGTTGGCTGACCCTCCACCGCGCGAAATCGCCCGGCCAGTATGCGACACCCGGATAGCGCTGCCGGAGAGCGCTGGCCAAGCCGCCCAAACCGCCACTCCTAACGCGGCAACACCGACTAGCGCCGAGACCACCGAGGCGGCTTTGTCTGCCTGATCCCACCCCAGGAACGCGAACACCACTGCCAGTACTACCACCACTGCTGTCGTCACGACCAGCAACCACCGATGCACCGTCATGACAACCATTGTCCCTTCCATTGATCAGCGTTACGGGCAAAGCCATAAACATTTCCGCGCCGAGGCTTCGCCAGCACTGTGGGAGATCAATTAGTAACATGCTGCTTGGAGCCGACGTCTACATGACAGGGTAGATCGCTGGCACCAAAACCGGTACGGGAGGATCGCCTTGCGACTTCCCTTCACCGCCTCATATCTTCCGACTGCTCTGAAGTGGACACCGCTCAGGGCTGGGCATCTGTGTCGTTATGCTCCGACCGCATCGGCGTAGTGGACGAGACGATCAGCCAGACGCTGGCGAGCGCGGCTATGAGATCCCTTGTCCGGCCGGGAATCATGCCCTCCGACCCCTGGCGGATCATACTTCGCGCTAGTTCGAGGCCGAGGAGGCAGCCCAGGGTGAGGCGCAGGGTGGAGCCTTCGGCGTTGCCTCGGAAGTGGTAGCGCATGCGAGTACGCAGGTTCTACTTGCTGGTGAGGAGTCGCCATCCGGCGGGGGGCGATGCCGACGTACAGTAGTTGCCCCGCGGCCAGGCGGGGATCAGGAGATTGCTGAAAGTGCCAGCCGTAGACGCCGGAGCCGGCGGGGATGGGAGTCGGCCGTGTCATCACCTCCGAGCAGACCATAGCCGGTCGGGCTGTTGGAGGTCAGTCGTTTTCATCGCATCTCCCAGCAAATGCGTGGATAAGAAGACGTTAGAGCATGGCGGAGACAACGCCGACGATGTGTTCGCACCGATGGGACATGCGTTTCTACTCAACGGCGCCGTCAGCAACACCGCCTTACACGATCACATGGCAGCGGTCCGCATTCACCACTCGATGAGGGCGAGAAGCCGTTGACGAGGTGTCTGCCCTTCCCTACGGACTGGATAGTGCTTTCCACAGAACCGATCAAGCGATCAGTGTTCCGAGTAATACTTGAAGCGCGCCGGCGTGCGGAGGCCAAGGAGGCAGCGTGGACGAGCTCGAACGGCAGTTCCATCGAGCCATGGTAGGCATTTACGAGACAGCCAAACGGGAGCTCGGTTACAATGCCACGCGCTTCCTGCAAATGCTCAGCGAGCGTGGTGGGGTCGAGACTGCAAAGTACCTTCTGTGGGCCGACGCACCGTCTGACGGCTTCACAACACTGTGGACCCATGGCCGTCTTGATCTCACCGTCGAAGCACATGTGCTGCTCGTTGAGTACGAAAGTCTCTTCTTTGATGAGGACCGCCGGAGAGCGAGCCAGCGGCTGGAGAGCTATGGCTGGCCTGAGAATCGGCGATACGACTGAGCGCCGAGGACGATAGCGGCGGAGCAGTCCAGGCCGCATCCAGAAGCCGTATTGACCAGCCTGCGAACACAGTTATGGATGGGTGTGGACGACCCGAGACGCAGGCCGAGAGAGTTGCTGTACAGCAGCACGTACAGCAACGCCGCCTTACAGGATCACACCCTAGCGCCCGGCATCTGCCAGTCAAGCAGGGCAGCGAGCCATCAACGAGGCGCCTGCCCTTCCTTCGTAATGAAGTGACCGAGTTACGGCCGTGAGGATCGCCGACTTCGGTTCTCACCGACCGTGGCTGGGGCGATCGACGCCGAGGCCCTCCTTTGTCGGGCCCCGGCACCGGATGACCATGGCAGAGGTGACAGCAGCGCTGACAGCAACGTCCCCATACGCCGACGCATCCGCGCCACCGTACACACGTGCTTGACCACGGTCCTGATCAGCCGAGCAGGGTGATTGGTCCGCCTGAAAAGCGGACGGTCATAAACTGCCGTTTCGTGCGAATCTAGGGCGCGATATATTACGGAGTGATCTCGCGGCTGCTCATTTGTGCTGGAGCCCGGAAGCTGATCCGGAAGAACCTATGAGGGCCCGGTGCATCTATTCTCGTCGTGTGACGGAGAGTGTAGTTGCCTAGGGTCAAGGAGGCTCATGGTTGATAAGAGGACTGCCGCTGGAATGGTAGCGGGTGCCGGGTTAGTTGTGACGGTGCTCGTTCTGCCCACCGTGACGAACATCGCTACCAGTGCTCCACTGCCAAAGCCGTTAGCTTGGATGAGCGACCAGCCCTGGCTAGTCTTCGGTGTGGCTGGCGCCGCCGCGATGATCTTGACCATCATTGGAGTCACCTTCTTCCAGGGAACCGACAAGACTCCGTCGCGCGAGAGCGGGCGCAAGATCGATATTAGAGGGCGGACTCTCCGGGAGGCGGTTTTCATGATCGACCGCCGGTCCGAGCAGTGGCGGCGTGAAGCGCTGGTGACGGCTGCTCTATCTCTGCTTCGCACCCAACCCCATCCAACGGTTCTGTATGGGCTGCCCGGTACGGGTAAGACCACCCTCATGGCCCAGGTGGCGAAGGAATGCGTGAGCGAGATAGATTACGGCGTCTATCTGACCTTCGACGGATATCAGGCAGAGGACGATACCGGGTTCCTCCTCCATCAGTTCAACCGATTTCTCGCGGGCTTCGGCCAAGCACTGGATGAGCAGACGCTCCAGCAGTCTCCACGTGCCGTACTGCTGCGCCGCATGGCGATGGCGCTTGACGGCATTGGAGTGCTTGTCATAATTGATGGCTTGCACCGTGCGGCCTTTGCAACGCAACTCGCCCTGCTCGAGGCCTTGGACAGCATTGATGGGGTCAGGGTTCTGGCGTCCTCGGATGAGGCGCCCTCGCCCAAGCTAGGTGTTGCCTCTCTGCGCGTTCCGGATCTCACCCGTCCCGAGTACCGGGAACTCGCCCGGGTGGTCAGCAAGGACCTCCAGCTGACGACGGATGTGGACGAGCTGCTGGAACGGCTGCCAGACGAGATTCGCACGCACCCGCGCACGTTAGTGATCACCTTGGGCTACTTGCGCGACCGGCCGCTGGAACTGCTACCTGCCGACGCAACCTCCGATGCCAGGCTTGTCCAGCACGCGGTAGCCAGCCTGCACCAAGATGCACTTCAGGTCCTGATGTTGCTGTCCCTATTCCGAGGATGCGATGTCGCGACAATGATCGCTCACTCGGGCCGCGTGCCGTTCAGGGGCCTTGAGGAGGAGATGGACGTACTCATCCGTCGGGCCCTGATCGACCGGATCCAGCCGACAATCGAGGTGCCTACCCTCGTTATCGCCGCATTGAACGGGCTCGGCGGGGTCCGGGCTTCCAAACTTCGCACTATAGTGACCGACGAGCTTATGCGCACAGTGAACAATCTGTTGATCGCCGGCCGCGACCTGTCGCAGGCCGGTGAAACTCTAGCTGCAGTTGCCCACAATCTGACGCTCGTCCAAGCCTGGCCGCAGGCACTGAAGCTTTGCGACGATCGGATCCTGGAAGAACTAAACCGGCGAGGGCATTGGAACGCCTATCTCGCCCTCGTTCGGATAGGTGTTCGCGCGGCGGGCAGCGTACGTGAGGACGATCTTATCGTTGAGCTTGAGCTGAGGCTCGCGCGCAAGTTGATCCAGGTCGGTTCCTTCGAAGAGGCGACGCACACGCTGGACACAGTGTCAGCTCGGCTGGGCGAGGGCGGCAGTGCGACACACGCACAGCTGGCTGCACAGCACGGGCTGCTCTTCCTAGTAAAAGGCGATGCCGAGGCCGCCCGCCGGTCCTTCGAGGCGAGCCGGGATCTCGCGATAGCCCACGAGGATAGGCCGCTGCTCACTGTCGTCTATAAGCAGCTTGGCCATGTGTATGAGGCACTCGATCGTCCGCAGGACGCCCGGGATGCTTATGAGGAGTCTATGAGCCACGCGTCCACCGATTCCAAGTACCTATGGGATGCTCTGGTCAACCTGGCACTGCTCGATGCCAAGACTCATGAGTTGGAGAGGGCGTGTCGCGGATCGAGCAGGCCGTCCGAGGCATGGCGGCCGGCGGCTACGACGCTGGACTCCCGCGGGCTAATCTGGCGTATGCTGAGATCGCCTTCGCGCGGGGTAACTGCGAGCTTGCGATCGGCCTGGCCCGGCAGGTGCGCGATTCTGAAGTGGTGAACGATAAAGTCGTTCAACTCGCCGCCTCTATGCTTCGGCGTTTCGAACACAGCTCCTAAGGCGGTTTGGATGCTTCGTCTCAGAAGGCGCCGTAGACCAGAAAAGTCGCTGGAGTATAATCCCCTGCATTTCCGGAAGGACCCACGTCTGCCGAAAGAGGTCCAGCGCCTGTTGAAGAGTTACGAGCGCGACTCCTTTCATCGGCACGCGTTCCGCCGGAGCGATAAGCGTGAACGGCTGGCCACACAGCTGAGGCACGTGTGGCCATCGGACAGTCTGGACATCAAGTATCTAGAATCGGTTCTCGCAGTCCTGGACCTGCGGGCAGTTGCTCTTTATTCGAAAGAGTCGTTTGAGAGCGCAGAGACCGGTCTGGTCGACTTCTGGGCAGCGAACGGCCTTGAGCGCCAGGCACTCGACGAGGTATTGAGGACGATTCATCTTGACCTCATCACCATTCTGGACCACTGAGCAGGAGATGGAGTCTCGGCTGCGCGCCGTACTGGTTCATGCCCGAGACAACGTGCCCTTCTATCTCGACTGGATACCCGCCGAGCGCGACGACCCCTGGACGCTGCTCGGACGTCTGCCGCTGCTCGACCGCGAAATGATCCAGAGGGCGGGACACCGACTGCATGCGCTACCCGGCGACTCCGCCGAGTGGCGGGCCACCCACACCTCGGGCACGACCGGTGAGCCAGTGACCGTCGTATTTCGATCTGGCACCTCAGGCACTGGAGTTCGCACTGCTGGCACGTCAAGCCGAACGGCTCGGGATGTCACAAGGTGCGGAAGTAATGCATCTGACGATGCATGCCCCTAACCCATCCCAAGCGCTTCGAGCGTCCTGGGGTGACGGACGCGTCATGACGAAGTGGAACCTCGCCCATGTGTGGCAACGCGATGACGAGGCCTTCGCGCGAAGCATGACCTGGCTCAATGGCCGAATCCTGACAGCCAAGCCTTCGGTACTGGCTCTGCTTGCCGAGAGGTCGCCAGCCGGTTCGATCCGGCCAGCGGGGATCTTCATGTCCGGCGAGACCGTATCGAGGGACATCCGGCGTAGCGTGGAGGAGGCATTTCCTTGCCCGGTGTCCAGTCTGTACACAATGGCAGAGGTTGGCGTCGTCGGCAGCGAGTGCATCGCCACGGCCTCTGGATACCACGTCGAGGGCGCTAGCGCTTACTCCTCCAGGATGACGAGGTCGTGGTAACCCCCCTCTCGAACTTCGCGATGCCGTTGCTCCGTTACCGTACGGGAGACCGCGCCCGTTGGGAGCCAGGCAAATGCGGCTGCGGGCGCACGGCACCGAGACTGATCCTGACTAGTGCTCGCTCACACCGGCACCTAGTCAAGCCGTCAGGTGAACTTGTGGAAATTAGCAAGTTCATGCAGGCGCTCAGTGCCCTGCCAGTGGAGCGAATTTCGCTCTCCCAGAAGAGCTCCGGCCAGGTGCGGATCGACTATCGTGCGGCCGAGCCGCTGAGTAAACAGTTCCGAAGGCGGGCTGCCCGTCCGCTGCGCATGGCGCTCGGTCTGGAGACTGATGTGCGCTTCGTGCGGCAGTCGAACCCGACCTGGCGTGTTTCGAACGAATACCTGGCATATCCGGGACACTCGGCCGTGTCGCTGGACCTCACGGCCAACGACGTGTCCTCTTGGTTGGTGTCCCGATTCGCCGAGTGGGGTGTAAGGCCGGATACGGCCGTGCTCACCGGAAGTGTCCTGCGGCCGTCAGTCCGTAGCCGGTTCAGCGATGTCGACCTCACGCTCTTCACCGACTTAGAGCCGGAGTTGTGGGTAGACGTGGTGCGACTGCTCCGCCAGGACCTGCCCGTCCTGCGTGTGACGGTTACGGACGCTGAGCGTCCGACCGTCCTCTCTCCTTTGGCTGTCTGCCGGGTGATCTGCGAGGGTAGAGCGATCATCGGATCGAAGCCCGAGTTGGCCTGGCCAAAACCGAGGCTATTGGGGATCGAGGGCCTCTTTTGGTGCGCTGCCGCCGCCGAGACAATGTGGCATCAGCTCACTGGCTCCGCGACGGGCCCTGCTGAGACTTTGCGGGTCGCGTATTTGGCTCAAAAGGTCATCGTCAACGCGTGCCGTTACCGGCATGTGTTCTTCGGCAACCGAGAGACCAAAGCGGACCTCGTCGTAGAGGCTGAACTAGACGGCGAAGAGGGAGCAGTCTCCATCGAGGCGATCGAAGTCGCCAGAGAGCACCGTCCGCCACCGCCGGAGAACCACGCCGGCCGACGGTATCTCAACGCGGCACGCACCGTGGCCAACCTAGTAGCGGACGAGATCGCGGAGGAACTGGGCTGGAACGCCGCAGGGCACGAGCCTGGAGAACTGAAGACCTCAGATCTGTGACCTGATGAAACCGTGATGGACAGCACTGGGATTGCCTTTCCTGTGATGACCCTGGTCCTGCTCGGCTCACTCCGAACGTTCCATGCCGGGGTGTGGTGACAGATGAGTGATCTTGCTAACGCCGGTGCTAACCACACCTCTGAACGGTCCTGGACGGCGTTGGAATCTTCGAGGCGAAGAACCCCTGACGAGCAGGCGATTCTGTCTGTGGTGGACGGCGGTGGACGTCTCTGACCTTGCTACGGATCAGAAGGTTGGGGTTTCGAGTACCTCCGGCCGCACAGCATGTGAAAGGCCCTTCGGGATGATCCCGGAGGGCCTTTTTCGTGGCCGTACAGCAGCCTTGTACAGCAACGTCTGCGACTAAGCGTTCTGATCCGTAGTCAGACGCTTATTCAGCTGGTCGAGTGCCTTGCGGGTCTCTGGGCTTGGGATCTGGGTGTAGACGTCCATGGTCATCGAGATCTGCGAATGCCGGCGGGATGCGCATGGCCACGCGCGGGTGGATGTCGAGGGCGGCCAGGAGCGAGGCCCAGGTGTGCCGGGTGTCGTGCACGCGGATGCGCGGGACACCCGCATGGCGGCAGTGGTTCTCGAAGGCCCGGTTGAAGTTCCGCGGTTCGATCGGTGTGCCGGTCCGAGTGGTGAACGTCAGGTCCGAGGGCTTCCACTTGTCCCCGGCCGCCTTGCGTGCTTCCTCCTGGACGCGTTGACGGTGCCGGAGCGCTGAGACGCACAGGCCGAACAGCGGGAGGGAGGCTGTCGAGTCTTCCGTCTTGGTCGTCTCGCGGTGCAGAAGCCAGCCGCCAACTCGGGTGAGCTGGCGGGAGATCCAGAGCTGTTCGCCGCCGAGTTCGACGCAGTCCCAGGCAAGGCCGAGTACCTCTCCGCGGCGCAGGCCCAGGACGAGGATGAACACGTAGGCCGCGTACAGCGGGTCATCGATCGCCCGTAGGTGTTCGAGGAACCTGCGGGCCTCGTCGACGGTCCACACCGTGTGCTGACGCTCGGCAGTGTGGTCAGCGATGCGACGTTCTTCGAGATCAGCGCTCTCCGGCCGGCAACCTCGAAACAGAGACGCAAATCCCGATTCCAGCGCATTTGGAGCTCGAAGGACTTGAGCAAAGACTTTGAAAAGGGTCACCCTGTCACGAGGCGGACTGTTCCTGAGCGTCATCGCCAATCCGACAAGCGCTACGACTACTCCCGACCGATCGCCTGTTCTCGCCAGGCCGCCAGATTGCTGCGGGTGGTCAGGGTGTCGGGGTGGTCGGAGCCCAGCACCCGCACCTGGTCGACGAGCAGTTCCTCGAACGCAGCGGCCGCACCCGCCGCATCCCCTGCCTGCCCCCGCCAGGCCGCCAGATTGCCGCGGGTGGTCAGGGCGTGGGGGTGGTCGGAGCCCAGCACCCGCACCTGATCGGCCAGCAGCTTCTTGTATGCGGCGGCCGCTCCCGCCGCATCCCCCGCCTGACCCCGTAAGTAGGCCAGATTGCCACGGGTGATCAAGGTGTCGGGGTGGTCGGAGCCCAGCACCCGCACCTGATCGGCCAGCAGCTTCTTGTATGCGGCGGCCGCACCCGCCGCATCCCCCGCCTCGCCTCGCCAGTAGGCCAGATTGCTGCGGGTGGTCAGGGTGTCGGGGTGGTCGGAGCCGAGCACCCGCAAGCGGTCGACTAGCAGTTCCTCGAACGCAGCGGCCGCACCCGCCGCATCCCCTGCCTCGCCTTGCCACCGCGCCAGATTGCCGCGGGTGATCAAGGTGTCGGGGTGGTCGGAGCCCAGCACCCGCACCTGATCGGCCAGCAACTCCTTGTCTGCGGCGGCCGCACCCGCCGCATCCCCCGCCTGGCTCCGTAAGTAGGCCAGATTGCCACGGGTGATCAAGGTGTCGGGGTGGTCGGAGCCCAGCACCCGCACCTGATCGGCCAGCAGCTTCTTGTATGCGGCGGCCGCACCCGCCGCATCCCCCGCCTCGCCTCGCCAGTAGGCCAGATTGCTGCGGCTGGCCAGGGTGTCGGGGTGGTCGGAGCCGAGCACCCGCAAGCGGTCGACCAGCAGCTCCTCGCACGCAGCGGCCGCACCCGCCACGTCCCCCGCCTGACCCCGCCAACGCGCCAGATAGCCGCGGCTGGTCAGGGTGTGAGGGTGGTCGGGACCGAGACGGCGCAGGCAGGTGGTGTACAGGTCGGCGCAGGCGGCGATCGCGGCGTTGACCTGCCCGGTCTGGCCGAGGCTTTTGGTTGCTTGCAACAGCACGGGATGGCCGCCGGCGTCGGGGCTGTAAAGGGCGGCGCCAGTGGTGTTATGCAAAGCAGTGGTGTTGGCCCGCAGGATCCGGCCGAGGTGGTCGTGTTCGATCGGCGGCCAGGTGTGGAGGAGGGCGTCAGCGGCTGTGTGGGCGAGTTCGGTGAACAGGTGCGGGCCGAGGTCGGGTAGGGCGGTAAGGTTTTCTCGGGTGGCGCGCTGGATGAGCTGATGGATGCGGATTTCTCGGTGGGAGGCGGTGCGGTCGTGGTCCAGGAGGCTGTGCCGGTGAAGCACCCGCAACGCCTCGTCCACCATGGCCTCGTCCACCCCACCTGCATCCTTGACTGAGGTATGGGCTGCAGGTTCGAGCAGATAGCTGGTCAGGTACTCCAGAGCGGGTGGGCTGGTCAGCACCGATTGGGGGATGCCAGCTGGGTCCAGGACGCTGACCAGGCACAGCACTGGGCGGGCAAACCCGGCAGGTGTCACCTGGTCGGCGTGGTCGATGGACAGTTCCCAGGTGGCGGTGACGATCCGTCGATGGCCGTCGGGCAGGTAGTCCTCGCCGGGCATAGCGTGGGCCAGTAGTCGGGTTGCCAGCCGCTGCCGGTAGGCGGCGCACGGGATGTCGGCGTTGATGATGTAGGCCGCCGCCTGTGCCAGCGCCAGCGGTAGGAACCCTAGGTCAGCGGCGAGGCCGTCCAATTCGGCGACCGAGTCCTGACCGCCGAGCTTGGCCGTCAGGTAGGAACGAGCCTCTGTTTCGGTGAAGGTGCCGATATCCACTGTGTGGCGATCCGCCCCGGCCAGGGCCGCTTCCCGCAACCGAGTGGTGACCAACACCCGGCCGCCTGCCGCCGAAGTCGCCGCCGGCGGCCACAGTTCACTCAGATCCTTGGGGTGCTGCACGTCGTCCAATACGACTAGCCAGTGCTGGTCGGTGGTCTCCGCCCAGGTCAAAAACTCTCGCGCCGCCTGCTCGGGATCATCCCGGTCGGCCAGGGGCAGGCCCAGACGTACAGCGGCGTCGGCGTAGGTAGTGACGATGCCATCGCGAGCGGCGGCATCCACCCACACCAGCACATCAACCCCCAGCTGCCAGCTGTGGCGGGCGTAAGCGGCGGCTAGTTGGGTCTTGCCGACCCCGCCCATCCCCGCTAGCACCTGGCTCAGCACCACCGTCCCGCCCGCAGCCTGCACGCGTTCGGCGACCTGGCGGTCCTGGAAGCAGTCGGCTGGCTGCGGGATCATCCCTATTCGAACCCGCTCCCTAACCGAGGCCTGCCCGGACCGGCCAGCATCATCCGGATCCACGGAAGCCCGGCGGGCACGGTCGGCGGCCATCAGCCGATCCCATTCACGCGCCGACAGGGCACGCTCTTTCGCCCACTCCGCCAGCGTCGCGCCGACCTTGACCAGCTGATCCAGATCACGGGGCTCTGCAGCCCCCGTTGCCCACCCGTTTACCGTCGAATACGGCACACGCGAAGCGGCCGCGAGCTCCTTCTGCGTGACACCGGGCCGGTGGACGCGGGCCTGGTCCCACAGCCGCGCCAGCTCCGCCAGGACCTGAGATGCCGATTCCCCCAGCCGGAACACCGGCATGACGCCCCGCCTCCTCACCGCGAAAGGACGGTCATCCGGATCTGGAACGGACCGGTCCGGATCCCCACCTACCGGCAGCGTAACCCCGCAGATCCGGACCTATCTGGCATACCTTCAACACCGTCGGCATCCCAGATGTCATGCAGGCATGACGAACACCAACATTTCGGCGCCCCACACAAGTCCGTCCTCCCCGCGACGCCGCTCTGCCAACATCCGCTATCTCCGCCGCTCCATCGCTATCGCCTTCGCACGCGGCGGTGCCCACGCCACCGGCAGCGGCCTGATCGGCCTGCTGTTCTGGTGGATCACCCACTAACCCCGCGCCTGACCACCAAGTGGCCTGCATGCCTTGAGCTGTGCAGGCCACTTCGCATGCGTAGGAGTTGGCGGGTCCGCATCCGCCAGCGGCGAAGACGGAGGGAGGCCAGCCCTACAGCCCTCTCAAGGCGACTGACCACGCCGCATCCGACGGCTCGCCTTGAGGGGCTCGCAGGCGGGGACAGTAACCCAGCCGACTCGTCCCAGCTTTGTCCCAGGAATATGATCAGGCCGCATACATGCAGAACACCGCCAAGTGATAGCGGCCGTATGTGGTTGACCTGGGGGAAATACGACGCCGCGCTCCTGACTCCTAAAGCGGGTACCGCAGGTTCGAATCCTGCCGGGGGCACCATCATTGATCAACAGTAGAGCGCCTTTGACCAGGAGAAACACCAGTCAAGAGCTTCTTGATGTGTCCGGGGCTGTACGGCTGTAGCTGATCGTTAGCGGGCGGATCGTGCCAAATACGTGCGCACAGTCCGGCTGTGATCGCGGGCTTCCACCACACGCTCGCTTATCGTGCGTCCTTCACCCACCGCCTCGCGATGGCCGGCAAACAGTCAGCGCCCCCACGTCCCGCCGCTCGCTATGCCCTACCTTTCGAATACGACCCCGTCGCGGCGAGGTCCATGGTGTCCGGTCCATAAAGTGCTCGAAAATGGCTCCTCCAGTCGCTAACTACGCAGGTCGTGGAGAGTGCTCCCCGCGCACGCGGGGATGGTCCCCGGCAACGATGAAATGATAAGGAGTCGAGTGCTCCCCGCAGATGCGTGGACTGGCTGAACTCACGTCGGCATTCGTCAACAGGGAGGTCAACCATCTCACCTAAACTGAAGCTCTGGAACCAAGCAACCACCTGTAGAGCTTGATCATGCCAAATACGTGCGCAACCTGTTCCCACTACCGACTGTAGTACCTACTTGACGTGGGGAAATTCCGCGGACGCTTTCCTTACTCCTGAAGCGGGTGGCAGATGGTTGCCGCGTAGCTTCCGCTCCTTGAGATTTGGCGGCTCTGCGCTGCGGGTCTACTTGCCACTGGGCACGAGGGCGGGTAGCCGTACTTGTTTGCTGTACAGCAGTTCCGTACAGCAACACCGCCTAACGCGATCACATTCCACCGACCTCTATCCACCGCTTCGCCAGGATGGAAGCCCGCTGACGAGGAGCTCGCCCTTCCCTACGGATCAGAAGGTTGGGGTTTCGAGTACCTCCGGCCGCACACAGCATCAAGGCCCGTTACCAGGGAAAACCTGGAGCGGGCCTTTGTGTTTGTCAGGGCAATCCCGGGATCTTGCCAACAGCCCTGCTTGAGGCACAGAAGACTGCTTCGTCCTCACGTCTCGCGAGAGTCGGACAGAGAGACAGACGGTCACCCAGTGCTCATAACCCGCCGCTCAGCGCACTGCGCCTGCCGTATTCACGACCAACGCCAGAAATGGGCACCATCCATCAGCGAGGAGGATTCCGTCCTCGACGCGATCGGGCCGGGGACGCGCCCGATCGATCCGGTCGGCACAGGAGTCGGCGCCGTGACCGGCTTCCGTGCTCCGGTGCCAGCATGGCAACGTCCTACCGACGGTGGGGCGGCGCGGCCAAGATGGTGATCACGGTCGTGAAGGCGAGCAAGCCCGCGCCGCCCGGGGAGATGGACACCGGCTCGTTGCCCGGCGTGGCGGCGCCGAGGCCGTTCACCGGGCTGGCCCAGGCCGTACCTGTGGACGGCGATCTGCGTGCCGCCTTCCGCGAGCTAATGATCGAACCGGACCTGGAGGTCGGCCGCCCGGCGCTGCGCCGCTATGTGGAGGCCGGGCTGATCCGGCCGGGCAACCCGGGTGCTGCTCGGCCCGCGCTGGTGGTCGAGGTGTTGTGGCTCGGTAAGACGCCGGGGTGGCCGCACGACGCGGACGACGTCGGGTTGCCGCTTCTCCTCGACGAAACGCCGTAATCTGCGACACTCAGGATATGTGGCGCACGGCGTACGCGTTCGGCGAACTCTTTGGAATGCTGCGTGTTCTTCGTTTCCTCCCGGTGCGGGTGGGCTATTTTCGGAAACTCCGCCCCACTCTCGCCAATTCTTCAGTTTCCGGGTACGTCACCGCCCTGCGCCGCGACGGGGTGGTGATTATTCCTGATTTCCTGGACGCGGAGACGATCGCCCGGATGCGCGCGGCGGTGCCGGATTCGGCGGAGTTCGACGAGTCGCCCGAGGGCGACGGCGCGCTGCGCTACCCGAGGGCGGCCGAGATCGAGGCCTTCGCCCCGTTCTTCGATGAGGAGACTGTGCCGTCCATCGTGCGCGGCTACCTGTCCCGGACGGCCGAGCCGGTGCGGCGCACGGTCGGGCTGAAGGTACGCACCGGGAGCATCCCGACCTTCGAGACGAGCTACCACATCGACACGTGGAAGCTACGTGTGAAGGCCTGGCTCTACCTGGAGGACGTCGGCCCGGAGAACGCCCCGACCGTCTACCTGAAGGGCAGCCACCGGGGCGCCTGGCGGCTGCTCCACGAGGCCCGCCACCACGACTGGTTCCGGGTGGATGAGGAGGGCTTCGCCGACGAGGACGTACTCTACGTCGGCGCGTTGTGGCCGCACGAGGTGGCCCGCCTGCGCGCCGCCTACGGCTTCGAGGAGGTCGTCTGCACCGGCAGGGCGGGCACGTTGCTGCTGTTCGACGGCCGTGGCCTGCACCACGCGACCCCCCTGGAGGCGGGGCGGCGGTTGATCCTCACGAGCTACTGGGTCCATCCCGATGCCTGACTGGATCCGGCCGCCCTCGGGCGACGGACCGAAGGTGATCATCCACTCGACGACCGACCTGAAGGGCGACGCGCAGTCGCCGGGCGATCCGGGCGCGTACGTCGAGGCCCGTTCGGTCTACCTCGCCCGGCCTGGAGACCTGGTGGTGGGCCGGGGGGCCGCGTTCCGCGAGGCGCTGGCCTTCCACGGCGCGCGCGGTCTGGAGGTGCCGCGCCGCCACTACCACCTGTCCCACGACCTGCTCACGGCCCGTCCGCCGACGCTGCTCGGGTGGTCGCGGTTTTCCGTGTACGCCCTGGACGACCCCACCATCACGCTTCTGCGCTGGATTCTCGACCGGTCGGGCCTGCCGTACCTGGAGGTGGACGCCAACCCGCAGGACCTGCTGGCCATCTGGTCGGACAAGACGCTGCTGCACCCCCACGTGGATGACACCGCGGACGCGGCCACCGAACGGGACCACGCGCCCGTCCTGCGCGACCACGGCGTGGAGGTGCCCGTGCTGCCCGGATACGCCGTGCACGACCGGGCCGGCCTGCGGCGGGCCGCCCGGCTGCTCCGCGAGCGGCACGGCGTGACGCGCGGCTGCCTCAAACCGGCCCAGGGCTCGGGCGGCTACGGCATCCGGCCCGGCCTCGACCTGACTGGCGACCTGTCGGTCCCGGTGAACGGCCCGCACGTCCTGGAGGCCCACCTTGACTACCTGGCCGCCCCGTCCGCCCACCTGGGCGCCGAGGGCGCGACGTTGCAGCTCATGCGCGGCACCGCGTGCGCCGGCAACGTGCTGGTCGACGCCGACCGCCATCCCGGCCTCACCCGAGCCCAGTACGCCGCGATCGGCGAGGTCATGGCCCGGCTGCCCGGCGAGCTGGTCACGATGGGCGTGGACTTCGGCGTCGGCCGGCTCGACGGCCGGGCCGGCGGCCGGGTCGTGCTGGCCGTGCAGGATCTCAACCCCACCCCGACCGCCGCCGCCCTGACCCGCGCCCACGCCCTCCGTCACAACGCGCGTTACGCGGCCACCCGCGTGCTCGTCCCCGAGGGCGGCCTGGCGGACCTGGCGCGGTACGGCGAGCCGATCGCCGCCGTGCCGGGGAAATGGGGCATGATCGCCGCCACCGGGGACAGCCCCGAGGAGGCGGTGCGGGCGGTCATGACAGGCGGTCGGCCTCGGCCGCGAACCACGCGGGCGGAATGAGCTCGGCGTTGCCCCGGGCCGCCTCGGCGGTGCGCCGCAGGTGGTGGGCGGTCGCCGCGGTGTCGCCTTCGACCAGTGCTTTCGCGGCCTCGGCCAGGGCGCGGGCGGCCAGCGCGTCCGTGCCGCCCCACTCCTCCAGCAGGTCGGCCGCTTCGGCGGCGGTCGCCACCACCTCCGGCACCCGCCCGGCACGCCAGTACGCCCAGGTCAAGTTGAACAGGCATAGGCCCTCGACCTCGATCGTCTCGACCTTCGCGCCCTCGTGGCGGCCCAGCAGGAAGATCTGGATGGCCTCGTCCACCAGGCCGAGCCCGAGGTGAGCGATCCCCTCGATGCTGCGGACGTAGCCGATCGCCTCCGGGACGCCCGAGCGTTCGTAGGTGAGCAGCGCCCGCTCGCAGGCGTCGATCGCACCCTGCCAGTCCTCCGAGACCAGGCAGACGATGCTGCGGGCGTCGGCGGCCCGGCCACGCAGCAGGTCGTCGGGGTGACGGTCGACCAGCTCGTCCAGCTCGTCGGCGACCGCGCGAGCCAGCGCGGCGTCCCCGGCGTAGCAGTGGGTCAGGCACAGGCCGAGCAGGGCGTGCGCCTCGTGCACCCAGTCCTCGTTCTCGCGGGCGATCGCGATGGCCAGGGTCAGCGTGGTGACCGCCTTGGGGGCCTGGCGCTGCTGCCGGTGAGCCTTGCCGAGCTGGAGCAGTGAACGTTGCTGGCGCCGCAGGTCGCCGATCTCGGTAGCCACCTCAAAGGCCTGCTCCAGCAGGGTCACCGCCTGGCTGAACGGGCCGCCCCGGATGCGGGCGATGCCCAGGCCGAGGTAGTGCATGGCCTTCGCCTCGGGGTCGGTCAGACGGCCTTCGAGCTGCGTGTGCATCCAGACCGCCGCCGCGACCGAGCCCTGGAAGATGAGGAACTCGTCGAAGGTGCCCAGCACCCGGGCCGCCGCGTCGAAGTCGCCGGCCTTCACACGGTGCTCGAACTCGTAGCGCTGGAAGGTGACGTCGTTGAGGGAGCGCCACTCGGCCTCGGGCACGGCCTCGGCCGCGTACCAGGAGGCGACCTTGGCGTCGAGCTCGCGCTGCCGCTCCGCCGGGAGGCGGGCGTAGATGAGGTCGGCGTCCATGGGGTGCAGGGCGAAAGTGCGGGTCGTGCGGTCGACGCCGACCAGCTGGGCGCGGACGAGCTGGCGCAGCGCGGCGGGCACGTCCAGGCCCGGCAGTATCCAGGTTATGGCCCGAGCGGGCACCGGGCGGCCGAAGACCGAGAGTACGTTCATGACCACCCGGCCGTCGTCGTCGAGCCGGTTGTACTGGTCGCGGACCAGGTTGCCGAGCACGTCGCCGCGCTGGGCGAAGGTGGCCAGCAGGTCGTCGAGCGTCGGCAGGGTCAGGTAGTCGTCCGCCAGCGCGCCCACCACCAGCTCCAGGGCGCGCGGAATGCCGTGCACCCGCTCGGCGGCCCGCGCGAGCCGGTCCGGCCGAATGTCCCTGATCCCGATGTCGCCGCTTCGGTCGAGGTCGCGCAGCAGCTCGACCGCGTCGTCGGTCGGCAGCCCCTCGACGAGGTTGACCCGCACGTCGAAGCGCAGCAGCTCCGGTGGCAGCGCCAGCGGGATCTGCGTGGTGACCAGCACGCACGGCGCCCGGCGGGCCCGGAACAGGATGTCGAAGAAGACACCCAGCTCGTCGTCCAGCTCGCCGCCGTCGCCGAGCTTGTCCTCCATGTTGTCGAGCAGGATGACGTAACGTCCGTCGGACATCGCGGAGAACAACTCGTGGATGCGGTCGGCCAGCGACCGCTGGTTACGCCAGACGGCGTGGAGGCGGCCCTCTTCACCCTCGCCGAGCACCGAGGCGCAGTCCATGAAGATGCGTTCGATGGTGATCTCGCTGGTGCGCGTGCTGAGGCAGACGATGCCACGCGGCAGCGGGTCGTCGCCGCCGTGCGGCCAGACGCCGTTGGCCAGCAGGTCGAGTACCTTGGCGGCCAGCGCGCTCTTGCCAATGCCGCGCCGCCCGACAATGGTGATCAGCCGGGTTCCGGGGTCGCTGAGGTACTGGCTGATCAGGGCCCGCTCCCGGACCCGGTCTCGGAACAGGTCCAGTCCGAAGGCGACCGGGATGCCGATCATCCGGCACGACACCGTCGGCAGTTCCTCGGGCTCCCGGCCGGTCTCCAGGCCGAAGCGCTCGATGACGTCCTGGATGGGAGCGGCGTAGAGCAGCGGCAGCGCCCGCCGCGCGTCGCCGGCCGAGGAGCGCAACCGGGAGCGCACCTGCTCGATCAGCACGCCGATGACCACCCCGGCCGGGGACTCGACCGGGCTGCCCGAATAGCCCTCGTAGTCGTCGGCCTCGGTGTCGACCAGGAGCTGGTGGGCTTCCAGCCGGAAGCCCTTGGCGTTGACGAACAGCCGCCGCACCGCCGCGATGCGGCCGTCGAGCAACGGGTCGTTGGGGTGCGGCTGGGTGGAGACCTGCCAGCGGGAGTTCAGCTCGGCCGGTCCCGGCCGCAACCAGAGCCCGGCCTCGTCGCGCAGGCGCAGCACAGCGACGTCCAGCTCGGGGTCCACCTCGACGCGCGCCACTTCGAGGCTTTCGCGCGGCAGCACCAGCCGGACCAGCGAGGCGTCGACCGGCTGGCCGTCCCGTCCGCGCACGACGTGATTGGCGGTCACCGCCACCCGGGGCCCCAGCATGAACCCACACCCCCGAGGTCTGCCGTCCACCAGGATGCGGCCGACGGCGTCTTTGCGGTCGGCCTTCACCGGTCCCTGCGGTACGTGAGCGTGACCTCGAACGTCGCCCCCGCCGAGCCTCTGGTGAGGATCGCGCCGGCCTCGGCGGTCAGCGTCACGCCGAAGGTCGCTTCCAGCTCGTCGAGGAGCCAGCCGGTGACCTTCGGGATGGACCCAACGGCCTCGCCGATGGCCTGCGCGCCCTGCTCGACCGCGCGCGCGACGTCCTTCGATCGCTCTTTGAAAGGCTCGGCGAAATTGCTGCCCCAGCCGATCTCGCGACCGTCCTCGGTCACCACCTGGACGAGGATTTCCGACATCGAGATCTCCCTGCTGAACAAGGTCCCGGCGAAAGTCTCAACGTATCTTATTAACCTTTGGTGGCGATGGGAAGGTTAATTTTCGGCCAGTATATTAATGGCTGTCGGAATAGTGATATTCCTTCCTGAAAGTACGACAATGAGCCGTCCATTTACCGTGACCTTCCCGGCCAGCACCGCCGCGACCCCGCACGCCCCCGCCCCCTCCACGACCAGTCCGTGCTCGGTGAACAACCAGCGCATCGCGACGTGGATCTCGGCGTCAGTGACCGCGGTCAGCTCGGCGCGGCCCCGGATCAGGTCCGGCGTGACGCAGCCCGCCTCGATGTTGCCGGCGATGCCGTCGGCGATGGTGTCACCGATGACCTGGGGCTCGATGCGCCCGGAGGTTACGGCGGCCGAGACCGCCCGAGACACCGCCGACTCGACGCCCACCACGGCGACGTCGCCCCGGCCCTCCGCCCACAGGGCCAGCCCGGCCACCAGCCCCCCGCCGCCGACCGGCGCGACGACCGTGAGCGGTCCGGGCGCCTGGGCATCCAGCTCGCGGCCGATCGTGGCCTGCCCGGCAATCACATGGGGGTCGTTGTACGCCGACACGTACCACCCCGGCAGGGTGAAGGAGTGGGCCTCGGCGGCGTCGAAGTCGTCGCCGTACCGGACCAGGGTGATGGGGTAGGCCGCCATCTTGGCTACCTTGGCCGGGGACGCCTTGGTGGAGACGACGACGGTGACCGGGGTGCCGGTCAGCGTGGCGGCGTAGGCCATCGCCAGGCCGTGGTTGCCGGCGCTCGCCGTGACGGCCGCCGCGTCGCCGGGTAGCGCGGTCAGGGCGGCCAGCGCTCCGCGTACCTTGAACGAGCCGGTGGGCTGCTGGGTCTCGGCCTTCAGGAACGCGCCGGGGGCCAGCGCGGTCGGCAGCAGGGGGGTGGGTGGGAGCACGGCGGAGACGTGCTCCCATGCCCGTTCGTGATCGGCGGTGGTCGGCGCGGTGACTGAGCGAGAAGGCATGCGCCCATCATGCGCCAGCCGAGGCGTTCGACCAGGCCCCGCAGCAGGGCGGCCCGTTCGGCCGTGGCGGCGATGAGCGACGTGCTGGTCATGGTCGTCGTCGGCGGCGGCGTCGGCGTGCGCGCCGCCGACCACCGCGCCCAGGTCGTCGAGGGTAGGCATGCCCGGCCTGGCGGTCAGGTTGCCGTCGGAGACCCGCCGCTGGACATCAGACTGCCCGACGGCTCCGGGTTGGAGACCTGTCGGCGGCTGGGACATCGGTTCCCGATCATCTTCCTGACCGCGATGGGCCGCACCGAGGACAAGCTTCCGCTGCGCGGATCACGTGGGCGTAGGCCCGGAGAGTGATCGAGGGGTCGGCGGGGCCGAGCCGGGCCGCGACGACGTGGACGGGAACGCCCGCCAGGACAGGGTCGTCGCGTGAATGCGGCGGAGATCGCGGAGGCGGGCTTTGGGCAGTGGGGTGTTCGGGTTCTGAGCGTTGTTGCGCTTGATCAGGATCGGGAACAGGGAGCTGACACGGGAGCGCGCAGCCAGTCGGATTGGTGCTCGACCACGCGGTCCGAGCGGTAGAGCCACCGGATAAAGTGCAGGCCGCCCGCGCCTTGATCACGAACGACGTTTGGTACCGCACCGTCGATGAGCTGGGCTGCGTCAGCCTGCCAGTCGGGCGAGGGCCAGCGCGTGTGCCTGGTCGAGGGATTCCGCGGCAGCGCAAGGGACGTCCGGCCGCACGCCGGTGCCCTCCCAGTTCGCGCCGGAGACGGGGTTGATGGCGCGACCGGTGGGGACGGTGGTTTCCAGGTGGGGGTGGACGGTCCAGCCCTCGCACGGGTGCGCGCCGCCGCGGGTGGGCTCACCGACGACAACGGCGCGGCCGAGCTGTTGCAGGTCGTAGGCCAGTTCCTCAGCGGCGGAGAAGGTGCTGTCACTGGACAACACGTACACCGGTTTGCTGCCGCCGAAACGCGCGCCGGGAACGTGCGGCAGGCTCCAGGACTGCTCGCTGCGCTCGCCGCTGCGCCAGTACATGGTGTTGAGGTGGGTGCGCTCGTCCAGGAGGTAACTGCAGACGAAGGCGACGGTGTCCGGGTCGCCGCCCCGGTTGTTGCGAAGGTCCACGATCAGCGCCTGGGCGCGGGAGGCCAGGGTGAGCGCGGCGCTCAGCGGTTCGGCGGCCCACTCCAGCGGAAACAGCATCGGCGCCAGCTCCACGACGGCGACCCCTCCCTCGAGCAACTCCACCCGGGGCGCACCGCCCAGCGAGGTGTCGAAGTCCCGGCGGATGGACTCCAGGGTTGCCGCGCCCTGCTCGGGGGACACCGGGTCGGCGTGGTGCTTCAGTCTCAGGTGTTTGTCGTTGTTGACGGACTGCAGGTCCGCGGTGACCAGACGGGCGAGTTCCTCGGCACCGTCGACGTCATAGGCGCCCTGGGCGAGGCGTCGTTGTAGCAGGTCGGCGAGCTGCTCGGCTATCTCAGGGAAAACGTAGTGCTCGGTCAGCAGCCGGGCTGTCTCGTCGATGACAGGGGCGGGCTGAAGGTCCGTCAGAGTCGTCATGGCAGGGAGTAGATCACTGCCCTGACGAAAGCGTCAAAGACGTTGAGAAACCTTCGGTATGCGCACTTGCCACCTCCTGAGGATGTTCTGGAGATCGGCGCGGCTGAGCAGTTCGCGGCGCTCGCCCACCCGTTGCGTCAGCGGTTCCACCTGCAGCGATGCCCTCGCTGGACCGGGACGGGGCCGTGGCGGAGACCTCTGCCACTCCTGATCACGGAGTTATGCTCTTCAGTATCGGGGTGCTGCGTCGGAACGCCCCGTCGGCCGATCAGGGTCTCCGTGGCGCGTGGTCACTGCGTGCATTGGAGCCTGTCATGGCAAGTCTTCATCGCAAGCCCACCCTGGTCATGGGAGCTCGCGGGAGCGTCGGCAAGTTCGTCATGAAGCGGCTTCTGGCTGAAGGCGTCCCCGTCCGCGCGTCCGCCCGCCGTCCGGCCCCCGGTCAGTTCCCGGACGGCGTCGAGGTGTTCGCCGCGGACCTGACCGACCCGGCCAGTCTTCTCCCAGCGTTCGGGGGTGCCAGGCAGGTGTTCCTCTACGCCAACCACCAGGGCGTCCACGGTGTCATCGAGACCGCCCGTGCCGCCGCGTTGGAGCGCATCGTGCTGATGTCCTCAGGGAGCGTGATCCACCCCTCCTCGGCAGGCAACGCCATCGCTGAGAAGCATCGTGCGGTCGAGGCTGCGTTCGCTGTCGCCTCAGATGTGCTGATGGTGCCGGTCCGTCCGCTCGTGCTCGCCACCAACGCTCTGGGCTGGGCGTACCAGATCCGGGCCAACGGAGGCGTGGCGCTGTACCAGCCGGATGCGCTGACCGCTCCGATCCACGAGTGGGATGTCGCCGCCGTCGTCTGTGCGGCGCTGTCCGGCGACACCGCACGGGCTGTGAGCGGGCTGCTCACCGGCCCGGCTCGGATTTCCCAGCGTGACCAGGTCGCCGCGATCGGCCGCGCTGTGGGCAGGGAGATCCCGGTGCGGGAGTTGTCCCGCGATGCCGCGATGCGACAGTTCTCGCAATTCATGCCGGCGGGGGAAGTCGAGGCGGTGCTGCAGTTCCTCGACGATGCGGCTGCCGGGAACTCGCCGGCGGTGCCCACCGTCGAGGAGTCCTGGGCCGCTCGGCGATCACATTCGATGAATGGGCACTCGACCACGCACGCGACTTCCGGTGAGATGACCCGTGGACGGCACATGACGTGTCGGTCACGGATGGGCTGTTGCCGCTGATCGCCTCGCGCAGCCCGCCGCGCCCCCGCCTACCCGGAGATCCAGTCAACCTTGGCCCGCGGGATCGGGCTCAGCCCGCGATCCAGGCGTACGAACCGGGACCGGAACCTCTGGACCGGCGGGCACCTGTAGGAGCAGGGCCGGGAAGCTACCAGTTCCATCGACCCATCACCGCGACGAACGCCGGCAGCGGCAGCGCCCTGATCACGGTCGCATCCAGCAGCACGCCCAGCCCGAGCCCCGTGCACTGTAGCCATCTATGTCCGCTGTTCAGGGCGACGTGAAAGTGATCGACAAGCCCCTCTGCCCTTCCCTGGGTCACGTCCGTGGACGTGACCGACAGGGGAGCACAGTGGAGATCATCAGGCACGGTACGCCCTACCTGGGATCCAGCGAAGAGGCACGGGGTCATTCGTCGTCTGGATCCGCCGGCTCCACGGTCGGTGCGATCTGCGGTGGTGTCGCGGCGCCGCCAGCGATCTCGCGCCCTTGATTCAGTGTGTAGTCAAGCTGCCTGGCCAGCTGTGGGAGAGCCGCCGGAGGTAGATACGCATCAGCGCCGGCGTCGAGTAGTCGTCGGACCGGGCCGTGGTACTGAACTCCGAGTTCGTGGTCCTCGATTTCGGTGACGACGACGCGAGCTTTCGGGAACATCGATCGGAGCGCTGTGATCAGTTGCGGGCTGCCTGGGGGTACCAGCAGCACATCGGTTGTCGCGGGAGCCGCATGCATATCGAGCACTACGTAGTCCGCCCCGAGCTGGGTGGAGAGTGCGACCCGAGCCGCGGTCGACAGCTCCATCGCGGTGGCCACGACTGTCACGCTCTCGTGGTCGATCGGTGCTTGGTCGTTGGCCCCATCTGGCGCGTCGCGATCCACGATGGCGCCTTGGACCACGTCAATGGTGCTGGAGATCGTCGCGATCGATGCGCCGTCACGTGTGAGGACCAGGTTCTCACCAGGACCGAGGGCGTCGATGAGCGCCACGACGTCTTCGGGAAGGCGGGTCACGTCGATTCGCTGAGTGGAGCGCGGGGCGCTTTTGCGGATCACCATGCCTGGGACACGCTCACGGCTGCGGGGGCGCCCTGTGTCATGCGCGGCCCTGGTCGCGTGCGAAAGGCCCATCCACGGTGACATGGTTGCCTGCCCCCGAAGGTGCAGCTCAACCAGATGATCACATGGGTCCCTTCTATGCTGTGATCTCGTTAGATCCCACTACACGACCATTGGTTCACGCCGCGCCGATGTTGCTGCTGACAACGTCCCTGGACGTCGATGGACGTTCATAGAAAATGATCAGTCGGAGGTGCCCGTGAGCAGGCATTTCTGGCACCGGTGGACGATTTCGAACTGGCTGCGGATCAGATGCTGTACTCCCCTGATCTTGACCTGCGGTGAGGCCGACCTGAGGGCTGTCCGGGCCGGGACTATCCGGAAGAAAGCGCGAGGAAGGCGCAGAGCAGAAGGAGGAGGGCCAGGACCAGACTGCGCCGCCGCCACGACAGGCGCGGCGCGCTCGCCAGGGCGGCCAGTGGGTAGGCGAACAATCCGGCGACCACGCCGACCGGTGCGTCGGCGAGTTCCCAGATTGGCACCAGGAAGAAGGGCGCCAGCACGGCGACGGGCCACGCCGGGCGCACCCGTAGGAGGTGCAGCAGCGGCCAGGCGAGCACGACCGCCGCCCAGTTCCCCACCGTCCAGGCGTCGGTCAGCTGGCTGAGGCAGCCGAAGTGGCCGCAGTGCGAGTCGTCGGACAGGGCGGCTACGAGCAGCAGCCAGCCGAACTGGATGAAGGGCAGGATGATGCCGGCGAGCGCGGCGGCGACCACCCGCTCGGCAAGCCGCCCTTCGGCGGCGGGTGAGACACTCGCGTTGCACATGTCCACACCGCAAGCATCTGATCCGACCGTCTCGCGATGCACTCGCATTGATCACGATTCATGTGGGGACGCAGGCCTTGCGGATCAGTTGTCGGCGTCCTGCCGTGTGCTCAGCGCACTACAGCAGAGAAGTACAGCAACGAGGTCTTACACGATCACACCCTGCCACTCGGGAACTCGTCACTGAACTGGGCGACGCGGGCTTCAGGTGGCGCCTGACTCCCACGTGACCACGCTGAAGATCCGCGACAGCCATGACGGGTTGTTCTTCAAACGCGACACCCGAACGAAGCCGGCCGCATTCGGGCGGAGACATCACTCCGGAACCCCAGGTGCAGAATCCTCACGCTCGGCCACGCCGCTGGCTGGCGCGCAGATTCCGTTGCAGCAAGAGCGGCCACAGTTTCCCAGGCTGGTACTGGGCGCTGACCACAGGCGGCCAGGTGGGCTGCGAATGACTCAGCGCCGTGGCTGGCCAGCCCGGGTGATTAGTGGAACCAGACGACAAGCCGCACGCTGTGCGCGCCGTGCACTTCACTGAGCGTGCGCATCACGCTCCACACTCGGCCCCAGTCACTCTGGTCGCCGGCGACCATGCCGCGGCTTCGCGTGCCGGAGCTGTCTGTCTCGGTCCAGTCGATAGAGGCGACCTCAGCCCAAGTGAGCCACGTGGTGCCGAATACGTCGGCAGGTCCACCATAGGCGGCAAGCTCGCTCGTCAGCCCCTCCGAGGCGTCGCGGGGAAAGCCACGGCCTTCGGCTATAGGGCGAAAGCCGAAGGTGTTGCGGATCCCGAAAAGGCAGGCGAGTCCGTCGTAAGCGTTGCCGCGGTTGAGCAGGAAGAGGTCGATGGCGGCCTGCCACACAGAGTCTTCATCGTCCGGGCCCCAAAGGCGGGCACCCGGTCGGCACTCGATCATCCCACTGATGTCGGTAGACATGCTGAGATCTTGCCTTCGTGTCCCAGGAGTGGACACCTGGATTTCGGAACCGCCTTGCCCGCTGGGTCCCATGTCTCACGTCTGCTGGCCGAAGGTCGTCATCTACGCATCCTGCTGAAACACGCGATCAGCTTCCTGTGGATGGCGAACATCCTCGCCGAGCAGTTGGGCGAGCGCGCTGCCCGGGTCCCCACTCAGGAACTGACCGCGGAGCAAGTACGTGAAGGCGCACGCACCGACCCCGCGCTGCGGGACGCCCTCAGCCAGCTGGGCAAAGTCCCCGTCCTGCACACCGACAAGGCCCGCAAGGTGCTCGGCTGGGCGCCCCGCGACGTGGTCACCACCGTCGTCGACACCGCGGAAAGCCTGTTCCGCCAAGGACTCATAGATCGCTGACCTACAGCCGACGTCATCTCGACGCGTGATCGCTGGTCTACTAGGCGTCGGGATGGCGCGATTCCGTGCAGGTAGGGACTCGAGGTTGGACTGATCAGGCGTCGGGGTCTCGAAGCCCGACGGCATCGTGACGCCAGAACGGCTCGGAGTAGACCAGCGTCCCCGTCATCCACGGCTCGTACGCCGGAAGCCTGACCACCTGGAAGGCGTCGTCGGGGATGCGCAGGGACGGCTTGCGGAAGCCTTGCTCGGCCCCCGGGGTGAATCCGAGGCGGGAGTAGTAGCGGGGGTCGCCTTCCAGGAAGACGAGGGGGCTTTCTCCTTCGGCGAGAGTCGTGAGCCCGGCGCGGACCAGGGCCGAGCCGATGCCCTGCCGCTGGTGCTCGGGTAGCACGCCCAGCGGGCTGAGTACCCGCACGTCGACCAGCCGCCGCGGCGCGTCGAGCAGGCTGCGGGTGAACATGACGTGCCCGACGACCTGTCCGTCGGCCTCGGCCACGAGCGCGAACCCCCCGTCGGAGCGGATGCCGTGGCGGAGGGTGTCGACCAGGCCGGCAACAACTCCGCCGTGGTCGCCGAACGCTCGTAGATGGACGTGACGCACAGCGTCCGCGTCGGCCGGCCGCTCTTCTCGAAGCTCCACGCCCGGAGGGTAAACGATCTGTCGCGCCGACGGCATCTGGTTTTCACCCGAGGCCGACAAGCTTGGTCAGGAAGCGATCGACCTGCTCCTCCAGCGGCGGCCATGGCAGGTCGGGCTGATTGACCCGCATCGACACAGCCCCGTGGACCGCCGCCCTCAAGTCCAGTGAGACCACTGCGGCGTCGTCGGCCGGGGCGAGCCCGGCGTCGATACACCGCCGCACCGCGGCGGTGGTGCGCTCGGCCAGCTCCTGTTTGAAGGACATGGCCGCCCGCTGGTTGAGCGTGCTCTCGTGCAGCACCTTGTACAGGCCGGGGTGTCGTTGGACCCACCTGCCCAGCAGCAGGACACGGGCACGCAGCTTCCCCGCCGGATCGGCGGCACCGGTCTCGGCCTGATCGACGGCCTCCAAGAGTTCGCGATGGAACTTCTCCAGGGCGGCAAGGACGAGCGCGTCCCGGTCGGCGAAGTGAATGTACACAGAGGTCGCCGCGACGCCGACCTCCCGGGCCACCGCGCGCATGGACAAGGCCTGGTCGTCGCCGTGTTCGTCCAGCAGTCGCAGGGCGGCGCCGACGATGTCTTCGCGCAGCCGCTCGCCCTGGCCGCGCGGATTGCGGCCCCGCCTGCCGCCAGAAGGGCCGGCCGGAGCGGAGGGGGTCGTGTCCATGGTGGCCCATTGTAGGCGAACGACTTTAGCGCTACGGTCGTAGCACTACAGCCGTTCACATATGGAGGATTTCCAATGGCTGACCAAGCAAAGGCGTTGGACCCGGTATTCGCCGAGATGAGCGCCGCCACCGACCGCCTGCTCTGGGACGAGAGCCCGGAGCTGACCACGCGCGAGAAGGTCCTGCTGTGCCTCACCGCCGACGTCTGCCAGCAGACCCTCGGCCTGCCCTTCCAGCAGCACGTGACCATGGCGGCAGACTGTGGCTTGTCGGCCGACGACCTGCGCGAAATGCTCCGCTTCGTCGCCTACGACAGCGGTTATCCCGCCGCCCTGACGGCGCTCGCTCGCCTGATCGACCTGGAACGGGAGCACGCCCTGCCCGCCCCTACCGGCCAGGGCCACGAGGTGAACGCCAACGGCACGGGCAGCCCGATCCCCGAGCCGATGCGGCAGGCCGTGGCCGCCCTTGATGCACCGTTCGGCAGCTACATGGACCTGCAGTCGCGGATGCGCGCCGGCATGCGGCTGCTGTCGGTTCGTGAGCGCGCGTTCATCACGATGACCGTCGACGTGCTCTTCCAGACCCTGCAGGAGAGCTTCCGCGCCCACCTGACGCGCGCCCTCGCCGCCGGCGCCACATCAGAGGAGGCCCGTGCCGTCGTACGGTTCTCCGCGCAGTTCGGCATGACCAAGGCGTGGCGCGCCATGCACGTGCTCGACGCCCTGCTCGCCGAACTCGGCGCCGCCCGAGTCTGAAGTGAGAGGTCGTGGGGAGGGCTGTACAGCAGCGCCGTACGGCGGCGTCGCAGGAGATCGGTGTGCTGGTCTACAGCGGCCTGTTCCTCGCCGACGACGGAGGCATGGTGCGACCGCTGGCCGACAAGGCCCGCGCCGCGTCTGGGTAAGGTCGATGTCGTGTCCGCCCTTCTGCATGGACTGTCGCAAGCATCGGGTGAGTATCCGGCAGCGTGGTGGTTGGCCAAGTCGGGAAAGCTGCTCCAGTTTCTCGCCGGGCTGGCGGTCGCACTCGATCTCGTAGGTCGCGAGCGGTTACTGAGAGCCCATGAGCGGGCCACGCGACAACGCGAATTACTTAGTGAGATCCGGAAGTTTGCGAAGTATGACCAACTGCCGAAACAGCTCGCCAAAACGATCCTCGGAGCAGCGATCGAGGCCCCCATTGTCCCGGGTACCGTTCCGATCAACGGATTTGTCATTCCTCATATAAAGGGGTATTGGTTCTCCGAGTCTCCGGTGGCAGCGGTGCCGCCGCTGCTATCGGTTGCCGATGTCGAGGAATTCATCGCACGAGTGAGCATCCGAATGAGAGCGGAATTCCCGTGTAGCGAGCAGCACGGCGACCGCATATGCCCTGATCAGGCGACGTTCATTGAAGCGGAAGCCCTGCAGGAGGTAGCTCGCCGACTCGACTTGTCGGACCAGGCGAATTCTTTCCTGGCCGCGCAACACAGAAGGTACAGCCCCGATGGGGGTCTGTCCGGCTGCATCATTCCTGGGATGGTTGCGGTCGGTGCGGCAGTGGTTGCCGTCCTCTTCTTTTATCTGCAACTGGTCATCACGACAGTCGTGGGGTTCGGAATTTTCGTTGCTGGCAGCTCTTTTGCGTTCGCCCTGCAATATCGGCAGGTCCGAATCGACGCCCATTTGCGCCTGACCGTGGCCGCTGTACGGGTCCTGAGTTCATGGGGCCTGTTTCTCCTCGGGCGGCAGGCCACCGGCGATCCAGTGAAATGGACGGCGCTGATCCTCTTCATCGCGGGGTCGATATTAGACCTCGTGTGGGGGTGAACTGCTGCGCAGCGTGCCCGTTCCGTCCCTCGCACGCGTGGCTGTCCTCTCGGCTGAACCCCTACCTGACGACCGATGCCGACTACACGATCACGGGCGGCGACGTCACCAGCGATGATGAATCTCGGCCCATTGCGGGCTGCTCCGTGAGTCTCAGCGGCGACGACGAACTCCTGCGCGGATGCTGAGAAAGTTAGGATTTGGCACCAGCCGCGGTCTAGAGAATGGCAGGTGAGTACGCGATGGCGCACAACTCCCGGCGTGACCGGATGATCGCGGCGTGCGGCGCCCAGCCAGGATCGGTGGAGGATTACCCGTTCGGCGACGAGGTGGCGGTGTTCAAAATCGCCGGCAAGATATTCGCGCTGGTCGCGCTGGGCCCGCTCCCCGGCAGCATCAGCCTCAAATGCGACCCGGACCTCGCGGTCGGCCTGCGCGGCCGGTATGCCGCGATCACCGCGGGCTACCACCTCAATAAGCGCCACTGGAACACGATCACGCTCGACGGCTCCGTGCCCGACGACGAACTTCTCGACCTGATCGATCACTCCTACGACCTGGTCGTGGCCCGCCTGACCAGGGCTGAACGGGACAAGCTGGGTAGTCCGCCGGAGCACTGACGGGCTACTCGTCGGCGAGCTCCTTGGTCCCACCTCGGCGTTCGTGATTGCCTGGCCGGCGCCGAGGCCCGATGCCGCGGTTGGCCCCGGTCGCCAGGACTGTCTTTTCCTCTATGGCCATGCCTGTTGCTCCTGTCATTTCGGGGTGATCGGGCGCAAGCCTGCGCTCGTGCCTGCCATCGGCAGAAGCCGCCTGGCGTCACGGTCGGCTCAGGGCAGCAGCGCCAGCTTGCCCACGGTGGCCCGCGCTTCCAGTTCCGCCAGCGCTTTCGGCCCTTCAGCCAGCTCGTAGACGGTCGGCCGGCCGGGGCCGAGCACCCCGGCGGCGAGGAGGCCGGACATCTCGCTCATGACTTCGCCGAAGATCTGTGGTGCGGCCTGGATCAGGGAGCCGATGTTCAGGCCGATGAGGTGGATCTGGTGCTTGTAGACCAGTTCCCAGTTGGTGATCGCGGCTTCGCCGCCGGCCAGGCCATAGACGACGACCCGGCCGGTGACCCGCTTGGCAGCGGCCAGGCTGGCGTCGAGGGTGGCGCCGCCGACCGACTCCAGCACCAGGTCGACGCCCGCGCCGCCGGTCAGTCGCAGGACCTCGGCGGCGATGTCGGTGCCGCGGGAGTCGATGATGTGGTCGGCGCCCTGTGCCCGTACCACCTCGTGCTTGCCTGGCGAGGCCGTGGCGATCACCGTCGCGCCGTAGTGTTTGGCCATCTTCACCGCGGCCTGGCCGGTTCCGCCGGCCGCGGCGTGGATGAGCACGGTCTGTCCGGCGGCGATGTGGCCCAGCGGCTTGAGCGCCGCCAGCGCGGTCGGCCAGTTCACGACCAGGCCGAGCGCCTGCTCGTCGGCCCAGCCCGCCGGCACGGGCACCGCGCCGGCTGCGGGTAGCACCATGTACTCGGCGAAGGCGCCGCCTGTGACGTCGACGCCGATGACGTGGGCGCCGGGCTCCAGGCCGGTCACCTCCTCACCGACGGCGGTGACTTCACCGGCGCCCTCGATGCCCGCCAGATACGGCGGCTGCGGGCCGCCCGCGAACGTGCCATGGGCTTGCGAGATGTCGACGAAATTGACGCCGGCGGCGGTGACCCGGATCAGGACCTCGCCCGGGCCCGGGCTCGGTACCGGCGCGTCGGTGATCAGGCGCAGGTCCTGCGGGCCGTTCAGTGACGTCTGCTCCAGGGCGCGCATGGTCGCGGGAATGCTCATGACGATGGGCTCCCTCTCCATTTATCGAACGGATTTATTTATCGAACGGCCAACAAATCGTGGCACGCCCGTGCGTCGCAGGTCAAGGTAAACTTGATCGAACGGCAAACAAGTACGGAGGCACATCCCGATGGCCGCTCGCGGCAGGCCGCGCACGTTCGACCCGGACACCGCCCTGCGTCAGGCGCTGGACCTGTTCTGGGAACGGGGCTACGAGGGCACCTCGCTCAACGACCTGGCCCAGGTCATGGGGATCGCCTCGGCCAGCATCTACGCCTGCTTCGGCAGCAAGGAAGACCTGTTCCGCAAGGTCATGGCGCTCTACGGCGCGACCTCAGGCGAGCCGCCCAGGCGCGCGCTGCGTGAACAACCGACCACACGCGCCGCGATCCACGCCATGTTGCGTGCCACCGCCGATGAGATCACCCGCCCCGACGCCCCGCACTACTGCATGCTCATCCTCGCCGCGCCGACCGGCGCCGTGGAAAACCACGCGGTCCGAGAATTCCTCGCCGACCGCCGGCACGACCAGCTCACCACCGTCAAAGACCGGCTCATTCGCGGCGTCACCGACGGTGACCTCACCGCACCGCCCACCAGCCTGGACGCCATCGCCCGCTACTACACCACCGTGGTTCACGGCCTGTCCATACAAGCCCGCGACGGCGCCACCCGCGCCGAACTGGAAACGGTCATCACCTGCGCGATGGCCGCCTGGGACACCCTCACGTCCGCGCCATCACAGCAGGTGATCTAGTGGAAACTCGCTCGTTCCCGTCGGCCGCGGCATTCGAAGAATGGCTCGCCGTCAGCCATGCCTCCTCGTCCGGAATCTGGCTCAAGCTCGACAAGAAGGTGGCGGGCGGCCAGTCGCTGACCTATGCCGAGGCGCTTGACGTGGCACTGTGCTTCGGTTGGATCGACGGGCAGAAGGCCAAGTTCGACGATGACCACTGGCTACAGCGCTTCACTCCGCGCAGGCCGAGGAGCAAATGGTCGAAGGTCAACCGCGACAAGGTCACCGCGCTGATCGACCAGGGCCGGATGAGGCCGGCGGGCCTGCTGGAGATCCAACGCGCGAAAGAGGACGGCCGCTGGGACGCCGCATACGACGGACCGCGGACCGCCACCGTGCCCGAAGATCTGGCGCGCGCCCTGGCTCAGAATCCCGCCGCGCAGGAATTCTTCGCGACGCTGGACAGCCGCAATCGTTACGCGGTGCTGTATCGCGTGCAGGACGCCAAGAAACCCGAGACTCGGGCACGTCGTATCGAGCAGTACGTCGCAATGCTGGCCGAGCAGAAGAAGATCTACCCCTGACGCTGCCCAGCAACGGTTGCCGGTACCACGGCGAGTCGCTGCCCAAGCGAGGGAAGCGCGGCCCTGAGACCGCTCTGAGGGCGAGCCGGGCCTGAGCGGGCCGCTGCACGACCGGGTGAGCCGCGCCTCCACGATCAAGGAGCTGAGCGGCTCCTGGTGAGCGGAGCAGTGCAACCGGTTGTAGTTCCTGGAAAATTTTAGCTGGGAAGCTAATTGCTTGGATAGTGGCGCGAGCTGGGAAAACATAGATCACGATATATCGGTAACATCTACGTAACGCCTGCAAAGGGTTGACGAAACTTTTGGTGCACCTATAGGAAAGCGCTATCCGATCCCGCCGTGCCCGGACGGCCAGGAATGAGGGACACATGCGTCTATGTCCGATTCGATCGCGGTAACCCCGGAACGGGCGCTCGCTCCCAGGCGAGCCCACGCCAAGCCGCCGGGTGCGGGGAGACGCGCCAAGCGGGTGAACGCCCACAAACGGCGAGAGGCCCGTACGGCCTACCTCTTCCTGGCGCCATGGTTCCTCGGCCTGTTCGTGATCACGGTCGGTCCGATCCTGGCGTCGCTGTACCTGTCGTTCACCGACTTCAACATGCTGGAAACAGCCAAGTGGATCGGCCTCGACAACTACGCGAAGATGTTCACCGAGGACACGCGGTTCCTCACCTCGCTGAAGGTGACCACGATCTACGTGGTCGTGTCGGTGCCGCTGCAGCTGGCCTTCGCGCTCGGGCTGGCGCTGGCGCTCGACCGGGGACTGCGCGGGCTGTCGTTCTACCGGTCGATCTACTACCTGCCCTCCCTGCTCGGTGGCAGCGTGGCGATCGCGATCCTCTGGCGCAAGATCTTCGGTAGCGACGGCCTGGTCAACGCCGTGCTGGACGTCTTCGGCATCCAGGGCGCCGGTTGGGTCTCCGACCCCGACACCGCGCTCGGGACGCTGATCCTGCTGCACGTCTGGACGTTCGGCGCGCCCATGGTGATCTTCCTGGCGGGGCTGCGGCAGATCCCGCAGAGCTACTACGAGGCGGCTCAGGTGGACGGGGCCGGCAAGCTCCGCCAGTTCCGCTCGATCACGCTGCCCCTGCTCACGCCGATCATCTTCTTCAACCTCGTACTCGAAGTGATCAAGTCGTTCCAGTCCTTCACCCAGTCGTTCATCGTCAGCAGCGGCACGGGCGGACCGGTCGACTCCACGCTCTTCTACACGCTCTACCTGTATCTGAAGGGCTTCAAGAGCTACGACATGGGCTACGCGGCAGCCATGGCCTGGGTGCTGCTGCTCATCATCGCCGGACTGACCGGTGTCAACTTCCTCGCGTCGAAGTATTGGGTCTTCTATGGCGACACCAAGTAAGGCCGTCCCGCTGCTGTTCCGCCCGCTTCCGCGGGGCAGCCGCCTGCTCAAGCACCTCCTGCTGATCGGGTTCGGCCTGGTCATGCTCTATCCGCTGCTCTGGATGGTGTCCAGCTCGCTCAAGCCCGAGGAGCTCATCTTCCGCGAGCCCGGCCTGTGGCCGAGCACCTTCACACTGGAGAACTACAGCGACGGCTGGACCTCGCTCAAGCACACCTTCGGTTTCTACCTGTGGAACTCCGCGGTCATCACCGGCCTGTCGGTGGCGGCCAACCTGATCGCCTGCTCCCTGGCCGCGTACGCCTTCGCCCGGCTGAACTTCCCGCTGAAGAAGCTCTGGTTCGCGGTCATGCTCGGCTCGATCATGCTGCCGCATCATGTGACGGTCGTGCCGCAGTACATCGTGTTCTCCAAGCTCGACTGGATCAACACGATCTGGCCGCTGATCGTGCCCAAGTTCCTGGCCACGGACGCGTTCTTCATCTTCCTCATGGTCCAGTTCATCCGGACCCTGCCGAGAGAACTGGACGAGGCCGCCTCCATCGACGGCGCGGGTTACTGGCGGGTCTTCCTCCAGGTGATCCTTCCGCTCTGCACCCCGGCGCTCGCCACGACCGGCATCTTCACCTTCATCTGGACGTGGAACGACTTCTTCAGCCAGAACCTGTACCTGACGAACTCCGACAACCTCACGGTCGCCGTCGCGCTGCGCCAGTTCCTGGACTCCAGCGGTGAGTCCTCGTGGGGGCCGATGTTCGCGATGTCGATCGTGTCGCTGGGGCCGATCTTCGGATTCTTCCTGGCCGGCCAGAAATACCTGATCCGTGGCATGGCGACCACCGGACTCAAGTAACACCCCCCGCAACTCTTCACCAGGAGGTAGAGCTGTGAATTTCAGCTCGCGCAAGAAGATTTGGACGGTCGCCCTGCTCGCGGCCACCGTCATGACGTCGGTCGGCGCCTGCGGCGGCGGCGACAAGGCGGACAGCGGCAAGGTCGAACTCCGCTTCTCCTACTGGGGCAGCGACTCCCGGCAGAAGCTCACCGAGCAGGTGATCAAGAAGTTCGAGGAGAAGAACCCGACCATCAACGTCGAGGGTGACTTCTCCGACTTCAACAACTACTACGAGAAACTCGCCACCAAGGTGGCGGCGAACGACGCCCCCGACGTCATGAGCATCGAGATCCGCGGCCTGGGCGAGTACGCCGGGCGCGGCGCCCTGGCCGACCTGGCGGGCAAGGTGGTCACGACCGACCTCGACCAGCAGGCGCTCGCCGCCGGGAACATCGACAGCAAGCAGTACGCCATTCCCTCCGGCGTCAACGCCTTCTCCATGCTCGTCAACAAGGCGACGATCGAGAAGGCCAAGCAGAAGGTACCCGACGACAAGTCCTGGACCTGGGACGACTGGATCAACCTGGCCAAGCAGATCAGCGCGAGCGGTGGCGGCATCACGGGAGCCGAGTACAACTACAACCCCGCCTGGTTGCAGATCTTCGCGGCCCAGCGGGGCGAGAAGCTGTACGACGGCAAGAAGCTGGGTGTCTCGCCTGACACGCTGAAGGCCTGGTGGGCCATCCACCAGCAGCTCATCCAGACCAAGGGCTCGCCTGACGCGGCGAAGAGCTCCGAGCTGATCGCGGGCGGGGTCGAACAGTCGCCGCTGGGCACCAACACCGGTGCGACGGGCATGTGGTGGAGCAACCAGCTCGGCGGCCTGACCAAGGCGTCCGGTCAGGAGCTGACCTTGCTGCGCATGCCCAAGGTGAAGGAGGCGACCACCAGCGGTATGTTCCTGCAGCCGTCGATGTTCTACACGGTCGCCGCCAAGTCCGAGCATCCGGCGGAAGCCGCCAAGTTCATCGACTTCATGGTCAATGACCCGGACGCGGCCTCGATCCTGCTGAGCGACCGTGGCCTGCCGACCAACGCCAAGGTGCTCGCGGCCGTCAAGGACAAGCTGCCGGCCGTCGACCAGAAGACGCTGGGCTTCATCGACGAGGTCAGGAGCGAGCTGAGCCCGATCGCCGCTCCGCCGAAGGGCGCCCTTCAGGTGGATGACATCCTCAAGCGCGTCACCGAGGAGGTCGTCTTCGCCAAGACGACTCCGGACGCCGCCGCGCAGAAGTTCCTGACCGAAGCCAACGCCGCCCTCGCCGGCTGAGGTCGGTACAGCAGGGTTGAGGTCAGCAAGGCAGGGCCGGGGCCGTCAGTGGCGCCGGCCCATTATTTTCGCTACTCGGGGAGAGAAAGTTGAGCACCAGGTACGCCTTCGTCGGCCTTGGTCACCGCGTCCGGATGTACATCGACGCCCTGCTGGGTGACTGGCGGGACACCGGTACGATCGTCGGCCTCTGCGACACCAACCGGACCCGCATGGACTACTACGCCGAGCGCATCGGCGACGAGGTGCCCCGCTTCCATCCGGACGAGTTCGGCAAGCTGCTGGAACTGGCCGACGCCGTCGTGGTCACCACGGTGGACGTGACGCATGCCCACTATGTCGTCGCCGCCCTCGACGCGGGGCTCGACGTCATCGTGGAGAAGCCGCTCACCGTCGACGCCGAAGGCTGTGAGGCCATCGCCGCCGCCGCCGAGCGCAACCCGGGCAAACTGGTGGTCACCTTCAACTACCGCTACTCGCCCCGCAACTCGGCGGTGAAGAAGCTGATCAGCGAAGGCGCGATCGGCGAGATCACCTCGGTCCACTTCGACTGGGCGCTGGACACCATCCACGGCGCCGACTACTTCCGCCGCTGGCACCGCGAGCGGGCCAACTCCGGCGGCCTGCTGGTGCACAAGTCCACCCACCACTTCGACCTGGTCAACTGGTGGCTCGCGGCCGCGCCCGAGCTCGTCTTCGCCCAGACCGACCTGCGCTTCTACGGCCAGGCCCTGCCCAGGGGCCCGCGCCCGGCCCGCGGTCAGGGCGCGCCCGGTCTCGGGACCGATCCGTTCATCCTGGACATCTCCGCCGATCAGCACCTCAAGCGCCTTTACCTGGACGCCGAGCACGAGGACGGCTACATCCGCGACCAGGACGTCTTCGGGCCGGGCGTGACGATCGACGACAACATGTCGGTCCTGGTCCGTTACGCGAATCGGGCGATGCTCACGTACTCGCTCACCGCGCACGCCCCGTACGAGGGCTACCGCGTGGTGTTCAACGGTACGGAGGGCCGGATCGAGCTGGAGGTGTGCGAGCGATCTTGGACGCCGCCGCACGCCGCGATCGACCCGAGCGCCGCCACCAAGCAGCACGCGGCCGGCGCATGGGAGAAGCTCACCCTGCACCGGCACTGGCAGGAGCGCGAGGAGATCGTCATCGAGCAGGGGGAGGGCGGCCACGGCGGCGGCGACCGGCTGCTGCTCGACGACGTCTTCCGCGGTCCGAGCGAGGACCCGCTGGGCCGCCCCGCCGGGTACCGCGACGGCATCCGCAGCGTGCTGGTGGGAGCCGCGGCCACCCGCTCGGCCACCACCGGCCGCGCCGTCCGCCTGATCGACGACGGCACCCGCCTGGCCGACGCCTGACCGACGGTCGGTCACCTGCTCGGCCCGGAAGACCGGCACACCATCTGCTCGGCGAGGCTCCCAGGTCAGAAGCCCTCTGTGATCATCACAGGGGGCTTCTTGCTATCACCGGCAGGTGGGGTCGAGCCGGGAGCGACAGGTGTGTGGCGGGCAGGGATCGGTGGTGATTTGAAGTTAACCGGCCGCGGTCGGCCGATGTGACGTCCCTGTAACGCCAGCTTCTTACCTTTTGCGCGTTGGATCTGCCCGCTGCGGCTGCGACGCGCCCACTGCCCGGGACAGCGTTCAGGCCCTGTAGAAGAAGAGGGCCGATGACGGCGACAGACCCGGACGACGGCACGGCCACGCGTGTGAAGACCGTCTGTTCCTATTGCGGCGTCGGCTGCGGCATCGTGCTTGAGGTAACGCGTGGCGCGGTGGTCAAGGCCTCGGGGGACAAGAGCCACCCGGCCAACGCCGGGCGTCTGTGTACGAAGGGAGCCACCAGCGCGGCGATGCTCGCGGCTCCGGGACGGCTGGAGCGAGCGCTCGTCCGGCCGGATCGGGGTGCGGAGCCGGAGGAGGCCGGTGTCGACGCGGCGATCACGGCCATGGCCCGGCGGTTGCGCGCGATCCTGGACGAGCACGGGCCCGACGCGCTGTCGTTCTACGTGTCCGGGCAGCTGACGCTGGAAGCCCAATACCTGGCGAACAAGCTGGCCAAGGGGTTCGTCGGCACCAACCAGATCGAGTCCAACTCACGGCTGTGCATGGCCAGCGCGGGCAGCGGCTACAAGCTGTCGCTGGGGTCGGACGGCCCGCCCGGCTCGTACGAGGACTTCGAGCGCGCCGAGGTGTTCTTCGTCATCGGCGCGAACATGGCCGACTGCCACCCCATCCTGTTCCTGCGGATGATGGACCGGGTCAAGGCCGGGGCCAAGCTGATCGTGGTGGACCCGCGCCGCACGGCCACGGCCGACAAGGCCGACCTGTTCCTACAGGTACGGCCGGGCACGGACCTGGCCCTGCTCAACGGGCTGCTGTACCTCCTGGTCGAGGGCGGTCACATCGACCAGGAGTTCATCGCGGAGCACACCAACGGCTGGGCGGCCATGCCGGGCTTCCTGCTCGACTATCCGCCCGCCACGGTCGCGGAGATCACCGGGATACCCGAGGCCGACCTGCGTCGGGCCGCTCAGTGGATCGGCGAAGCCGGCGAGTGGATGAGCTGCTGGACGATGGGGCTCAACCAGAGCACTCACGGCACCTGGAACACCAACGCGCTGTGCAACCTGCACCTGGCCACGGGCGCGATCTGCCGCCCCGGCAGCGGTCCGTTCTCGCTGACCGGCCAGCCCAACGCGATGGGTGGGCGTGAGATGGGCTACATGGGGCCCGGCCTCCCCGGACAACGGTCGGCGCTGGTGGAGGAGGATCGCCGGTTCGTCGAGGAGCTGTGGGGGATCGCGCCCGGCACGCTTCGGACCGAAGTCGGGCAGGGCACGATCGAGATGTTCTCGCGGATGGCCGAGGGCGAGATCAAGGCGTGCTGGATCATCTGCACCAATCCGATCGCCAGCGTCGCCAACCGCAAGACGGTGATCGCCGGTCTGGAGGCCGCCGAGTTCGTCGTCACCCAGGACGTGTTCGCGGCCACCGAGACCAACGCCTACGCCGACGTCGTCCTCCCGGCCGCCCTGTGGGCCGAGTCCGAAGGCGTGATGATCAACTCCGAACGCAACCTCACCCTGCTCCAGCAGGCCGTGGAGCCGGTCGGGGAGGCGCTGCCGGATTGGCGGATCATCGCCAGGGTCGCCTGCGAGATGGGGTTCGAGGACGGCTTCTCCTATGAGAGCGCGGAGGAGGTGTTCGAGGAGATCAAGCGGGCGGGCAATCCCGCGACCGGCTACGACCTGCGCGGTGTCACCTACGAGCGGTTGCGGGAGACGCCGGTGCAGTGGCCGAGCCCGCCCGGTTCCGGCGCGCGCAACCCGATCCGCTATCTCAACGACGGTCTCAGCCAGGCGCCGCTCGTACGGGAGGACGGCAGCCGCCCGCGCCTGGCCTTCGCCACCGCCGACGGTCGTGCCGTCTTCTTCCCGCGCCCGCACCTGCCCGCCGCCGAGCTGCCCGACGACGACTTCCCGTACGTACTCAACACCGGTCGGTTGGCGCACCAATGGCACACCCTGACCAAGACCGGCAAGGTCGCCAAGCTGAACAAGCTCAACCCGGACCCGTTCGTCGAGATCAATCCGCGGGACGCGGCCGAGCTCGGCATCGGCGAGGGCGACCTGGTGGCCATCTCCTCACGGCGCGGCCGGGCCGTGCTGCCCGCGGTCGTGACGGACCGGGTGATGCCGGGCAACAGCTTCGCGCCGTTCCACTGGAACGACCTGTTCGGCGAGTACCTCAGCGTCAACGCCGTCACCAGCGACGCCGTGGATCCGATCTCATTCCAGCCCGAGCTGAAGGTGTGCGCGGTCTCTCTGGCCAGGGTGGCCACAGACGACGCCCCCTCGCGAGTGCCCGAGCCGGCCGCAGTGCCGGGTCCGGTCGCGGCGCTGGCCGGGCTGTTCGGGCTGGCCGAGCTGACCCCGCCGGTGCTCGCAGGTCACGAGCGCCAATATCTGGCCGGGTTCCTGGCCGGTTTGAGCGATGCGCCGCCCGCCGGCACGGCTGTACCGATCTTGCCGAGTCATGCCCCCATCGACCCGAGCCATGCTCTGTGGATCAACGGTGCGCTGGCCGGCGCCTTCTCTCGTGTCGCGGCCCCCGCCCTTGTACCGGAGGCGCCTGTGGCGCCGGTGCGCGAGCTCATCGTCCTGTGGGCCTCACAGACCGGAAACGCCGAGGAGTTCGCCGCCGCCAGCGCTCGCCGCCTGGCCGACACGGGCCGCAAGGCCAGGCTCGTCGACATGGCCGACTGCACCCCGGCCGCTCTTCCCGCGGCGGCGGACCTGCTGGTCATCTCCAGTACGTTCGGCGACGGTGAAGCGCCCGACAACGGTGCCGCCTTCTGGGAGGCGCTCGCCGAGCCCGGAGCGCCGCGGCTCGACGGCGTGCGCTATGCGGTGCTGGCCTTCGGCGACTCCAGCTACGACGACTTCTGCGGTCACGGACGCCAGCTCGACCGGCGTTTTGAGGAGCTCGGCGCGGTACGCCTGGCGCCGCGCGCCGATTGCGAGCCCGACGACCAGGAGCGCGCGCTGGGCTGGCTCGACCAGGTGCTCACCACGCTCGCCGAGACGACGCCCGCCTCGCTCACCGAGACCAAGCCCGCCGCACCGTCCGTACCTGTCGAGTCTCCCGCGCCTGCGTCGAGCCACAGCAAGACGGCCCCCTTTACCGCGACGCTGTCGGGCAACCGGCTGCTCAGCCTGCCCGGCTCGGCCAAAGAGGTCCGCCAGTTCACCTTCGACACCGGCGGCGAGCTGGCCTACCAGGCCGGGGACGCGCTCGGCGTCATGCCCGTCAACAGCGCCGATCTGGTCATGGAATGGCTGGCGGTGACCGGTCTCAGCCCGGTCGACAACGTGGAGCTCACCGGCCTCGGCTCGCTTCCCCTCGGCGAGGCGCTGCACCGCCATCTGGACATCACCAAGATCACCTCGGGCCTGCTCAAGTTCGTCGCCGAACGTACTCGTGACCGCGATCTGTCCCGGTTGCTGCGTCCAGGCAACAAGGGCGAGCTGGCCAAGTGGACCTGGAGCCGCCAGGCCATCGACGTCATCGCCGAACTCCCGGTACGCGCCGACGCCCAGGAATGGATCGGCGTGCTCAAACGGCTCCAGCCGCGCCTGTACTCCATCTCCTCCAGCCCGCTGATCAGCCCTGACGAGATACGCCTGACCATCTCGGTAGTCCGCTTCGACAACCTGCGTGGCCGACCACGCAGCGGCGCGTGCTCGGCCTACCTGGCCGGCAACCCGGAGCGGACCCAGGTGCCGGTGTACGTCCAGCACACCACCCACTTCCGCCCGCCCTCGGACCCGGGCGCCCCGATGGTGATGATCGGCCCCGGCACCGGCGTCGCCCCCTTCCTCGGCTTCCTCGACGAACGCCGCGCCCTCGGCCACCACGGCCGTAACTGGCTCTTCTTCGGAGAGCAGCGCCGGGCCACCGACTTCTACTACCGCGACGAACTCACCCAGATGCACGACGACGGGCTACTGACCCGTCTCGACCTGGCCTTCTCCCGTGACCAGCGCGCCAAGGTCTACGTTCAGGACCGCATGCGCGAGCACGGTGCCCAGCTCTGGGCCTGGCTGCAGGACGGGGCGCACGTATATGTGTGCGGCGACGCCGGCCGGATGGCCAAGGACGTCGACCAGACGCTGCATGACATCACGGCCCGCTATGGCGGCCTCTCTCCTGATGACGCGACCGCGTACGTCAAGCAGCTGGCCGCGAGCAAGCGTTACGTACGGGATGTGTACTGACGGCGGCTCACGTTCACCCATCCGCGACATCCGCACCGAGTTCCTGGTCAAGCTGCTGAAGCCGCCCTGCGCCTGATGCAGATGCGCCACCGGCGGCAGTATCCACCAGGACGTCGGCATCGTGCAGGTGCCCTTCGGACCGCCCGGCGACACCGAGGACATCGCCTACCGGATCACTTTCGGCAGCCTTCACCATCCTTCGAGCGCCGTCCCGTTCACCGTGCTCACCTGGGTCGACACGACTCATCCGTAGTCCCGGCACACGAAGGGCGGGCGCGGCCGGTGTGACTCGTCGCGTCCGCCCCTCGATCCCCGGGTCCGCTTTTCCCAAACAGCCCGGGAGTTCCTCGGTCGCAGCTGGGTGCAGACCGCCTTGACCTCGGTGTACGCCTCCAGCGCCTCATGGCCCATCTCGCGACCCCGGCCCGACTGCTTGTAGCCGCCGAACGGCAGGGCCGCGTCGAAGACGTTGTAGCAGTTGATCCAGACCGTGCCGGCCGCCCACGTCAACCGATCTTCCAACGGACGGCCAGGTGGCTCTGTTGGGCGATGTACGCCTACCAGCCTGGTTGAGCGTCGCGACGCTCCGCTCGATGCCGCAGCGGGAGACCACGGTGAGATTCGAATGCCGCACCTCCGGGCTGCGGCGGCACTACTTCTCCGGGCCGCTGCTCCTCGACGTGCTGCGGGCGGCCGAGCCGATGTTCGATCCGGGCGAGCGCAAGGACCGGCTGCGTTTCCTGATCTCGGTACTGGGCCCGGGACGGTCATCGTGCGGTGCTTTCGTGGGGCGAGATCGACCCGGACTTCGGCCACACCTCGGCGCTGCTGGCCGTCAGCATGGACTGCCGGGGGCTCGACGACGAGGGGCCGCACCTGGTGATGCCGGGCGATCGGTGCGGCGGCCGGCACATCAGCCAGATCACCGACATCAGGGTGTACGCCGACGACCGGTTATGGGGCTGAGCATCCCAGGAGCAGGGCGGGCCGGCCCGGTGCAGGGCGATGTACGGCTCGGCCTGGCCCCAGTAGCGCACCCGTTCGCGGGTGACGCGGTAGCCGGCGCGCTGCTCGGGCCCGTCCGGTGAGCGGCGTGGGACGGGGATGGTCAGGATGCCGATGTCCTGGTCGACGTGGGTGAGCAGGCCGTGGCAGGGTCCGCCGAGGCAGATGGCGTTGCAGTCATGCAGGTCGTCCGGCGCGGGCGGGTTCATGCGGGGTAGGCGTGGGTCTCGGTGGCCTTGGCCGAGGCCCAGATCTGCTGGCCCGGGGTCAGGTCGAGGTCGGCGACGGCGGCGGGGGTGATGTCGGCGAAGGCGATGATGGGGCCGTCGAGGTGTACGCGTACGTTGTCGCCGTGGCGTTCGATGCCCTCGATGCGGGCTTGCCACAGGTTGCGCGGACTGCCGTCCGGGCGGGTCCGGTAGAGGGCGACGGCGGAGGGCGGGAAGGCGACGAACGCGGGCCCGTCGAGGTGTTCGTAGGTGTACAGCAGCAGCTCGCCGACCTTGACCCGCGATCCGTCGGCCACGCCGCGGTACAGGTTGAGCCCGACCAGGCGGGCCACATAATCGGTACGGGGGCGGCGGGCGACCTCCGCCGGACTGCCCTGCTGGACGATGGCGCCGTTCTCGATCACGATCAGCCGGTCGGCCAGCACCATCGCGTCGAGAGGATCGTGGGTGACCAGTACGGTCGCGCCGTCGAAGTCGGCCAGGTGGCGGCGCAGCTGGGAACGGACCTCCAGCCGGGTGTGGGCGTCGAGCGCGGCCAGCGGCTCATCCAGCAGCAGCAGATCGGGCTGTACGGCCAGCGCCCGCGCCAGCGCCACCCGCTGAGCCTGGCCGCCGGACAGCTGCCGTGGCTTGGCGGTGGCGCGCTCGGCCAGGCCGACGCGTTCCAGCAGTGCGGCGGCGGTACGGCGGGCCTCGGCCTTGGGCACGCCGTGGCAGCGCGGCCCGAACGCGACGTTGTCCAGCGCCGTCAGGTGCGGGAAGAGCAGGTAGTCCTGGAAGACCATGCCGATCGGGCGTTCCTCGGCGGGCAGGGTGTGCAGCGGCCTGCCGCGCAGGACGATCTCCCCGTCGGACAGGCGGGTGAGCCCGGCCAGGGCACGCAGGGCGGTGGTCTTGCCCGCGCCGTTGGGGCCGAGCAGCGCCACGACCTCGCCCGGAGCGACCTCCAGGGTGAGATCGAGGGTGAAGGCGGGCCGGGTGACCACCAGCCGGGCGTACAGGGTCATGGCGCGCTCGCCCGCCGGCGACGCAGGGTCATGGCGCGCTCACCCACCGATCGCGCAGGCTGGTCAGGATGATCACCGAGACGGCCAGCAGGACGAGGCTGAGCACGATGGCCGCCTCCGGCTCGGTCTCCAGCGCCAGATAGACCGCCAGCGGCATGGTGCGGGTGGTGCCGGGGAAGTTGCCCGCGAACGTGATCGTCGCGCCGAACTCGCCCAACGCCCGCGCCCAGCACAACACGGCCCCGGCCACGACACCCGGCATGACCATCGGCAGCGTCACTCGCCGGAACACGATCCACCGCGAGGCGCCGAGCGTGGCCGCGGCCTCCTCGAAACGTCGGTCGGCACCCCGCAACGCCCCCTCCACGCTGATCACCAGGAAGGGCATCGCCACGAACGCCTCGGCGATGATCACCCCGGCGGTGGTGAACGGCAGCGTGATGCCGAACGTGGCCTCCAGCCACTGCCCGACCAACCCGCGCCGCCCCAGTACGAGCAGCAGCGCCACACCGCCGACCACCGGCGGCAGCACCAGCGGGACGGTGACCAGGGCCCGGACCAGCCGCCGCCCGGGAAACGACACCCGGGCCAGCAGCCAGGCCAGCGGCACCCCGAGCAGCAGGCACACGGCGGTGGCGATGGTGGCGCACACCAGCGACAGCCGCAACGCCTCCAGCACCTGCGGCTCGGCCAGCCGCTCCAGCAGCGTGGACCAGGGGGCGCGGATCAGCAGCCCGGCCAGCGGCAGTACGAGGAAGACCAGACCCACGACGGCGGGCACGACCAGCATCCACGGCAGGCGCCCGGAGACCTCGCGCCCCACGGTCGGCCGACCGCCGGGCCCGCGTGGCGAGCTCGACAGGTCGACCTGCTCCGGCACGGAAGGGTTCATGAGTGATCAGGGCGCCTCGAAGCCGGCCTTGGTCAGCACGTCCTTGCCCTGCGGCGACAGCACCAGATCCACGAACTGCTTGGCCAGGTCACCGGCCGGAGCCTTGGCCAGCGTGGCGATCGGATAGTCGTTGATCGCCTTGTCCGCCTCAGGGAACTCCAGCCCCTGCGCCTTGCCCGCCGAGGCGATCACATCGGTCTTGTACACCAGCGCCGCGTCCACCTCACCCAACTCGACCTTGGTCAGCGTGGCCTTGACGTCCTGCTCCAGCGTCACGGGCTTGACCTTCAGCCCGGCCGCGTCCAGCGCCTTGACCGCCGCCGCCCCGCACGGCACCTGCTCGGCGCACAACGCCACCTTCACCTTGCTGTCGGCCAGGTCCTTCAACTCATCCACCTTGGCCGGATTGTCCTTCGGCACGGCGATCTCCAGCTTGTTACGTACGAACGTGGTCGGCGCACTCGCCAGCGACCCGTCGGTCACCGTCTTCATCGTGGCCGGGCTCGCCGCGGCGAACACATCCGCCGGCGCTCCCTGAACGATCTGCTGGGCCAGCGTCGCGCTGGAGCCGAAGTTGAACTTCACCGTCGTCCCCGGATGCGCGGCCTCGAAGGTCTTGCCGAGCTCGGTGAACGTCCCGGTCAGCGACGCCGCCGCGAACACCGTCACCTCCTTGGCCCCGCCCGCGGCGGAAGCCGACGCCGATGCTGTGGAGGAGGTGGCTGGTTGACCGGAGCCGCAACCGGACAGGCCCGCCAGCGCGAGCGCGACGGGCAGGGCGATCGCGCATCGGGAAAGACGCCTGAACACCAAGGAGGGCTCCTCACAAATAACTGGCCACGCGCTCGTGACCGGGAATCTCCACGACGACGTTGGTGGACTTGATCACGGCGACCGCCACCACCCCCACCTCCAGGCCCAGCTCATCCGCGGCCTGGCGGCTCATCAGCGAAACCACCCGAAACGGCCCGGCGGCGATCTCCACCTGCGCCATCACCGCATCGCGGAGCACCTCGGTCACGATCCCGCGAAAGCGGTTACGCGCCGAGGAGCGACTACCGCCGTCGCTCTCCTCGATCTGCGAGCGAGCGAAGGCGGCCAGGTCGGCGCCGTTGACCCGCCGGTGACCGTGCTCATCCCGCTCGGCGCCCAGCCGACCCGCGTCCACCCACCGGCGAACGGTGTCGGCGCTGACCCCGAGCAGTGCCGCGGCCTCGCTGATCCGAAACGTCGTCACAAGCCTCACCATACCTTCCGCACATTCAAGCCTGAATACCCGTCTTCTACCGCAGCAGCGGCATGACTTACGGCCTTGCCCTGGCATCCACGAGATCGGAGCGCAGCCTCGCGAACCTCGGTTCTCCCGTCGCTGGGCAGTCGCGTCCGCGCTCGCCGCCGCCCTGCCGGCCACGCTCACGCCCGCCACCACAGACATGGCCGCGGTCGCTGCCGGTCCATCCTCCGCCAAACAGAACACCGTCGGCACGGTCGTCCTCATGGCGACCGGGATGCGGATGCTCACCAGCCCCGGCGCGGACCTGCTCCGGCCCGGCCTGGTGCAATGGCTGCTATGACGATCGCCCGTTCTCTGCTGTTGTTCGGTTTGGCCGCGCTGTTCGAGATCGGCGGCGCCTGGTTGGTCTGGCAAGGCGTACGCGAGCAACGCGGCCTGATCTGGGTCGGCGCGGGCGTGATCGCGCTCGGACTGTACGGTTTCGTCGCCACCTTCCAACCCGACGCCCACTTCGGACGCGTCCTGGCCGCCTATGGTGGCGTGTTCGTGGCCGGCTCGCTGATCTGGGGCATGGTGGCAGACGGCTTCCGCCCCGACCTCTGGGACGTCATCGGCTCGCTGATCTGTTTGGCGGGCGTCCTGGTGATCATGTACGCGCCCCGCGGCTGACCGGCACGGCGCAAAGGGCCTGCGCTTCGCTCCGGGCGTTCTTCCAGGGGGCGCCTGCGGCGCACAACGGGCTTCGCAGTCGGCGCTTCGCGCTTCGGGAGCTCAGGCGTAGCTCCCAGTCGGGCCAACGGCCCGACCCCTGCAGGACCTCGCTTGCGCTCGGACGCCCTCCCAGGCGCAGGCTTCGCCTACGCGTTCTCCGTTGGCCTCACGGGCAAGAGATATCGCTGCCAGTGATGCGCAAGGCAGCAAGGCGTGGCCTTAAGGGTCTCCCGGGCCTCGTCCCAGGCGAGGACCAGGGAAGTCGTCGAGCCGCCGTACTGCCAGATGGCTGACGGCGGCTGAAGGATCAGGATCGAGCAGGGCGGCCTGCGCGTGAGGTTGCTGCTGCAATTGAGCGTAAGTATGTTGCCGCCATGGATCACCCTCCACCGACTCGCACCACCATCTGAGCAAGACGAGGTCTCGCTGACCAGGTGTCCGCCCTTGCCTGCGAACCGCGTGGTCAGGTGTCGTACAAGCCGTCCCAGGGTTCGTAAAAGCCGATGCCGTTCGGATAGAACTCGGCGCGTTCTTCGCCTTCGAAGGTCTCGATGACGAGGCCGTACAGGATGTCGGTGCCGGTTTGTTCGACGCGGGTCTCGAGGTGGCGGCCGGCGGCGACGACGAACAACCTGCGAGCGGGCGAAGGGTCTGCGCTCCCCACGACCCGGTCACAGACTGGGTCGGTTGCCTGGGTTGTTCCCTGTGGCTCGGGTGAACGGGACGAGTGTGATGAGGTCGCGGACGGCGGCCAGGTGGGCGGGGAAAAGCGGGTCGAGGAGACTCAAGAAGAGGACGATGGCCCAAGCCAGTGCGGCGATCAAGGCTCCACCGTCGAGAGGAGACGGGAGCGTGAAACCCAGCCGGTCGGTGATGAGAAGACAGGCAAGGGGGACCAGAGCGATGATCAGGGTCCGGGCGGCATCCATCGTGCGGACGTGCCAGGTGCGGCGCGTAGCTTCGGGGGTGGTCTTGCGGGTGGGGAGTCGGTCGTATTCGCCCGTGAGGATGGTGCAGGTCAGGTCGGCGATGCGCCTGCGGAAGTCGTCGTGGGTGGTCATGGAGGGCAGTGCGATCCACAGCTGGAGGTCGATGACGGCTTGGGAGGCCTCGATCGCACGGGCACGGACGACGGCCCTGGTCAGAGGGGTTCCGTTGCGGGTGACGGCCGGGATGCCTGCCCGCAGAAGGAAGGCGGCCTTGGCCAGCAGGGTGAGGATCTCCTGACGGGCATTGGGCGCCAGACGGCCGCGATGGTCGAGTTCGGTGCGGGCGAGGATGGCCGTCAGCTTGTCAAACAGAGGTTCGGTCAAAGAGATGCGAGACTCGCGGTCCCACAGCCACATCGCCGCGTTGACCAGGATCCATATAAGGACCAGGGCAACGCAGGTGGTGCCGATGCCCTGGAGGATCGGCATCCACCATCGGTCCGCCAGGTCGACGGCCCATGCGGGGCCACTGGCGTAGCGGATGTAAAGGGCGGCCGGAAAACAGCCGAGTCCCCCCACGCTGAGCAGCATAATCGATGAAGCGGAAGAGCGGGCGATGCCGGCGCTTCTCGGCCCAGTCGCAGATCGTCAGGAAGACCGCGGGGCCCAGGACGGCCTGGATGAACTCCTGCCAGGAGTTGATGGAGAAGACCGCCACCAGGACGGTGAAGGCCGCGGCGAGCACCAACAGCACGGCGAACAGAGTCAGGTTCCCCTCAAAGAACCTGCGCTGGACCGACCGGCGGGCGGTGGACGCGGCCGCCGCCCGGAAACGGCCGCGCAGGCGTGCCGGGTCGGTGGCGGGGTTCAGGCTCCGGGCGAAGAGCGGCCAGGTGCCGTCCAGCTGCTTGGCCAGGCCGAACATCTCCGTCAGGTAGGGGCGCTCATCTTGCGGAGGGTCGGCCGCTGTGGCGGGCGCGACGGGGTCGACATTGGGGGGTACCGCTTCGTCGGTCATGAGGGTGTCCTCACGGTGAGCGGATCAAGGAAGGCTGTAGGTCCCGTTGAGGAGCGGACCGCTACGCGCGGGCGGCTTACCTGTCGACATTACAAAGGGGGCGATGCCGAGGTGGAGACGAGACAGGATCGTGGCGCAAGCAGTAGTGGGCCACGGTGAACTCCGCAACGTAGGCCGTGGCTCGCGACAGATCACGTGGGCGTGGACCCGGAGGGTGAGTCATGGATCCGAATCGCCGGGACGGGCTTGCGACGACGTGTACCGGGACGTCTGTATGCCCAGGTGAAGCGGCATAGGTACCCCTAGCTATACCCCCATTGGGGCGTACATGGGAGCGACCGGGAGGGCCCCTGACTGGTGTGCTGATCACTGTCAGTCAAGCGCATCTCTCTCAGGAGAAAATGAAATGACAGTCGACAGTCGGCCGGGCAGCGAGCATTACGCGAGTCAGACAGGGCTACGGGGTTTCATCCGTCGTCGTCCGCTGCTCAGTTTCTTCGTACTGGCGAATCTGATGAGCTGGCTCGCCTGGACGCCCTACATTCTCTCGGCGACCGGCCTGGGGGTTTTAGATTTCACCTTCCCCTCGGTGCTCGGGACCACGCAGTTCGCCGGTGTTCTCCCCGGCGCCTATCTCGGACCCATCTTCGCCGCGTTCATCGTGACCGCGGTGGCGGACGGCAAGGCGGGCCTTCGTCGGTGGGTCGGGCGGATGATGAAGTGGCGGGTCAGCTGGGTCTGGTACCTCGGGGCCGCCGCTGGTGTTCCCGCCGCCATCATCGTCGCCGGTTACGCGCTGTCCAACGAAGACATCCACATGCCGCCCGTCGCCGTGCTGGTGGCCTATCTGCCCAGTCTGCTGCTCCAGATGGTCACCACCGGTCTGGCGGAAGAGCCCGGCTGGCGTGACTTCGCCCTGCCCCGCCTGCAGCGCAAGTTCGGTCCGCTGGTCGGCACCCTCATCCTCGGCCCGCTGTGGGGCTTCTGGCACGTGCCGCTGTTCCTGAGCGAGTGGGGCGGGTGGCCGAACGTCACCTGGCTCACGGTCGCCGAGTTCATCGCCTTCGCCTGCCTGTTCAGCGTGATCGTCACCTGGGTGTTCAACCGGACCGGCCAGAGCCTGCCGCTGGTCATGGTGCTGCACGTCAGCGTCAACAACTTCATGTCGCTCGCCTACGCGGACATGTTCCCGTCGATCGCCAACGCGCAGCAGACATCCCACGTCACCCTGCTGGCGAGCGGTACGGCAGCGATCATCATTCTCGTCGCGACCCGCGGCCGTCTCGGCTACCGCAAGACCGAGGAACCCGCGCCGGAGGTCACCCATCAGAGCTGAACGACCACACCGCGGGGGCGAGGGCGTGGGACCGGGAACTGGTCCCACGCCCTCTGTGCGTCTTCGCCTCGGAATCGCCACCGCCCCGGTTACGGAATGTCCTCCGCGTGGTCCCACGATGCCGACGGCCACCGCCCCGGTTACGGAACGTCCCCCGCCTGGTCCACGATGCCGACGGCCACCTGCGCCACCGAGAGGACCACCTCGCCCTTGGGCAGCTTGCCGTACGGGGACCGCGCATCCGCTCCGCCGATGTAGACGCGGCGCCCCCCGAGCAGGGCGAAGGTGTTCGGGTCGATGATGATTTCCTGGCGAATCCCCTCGTCGGTGTCATCCGTGTAGATGGCCAAGCCTTCTCTGCCCAGCAGATCGCGTACCTTCTCCACACCGACCCCGTCCAATTTCGACAGGACGGTGTAGAAGGCGGCGCGCAGGCGAGCCCCTGGAGCGCCTTCTTGCAGGATCATCAGGACCTGATGGGAGATCGCCCGCGCCTCGGGCAGAGGGATCACCTCCGCTGTGTCCTTTTTCAGGCGTTCCAGTAGAGCGTCCGGATCCAAGGGGAGTGAGCGTAGGTAGGCGGGGTCGAAACGTACGCGGGGATCCTCCCCGCCTTTGCGCCTTGTGATCGTCTTGCTGCCTTGCTCCCGCATGGCCCTTTCCTTGCCGTCCCCCCGGGTCCACAGTTCCACGGTGGACCGCGAGTTCGCCGAGGCGATCTTGGGTGTGCGGTAGAAGTCCCTCTTGGTGTAGACCCACTGATCGGCTCGCGGGTAGACGTCCGTCTGGCGGGCCGCCGCCGCTGTCGCGTGCTTGGCCAGGGTCTCCGCGTTGGCCGCGGCCAGCCATGCCGGGGCGGTGGCGGTTCCTCCCTTCCCCTGGTCATCCGTACGGACGGACTGCACCACTGTGACGCCGGCCGCGATCGTGACGCCGAGGACGCCGACGGCGGCGACGCGCAGCGCCATACGGGGGAGCCGGCGAGTCGGTCGCTCCTGAGCCATCGAGGCCAGCATCCGCCGCCGGGCGCCCTGGAGATCGCGTTCTTCGCTCTGCCGCACCTGCGACCGCAGGTCGCGGACCATGTCCAGATCGTTCATCAGACCTCCTCGGTCACGTCAGTCGGGTTGCTGCCGCCCAGCGCGTAGGCGATCTTGCGGCGGGCGCGGGACAGCCGGGACCGTACGGTGCCGATGGGCACACCCAGCGCGTGCGCCGTTTCCTCGTAGCTGAGATCACCCCAGGCGATCAGCAGCAGCACGTCGCGCTCGCCTCGACCCAGCTTGGCCAGGGCGGCCGCGAGCCGTTCCCGGGTCGCCGAGGCGGAGACCCGGGCGGCCACCCGCTCGTCGAAGGCCACCGCCACGGGGTCCTCGCCGGTTCGGGCGAGGGCCCGGTAACCGCGTACCTCTGCCCTGCGGTGGGTGCCGATGATGTTCGTGGTGATGCCGTACAGCCACGGCAAGGCGTCCGAGCGGTCGAAGGCGTACGTGCGCCGCTTCTCGAACGCCCTGGTGAACGTCTCGACCACCACGTCCTCCGCGTGATCTGGACCGAGCCGCCGGACGACGTAGCGGTGCAGTACGGCGGCATGCCGGTTGAACAACTCGGCGAAACGCTCCGGCTCGCGCAGCGACGCTTCGATGATCGCCGAGTCCTCCATCGGGTCCGGCGCGTCGAAGGCCGCCGAAACCGCGGGTGTCGCCATGCGGAGCGTCAGGCCCGCCGGGGTCGGCTCCTTATCTGGAATGGGGGTCACAGCCGTACTTATCCGGATGCTGGAGAAAGGTTCCCATCCACATCCCGGACGTCAGCTGTGGAGGGTGAGCGGGGTGAGCTGGTGAATGTCATGGCGGACCCGCAGGGCCATGATGTGGCCGACGCTGCTCTCCCGGGCGATGTCCACCACGGACCTGCCGCGCCGCGCTTCGGCCGCGATGCCCCTGGCGGTCACCTTCCGGCCTTCCAACATGGTCAGCACGAGGGAGACCCCATGGACCCCGCGCATCGCGGCCCGTAACGACGCCGGGTCGTCCAGGTCGCCGACAACGAGCTCGGCCCCCGCCTCGCGCAGCGCCTTGGCGGCTGACGCGTCGGTGTCGCGGACGAACGCGTGGACGGCGCGACCCCGTTCGAGCAGTTCTCGTACGGCTCCGCTGCCCTGCTGGCCGGTGGCCCCTATGACTAATATCGGCCCATTTTGATCGCTCATGCACTCTCTCCTTGGTAGTCGATGATGGCGGCGTCAGTCAGGAATGGGCGGAGCTGTCCGGTGAATCCGTACTGGCCCCGGCGAGTGCGGCGAGTTCGCCGCGCTTGCCGTACCAGGCGCTCCAGGCGGCGATCAGGCAGAGCGTGCCGACCAGCAGGGCGGTCGACAGCCCGGTCATCACGTCCACGGGGAGCAGGTAGATGAGCGGGATGCGGATCAGCGACTCGGCGACCAGGGCCATCACCCAGGTCAGGGTCATCACTAGATAGATGCGCCGGAAGGTCGGCTCCGCCCGGTACAGCACCCGCCAGCGGGCCGCCGTCTTCTCGTCCTCGGCGCCGAAGCGGATGGCCAGCGCGAACGCGGCGGGCCGGCCGACCAGGCAGGTGGCCGTCAGGACGGCGGCGATCGCGAACGTGCTGACGGACTTGATGGCCAGCATGAAGCGCTCGTCGCCGGTGAAGAAGGCCAGCACCAGGCCGATGCCGAAGACCAGGCCGGTGAAGGCGGCGAAGCCGTCCAGCCTGCGCTCGCGGAGGGCGATGTAGGCGGTGCGGGCGAGGCCGACCACGGTGGCGGTCAGCAGCGCGGTGTACTCGCTCACGTGGAAAGCGCGCAGCAGGTAGTACGCGGCGATGGGCGGTGCCACATCGGCCAGGATCGTCTTGACGAAGCCGCCTTTCATGACCAGGTCCTTTCCATAGCTGGGCTCCTTATTGCGAAGGATTTCGCTTCAAGATAAGCCCTTGGGAAGAGCTAACGCAAGGAACTTCGCGTTAAAGTGGAGGCATGCAACAGGCACGAAGGCCAGGAGGCCGCAGCGCACGCGTCCGCCAGCAGGTCCACGAAGCGGTCCTCGACCTCCTGTCAGAACAGGACTGGCACAGCCTGTCGATCCCCCAGATCGCCGAGCGTTCGGGCGTCCACCAGGCCACCGTCTACCGCCGCTGGGGGACGCTGGAGGCGCTGGTCGACGACGTGGTGATGGAACGGCTGTCGCAAGAGTCGCCGGTGCCCGACACGGGCTCGCTGCGCGGCGACCTGGAGGCCTACGCGGTCCAGCTGGCGGCGGACGTGGCCGGGCCGCTCGGCGCCCTGTACATACGCGCCGCGCAGATCAGCACCCGAACCCACGAACACCAGACCTACTTGACCGACCGGGCCGTCCAACTGCAGGACATGCTGGAGCGGGCGGCCAAGCGCGGGGAGGGCTCTACCGACCTGCTGGAGTTCATGGAAGTGATCATCGCGCCGGTCTACTACCACGCGATGTTCTTCAACCGCCCCATCGGCCCCGACCACGCCCGCACCCTCGTGGACCGCCTGCTCCGCCTCAGAAAGTGACCTGCCGCTCGGCGGATGACCAGTGCGCGCCTGCCGGTATCCCGGCTATGCCGCAACTCGGATTCGTGGGGCGGGACACGGCGGTAGCGTCTGGGGCGTGATCAAGGTGCTGCTCGCCGACGACGAGGTCCTCGTCCGGGCGGGTGTGCGAGCCATCCTGGCCGCCGCCCCCGACATCGAGGTGGTCGCGGAGGCGGGCAACGGACGGGAGGCGCTCGAGCTCGCCCGCACGCACCGGCCGGACGTGGCCCTGCTCGATATCCGGATGCCGCTGCTGGACGGGCTGAGCGCGGCGGCGGAGCTGCGCCGGGCGGCCCCGGATGTCGCGGTGGTGATGCTGACGACGTTCTCCGAGGACGAGTACATCTCCAGGGCACTGGACGGCGGGGCGAGCGGCTTCCTGCTCAAGTCGGGAGATCCGTACGAGCTGATGGCGGCGATACGGGCCGTGCACGGGGGTGCGGCGTTCCTCTCGCCGCAGATCACCCATCGGGTGATCCAGCAGGTCAGTGGCGGCCGGATGAGCCGGCAGTCGGCGGCCAAGGAGCGGATCGCGGTGCTCACGCCGCGCGAGCGGGAGGTGCTGGCGCTGGTCGGCGCCGGGTTGTCCAACGCGGAGATCGGCGGGCGGCTGTTCTTGGTGGAGGGGACGGTCAAGGCGTATGTGAGTGCCGTGCTGAGCCGCCTGGGGCTGAAGAACCGGGTCCAGGCGGCCGTGCTGGCGTACGAGGCCGGGTTGGTCCCGCACGACTGACGGGATAAGCCAGTCAGAACATCGTGAGTTCGCACGGCGTACCCCCGCGATCCGCTTAAGCGTCGCGTTTGCGCATCACCCACACCCCAGCGGCGACCACCACCGCGGCCCACGCGGTGAGTACGAGGCCGGATGCCGCCTCCCCCGCGATGAAGCGCTCCCCGACGGGGGCGGGCGTGTAGTCGGCGAGCGTGTTGAGGAACTCGGCGCCCAGCGAGGTGGCGAGCCCCTGCAGCCCGATCGGGAGCACGTACAGCAGGGCGAACAGTGTTGTGATGGCCCCGGCCGATCTGCGGATCAGCGTGCCGAGTCCGAGAGCCAGCACGGCGATGAGCGCCAGGTACGCCGCGATGGCCAGGATTCGCCCGGTCACCTGTCCGGCGTCGAATTCCCAGTACTTCTCCAGCTGCGGCGCGCTGGCCGCCACGCCGAGGACGGCGACGAGCCCGCCGGCGACGAATATCGTGGCGCCCACGACGGCCGTCTTGGCCAGCAGCAGCCGGGCGCGGGAGGGCGTGCAGGCCAGCGTCACCACGATGCTACGGGTGGCGTACTCGCTGGTCACCGCCAGCATGCCGAGCGATCCGAAGATGAGCTGCACCCAGTCCAGTCCTTCGAGGACCGACGACACCGGCTCTACCGGTAGGCCCTGTTTGCGCAGAAAGACGGCCGTGTCCTTCGCCTCCAGCACCGCCACCAGCAGCATCGTCAAGAGCGCGCCGCCGGCGAACCACCAGGTGGAGCGGACGGAGCGGAGCTTCAGCCACTCGGCGGCGGCCGCGCGGGTCAGGGCGTTCATGCGTGGGCTCCGAACTCGGTGCTGTCGGCGGTCAGCCGCATGTAGGACTCCTCCAGCGAGGACTCGACGGCGCGCAACTCGTACAGCGGCAACCCCAGCTCGTACGCCTGCCGGCCGATCTGCTCGGTGGTGTGGCCGCTGACGGTCAGCTCGTCCGGGCCGGTCCAGCGCGCGGCGGGCAGGACGTCGGCCAGCGGTCGCAGTCGCGGTCCGCGTACCCGCACCTCCGAGCCGGCGATCAGACGCTCCATGGGCTCGTCGGCGATCAGCCGACCCTTGCCGAGGACGATCAGCCGGTCGGCGGTGCGCTCCATCTCGCTCATCAGATGGGAGGAGACGAAGACGGTACGGCCCTCGGCGGCCAGCGATCTGAGCAATGTGCGGATCCAGCGGACCCCGTCGGGGTCGAGGCCGTTGACCGGCTCGTCCAGCATCAGCACCTCGGGATCGCCGAGCAGCGCGCCCGCGATGCCGAGCCGCTGGCTCATGCCCAGGGAGTACGTTCCGGCGCGGCGGCTGGCCGCCTGCGTCATCCCGGTGAGGGCGAGGACCTCCTCGACCCTGGATGAAGGCAGGCCCTGGCTCACGGTCATGGCGCGCAGGTGGTCCCGGCCGCTGCGGGCGGGGTGGACGGCCTTGGCGTCCAGCAGGGCGCCGATGGTACACAGCGGACGGTCGAGGTCCGCGTAGGGGCGGCCGCCGATCAGGGCGGTGCCGGAGGTGGGGGAGTCCAGGCCCATGATCATGCGCATGGTGGTCGACTTTCCGGCGCCGTTCGGGCCGAGGAAGCCGGTGACCGTGCCGGGGGTGAGCTCCAGGGTGAGATCGTCGACGGCGGTCTTGTCGCCGTAACGTTTGGTCAGTCCGTGCAGGGTGATCATCAGGCTCCTTCGCCGACAGGGGTCTCGACCATAGGGATCCGGAGATGGCCGGGATCATGCACGATCGGCAGCGGGTGACCCTTACTTTCGTCAGGTGTCGCGGCGTGCGGCGCCGCGTAGCGTGACCGCCATGAATCGGTCGTTCCGCGACATCGTGGCGATGAAGGCGTTCCCGGCCGATCTGCTGCTCTGGCTGGCGGTCACCGTGCCGGTGTTCCTGGCGAACGAGTCGCCCGAGGTGAGGCAGCCTCCCGGCCTGCCGCTGCCCTGGGTGCGGATCGCCGCCGTACCGCTTCTGGCGCTGGCCGTGGCCGTGGGCCGACGGTGGCCGGTCGTGGCCGCGGCCGTGCCGGTGGGGCTGGCTCTGGCGGTGACACCGGAGCTGTACACCGACACCTTCATGATTCCCCAGCTGCTGCTGGCGTTCCTGCTGGGGCGACGGACCGCCGGCATGCGTGCCGGGCTGCTGTTCTTCACCGGGGTGTGCCTGGCGGGACTTGTGGCGGTGAATCTCACCCCTGGCAGCACGCTGTCGAACTGGTTGTCGCTGGTCACCACCGCGGTGACGAACATCCTGCTGCCCTGGCTGGCCGGCCGGTACGTCCGCCAGCACGACGGCCTCATCCGCAGCGGATGGGAGCTCGCCGAGCGGCTGGAGCGAGAACAGAGCCTGATCGGTGAGCGGATGCGACTGGTGGAGCGGTCCCGGATCGCCGGTGACATGCACGACTCGCTGGGGCACGAGCTGAGCCTGATCGCGCTGAGCGCCGCCGCGCTTCAGGTACATCCGGGGCGGGACGAGTCCGCCCGCCAGGCGGCCGCCGAGCTGCGCGTTTCCGCTGCGAGGTCCACCGAGCGGCTGCGCGAGATCATCGGGGTGCTGCGGGAGGAAGGCGAGAGCGCGCCCGTGCTGCCGTCCGGCGACACCGTGGCCGCGCTGGTCGAGCGGGCCGCCGCGTCGGGGATGGCGGTGACGCTCCACGGCGAGCTGGAGCCGTTGCCGCCGATGGCCGACCGGGCGGCCTACCGGGTGGTTCAGGAGGCCCTGACCAACGCCACCAAGCACGCGCCGGGCGCCGCGGTCACCGTACGGCTGGGCACGGACCACGCGTCCGGCGAGGCGGAGGTCACCGTGGTCAACGCGGCGCCCCCGGCCGGGCCACTGCCGGCGCCTCGGCTGGGGACAGCGGCCTGGGCGGGGGCAGTGGCCCGGCCGGCGGTAGCGTCGGGGTCCGGTGGCTACGGGCTGGTCAGTCTGGACGAGCGGGTCCGGCTGGCCGGGGGCAGGCTGCGGGCGCGGCCCGCCGACGGCGGCTTCGCCGTCACCGCCCGGCTGCCGCTCACCGCGGGGGCCGCGGCCACGCCACCCGACTCGCAGCGGGAGCTCGCCCTGGCCCGCCGCAAGGTACGGCGCAGAGTGATCGACGCGATCTGGCTGCCGATCGCGGCGGCCGCCGCTCTGACGCTGGTGACCTCCGGTTACGACCTCTACACCGCGCGCCGCTCGGTGCTGGACGCCGGGGTGTACACGGAGCTGCGGGTCGGCCAGAGCCTGGCGTCACTCGGGTCACGGCTGCCCGCGTACCAGGTGGACGCCGGTGGGCGGCCGAGAGGCGCGCCTGCGGATCCGCGGGGCGCTGACGAGTGCCGCTTCTATCGGATCAGGGCGAACTCGCCGTCGCCGGCGTACCGGCTGTGTTTCACCGGCGGTCGGCTGTCGCACAAGGACGAGGTGCCGACCGTACGGCGCTGACGGCCGTGGCCTGTGGCGGGGGGAAGTGCGTCTGAATCAGCCTCTGGGCAGGGCGAAGACCGATAGCTTGAGCTGGGGGTGGAAGTCGGTCGGCAGGTCCCCGGCTTCTTGCCAGCCGAGTTTGCGGTAGAGGACGGCGGCAGGAGCCTGGGGGCTGGTGATGAGCCAGGCGGTGGGCCAGGAGCCGGTCGCCTGGGTGAGCAGGTTTCGGCCGATTCCTTGACCCTGGTGGTCGGGGTGGATGAAGAGCTCGACGACCTCGAAGGCGTCGCGGGTGAGCGCGGTGGTGGCGTCCAGGCCGAAGGTTTTGATGAGGGTGTCGTAGACGTGGTTTCCGGTCAGGTCGGCGGGGGTGGGCCAGCCGTAGCAGACACCAACGAGCCGGCCGGCGTCGTCACTGGCGGTATGAGCGATGAAGCCGGGCCGTTCCATGGATGCGGCGAGATTGGCGGGGTAACCGTTGAGCTGTTCAGGGGTTTCCGACCATGGCGGGGCCGCGTAGCAACGCTGGTACAGGTCGATGAGCTGCGCATGCATGGTGGGTGTGATGTCGAGTTGGCGGTATTCGTAGGTCACTGGACGTCCTTGCTGCTGGTGTGTGGTCCGCCCGCGCTGCCGCACGCCGGCTGAGGGACTCTGGAGGGTTCGGCGGCCCGCGTGCCCCGTGACCGAACGCTTGCCTGCTCGTCCGCGCGAGCGTCCCGTCGGTCCGCGCCCAGGGCGTGGCCGGATCCCCTTTCTGGAGCTCACGATGGCATCCCTACCGCGATTCGTCCTGGCGGCCCTGTGCACCGCCGCCTTCGTCATGCTGGGCGCGCCGGCCGCGCTCGCCCACGACGGCCTGAAGAGCAGTTCGCCCGCGAAGAACGCCAAGGTGGCAGTGGTCAAGCGGATCAAGCTGGAGTTCCATACCCGAGTCCGCTTCCCCACGGTCGTGCTGTCGACGGCGGACGGCAAGAAGGCCGCTGTCGGCAAGGCCAAGGTGTCCGGTGCCACGGTCACTGCCGCTGTCTCCAAGCCGCTGGCTGCGGGCAAGTACGTCATCGCCTGGCGGGTGGTCTCCTCCGATGGCCATCCGAACGAGGGCAAGATCCCCTTCAAGGTGACCGGCCTGACCAACGCGCACCTGGATCGTACCGCTCCGTTGATCGACGAGATGCGGGCGATCGCCGGGGCGATGAAGGTGGCGCTGAGCAGCGAGGAGACCGAGCGCCTCGCGGACCTCTCGCGGAAAGTCACCCGCTAAGGAGCACCAGTGGATGCCCGTCCTGGCCCCTCGCCTTCCGCTCCCGGTGCCGACCGTTGTACGGATTGGTGAACCGTCCGAACGCTTTCCGTGGCCGTGGACCATTACGGCCTGGGTTCCCGGCGAGCCGACCGACCGGGCCTCCATCACCCATGGCGGGCACGCGGCCGACAGCTTGGGGGGCTTCCTCCGGGCGCTCCATCAGCATGCGCCGGCCGATCGGGATCACGGAGGCGCCGGACCTCGCGGCCGCGTGGCTGCTCCTGTCCTCAGGAGCGGACACCCGATTCCTCACCGCGTACGCGTCACGGACGAGGCGATGATCCGGCGCGCACGAGGGTGGGCGATCCTGCGCGGCCTGATGCTCATCAGTATCGGCCGGGCCGGAGACCGGGGCCTCCCCGGTGGGGAGACCTGGGGGCCCGCTGGTCGCTCGGCGATCGACCGTGTTCTGGCGTCGATCTAGGTTTCCGTACGGGTCACGCCTTTCCAGACCCTCCGGTTCCAGCTGACCGCAACGGGTGCCGCATGACCGCGATTCTAGCGCCGCTAGCGCAACTGTCGCGGCTATGTTAGCGTCACTCTTGCAACTAGCAGCGCTAGAAATTGGAGTGGATCGTGCTTACCCCCATCGCTTACGGACTCGCTGTCGTGCTCGACCTGTTCATCCTCTTCATCGGCCTGCAGTTCCTGCGGGTGCCACAGACCGCCGCCGCCGGCTACGGCGTGCCTGCCAAGAAAGACGGGGACGCCGTCTACCTGACCGTCAAGGGCCAACGCGACGCCGTCTACGGCATCGTCGGCCTGGCCCTGCTCTTCTTCGTCGGGGTCCGCGCCGAGGCCTGGTTCATGCTGGTCGTCGCCCTCCTCCCGCTCACCGACACCATCATCGTCCTGCGCAACGGCGGCACGAAGGCGGTGGCGTTCGGCATCCACTTCGCCACCGCCGTGGTCGTCCTCATCAGCTCCCTCCTGCTGTTCCTCGCCTGAGCCTGAATCTGAAGGAGTCATCGAAATGTCGCTCATCGTGCCCAACTTCGACAGCAACGCGAACGGGTCCGTCATCGTCAGATCCGGGGACGCCGAAGTGATCGGCCAGGCCCCCACCACCATCCGGCTGCTGGCCGACAGCAGCTCAACCGGTGGCGCGCTGTCGACCCAGCGAGTCACGCTCGCGAACGGCGCGGACGGCGCCAAACCGCATCGCCACGGCGCCTCCGCCGAGCTGTTCTACATGCTCGACGGCACCGCGCAGCTGTTGTCCGGCGAGCAGGTCGTCACCGCCGAGCGCGGGGACCTCGTGATCGTGCCGGCCGGTCTTCCCCATGCCTTCGCCGCGGCGCCGGGAGAGGACGCCGACATCCTCATCGTCATCACTCCGGGCGTCGAGCGGTTCGAGTATTTCCGCCACCTGGAGCGCATCGCGTACGGCAAGGTGCCGCCGGAGAGCCTCCTTGACGTGCAGGAGCTCTACGACACCTACTTCCTCACCAGCACGACCTGGAACGACGCCAGGTCCTGAAGCGCCGCCAGCCCCCCAGAAAGGCCCTAACCATGAAAAAGCTCCTCCATGCGGCACACATCTACATGATCATTGGCGTGATCAGCGGACTGTACTATCGCGAGCTCACCAAGTTGACCGACTTCACGGGCGACACCCAGCTCGGCGTCGTGCACACGCACCTGCTCGCGCTCGGCATGCTCTTCTTCCTCATCGTGCTGGCGTTGGAGAAGCTGTTCACCTTGTCGGCCAGCAGGCTCTTCAACTGGTCCTTCTGGGTCTACAACGCCGGTCTCGCGTTAACGGTCCTGATGATGATCATCCACGGCACCCAGACCGTCTTGGGCGCTCAGACCAGTGCGATGATCTCCGGACTCGCCGGATTGGGACACATCGTGCTGACCGTGGGCTTGGTCCTTTTCTTCATCAACCTCGGCAAGCGGATCGCTGCCGAAGACGAATCCTGATCATGGGGCCCTCAGCAGGTGCGGAGCATGTTGAGCAGGGCCACCTTCTCCTTTCGGGTCACGAGGAGCCGGTAGTGATGCTTCACGGTGATCCACGAGGTCGCGTACCGGCACCAATAGGCGCGCCGCGGCGGACGCCAGCTCTGCGGCCCTTGGCCGCCCTTGGCGATGTTGGCGGAGTGGCTGACCACCACCAGCTCGGGGCGGGTGAGGTCGTTGGCGAAGGCGCGGCGCCGCGCTTGGCTCCATTTGCTGGCACCGGAGCGCCAGGCGTACGCCAATGGCACGACATGGTCGACGTCGACCAGCCTTTCGCTTTTCAGCCGTTTACCGTCGTACGGGCTGTACCAGACGCCCTTGACCGGGTGGCAGGCGGCGTTTCTGCGTACGTGTCGCCCGTCGCGGGCCAGGACCACCTCTCGTGCGTCGCACCTGCCCTTGTGGTGCGCCCACCGGGGCAGGAACCGCCGGTGGCTGTAACCACGGCTGGATAACGGCTTGGCGACCTTCAACCGGGCCAGCATGCGGCGGCCCGCCGTCCCGCCCTCGGCCTGCGACCGTTCGCGCACGTCGGCGGCCGCCGGTGGCGTGGCCGTGGCGGCGGTGATCGGGATGGCCAGAAGGGTGAGTACGGCGACTCCCACTGTCCGCCTCAAAAAGATCATGCTTCTACCCTTACCAGCTACTTCCGCTGACCGCGATTTTCACGACAGGGACGCTGCGGATCCGCGGTGCTGACGGACCGTGTGGGAGGAGTCGCCAGTACGGCAGGGGCACCGCTCGTTACGTCGCCCGGTCTAGTAGATGCGGTACTTGCGGCCGCAGTTGTCGAACTTGCCCGCCCAGCAGGTGAACGTGTACACCTTCTTGATCCCACGCCCGCTCCAGCGGCCGACGACCTCGCCGTCCCACGACTGGTTGAACTTGTGCCAGCTGCCGTTCTTGTAGTACTCGAACCACACCCAGCCCTTCTTGCCGCCGACGTTGTCCACCCCGTGCCACGTCGTGAAGACCTTGCCACCGCTCTTCCACGTCCTGCCGAACGTGTACGCCTTGCGGTCACTGGAGAAGAACTTGCCCCAGTTCACCGTGAAGTTGGTCGCGCTCGCGGTGGTGGTCGTGGACTGGGTGGTCGCCTGGGCGGCCGGGCTGAGAGCGATACCGGTGAAGGCCATCGAGCCGGCCAGAGCCGCGATCGCAAAGGTCTTACGCATTGGGTTCCTCCCCCTTGTCGGTGCTGCCGGGTTCGTCCGGCAGGACAGACATTAGGGAGACGGCCAGCGATCAACTGTGCAGAAATCCGCACATCCAAGGTGATCAGCACCACACGCGTACGGGACATCCAACCAGCGGTTTCGCGCGAACGCCCGCCCGAATCAGGGGTCAGGCGTGCTGTCATCTTCAGCTGTCGTCGGCGCGGTTCGGCAACCCTCGGAGCACCCCTCGAATCGAGCGGTGTCGATGGGGGAGAACGACGTCGGGGGCACGCCCGCCAACGCGCCGATCATCGTGTCCTTCCAGATCGGCCCGGGAAGGGTGGCACCCGCCACCGCCCCGTAGTAGCGCCCGCCGATCGTCACCCCGGTCAGCTTGTGCTTCTGGGAGCCGCGCGGGTCCCCGATGCTCACCGCCGCCGCCAGGTCCGGGGTGAACCCGGCGAACCACGCTGACGCGTAGTCGTCAGTGGTGCCGGTCTTGCCCGCCGCGTCGCGCCCGATGCCCCCGACGTCGCGCATCGTGCCCTTGGTGAGCACGCCGGACAGCACGTCGGCCGTCGCGTCGGCGATGGCGGGGTCGAGCGCCTGACGGCACTTCGGCCGGTACCGGGTGGCCTTGCCGTCGCGGTCGGTGACCCGGGTGATCGCCGTCGGCGCGCAGTACTTGCCGCGTGCCGCTATCGCCGCGTACGCGGTGGCCACGGTCACCGGGTCCATCTCGTTGATGCCGAGCGTGAACGTCTCGTACTCCTGCAGCTTCCGCCCGTCCGAGCGGCGGATGCCCAGCGACTTGGCCGTGGTGACCGTCTCGCAGAGCCCGGCCCGCCGCTCGAGCTCCATGAAGAAGGTGTTCACCGAGGCCCAGGTGCCGGTCCGCAGCGTCTTCCACCCCGGGGAGCCTTCGTCGTTGGTGACCGTGTGCGTCGGGTCGCCGATGTTCTCGCCCTTGCAGTTCTTGAACGTCGAATAGGCCGGGGCCCGGTATCCGGCGCCCGCGCTCAGGCCGTCGTCGAGCTTCATGCCGTTCTTCAGCGCGCTGATCAGGGTGAAGGTCTTGAACGTGGAGCCGGCCTGGAACCCGGCGCCGCCGCCGTGCACGGCGTCCGCGACGAGGTTGTAGGAGATCTCGTTCCTGGCGCGGTCGACGCCGTACGGTCTGCTCGCGGCCATGGCCTTGATCGCGCCGGTGCCCGGCTGGACCAGCGCCTCGGCGGCGACGGCGTCGTCGGAGGCGTAGACGTACTTCCTGATCGCCCGATCCGCGGCCCGCTGCATGGCGGGGTCGATCGTGGTCCTGATCGTCAGGCCGCCGCGGTTGAGCATCGCCAGGCGCGCCGCGGCGGTCTTGCCGAAGTCGGGGTTGTTGAGGATCTCCTGCCGGATATACAGGCAGAAGTACGGATATTTGCTGGAGTCGCAGCCGCCGGGGAGCTTGGTTCCCTTGTAGCCGAGTTTGGTGGCCTTCGCCGCGGCCGCCTCGACGGGAGTGATCTTGCCCAGCTCGGCCATCCGGTTCAGCACGACGTTACGGCGGTTCAGCAGCCTGTCGCGGTGCTTCCTGTCGATGTTCGGGTCGGTGGCGTTCGGGTCCTGTACGGCCCCCGCCAGCGTCGCCGCCTGTGGCAGGGTGAGCCGGCTGGCCTTGACGCCGAAGAACCGCTTGGCCGCCGCCTCGACACCGTAAGCACCGGCCCCGAAGTACGCGATGTTCAGATATTTCTCGAGGATCTGGTCTTTGGTGTACTTCTCCTCGACCCCCATGGCGTACCGCAACTCGTTCAGCTTGCGCGCGTAGCTGGCCGCAAGCGCCGCGTTCCGCTCCGCGTCGGTGTCGGCGGAGTTGAGCAGCACCTGCTTGACGTACTGCTGGGTGATGCTGGACCCGCCCTGGCTCACCTTGCCCGCCCGCAGGTTCTTGGCCAGCGCTCGTACGGTGCCCTCGATGTCGATCGCGCCGTGCTCGTAGAAGCGGTAGTCCTCGATCGAGATGATCGCCGTCTTCATGACCTCGGCGATCTGGTCGAAGCCGACGATCTCCCGATACTCCTCGTAGAAGCGCGCGATCTCGCCCCCCTTGGCGTCCTGCACGATCGTGACCTCGGCCGGCGGCGGCTCGACGAGGGCGACCGGCTTGAGCTCCGCCTCGCCCACCGCCGACACGAACCCGAGCGCCGCACCCCCTACGGCCGGCACCGCGATCCCCGCCATGAGCACACCCGCGGCCACCCCGGCCGCGGTGAGCCGTACGATCTTCGTCCCCCGACGCGCCATCAAAGCCCCTCTTGGTCAGCAGAGGGCAGGAGCAAATCAGAACCGGACAGATGATGTCTAATAGCGCTATTCGCCCGGAATCGATATCCGATTCGGTATGAGCCCTGGTCAAAGGGTGGGCGGGCAAGTTGAGAGGCCGTGACCGGATTCGAACCGGCGTCCACCGCTTTGCAGGCGGTTCCCTGGACCACTCGGGCACACGGCCAAGCAGACGAACGGTCAGGCGCCGGCGCGGCGGGCCAGACGCTCGTCGAGGTGCTCCAGGCTGGACACGAACCAGACGTGGTCACCCTGGTTCGTCTCATGAACGAAGTCGCGCAAGGCCGAGCTCGCCGCCGTGTGCCGGGAGATGTCCCCCGCGATCACCAGAAGCAGCCGGTACGTCGTGAACTTCTGCGTGATGTCACCCGCGACCCGGGTCCGGAGTTGGAAGAAGGCGTCGTCGAGCCGTTCCGCCGGAATGACGATCACCTCGGCGCGCTGCCCCCACGCCTCGCCCACCAGATCGGTGGCGGCGCGCTCGTCCTTAATCGGTTCGCCATCAGGGGCGCACGAGAGAACACGGAATCCCTGAATAAGGGAAAGCGTTTCAGGCATGACGATATCCACTCTCTCGAAAAGGGAAGAAAGCTAAAGATGCGCGCGCGGCGTCATTTGACGGCGCGGCGAGAAAACGCCGGTGGGGCGATGTGCGGGGGAAGGGTGCGCGTCAGGCGCGACAACAACGACAACAGGACGAAGCGGCCGGATCGCAGGCGGAGCAGGCCATCATGGCTGCTACCTTCCTGTCCATCGTCCGGCTCCTGACCTTCGTCTTCAGGCGGTCGGTGAATTCACGCCTGTTCGTCATTTCCAAAACGACAATAGCGACGGATATCGGCGACGTCAATCGCCGCGACTCGTGAGAAGGATCAGCGCCTGCTTTCGAGGACCGACTTCGCGTTCGCCATGTCGTCGGTGGCGATGACGATCCGTACACCGCCGAAGGTCGTGTAGGCGAGGTCGATGTTGACGTTGGCGTCGGCGAGTTGCCGGGTCAGGTCGCCAAGGGCGCCCGGATGGTCGTCCATGTCCGCCACGAGTACGGAGCGCTCGTCGGCGATCCCCATCCCGGCGCCTTCGAACGCCTGCCGGCATCTGGTGGCGGCCTCGTCATCCACGAGCACGTGTACGACGCCCTTGCCCTCTCCGGTGAACGCCGCGAGACCCTGGATGTTCACGCCCGCGTCGCCGGTGACCCTGCCGAGTCGGGCCAGCTCACCCGGCTGATCATTGAGGATCACAACAATATCTGTTGGCATCGTCCGCCGATCCTCTCGCTAGACCTCAAATGCGACAAAGCGCAGGTGAGGCGACATTAATGAGGAAATTTCCCACTAAACGGCAACGTATTGAGCCTTTGGGCAAAGCTTGTCCGGCGCATATCCCACCCGCGACCATAGGCACGTGAACCCACAGGCGTTCTACCGCGACCCGTACCCCGTCTACACCGAGGCTCGCCGGACGCAAGGGCTTACCTTCGTACCCGAACTGGACGCCTGGCTGGTGAGCAGGCGCGAAGACGTACGCGAGGTGCTGGGCAACCCTGAGCAGTTCTCGTCGGCGGGCGCGCTGCGGCCCGACCACCTGCCGAGCAAGGCCGCGCTCTCGGTGCTGAGCCAGGGGTTCGGTGGCGTGCGGACTGTGCTCGGCGCCGATGGCGACGCGCACCGGCGCCTGCGCCGCCCCCTCAGCAGAGGGCTGTCGTCCGCCAAGGTGACCGCCGCGCTCCCGTTCATCACCGAGCGGGCCGAGGCGCTCATCGGCTCCTTCGCCGGCGACGGTCAGGTCGAGTGGATGGCCGCGTACGCCAGGCCGCTGCCCGCCGCCGTGATCGGCCATCTGGTCGGCCTGGACCCCGCCGACGCGCCTGGCGCGATTCGCGGGGCGCAGGGAGCGGAGCGGCTGGTGTTCACCGAGCTGACGGAGGGCGAGCAGGTCGAGGTCGCGCAGGAGATCGTGGACATGCAGCAACTGCTCGACGGCTACGCTCACGCGCGGAGGAGGGCTCCGCGTGACGACCTGTTCACGGAGATGGTCCGCGACCTGGCCCCCGGCTCTGAGGACCTCACGCTGGACCAGCGCAAGGAGATCGTGTCCAATGTCCAGAACCTGCTGCTGGCCGGCCACCTGACGACGACCGCGCTGCTCGGCACCGTGGTGCTCAACCTGCTGCGTGATCGCCGCCAGTGGGAACTGCTCCGCGAGCAGCCGCGGCTCATCGCCGCAGCCATCGAGGAGGCACTCCGGTTCGAGGCACCGGTCCAGGGCTTCCGGCGTACGGTCACCACCACCGTGACGCTGAGCGGCACTGAGCTGCACGAGGGCGACGTGGTCTTCGTGTCCTTCGCCTCAGCCGGCCGCGACGCCGACGCCGATGCCGATGCCGATGCCGCGGACGGTGACCTGCGGGCGGATGAGTTCGACATCGGCCGGGAAGCCTTCCGCCACCTGTCCTTCGGACATGGTCCGCACGGGTGCCCGGGCTCGCAACTCGCCAAGGAGCAGGTCCGGATATCCCTGGAAATCCTGATCCGCGAACTCCCCGGCCTGCGCCTGGCCCACACCGACATCACGATGGCCCCCACCCTCATCCACCGCTCTCCCGAGACGCTCTTCCTCGCCTGGTGAGAAGGCGCCCGAACTCCGGCATCGAAGTCACGCTGAGTTACGGTTTGCGCATCGGATGAGAAGGCGTCGTGGGGTTGCTCGAACGGGAGAATCCCCAGCTCATACTCCCTTTTTCGGGAGAGTGTCGTGCCATGGAGTAGCGCTTCGCGGCGATTACCATGTGTGATGATCGCTTTATCCTCGCACGCCATGGCTGCCCCCTGCGGACAGTGTCTCTCCGAGGTCATGACCGCTGAGGACTTTGACCTAAGGAGCACGCATGTCCATCGTAAGATTCACCACCCTTGCCACTGCCCTGGCATTCGGAGCCGCCCTCACGACAGGGGTCGGTGCGCATGCCGACGCCCGCCCTGTCGTCAAGCAGACGGTAGCCAAGGCACTTTCGGGGACGACGACTCAGCGGATCGCTTCCGGGAGCACGGCGCCGGGAATGGGCTGGCAGCTCTACATAAACAACTCGCCCGGCCTCTACATCGACGTGGACACCACGGCCGCGGGCTTCAGGGGTACTCCCGTCTACACGGTCTCGGTCGGCGGCACGGATCACCAGTTCGAGCTGACGGGCACCAGCACCGTTTACCACCCCACCGCGACCGGATTCCGCGTCTATATCCGTTGGAGCGAGAGGGACCTCCCCCCGCTCACCGTCGCCGACGCGGAGACTTACGGGTGGTACGTCAACTGGATCGGCGTCGACAACCCGTAAGCACTGCCACAGGCACACCTCCGCTTGTCCAGTCGGCTGGGCAAGCGGAGGGACGGGGGCGGTCAGCAGCGATACCTCCGCAGTAGACAGCCGCCACCCAGATCTGTCACCATTTCCACCATGATCGTAGGAAAGGACGACGCCACCTTCATCTGGTGAGCGCTCCCGAGCAGCGGGAAGCTGCCGAAATCCGCGAAGAATGGCTGGGCTCGACGCTGTCGACCATGCCCGCCGACCGTCCGGCCAAAGAGGCCGCCATCTCCGAGCTCTACCACCTGATCGGGCTCGCCCCACCGCGTTTCCACTGGGTCTCGTCACCGCTCGCGGCGCTGGAGACCGCCCCGCCGGGTCTTCGGCCTTCGGAAGCCGCCCGGCACATGTCGGAATGGCCGCTGCCACCTCGGCTCTCCGCTCTGATGAGGCAGCTGTGCCTCGAACTCGACACCCGGGTCAGATGGCAGCCGATGGACCGGCTGATTCGCCGGGAGGTGGTCGGCTCGCTCGCGCGATCCACCCAAGCTTCGCTCCTCGTGCCTGTCCGGGCGGTGCATGGCTCGCGGGAACGCCGGATGAACGGCTGGTACGGCGTGCAGTGCGTCTCCTGGATCGCCCATTACGACGCCCTCCGTCGAGCGGCCGGTGTGGTCATCGGGACCGAGCGGGCCAGGCAGCTCGATCTGTGGGCGGCATCAGCCCGCTCAGGCGGCTGGTGGTGGCCTCGTGAAGGCGTGTGCGTCATCTCCGAACGGCCCGTCGCCCTGCACACGGAGGTGTGGAGCGACGAGGGCGAAGTCCGGCTGCACTGTGCCGACGGCCCGGCGGTGCGCTACGCGGACGGGTGGGACGTGTACGCCTGGCACGGCACCCAGGTGCCCCCCTGGGTGATCACGGGTCCGGACGCCCAGCGGATCGCCCAGGAGGCCAACGTCGAGGTCAGGCGGTGCGCGATCGAGCGCATCGGCTGGAGCTCGTACATCGAACAGGCCGGCCTGCGGCTGGTCGCCGCCGCGCCGGACCCCGGCAACCCCGGGTCGGAACTGCGGCTGTACGACCTGCGCAAGGAGACCAAGGTGCTCCTCGCGGTCAACGGGTCCGTCGAACGCGACGGGCACCGCCGCCGGTACGGGCTGACCGTGCCGGGGTTCCTCAACGACCCGCTCGAAGCCGCCGGCTGGACCTACGGGCTGTCCGCCGAGCAGTACTCCCTTCTCGTACGCCGAACCTGAGGTGATCCCCATGACTGTGACTCTCGCTTCCCTCTCCCAGCAGACCGGACTCGCCGTGCTCGACCACCTCGAGCAGACGGTGCGCATCCCTGTCGTCGACGGGCTCCAAGCCCAGGGCGACCTCATCGTCATCCCGCTCTCCGTCGTCGCGTCGTCCGTACGGCCATGGAACCCGACTACCTGGACGGACGTACCGCCCGAAGGGGTCGAACTCCTGCGTGGCGCGGCCGGCGGCAACCCGCACACGCTCGTCGCCGACCCGGGCACCTGCCGCTGGACGGTTGACGTGATGGACTCCGACCGGCTGGCGATCGGCATCTTCGAGACCTCCGCCGTCGCCTACCTGCTGCATCCCGAACACGGGGCCACGGGCTGCACGCCGGGCACGTACGTCATCCGGCGGCAGCGCGAGCACGAGGGCCAGAGGAGCCGCCTCGTGGCGGACTGAATCCACGCCGACACCCCCGCGGCGCGCGATCCCGGTGCGCCGCAGGCGGTGCCCGATGATGGAGGGGCACGTGTGGACAGTCTGCGGGAGGTTCGGTGGAACTCGGGTTGAGGGACAAGGTCGCCGTCATCACCGGTGGCAGCTCCGGGATCGGCCTGGCCGTGGCACAGGGGCTCGCGGCAGAGGGCGCGCATCTCGTACTCGCCGCCCGTGTCGGCGACCGCCTGGAGGAGGCGGCGCGCGGCATCCGCGAAGCCCACGGCGTGCGCGTGGTGCCCGTCCCGTGTGACGTGGCGACCGCGGACGGCACGGGGACGCTGATCGAGGCGGCCGAAGAGGGCTTCGGGGGCGCGGACATCCTGGTCAATAACGCCGGAGCCGGGTCCAACGAGACCATACTCGAGGCCCCGGACGAGAAGTGGCAGGCGTACTGGGACCTGCACGTCATGGCGGCGGTACGCCTGGCCCGCGGGCTCGTGCCCGGCATGCGGCGGCGCGGTGGCGGGGTGATCCTGCACAACGCGTCGATCTGCGCCGTCCAGCCGCTCTGGTACGAACCCATCTACAACGTGACCAAGGCCGCGTTGATGATGTTCTCCAAGACGCTGTCGACGGAGGTCATCGACCACAACATCCGGGTGAACTGCGTCAACCCCGGCCTGGTCCTCACCCCCGACTGGGTGAAGACCGCCAAGCAGCTGACCGCGGACAGCGGCGGGGACTGGCAGGCGCACCTCGACGAGGTCGCGCGGGAGCACGCGCCGATCAAGCGGTTCGCCACCCCGGAGGAGGTGGCGGACTTCATGGTCTTCCTGTGTTCGGAGCGGGCCGGCTATTCGGTGGGCTCCACGTACTTCGTCGACGGCGGGATGCTCAAGACGGTGTGAGCCGGGGGTCAGGTGAAGTGCGCCTCGGCTCGCAGCCTGCCGGAGGCGTCCTGGACGCTCAGCTGCCCCGACTCCGGCGAGCCGGTGACGACGAACGGCTCGCCCTCGAAGACGGGACGGCGCAGGCGGTAGGTCAGTCCGGTGATCCGCCGCCCCAGGGCGTGCCGTCGGGGCAGCTCGGCCATGAGAACGGCGAGCAGCGGGCCGTGCACGACGAGGCCGGGGTAGCGCTCGACGTCGGTGCAGTAGCGCTGGTCGTAGTGGATGCGGTGGGCGTTGGCGGTGAGCGCGCTGAAACGGAACAGCAGCGGCGGAGTAGCGGTAACCGCAAGCCGCCACGCGGCATCAGCATCCGTGGGACCAGCTCCGGGCGGCGGAAGGGTCTCGCTAGGAGCCGCTCCCTCGGTCGGCGGGTCCGAGCGGTAGACCAGGTCCTGCTCGTCGACCAGCCGCAACTCCCCACCCTGCCGGTACTCGCACCGCACCGTCACGAACAACAGCTCTCCCGTCCGCCCCTCCTTCGGCGTGACGGCCGTCAGCTCGGCCGTCCGTACGGCGGGCCGCCCCATCTCCAGCCCCCGCCGCGCCCGCATCCGCCCACCCGCGATCATCCGCCGCCGATGCGGGATGGGCGGCAGAAAGTGACCCTCGGCCGGATGGCCGTCGAGGCCGAGGGCGGTCTGTGGCGGCCACTCCAGGAAGTACAGCCACTGCCACGGCAACGGCAGCGCCTCACCGGCGGTGGGTGGCGCGTCGAGAACCGCCGCCAGGGCCGCCGCGGGCTGGGGCGAGATGACGTCTTCGCTGGTCACGGGCTTGGGATGCCAGTCGCGTAGGTAATCCAAGAGCGTCATTCGCCTACCACCTCTTGAGCGCGCGACCGGGCCACCACGGCAGCGGTTCGCCCGGCCCCTCATCGGTACGAGGCTATCGGCGAGGCCGGCGGCGAACGGCAGGTGGTGACCCCAACTGGCGGAAGAGCCGTCCCGACCGCCCCAGGGACGGTTAGTGTCACTCCGGACACGAGGAGTGATGATGACCATGCTGGCGCGGGCTGTTGAGCTCAAGGCCGAGCTGATCCACTTTGCCACCTCAGGCAGGTTCGAGCGCGAGCTGAGCGGGGTGCTCGACCGGTTCTACGCCGACGACCCGCCCACCGACGAGGCCGCGGCCTTCCTGCCCATCGACTACTTCGCCCACCAGCACCCGCTGACCGGTGGCGACACGGTCATCGACCGGTTCCTGCGCGAGCGGCCCGACCTGGCCAGGGCCGAGGTCGAGCTGCTGTCGAGCTGGAAGGAGGTGGTCGAGGGGGTGTACGAGGTGCGGGTGGTCGACGGGGCGGCCGTGCTGCTGTTCAACCTCGTGGACGAGCTGGTCTACCGGGCGTTCTCCAACCTGGGTGCGGCGGCGTTCGAGGAGCTGCGCCCAGGGATGTACGTGGTGGGCAGGCTGCTGCCGCTCGGCCTCGACTGGCTGATCAGCGGCACGCCCGCGGTGCACGCCGCCGCCGCGCGTGACACGCTCCTGCCGGTGGCCGCGCACATCGCGCTGGAGCGTCCCGACTGGGTGTTCCGCAACCCGGTGCTGCTGGCGCGGGCCAGGGAGCTGCAGAGCGAGCAGCGCCGGTGCTTCATCAGTCACTTCGGGGCCGACCTGGTCGTGCTGCGGCCCGCCGAGTTGGCCGGCCGCATCCGCGGCTACCTGGCCTACCAGTCGGGGCGCCTGGGCGGCGCCGCGCCGGCCACGGAGGAGCTGCCCGTACGGATGGACGGGGCCGAGACTGTGGCCCTGATCTTCGACGAGGTGGCGGGGCTCGGTTACTACGCCGACTTCGCCAAGTTGGAGGAGGTCTTCCAGGACCCCGATCTGATCGCCAGGCGGTCCTACCGCGAGCTGGTCAGCTCCTACCTCAGGGGCGACGCCGTCTCACCGGTGCCGATCCGGCGGCTGGCCGAACGCGATCCCGAGAAGGCCGGCGCGGTCTTCGCCAAACTACTCAACAAGCGCGGCTTCGACTGGGAACGCAGCGGCGAGCTGCTGCTGCGTACCCACAAGCCAGCACATTTCACCGCCCGGCCGCTGCCCACGGTCATACCGGTCACCGGGGCCATCGCCGAACACGTGGGAGCCGCCTGACGGCACCCGAAGGTCAGGAGGCCTTCTCCTCCGGGAGCGGGATCCACTTGTGCGCCCAGATGACCAGCTCGTCTATGACCGGCCGCAGCTCCTCGCCCATCTCCGTCAGGTGGTATTCGACCCTGACCGGTGAGGTGGCGAGCACTCGCCGCTCGATGAGCCCGGCTGCCTCCAGCTCCCGCAGGCGCCGGGCGAGCATCGTGTCGTTGACCCCGGGGATGGCCGCTTTGAGCGCGGCGTAGCGGTGCGCGCCTTTGAAGATCATTTGCAGCACGGCGCCCGACCACCGGGCGCCGATCAGTTCGAGGGCGGTGTGGAACCTGACGCACACCGAATCAATGCTCACGCCGTAGATCTTACCCAACCGCCGCTCCATTTGCTAAGAAATATGTAGTTACTCAATAATGTTGAGCAACTAGCCGTCTAAGACTGAGGAGCGCCCCATGTCCAAGCCCGTACTGCAGGTGGTCATCGCCAGCACCCGCCCCGGCCGCGTGGGCAGGGTGATCGGGGAGTGGTTCTACGAGCGGGCCGTGGCCGGCGGCGACTTCGACGTCGAGCTGATCGACCTGGCCGAGGTCGGCCTGCCCTTCCTGGACGAGCCGAACCACCCCAGGCTCAAGCAGTACGAGCACGCGCACACCAAGGAGTGGAGCGCCATCGTCGAGCGCGGCGACGCCTACGTCTTCGTGACGCCCGAGTACAACCACAGCTTCAACGCCGTCCTCAAGAACGCCCTCGACTTCCTGCACCAGGAATGGCAGCACAAGGCGGCCGGCTTCGTGAGCTACGGCGGCCTCTCCGGCGGCACCCGCGCGGTCAACAGCCTGCGCCAGGTGGTCAGCACCCTGAAGATGATCCCGGTGGTCGAGGCGGTCAACCTGCCGTTCGTGCCGCAGTTCGTCGAGGACGGCACGGTCAAGCCCAACGACGTGATGACCGCCGCCGCCGACGCCATGCTGGCCGAACTCGCCAAGCTCACGGGCGCCCTACGCCCCATGCGCCTCTCGGCCGCCTGACCTGCCCACTCCGCGTGGCGCGGCGGATCGTCCGCCTGACCCGTCTGGCCAAGCATCCGGTACGGCCTGCCGGGCGGTGTGGCAGGCGGACTTATGGCGGGTTCTGTCAGGTTATTCGGGTTATTTCAGGACTCGTCGTCGTTGTCGATCAGGTTGTCGAGCACGCGGGTCACGGCGTCACCCAGTGGGCGGAACGCCTGGCTGAGCGCGTTCGCGAGCGGGCCGAAGATCTCCGTCACCTCGTGGATCAGGTCTTCGGACTTGCTCTCGGGAGGCGCCCAGCGCATCGCGTCGGCGCTCAACGTCTCCCATTCGTCGACGACACCGTCGATGGCGTCGAGAACATGGTCGGGATCGCTCGGCATGGCCCTCCTCCAAAGCGCGGGAGTGGGATAAGGCCACGGTACATCCAGTGCGAAATGTGACGCCAGGACGTCCGACTGGGATGGAGACGCCTGGACGTCGGACTGGGATAGACGGGACGTCAGGCGGGGATGGAGACGCCCACGCCGCCGCGCGTCTGGCCGCCGTACCTCTCCTTGTCGGCCGCGAGGTTGAGCGGCCGGATGCCGCTGCGCGCGGTCAGCACCTCCTCGGTGAGGAGCGAGGCGGGCACCAGCCACGAGACCTCGAACTCCAGGCCGTCGGGGTCGTGCGCGTACAGGGCCTTCGTGGTGGAGTGGTCGGAGGCCCCGGCCAGCGCGCCCAGCTCGCTCAGCTTGGCCGCGATGCGCTCCAGCTCGTCGAGCGTGTCCACCTCCCAGGCCAGGTGGTAGAGGCCCACGGTGGACCGGCCGGCGGTGGACTGACCCGCCTGCTCGCCGATCTGGAACAGACCGAGGTCGTGGTCGTTGGTCGAGCCGGCCGCCTGCAGGAAGGCGGCACCGGGCATGCCCATGACCACCTCGAAGCCGAGGGCCTCCCGGTAGAAGGCGACGCTGCGCTCGACGTCGCGTACGTACAGGACCGCGTGATTGAGCCGCTGGACCGGCATGGTGAACCCCTCTCGGCGGAAGCTACCTCTAAGTATATGAGAGTTCAACTAAAATGGGCACATGACCCGATGGCTGGACGATGACGAGCAGCGCACCTGGCGCGACTTCCTGGCCGCGACCCAGCTGGTGAACGAAGCGCTCGACCGCCAGCTCCAGCGCGAGGCGGGCATGCCGCACACGTACTACATGATCTTGGTGGCCCTCTCGGAGGCACCGGAACGTTCGATGCGGATGAGCGAGCTGGCCAACAGAGCGCAGAGCTCGCAGAGCCGGCTCTCCCACGCGGTCGCGCGGCTGGAGGAACGCGGTTGGGTGCGGCGCCGCCCCTGCGACTCCGACCGCCGGGGCAGCTTCGCCGCGCTCACCGATGAGGGCTTCGCCGCGCTGGCCGCCGCCGCGCCCGGCCACGTGGAGGAGGTACGGCGGAGCCTGTTCGACGTCCTCACCCCCGAGCAACTGGGGCAGCTCGCCGAGATCTGCGCGGCGGTGCGGAACACGCTGGAGCCGTAGCGCGAAACGGTGTGGAACACGCTGAGGCCGTAGCGCGAAACTGTCCCCGCGACGCCGTACGGTTCTCCCGGAAGTCGAACGAGGAGAGCCGATGCACGACACGGATGAGGCGCTGTTCAGGGCAGTTCACGGGATCGCCGGCCGCTTGGCCGGGCAGCCGGTGCCCGTGGTGATGGACGCCTTGCTACGCCAGCTGCCCAAGGCCCCCGGCCTGGACATGGCCGAACTCCGCCGAATCGCCGAGGAGATCAGCGTCGGCAGAGACCCCTCGGGCTTGTAACCCGACGGTCCCCGACGGAGCCCGACACAGCCTGGGAGTGGGCTGGGTTTCCTGCGGACCCCGACAGAGCCGACGCGACGGAGCCCGAAAGGACCCGACGGAGCCCGACAAGAGCGCAGGGCCCTCCACTCCCGAGCGGCGAGCAGCGATGGACCGTGCCCGGCCAAGAAGACGCACGTCACGGCGCCCAGCCGGTGAGGCGGAGGACCGTGCCCCTGGAAGGCCGCCGACCCCGGTCGGTGGATGGGCCCTCCCGTGCCTGCCGTAACAAAAAAACGCCCGAACGCCTGCCGTAATAAAAAGACCCTTAAAAAACCCCGACATCACCTCCGGGTCGGGTCAGGGGCGGCGCCGGATGTGAGCGTGGGCCGCAGACGAAAGAGTAGGGCCATGACCGCAAAGAGGCTCTATCCCATCATCGCCTGCGGGTCGATCGTGTTCGCGGTGGTCGGGATCGTGGTCGGGCAGCTGGTGCTCGACCCCGGCCTGAACCCACTCAACGCGACCGTCAGCGAATACGCCGTGTCCGACCGCGGGGGCGTCACGGAAGCGGCGATGATGGTGCTGGGCCTCGGTTCGCTCGTCCTGCTGAGGGCGCTGAAAGCGGCGAACGCACCGGTGCGGGGGCTACCGGAGCGGCTGCTGTGGGTGTGGTCGGGGGCGCTCATCGTCGCCGCGGTCATCCCGACCTCGCCGATCGGCGCCGACCTGACCCTGACGGCGGAGATTCACCGTTACGTGTCGGTGGCGGCGTTCGTCAGCCTGCCCGCGGCGGCGGCTCTGCTGGTGCCCCGGCTCACGGTCGACGAGGTGTGGAAGCCGGTCGCGCGGACCGTCGAGTGGCTGGCCCTGGCGGGCGGGCTCGGGGTGCTGGCGGTCACCTACGTGGCGCTGCCCGGCGAGCGGGTGATGATCGGGTTGGTGGAGCGGTTGCTGCTGGGCGCGGAGGTGGCGTTGCTGGCGGTGCTCGCCGCGTGGCTGGTACGGCTGGCATGGGGACGGGCAGTCGAGCGACCTGCGGATTTCCCGACATATCATAGATTTGTCGCGAGTCGATCTTAAGAACCATCGCATTTGGTGCTATTCTCTCCCGCGATCTTCTATCCGGGAGCGGGCGTCATGGCATCTGGCAGATCCATCAGATTCAAGATCTCGACGCTGCTGGTTCTCCCACTGGTTTCTCTGGTCGGACTCTGGGGCTTCGCCGCGAGCACGACCTCCGGTGAGGCCATGGGCCTGCTGAAGGTCGACACGATCTGGTCCGGAGTCATCAGCCACGCCGACTTCCTGGTCTACACACTCGAGCAGGAGCGCCTCGCCTCCGCCGAGGTGATCTCCGGCGGCGTCGCCGACCCCGCCCAGCTGGCCGCCACGCGCGGCAAGGTCGACGAGGTCAAGAAGCGGCTCTCCGACGGGGGCCTGTCGGAGACGACGCAGGCCGCCCTCACTCCTGAGATGCAGGGGCGGCTGAAAGAGGTCTTCTCGGCCATCGACCGCCTGCCTGAGATCAGGAAGAAGGTCGACAGCCGCAAGCTGACCCCCGGCGCGCTGGTCACCGAATACTCGGCGGTCAGCGACGCGGTCCATCACTTGTACCCGTCGCTGACGCTCGGCACGGACGTCGAGCTGGCCCAGCAGGCGCAGGGTCTGATCGCCGCCAGCGAGGTTCGCGAGCTGCTGAGCCGCGAGCACGCGCTGATCATCGCCTCCAACGGCAAGCCGTCCATGGGCGACATGCACATGCTCGCGAGGCTCGACGGCACGCGGACGTACATGTTCCCCAAGGCCATGGCCAACCTCGACGCCGAGCTGCGGACCCCGTTCGAGCAGGTCACCGAGTCCGCGCGCTGGGCCGCGATGGAGCGCGCGCTGGACGGCTACGTCTCGGGCCGGATGCTCGACCCGGCGGTCTGGCGCGGCATGGCCGACCCCGAGCTGAAGGACTACACCCAGGTCATCTGGGACAACGGTGACCGGTTGCTGGCCCGGATGACGCCGGCCGGCATCGCCATCCTCGTACGGGCCGGCGTGGCGGGCGTCCTCGGCCTCATCGCGGTCGCCCTGTCCATCTTCATCTCCATCCGGGTGGGCCGCCGCGTCAGCCGTGAGCTGGCGGCGCTCCGCCGCAACGCGCTCGACCTGGCCGAGATCCGGCTGCCCGGCGTCGTGACGAAGCTGCGGCAGGGCAAGAACGTCGACATCCAGGCCGAGGTGCCGCCCATCAAGATGTGCGACGGCGCGACCAGCGAGATCGACGACCTGGCGAAGGCGTTCGACAGCGTCCAGTACACCGCCGTGGACGCGGCCGTCGAGCAGGCCAAGCTGCGCCAGGGTGTCTCCGAGGCGCTGCGCAACCTGGCCCGGCGCAGCCAGTCGCTGCTGCAGCGCCAGCTCAAGCTGCTGGACGAGATGCAGCGCGAGACCGAGGACCCGGAAGCGCTGTCGCGGCTGTTCAAGATCGACCACCTGACGACCCGCATGCGCCGCCACGCCGAGGGCCTGGTGCTGCTGTCCGGCGGCTCCGCCGGCCGCAGGTGGCGCGGCGTCATCCCGGTCGAGGACGTGCTGAGCGGCGCCGCCGCGCAGGTCGAGGAGTACACCCGGGTCCGCGTCTACCCGATGCCGGAGTGCGGGGTCTCCGGCGCGGCCGTGGCCGACCTCATGCACCTGTTCGCGGAGCTGATCGAGAACGCGGCCGCCTTCTCCTCACCGGGCAACGAGGTGTCGGTCCGCGGCGAGCTGGTCGGCAGGGGCTTCGCCGTCGAGGTCGAGGACCGCGGGCTGGGCATGACCCCGGAGGCCCGGCAGGCCGTCAACGAGAAGCTGGAGAGCCCGCCCGAGTTCGAGGCGTCGCAGACCGAGCGGCTCGGCTTCTCGGTGGTCGGCATGCTGGCCGCCAGACACGGCATCACGGTCACGCTCAAGCCCTCCCCGTACGGCGGCACCACCGCGATCGTGCTGGTGCCCACAGCGCTGATCCAGGCCCTCCCGACGCCGGTGCGGATGCCCGAGCTGGAGTCGGTGTCCGTCTCGGTGGTCAGGACGCCTCAGGACACCAGGGCACCTCACGACACCAGGACGCCGCACGACACGACGGCCCCCGGCCAGCTGCCACGCCGCCAGCGCACGGTCAAGCACGGCCCTGAGCGGTCCCAGGAGCCGGCGCTGCCCCGCCGGGTGCGGCAGGCCAACCTGCCGGAGCAGCTCAAGCAGTCGCCACCCCCCGAGCAGACTGAGACACGCTCGCCCGAGAGCCGCTCACCGGAGGAGGCCAGGGCCCTGCTCTCCTCGCTCCAGTCGGGCTGGCAGCGCGGGCGGCAGGACAGCGATCAGGATGGGGGATCCCAATAGTGACCCATGGGCCAGACGAGTGGGTTGACGAGGAGGCCGGCCCGGTTGTGCGGCCGTACGCGGTGGCCAGGGGGCGCACCAAATCCTCGTCACCCGAGCTCGACCTGCTGGCGACCGTGTCGGCGACCGGCCTGCCGGTGCCCGCCAAGGCGGAGCTGAGCGGCCAGCACCGCCGCATGATGGACTGCGTCATGGCTCAGACCAGGCCGGTAGTCGAGATCGCCGCCGAGCTGAACCTGCCCGTGGGGGTGGCCAGGGTACTGCTCGGAGATCTGCTCGACTACGGCCTGGTGTCGGCCCGGCCGCCGCTCGCCAAAGCGACGACCCCTACGGAGAGTTTGCTCAGAGAGGTCATCAACGGTCTACGGGCGCTCTAGTTCGCTGACGTCATCGTCCTCAAAGAGTGCTCGACCAGCGTGACCATGACCTCCTTGGCCGAGGTGCGCCGCCGCACGTCACAGAGCAGCACGGGCACGTCGTCGTCCAGGTCGAGCGCGATCCGCACGTCGTCCACGCTGTGCCGGTCGGCGCCGTCGAAGCAGTTGACGGCCACCACGAACGGCGTGCCGCGCTGCTCGAAGTAGTCGACGGACGGGAAGCAGTCGGTCAGCCGCCGGGTGTCGGCGATCACGACGGCCCCGAGCGCGCCGTAGGACAGCTCGTCCCACATGAACCAGAACCGTTCCTGCCCCGGGGTACCGAACAGGTAGACGACCAGCCCTTCGCGGATCGTGATACGGCCGAAGTCCATCGCGACGGTGGTGGTGGTCTTGGCCTCCACGCCGTCGAGATCGTCGACGCCGACGCCGCGATCGGAGAGCACCTCCTCCGTGCGTAACGGCCTGATCTCGCTGATCGCGCCGACCAGCGTGGTCTTGCCCACGCCGAACCCCCCGGCGATCAGGATCTTCAGCGCGACGGGGTCCTCAGAGAGCACGGAGTCCATTGATCACTTCCTTGAGAATGCGCTCATTCGGGCGCGGTCCCTTTTCCGAGGGGGACGACACCGAGATGAGGCCGTGGTCACGCAGGTCGCCGAGCAGCACTCGGACGACGCCTACGGGCAGATCGAGCTCGACGGCCACGTCGGCCACCGTGATCGGGTTACGCGCTGCCCGCAGGATGAGCAATTGCTCGGGTTCGAGATCGTACGCCTCCGTGTCGCCGACGACGGAGACGATCGCCATGAGGTCGAACGCCTCCCCGGAGGTTCTGGTGCGCCCGCGAATGAGGGCGTAGGGCCGGACTACCGGCCCCGCGTCCTCGTCAAGCCACCGCGGGGGTTCGTTCATGACGATGTCGCCCTGGGGTTGGTGGATATGTGCTGCCCCACCCGCTTGACGAGCATCGCCATCTCATAGGCGATGTGGCCGACGTCCACGTTGGCGTCGGCCAGCACGGCCAGGCAGGTGCCCTTCCCCGCCGCCGTCACGAAGAGGAACGCCGACTCCATCTCGACGATGGTCTGGCGCACGTCGCCGCCGCCGAAGTGCCGTCCCGTGCCGCGGGCCAGGCTCTGGAACCCGGCGGCCACGGCCGACAGGTGCTCGGCGTCCTCGCGGCTCAGCCCCTTGGAGTAGCCGACCGCGAGGCCGTCGGTCGACAGGATGACGGCCTGGCGTACTGCTCCGACCCTGGTCGTCAGGTCGTCGAGGAGCCAGTTCAGCTCACCGGTGTTGGTCGTCGGCACACTCATGCCTCCCCCTCCTCATTCGCTTCTTCTCGGGCGCGCTGGGTTCCCCGCTGGTAGGCGGAGAACAGGTCCCGTACCTCATCGGGAGAGCGCTCTGTCTTCGCTTCCGGTTCCGGCTCAGGCGGCTCGTCCGTCTTGAGCTGGGGTGCCAGATTTGCCTGTTTCACTCGCCTTGGCAGCCCGGCATGCGTGCCGTTCACCACCGCGAGCGTCTTCTTCTTGGTACGGCTGGGCAGCGCGGGTGACTCCCCGTCGCCGCCCGCCTCGAGTGCGGTCTGGTCGTGGACCAGCCCGCGCGGCACCAGCACGATCGCGGTGGTGCCGCCGAAGGGAGAACGGCGCATCAGCACCTGGATGCCGTGCCGTTCGGCCAGCCTGGCCACCACGAACAGGCCGAGCCGGTCACTGTCGGCCAGGTCGAACTCCGGCGGGTTGGTCAGCAGCCCGTTGAACGCCGCGTACTCGCCCGGAGACAGCCCCAGCCCTCTGTCCTCCACCTCGATCGCGTAGCCGTTGCTCACCAGGTCGCCGCGGACGACCACGGTGGTGGTCGGTGGAGAGTAGATGGTGGCGTTCTCGACCAGCTCGGCGACCAGGTGGGTGAGGTCGGCGGCGGCGGCTCCGTCGAGCGCGCTGCCGGGCATGGCCTCGACGGTGACCCTGGTGTAGTCCTCGACCTCGGCGATGGCCGCCCGGACGATGTCCACCGCGGGCACCGGCTTGCGCCAGGCCCGCCCGGGGGCGGAGCCGGACAGGATGATCAGGCTCTCCGCGTGACGCCGCATGCGGGTCGTCAGGTGGTCGAGGCGGAAGAGCTCCTCCAGCCGGTCAGGGTCGTGCGTACGGCGCTGCATGCCGTCGAGCAGCGCGAGCTGGCGGTGCAGCAGGCCCTGCTTGCGCCGGGCCAGGTTGAGGAACACCTGGCCGATGCCGCGGCGCATCGCGGCCTGGCTCACGGCGGCCTGTACGGCGGTGCGCTGCACGGAGCCGAACGCCTTGGCCACGTCGACGATCTCGGCCGCGCCGCTGACCTTGAGCGGCTTGGCCTCCTTCTTGACGTTGACCTCCTCGCCCCGGCTCAGCCGGTCGACCAGGCTGGGCAGCCGGTTGTCGGACAGCTCCACGGCCGCGGACCTGAGCGCGGCCAGCTCGCCGGCGAGGCGGCGGCCGAAGCGTACGGAGATGATGATCGAGGCGAGCACGGCGATCAGCCCGAGACCGCCCGCGGTGCCGATCTTCACCATGGTGCTGGTGGCGGCGTCGAGCGCGCGCGCGCTCAGCACCTCACCGGACGACGCGCCGAGCTTGTCGAGCTGCGCCGTGAGCCGGTCCACGGTCGCGTTCCACGTCGCGCCGTCGGCGGGCGGGGCGCCGCTCGCGATGATGCGCGCCTCCATGGCGGTGAAGTCCCTGAACGGCTCACCGGCGAAGATCTGCTCGTAGGGCCGGCGGAGCGCCGTGTCGAGCCCGGCCTGGCCACGGGCGCTGAGGAACCTGCGGGTCGCGACGTACTCGGTGAAAGCCGTGAGCTCCGGCTCGGTGAGCCGGTGGTCGATGAGCGCGCCGCTGACCAGCGCGTGCTCGCGGGCGATGATCTCCCGGGCGTTGCCCATGGCCTGCAGCGACGACGCCTGCTGGAAGAGCGGCAGGTCGGGCACCGAGACGAGGTGGTCGTAGAGCCGGAAAATGGCGTCGAGGACCCGGTTGTACTCGTTGAGGCTGGTCAGCCGGGAGCTGATGCCGCCGTCGATGTCGGCGCGGATGGAGCCGAGCCGGTTCAGCTCCCCGGTGAGGGTGTCGAGGGAGGTGCGCAGGTTGTCCTTGATCGCGTCACCCGCTGTCACGGCGGACTTCTGGAAGTCGGCCACGGACTTGTCGGTGCGGGCGCGCTGTGTCCCGAGCTCCTGGGTGAGTTGACGGGTGGTGACCGCCACGGCCGATTGGGCCCGCTCGGCTTGGAGCTGTAAGCCCAGGTCGGTGGAGGTAATGCCGATCGTCTGATAAAGCGTGTTGGCTCTTAGTAGGGCCTGGCCGTCACCCACGGTGAGATTGAGGGCAAAGCCCCAGAGCGCACTCAGAGACAGGAGGGGTAGCAGCAGCAATAAGAAGATCTTGAACCGAATTGACCGGTTATGCGAGCCCATGTCCCAACCTCGGAGTCGAGGGGTATTTGCACACTCTGTGTAAACACACCTCCGGAAGATCGCACAGGAGACTAGCACCGATTATGCTTCCGGCGCAGTGGGAGGAACGCGTTGATTAGCGTGATTACTGGGGCGAGTGCCGGCATCGGCGCCGCGGCGGCGGCCGAGCTGTCACGACGGGGGCACCGGGTAGTGCTCGTCGGTCGGGACGAGGCTCGGCTCAAAGCCGTGGCCGACGCATTGAGCGGGCCGGAAGCCGATGTTTTGACCTGCGACTACACATCGCTTGACGACGTTCGTAGGCTCGCGGCGGTGTTGCGTGAGCGTTATGACCGAATTGCCGTACTGGCCAACAACGCGGGCGTCATGAGTCCGGGGCGCCAGATTACTGTGGACGGTCACGAGCTGATGGTTCAGGTCAACCATCTTGCCCCCTTTCTGTTGACCGATTCTCTAACAGATCGGGTCGACAGGGTAGTCACCACTTCTTCACGGGCGGGCAGAAGCGGCCGGCTCGACCCGGACGATCTGTCGCGTGAGCGGCGACGATGGAACGGCTGGCTCCAGTACGGCGACACGAAACAGGCGAACGCCCTGTTCACGGTCGGGTTGGCGGCCCGGGGGGTGGCGGCCACCTGTTTCCATCCCGGCGTGATCCGCACCGGGTTCGCGGCGCAGACGTGGATCATGCGGATGTTCCTGGCCGTGCCCGGCTACGCCAAGCCGCCCGAGTACGGCGCGCGCACGCTGGTGCACCTGGCCACGCACGCCGACGGCGAGCGGCGCGCCGGAGCCTACTTCGCGAAGCGCGCCCCGGAGCCGGTCCCGTCCGCGATGTCCGACCCAGCCCTGGCCGAACGCCTCTGGCAGGCCAGCCTGACCGCCCTGAAGAACTGACACCGGCAGGCCGGTCCCAGCGCCCTGAGCGGCTGACGCCGGGCAGGCCGGTCTCAGCGGCCCCCGAGTCTCACGTCGGCAGTTCGCTGATGGCCCGATGGGCGGCGGTGATGGCCGCGTCGGCCCGGGAGGCCGGCACCGAGTCGCAGTTGGCGATCGCGATCCTGCCGAACCGCCGGCGGGCGAGGTCGGCGGGGAACGGGCCGTCCGGGTAGAAGGAGTTCCACGGGCGGCAGTACTCCGGGGCGTACCCGTGACCCCAGCGGTTGACCGTGATCGCCTCTATGTCCGCCGCCGGGTCGAAGCCGCCGGGGCCGAGCAGCCGGGCGAGCTGGTCGCGGATGGTGTACTCCAGGCGGCTGTAGGGCGTGTTGAGCAGCTCGTTCCGGCCCGTGGCGGCGCCCGCGGCCGGGCCCAGCTCCGAGCGGCACGTGGCGGCCAGCATGCGTACGTTGATCGGGTTGCCGGGCTTCGTCGGGCAGTCGTAGCCGGGCATGGTGACCGGATGGTCGAGCTCCGACAGGCACCAGTAGGCGCCGGTCCAGCGGGTGCGGTCGATGCCGAGCCGCTGCCACGCCTCCCAGTCGCGCAGTTGCACCATGGCGTCCACCACCGGCATCTTGACCGCGTCGCGCAGCGCCTGCTTCTGGTCCTCGGGCAGGTCGGGGACGAGGTAAGGGATGACCATGTTCCAGCAGGCCAGGACGACCGCGCCGGCGCGGACCGTACGCACCCGGTGGCCGTCGAAGTAGCCGACGGTCGCGGTGCCCGCCGTGTCGGGCGGGCCGTCGTTGCGCGCGCTGACGGCCGTGCTCGACAGCCGGAAGCGGACCCGGTTGGCGGGCAGGTCGAGCCGGCCGTAGTCGAAGGAGGCGGTGGTGATGCCGTCCATGGAGGTGGAATCGGTGAAGCCGGGGATCATCCGGCCGACCATCATGCGGACCAGCGCCTGGTTGCCCTCGGGGAAGTGGTAGATGTTCGGGTCGGCCGCCTTCCACTCCTTCTTCATGCTCGGCGAGTTGAACCGCGAGGGCTTGCCGCCGTCCAGCCCCAGGCCGCCGAAGCCGGGGTAGTCGCTGCCCCAGGCGTCGATCGCGCCGAACGTCTGCGTGCCGTACCCCCACATGACGCTCGGCATGGTCCGGCAGAACAGCTCGACGTCGGGGTGCACCCGGCAGACCTTCAGCAGGAAGTCCGAGTAGGTCAGCGCCGCCAGCCGCTCCTCCTTCCGTTCCCGCGACAGGCCGGGGAACCAGTCGCGCGGCTTGTCGTACAGCATGACGAGGTCCTTCTTGGCCTGCTCGGCGATCGGCAGCCCCTTGACCCACTCCTCGGTCCGCATTTTCGGGGCGATGCGGACGAGGGCGTCCGTCCGGAACGTCTCCCGGTCGCACATCACGCCGCGATGCATCCCGAGGTCGCCGTAGAGGCGTTGGTCGAAGTACCGGTCGAACCTCTTCAGCTCGATGCCGAGCCGGTGGAGCAGCTCCTTGCCCTCGGGCGTCCACACCGAGGGCGTCCGGAGCGATCGCGAGCCGCCGCAGCCGACCAGCACCCCGTTACGGCCGGCCGGGTGGAACTCGTTGCGCCGCGCGTGCCCGCCGATCTCGTCGTGGTTGTCCAGGATGAGGATGCGGGCCCCAGGGTTCTGCCGGTGCCACTCGAAGGCCGCGCTCACCCCGCTGATGCCCCCGCCGACCACCACCAGGTCGTAGTGCTCGCCGGTGGGCACCGGCGTGCCCGCGTGCTGCCAGAAGCGGCCGTCGCGGAGCGCGTGGGCGACGCTGAGCGACTCCGGGGTGCCGCCCCGCAGTCCGGTCAGGCTCGGCGGAGAGACCTCGGCCCGGGGAATGCCCGGCGGATAGGTCTCGCCCGACTCCGGCGGGCTCGGCCGCGACGTACAGCCCGCCGACGCTCCCAGAGCCAGCGTGCCCACCGCCATGGCGACGCCGTCCAAGAAGTCGCGGCGCGAAATGGGCCGGTCCATCCCGAGGTCGCGCGCCGAGCGCGCGTTCATGTCGCTCATGCGCCGATCCTCAGGACTCCGGGTAAAAGCCGCGTCCTGCCGCGCAGTGCTTCGAGAAACATTTTGCGTGACCTATTACCGCGAATGCCTGTTTGGAGTAGCGTCCGAAATATCACGACGGGGGGAGTCCGGGTGGTCGGCAAGCAGGGCAGGGTCACTGGCAAGATCGGCCCTGGCCTCGTCGGCGAGGTCATGGTCCCGGTCAGAGGAGGCGTGGAGGCTTTCTACGCTCATCCGACCGTGCCTGACGAGGAGTTCTCCGTCGGAACGATCGTGATCGTGGTGGACTACTTCCCACCGCGAACGGTCTATGTGGCCCGAGCACTCGTCTAGGGAGGCCCCCGATGTCCCCCGAGCTCCTTCTTCTCGGCGGCGGCATCCTCGTCGCCGTCATCGTGCTGATCCTGCTCTTCAAGGCCGTGTGGCGGGTCGCCGAGCCCAACGAGGCCCTGATCATCTCGGGTCTCGGCGCGCGCCGGCGCAGCGAGGGCCCGGACAGCCTCGGCTTCAAGATAATCACCGGCAAGGGTACGGCGGTGCTGCCCGGCTTCCAGACCTCCAGGAGGCTGCGCCTGGACACCAGGGCCGCCAACCTCCAGGTCTCCTGCGTCACCCAGCAGGGCATCCCCGTGCACATCCGCGGCGTGGTGATCTATAAGGTGGGCGACGACCTGTCCTCGATCGCCAACGCCGCCCGGCGCTTCCTCGACCAGCAGGACTTCATGACCGGCGCGATCCACGAGCTGTTCACCGGTCACCTGCGCTCGATCATCGGCAACCTCACGGTCGAGGACCTGATCCTCAACCGCGAGCGGCTGACCAGCGAGACCAGGGCGTCGGCCGCCGACGAGATGAGCAAGCTGGGGCTGATCGTCGACTCGCTGCAGATCCAGGAGATCGACGACGAGACTGGCTACATCGTCAACCTCGGCAAGCCGCACGCCGCCAAGGTCGCCTCCGTGGCCCGCATCGCCGAGGCCCAGCGTGATCAGGAGGCCACCGAGGCCGAGCAGGCCGCCGCCGCGCGCAAGGCGGCCGCCGTACGCGAATCCAAGATCAAGCAGGCCGGTTACCAGGCGGAGATGGACCAGGCGGCGGCCAGGGCCAGGCAGGCGGGGCCGCTGTCGGAGGCGACGGCCAGGCAGGAGGTTGTCGTCCAGGAGACCAGGGCCGCCGAGCTGGAGGCGCAGCTGTCGGAGCAGCGGCTGCAGTCGCAGGTCCGCAAGCCCGCCGACGCCAAGGCGTACGAGACCGTCACGCTCTCCCAGGCCGAGCGGGACGCCCGCATCGCCCAGGCCGAGGCGGAGGCGCGGGAGACCGAGCTGCGCGCCGTCGCGCAGGCCTCCCAGGTCAAGCAGGCCGCCGCGGCCGAAGCCGAGTCCGTACGGCTGCGCGGCGAGGCGGCGGGCGCGGCCACCAAGGTGGCGGGAGAGGCCGAGGCCCAGGCCGCCAAGGCACGCGGGCTGGCCCACGCCGAGGCGGCCAAGGCGCTCGGGCTCGCCGAGGCGGCGGCCGCGCAGGCCAAGGGCCTGGCCGAGGCGCAGGCGATCAGCGCGCGGGCGGAGGCGCTGAAGGAGAACCAGGAGGCGGTCATCGCCCAGCAGCTGGCCGAGCGCTGGCCCGAGGTCGTCGAGGCGGGCGCCAAGGCGTTCGGCAACGTCGACCACATGGTGGTGCTCAACGGCGCCCAGGGCGTGGAGGAGATGCTGGCCAAGGCGCTCACCCTCGGCGGCACCGGCCTCGGCCTGGCCAGGGCGCTGCTCAACGGCGCGACCCCGAACGGCTCCGAACCGGAGTCCTCCGGCAAAGCGCAATGAACCGGCCCGCCGTCACGAACAGCTGAGCCGGGAAGTCGCTACGACATCCAGGGGGTAGCCAGTCATGGACTTAGTTCTCACCGGCGTCATCGTGGCTCTGGCACTTGTCGCGATCGTCGCCTTCAAGCTGATCTGGCGCGTCGCCGAGCCCAACGAGGCGATCATCATCTCCGGCCTGGGCGCGCGGGGCAGGGAGACGCTCGGCTTCAAGATCGTCACGGGGAAGGGCGCGCTGGTCGTACCGGGGTTCCAGACCGCGCGCCGCATCTCGCTCGACAGCCGGGTCTCGCCGCTCGAAGTCAACTGCGTGACCAAGCAGGGCATCCCCGTACACGTACGCGGGGTGGTCATCTACAAGGTGGGCGACGACTTCGCCTCCGTCGCGAACGCGGCGCGGCGCTTCCTCGACCAGCAGAAGACCGTGGACGACAAGACGCACCAGCTCTTCTCCGGGCACCTGCGCTCGATCATCGGCAACCTCACGGTCGAGGACCTGATCATCAACCGTGACGCGCTCACCAACGAGATCCGCACCTCCTCCTCCGACGAGATGAGCAAGCTCGGCCTGATCGTCGACTCGCTGCAGATCCAGGAGATCGAGGACGCTACCGGCTACATCGTCAACCTCGGCCGCCCGCACGCCGCCGCCGTGTCGGCGCTGGCCAGGACCGCCGAGGCGCAGCGCGACCAGGAGGCCAACACCGCCGAGCAGGAGGCCCAGATCAAGAAGGCCGCCGCGATCCGCGAGGCCCGCATCCAGCAGGCCGGCTACCAGGCGGAGATGGACCGGGCCGCGGCCAAGGCGAAGCAGGCCGGGCCGCTGGCCGAGGCCACCGCGCGCCAGGAGGTCGTGGTCCAGCAGACGACGGCCGCCGAGCTGGAGGCGGTGCTGGCCGAGAAGCGGCTGGAAGGAGAGGTACGCAGACCGGCCGACGCGCGGGCCTATGAGCAGGTCACCATCGCCGAGGCGGATCGGCGGGCCGCCGTGGCGCGGGCTCAGGCCGAGGCGGAGGGCATCCGGCTGCTCGGGGAGGCCGAGGCCGAGGCGACCAGGCTGCGCGGCATGGCCGAGGCGGACGCGGCACGGGCCAAGGGCCTGGCCCAGGCCGACGCCATCAAGGCCCGCGCCGACGCGCTGGCGTCCAACCAGGAGGCGGTCGTCGCCCAGCAGCTGGCCGAGCGCTGGCCCGAGGTGGTGGAGGCGGGCGCCAAGGCGTTCGGCAACGTCGAGCACATGGTGGTGCTCAACGGCGCCCAGGGTGTGGAGGAGATGCTGGCCAAGGCGCTCACGCTCGGCGGCGCCGGTCTGGGCCTGGCCAGGACGCTGCTCAACCGGCCCGCGTCGGAGGCGCCCATAGCCGCCGCCCCCGCCCCTACTCCCGCTCCCGCATCCAATGGAGCAAACTCCGAGGTCGTTCGCGAATCACCTGAATTACGCGAATAGCGCCGTTGCTCGGCTCGTTACTCCGCGCTTCCTCTAGCGTTTTATGGTAAGTCGCTTTAGGGGAGTGGAGAATTCATGCTTAAGGCTCTTTCTCTCATCTGTCTGAGCATGATGGCCATATCGGGATGTGCTGCCGACAAGGTCGTGGGCGCGCCCTTGCCGGACGTGCCCCCGGCCGCCGACCCGTCCGGCACCACGCCCGCCGACCCCTCCGCCGTCCCGTCCCCGTCCCGGTCCGCGCCCGGAGCGGCCAGGCTCCGGGCCGGCCTGCTGCCCACCCCCAAGGGCATGAGCCTGGCCTACGGGCCGGAGGCCGGGGCGTTCGGCTCGCTCAAGTCCACCAGGCAAGGGCTCGCGGCCGTGCGCCAGGCCAAGCTCGACCGGCCAGAGTGCGGCGGGGCCGGTCAGCTGGACCTGAGCAAGCCCGAGGTCGCGGAGGCGCCCGCTGCCGTGGTCGCCTTCTCCTCCGGCAGCGACTCGATCACCCAGGCGCTGGTGTCAATGCCCGCCTCCGCCTTCCCCGCGCCGCTGCCCGCGCAGTGCGCCTCCTATGGGGCCGACGTGCACGGCACGCGGGTGACCTACCGAACGCGCGACCTGGGCATGCCCACGCGGGGCGAGGAGTCCCGGGCCTATTTGACCACCGCGTCGGGCGGCCACCGCGACGCGCAGGTCGGCTCGGTGGTCATCCGGCGCGGCAAGGTCATCATGAGCATGCTCGTCGTCGGCCGGAAGGTGGCACCCGCCGACCTGTTCGAACTCGCCGGCCTGGCCGACCAGAACCTGGCCCGCATCACCAGATAAAACTAAACAAGCACGTGATCGTCCGGTCGGCCGACAAAGGAAAATTGTGCGTTCCGCGTCAGCTTGATGTGGTCGGCCTGCCAGGTGTGCATGGAGGCGTCGGCGCTGCGCCAGTAGACGAAGTTGAACCGGTCCGCGGAGTAGATCTTGACGCTGTCCTCCTTCAGCCTGCGGACCAGGTGCGTGTCCTCGCCCCGGGTGATGTCCGCGAAGCCGTACGACCGGAACATGTCCGCCTTGCCGAGGAACGTCCCGCCCTGCACGAGGAACGAGTACCGATGCTCCAGCCCCGGCAGCCGCAGCATGGTGGTGTTGAGGCCCTCGAAGTAGGAGTAGTGGGCGCCCTTGCCGACCAGCTCCGCGTCGGTGTAGTCGAAGGCCCTGACCAGGTCCGACAGGTAGTGCTCGCCGTACAGGTTGTCGTCGTCCATCTTGGCGATCAGGTCGCCTTCGGCGGCTGAGATGCCCAGGTTCATGCAGGCGCCCAGCGACAGCTCGGCCGAGGCGGGCAGGACGACCACATCGGAGATGCCCGCCATGCGAGCCTTGTCGGCCACCACGACGGGGTCGATGTCCAGGCCGTGCAGGACCATGACGAGCTGCAGCGGCCGGTGGATCTGCTTGGCCACCGAGGAGATCGCGTGCTCGATCTGCGCGGCCCGGTTGGTCGGCAGCACCACGGAGATCGACCGGGCCCCGGTGGTGACGGGCCGCCCCAGGAACCGGAGTATCTGGTCCACCCGGTGCGTGAACAGGTGCTTGTCGAACACCTCGCGCATCGCCAGGTGTCCCATGCGGGCCCGCAGCTCCGGGCTGTTGATCAGGTGCAGCACCTGGTTGTACGACTCGACCGGCTCGCGGGCGATCGGCAGCAGCTCGCCGAACGTCTCCTCGATCGCCCTGGACCACCCGGAGACGACCGGCGTGGAGCAGGCCGACAGCTCGAACACGCGGCGCGCGCACATCGTGGGCGAGTCGAGCACCGAGTTGACGTTGAGGAAGACCTTGTACATCCGGTAGGCCGCGAGCATCTGGTCGTAGGGGAGCTCGCCCACGATGTGCGGGCGATACTTCTCCGGCCAGGCGTACTTCTCGTCGACCTCGCCGTTGCGGGCGAAGATGTGCAGGCCCAGCTCGCGGATCGGGTCGATGACCGTCTCCATCTGCTCGCGGCGCTCGGGATGCTTGTCGCGGAAGTACATGCCGGCGAAGACGACGTCGTGCAGGCGGCCCTGCTTCTGCTGGATCGGGTTGTGCACGCGGGGCTGGGCGGCGAACTGGAGCACGTCCACCCGATCGTGGCCCAAAGTTTCACGATATTTCGGGACCATGTCACCGTCGCAGGTGAACACGTAGTCGAACAGCTTGGCCGTGTCGATGAAGAACTCGAAGTTCGGCGGGTCCTCCTTGTTCCAGAAGACCGTCGGGATCCCCTCGGCGCGGCACCACGCCACGAGGTCGCGCAGCGGGTCCTTGGGGGCGTTCGTCCCGGTCATCTGGTAGCGCCAGCGGCCCTGGTTCCCGTGCCAGGCCGACTCGCAGAACAGCAGGTCAGGCCGCTTCTCGGCGAAGATCTCCGGCCAGTCCTTGAGCCCGAACTCGATCTGGTCCCACTCGTACCTGAACGCCAGCCGCGAGAAGTCGTCCAGGATGACGGCGACCTTGAGGTCCGGCCGGTTCACCGGCCCGGCCGGCCACTTCACGGTCGGCACCTCGACCGGCGGCGGCCGGTGGTTGGCCGCCGCGACGGCCAAGGTGACCGGGATCGGGGCCTTGGGCGCCCGGTCCTTGGACCTGACCGCCTCCAGCACCTTGCCCGGGCTCTTCGACCCCAGCGCCTCACCCAGCTTGAACGTCCGCTTGGCCTGGGTGGCCTCCAGCTTCCAGTTCGCGTAGGCGGCCTTGGCCTCGGCTATCTCCAGCCGCCGGCGCAGCTCCCTGATATCCGCTTCGTAGCGCTCGACGAGCTTGCGCTCCTCGGGCAGCCAGTTCACGGGGCCGAGTCGCTGGTACGTGGGCTCTTCAGGGGTTTCGGCCATGGGGATGCACGCCTTATCGCTTAGCGGAGGTATGTCATGGTACGGCGGGGACCGTACGGAATGAGGGGGTTATTCGGAACGCGCACCCTGTGCGGCGGGCGAGAGGTTGTCCCCCTTGAGCCAGGCCGAGATGACCCGCGCGATCCGCGGCCCGGCGGCGCCGTCCCACAGCGGCGGCAGCTCACCCGACGGCGTCGAGGCCCCGTCGGCCAGCGCCTTCTCGGCCGCGGCCGGCAGCAGGGCCGGGGTGACCAGGCGGTTGGTCCCATGCGTGATCGTGATCGGCCGCTCGGTGTTGGGCCGGACCGTCAGGCACGGAACGCCCAGCATCGTCGTCTCCTCCTGCACGCCGCCCGAGTCGGTGACCACCAGCGCGGCGCCCCGGACGAGTGAGAGGAAGTCCACATAGCCCAGCGGTTCGATCACCTTGACCGAGGGGCCGTCGACCAGGCCCGCCTCGGCCAGCCGGGTACGCCCCCTGGGGTGGATCGGCACCACGATCGGGATCTGGCGGGCGACGTCCAGCACGGCCGAGACCAGTTCTTTGGCCGCCTCGGGGGTGTCGACGTTCGCCGGGCGGTGCAGGGTCGCCACGGCATAACGAGCCGGTATGTCCAGCCGGGCCACCACGGGCGCCGGGTCCAGCGAGGGCAGCGCGGAGAAGAGGCTGTCGATCATGGGGTTGCCCACCAGGTGCACCTTGGCGGCGGGCACGCCCTCGGCGGCCAGATGCGAGAGCGCGTCGGGCGAGGTGGCGAAGAGCAGGTCGGACAGGGAGTCGGTGACGATCCTGTTGACCTCCTCCGGCATGCCCCGGTCGAACGAGCGCAGGCCCGCCTCGACGTGCGCGGTGCGTACGCCCAGCTTCGCGCAGACCAGGATCGCGGCCAGCGTCGAGTTCACGTCGCCGTAGACCACGACCAGGTCGGGGTCGTGCTCCAGGACGACCTCCTCCAGGCCGACGAGCAGCGCCGCGGTCTGCTTCGCGTGACTGCCCGAACCGACGCCCAGATTGGCCACCGGCTCCGGCAGCCCGAGGTCGGCGAAGAACACGTCGGACATCAGCGCGTCATAGTGCTGACCGGTGTGGATGATGCCCTGCCGCACGCCGAGTTCACCGAGTGCCCGCACCACCGGGGCCGCTTTCACGAAGTTGGGACGAGCGCCCAGAACGTGCAGGACCAGGGGGTTCTCCCTCATTGACCTCGCCTTTCATAGCGGAAGGGAAAAAACGCTGCCTATGGTACGGTCACCGCGTGGCATCCGACGCCAGTCGTGAAGACTCCCCAAGACCAAACGGCAAGGTTTCCGCCAAGTCCGCTAGAGCCGGTGTCGGCGGCCTTATCAGGGGCTTCGTGCAGCACCCGATCATCGTCTCCCGCGTCGTCATGACGAAGGTGAAGGCCGACCCGGTGCGCGTGGCCCAGGCGGCGGCCGAGTCGCTCCCGCCCGCCCTCCGCCCCGTCGTGGGCAAGGTCGCCTGGCCGGCCGCCCGCCGGGCCAGGCGCGCGGTCCGCAAGTTCAGCATGCGGGTGCTCAAGGGGCCGTGGAACGAGGCCAAGGAGCACTGGGACCAGGGCCGGGTCAGCCAGGCCGCGGCCGTGCTCGAAGAACACACCAAATACCCCTTCGTCAAGCGCAGGGCCGCCTACTACCGGGGTGAGCTGGCCGCGATCAGCCCCGACCCGATCCCGCCGCAGCCCAAGGTGGCCGTCGTGGATCGGGTGGCCGGGCGGGTCCTGCACTGCGTGACCAACGCCCTGCCGTACACACAGGCGGGCTACACGGTCCGTACGCACCGCATCGTCATGGCGCAGCAGGCCAAGGGCCTGGACCCGCACGTGGTGACCAGCTGGGGCTGGCCGATGCTGCAGGGGCACGCCGACGCGCCGCCGTTCGAGGAGCTCGACGGGATCCCCTACTACCGGCTGCTGCCCGACGGGCACGGCGAGATGCCGTTCGAGACCCGCGGGCGGATCATCAAGGGCGCCGAGGGCGTCACCAAGCTCGTCGCGGAGCTGCGGCCCCAGGTCTTGCACGCCGCCACCGACCACCGCAACGGCTCCATCGCGCACGCCGTACGCGAGCGGACCGGCACGCCGTTCGTCTACGAGGTCCGCGGCTTCCTGGAGGAGACCTGGGCCTCCCGCGACCCCGGCCGGATCGGCAGCGAGCGCCATGTGCTCCAGCGCGAGCGCGAGGCGTTCCTGATGCGCGAGGCCGACGCGGTCGTCACGCTGGCCGAGACGATGGCCACGGAGATCGTCGAGCGGGGTGTGCCCAGGGAGCGGATCTTCCTTGCGCCCAACGCGGTCGACGACTCGCTGCTCACGGCCTCCTACGACGGCGAGGCGTTCAGAGCGGGCATGGGCATCGGCAAGGACGAGATCGTCGTCGGGTCGGTGTCCAGCATCGTGGGCTACGAGGGGTTCGCGACGCTGCTGCGGGCCGCGGCGCTGCTGCGCGACGAGGGCACGCCGGTGCGGGTGCTCATCGTGGGCGACGGCACCGAGCGCGAGAACCTGCTGGAGCTGGTCGGCGAGCTGGGGCTGATGAGCGCGCTCCTGCCGGGCCGGGTGGGCCCGGACGAGGCGCTGCAGGCCCAGGCGGCCATCGACATCTTCTCCTGTCCCCGCGAGGACCTGCGGGTGACCCGGCTCGTCACGCCGCTGAAGCCCGTCGAGGCGATGGCGCTCGGCAAGCCGGTCGTGCTCAGCGACCTGCCCGCGCTGTCGGAGCTGGTCGGATCCGACGGCGCCGGGCTGCTGGTGCCGCCGGGCGATCCGGAGGCATTGGCCAAGGCGCTCGCCGCGCTCAGGGAGGATCCTGCCAGGCGCGCGGCGATGGGTGAGGCGGGCCGTGCAGAGGTGGCAGCCAAGCGCACTTGGGGCCGAGTTGCCGAAACTTACCGCTCTCTCTACCGCTCCATTACCGAACGATGACCTTCAGATTGGCTGTCTGTTGTGACGGGTTCGGTCGCATTAGGCGTGAGCTAGGTGGACTTGAGATAACCTTTGCGACCATGAAGTGTTGTTTCCGGCTCTCTAAGGCACTGCTGTGACAGAAATCGACTTGGCGGTCATCGGCCTGGGCTACGTCGGCATGCCGCTCGCCAAGGAGGCGGTCGCGGCCGGTCTGCGGGTCGTCGGCGTGGACGTCGACCCCCGCAAGGTCGACGCGCTCAACGCCGGTCAGTCCTACATCGATGACCTGACCGATGCCGATCTCGAGCACATGCTGACCAACGGGTTCAGCGCCACGCTCGACGAGTCCGTGCTGGCCAAGAGCAACACGATCGTCATCTGCGTGCCCACTCCGCTGGACGAGGACCACCGACCGGACCTGTCCGCCGTCGAGGGCGCCACGGGGACGGTCGCGCGCAACCTGAGCAAGGGCGCGCTGGTCGTGCTCGAGTCCACGACGTGGCCGGGCACCACCGACGAGGTGGCCCGCCCGATTCTCGAGACCTCGGGCCTGGTCGCGGGGGAAGACTTCTTCCTGGCCTTCTCGCCGGAGCGGATCGACCCGGGTAACCCCAAGTTCGGGCTGCGCAACACGCCCAAGGTGGTCGGGGGCTACACGAGCACCTGCCGTGACCGCGCGACGGCGTTCTACGGCCAGTTCATCGAGCAGGTCGTGCCGGTCAGCGGCACGCGCGAGGCCGAGATGGCCAAGCTGCTGGAGAACACCTACCGGCACGTCAACATCGCCCTCGTCAACGAGATGGCGATCTTCTGCGACGAGCTGGGGATCGACCTGTGGGAGTCGATCGAGGCCGCGGCCACCAAGCCGTTCGGCTTCCAGAAGTTCCTGCCCGGTCCCGGCGTCGGGGGGCACTGCATCCCCGTCGACCCGTCGTACCTGTCGTACACGGTGCGCAAGCTCGGCTACCCGTTCAGGTTCGTCGAGCTGGCCCAGGAGATCAACGAGCGGATGCCGTCCTATGTGGTGGCACGGGTACAGCGTCTGCTCAACAGGCATAAAAAGGCCGTAAATGGCGCCAAGGTGGTTATGCTCGGCGTGACCTACAAGCCGGACATCGCCGATGAACGGGAGACCCCGGCCCTGCCGGTGGCGCGTGCGCTGCTGGAACTGGGGGCCGAGCTCACGTTCGCGGACCCGCATGTCAAGGAGTGGTCGGTCGACGGCACCCCGGTGCCCCGTGAAGAAGACCTGGCCGAGGCCGTGGTCGGCGCCGACGTGACGCTGCTGATGCAGCAGCACGCCGCGTTCGACCTCGACATGGTCGAGGCTAAGGCCAGGCTCGTGCTCGACACCCGCGGTGTTCTCACCGAGGGTGAACGCGTCGAGCGGCTGTAGCGACGGAGGGCTGCGCGCAGTGCACGTGCTCGTCATGACGGTGGTGCATAACCCCGAGGACGCGAGGATCCTGCATAGGCAGATCCGTGCCCTCGTGGATGCAGGTCATGAGGTCACGTATGCCGCCTCGTTCACCGCCCACGGGGTCGTGCCTCGTCCTTGGGTCAACGGCGTCGATCTGCCCAGGGCCGCGCAGCGTAAGCGCATGGCCGGAGTCTGGGCCGCCCGCAGGCTGTTCAAGCGCATGCGGCGCAAGGTCGACATCGTGCTGATCCACGATCCGGAGTTGCTGTTCGCGATCTGGGGCGTGCGCAACCGCCCGCCCGTGGTCTGGGACGTCCACGAGGACACCCCGGCGACGCTCTCCCTCAAGCCGTGGCTGCCGTCGCTGCTGCGGCCCCCGGTACGCTTCCTCGCCCGCATGCTGGAGGGCACCGCCGAGCGCCACCTGCACCTGCTGCTGGCCGAGACGGCCTACGCGGGCCGGTTCAAGCACGCCCACCTGATCGTGCCGAACGAGACCTGGGTCCCCGACTCGGTCACGCCGCCCGGCGACGACCGGGTGGTTTATCTGGGCTGGCTGTCCAGGGCCCGGGGCGTGATGGAGGCCGTCGAGGTGGCCAAGTTGCTCCAGCCGTACCGGGTGGCGGTGGAGCTGATCGGCTACGCCGACCCGTACAGTCGGCCGATGCTCAACCAGGCCGTCACGGAGGGCCTGCTGGAGTGGCGCGACTTCATGCCGAACGACGAGGCGCTGAAGCGGCTCGACGGCGCGCTGGCCGGGCTCTCGCTGCTGCACGACGAGCCGAACTACCGTCACTCGATGCCCACGAAGATCGTCGAGTACATGGCCCACGGCATCCCGGTCATCACGACGCCGTCTCCCCGCGCGGTCGAGCTGGTCGAGCGGTATGACAGCGGGGTGGTCGTCCCGTGGGAGGACCCGAAGGCCGTGGCCCAGGCCGTACTGACGTTGAGGGACGACGTACGGGAGCGGCGGGCGCAGGGCGCGCGCGGCTACGCGGCGGCCCGTGCGAACCACCACTGGCCCAACTCGGCCAAGAGGTTCGTGGCCCAGCTCGAATCGTGGGCAGGCGTTAAGAACTAAGGCGTCAAGAACTAGCGGCTTATCCTCGGCAGACCACTAGGGCGGTAGGTTCCTCAACGTGCGCTGGCTTCTCGTGCTCCTTGGCGCCGCGATCCTGGCCGCGGTCGCGGCCGTGATCGTCGTGCTGCCCAAGAGCGATCCTCCCAAGAAGGCGGCCCAGCAGGTCAAGGCGACGCCGACCCGCGTGGAGCCCACGCCGAAGGTGAGCGAGATCACCGACCAGTGTGGAACGTTCGAGACCAAGGAGAAGGCCCCTTACGCCGTCACGGGCTACTGGATCACCCCCAAGTCCAACCGCTGCACCTGGCGCCACCAGCTGGAGGACATCCACAACCTCGGCGGCGACACGGTCATCAGGATCGGCTACGGTCTGCAGTTCCGCACGACCGACGACGAGGGCCGCGTGCTGACCAAGGATGGACAGCTCGACCCGCTGTACAAGGACTGCGAGGAAGACGGCCGGAGCTGTCGAGACGCGGCCGAACGCGACCTGAAGAAGGCGAATCCGGAGAACCGGATCGCCCGAACGTACGCCTACCGCACCGACGAGTCGTTCGGGCCCGGCCTGTTCCGCTGCCCCCAGATGGAACGCAAGATCACCGTGGGCAAACGGGTGTACTTCCGGGTGCTCACCCCGATGGACGGCTCCGACGACGCCACCTGCGACTTCACCAAGCCCAAGCCGTACGACATGATCCTCATCGCGGGCTCGGACACCGACAGCCTGACGCAGCTTCTCGACCTCGGCGAGCAGTTCGGTGTGCAGGTCTTCCCGGCGCTGCCGCTCGCGCCGCGCGACCCCGTGACCCCGACCAGGGCCAACAAAAAGCACATCGACACACTTCGGACGCTGACCCGCCGCATCCTGCAGGACTACGGTGCGCGCTTCGCCGGGCGCGCCTCGCTCGGTGGCGTCTACCAGCCGTTCGAGGTGCAGATGGCCGACACGCTCGCCGGCAACCCCACCCTCGAGGTGTACGCCGAGCAGCATCAGATCGTGGAGCAGGAGCTGGGCAAGCCCATCCTCATCAGCCCCTACCTCGACGCCCGCAAGCGCGTCCCCTTCGGGCAGACGCCCAAGCAGGTGGCCGCGGCGTTCGTGGCGCTGGCCAAGACCGGGGTGGGCATCATCGCGCCGCAGGACAGCCGCGGCACCGGCAAGGTCGGCCTGTTCTGGCCCGACCAGCGCGACACCGAGGTCGATGAGCGGCTGCGCTCCGTCGTGGGCGAGACCACGTACGGCACCGCCTACCACGGCTCGACGCGCGACTACTACCGCGAGATGTCCGCGGCCCGCGACCAGATGCTCCAGGCGGGCTTCAACGTGGAGCTCTGGGCGAACGTCGAGGCGTTCGAGCCCTCCGGTGATCGCCCGTGCGCCCCGCAGGGCACCCGCGGCCAGACCGACAAGAAACGCCTCGACCAGGCCGTCACCATGGCCGGCAGGTACGTTCAGAAAATAGTCTCCTACATGTGGAGCGACTTCCTGACCTGCGGCTCCCCTTCGCTGGAGACGCAGATCAGCCAGGACTGGCAGCGCCCGATCGCGGTGGACGCCATCCGGCGCTCCCGCGACATCCAGGACGGGGTGGAGGTGCGCGGATACCACCTCAAGGACGGCACGGTCACCCTCCAGTACGGGGACGAGCTGAAGGAACTGGTGGTCTCCGCCGTGGGCTGGCTCGACGAGGACCCGCTGGAGGATCTGCCGGAGGGCATGCAGACGGCGTGGGTACCGTTCGACTGGGCCCAGGTGCCGCCGGACGAATGGGTCAAGGTCGGCGTGAAACTCCCCACGGGGAAGGCCACCACTGAGCCGCTCCACGTCCGCATCGCGGCGTGAGCGCGCCCGCCGCTGAGGGCGCCCTGGGCCGGTCGGCGTGTAACGTGCCTGCCATGGTCCCGAGCATCCCGGTGAGCGTCGACCTGGTCGTGCTCACCGTGCGCTGCCAGGCCCTGTGCGCCCTCGTGTGGCGCCGGGACAACCCGCCGTTCCTGCGGCGCTGGTCGCTGCCCGGCGGCTTCATCCAGCTCGACGAGGACCTTCCCGCGGCGGCCCAGCGCATCCTGGCCGAACGCGCCGGCCTCCCCGGCGCTCCGGTGCACCTGGAGCAGCTCCAGACCTACGGCTACCCGGACCGCGACCCCCGCCAGCGCGTGGTCAGCGTCGCCTACCTCGGCCTGGCCCCGGACCTGCCGGCCTCGGAGAAGGCCCACATGAGCTGGCAGCCCGTCGACAACCTGTCGGTGATGGCCTTCGACCACCGGCGCATCATGCTGGACGGCATCGAGCGGGCGCGGGCGAAGCTCGAATACACCTCGCTGGGCGCCGCCTTCTGCCCGCCGGAGTTCACGGTGGCGGACCTGCGGCGCGTGTACGAGATCGTCTGGGGCCGCCCCCTGGACCCGCGCAACTTCCACCGCAAGGTCACCAAGGCGGAAGGCTTCCTGGTCGAGACGGGCGACACCACCACCCGCGACGGCGGCCGCCCGGCCAAACTCCACCGCCGTGGCCCCGCCGAGCTCCTCCACCCCCCGATGCTGCGCGGCCGCCCTTAGAAGAGGGTCGATTCGCGCGCGCGTGGCTCGCGGCTGTCCTTAGAAGAGGGTCGATTCGCGCCCGGCGAGGCGCAGTGGCGGCGGGTAGCCCCTCCTCGGAGAGGGGGAGTGCCAGGGCTCGTGCACGTACGCGTCGGGGACTCCGGCCAGCTCTGGCACGTGGGCGCGGACATACCTCCCTTCCGGGTCGAAGCGCCTGGCCTGGCGGATCGGGTTGAACGTGCGGTTGGGGCGAGTGTCGTTGCCCGTGCCCGCCACCCACTGCCAGTTGCCGAAGTTGTTGGCCACGTCGCCGTCCAGCAGCAGCTCGAAGAAGTGCGCCGCGCCTGCCCGCCAGTCGATCCTGAGGTGTTTGACCAGGTATGAGGCGGTGATGAGGCGGGCTCGGTTGTGCATCCAGCCCTCGGCGAGCAGCTGGCGCATGCCCGCGTCCACGATCGGCATGCCGGTCTGCCCCGCCTTCCACGCCTGGAGCGCGTCCTCGTCGTCGCGCCACCGATGGCCGCGCGGGCGGTAGTCGTCCCCGTTGATGCGCGGGAAGGCGAAGGTGACCTGGTGGTGGAAGTCACGCCAGCACAGCTGCCGGACGAAGTCCTCGTTGTCCAGCTTCGACAGCTCCAGCGGCGACAGGCAGCCGAAGCGCAGGTAGGGGCTGAGTCTGGAGGTGGTGTCACCGGCCAGGTCGTCGTGGCCCTCGCCGTAGCGGTCCAGGTGGCGGGCGGCCCATTCGCTCATCCGACGCCGCGCGGCCGTCTCCCCGCCCTGGCCGCCCTCGGGCAGCGGGCCCGGTTCCAGCTCCTGCGGCGTAGGCACCCGTCGGGGCGCGGCCAGGACGGTACGGCGGGGCGCCCGCTGCCATGCGCGCCAGTAGGGGGTGAAGACGCGGTAGTGGTCGCCTCCGGCCGGGCGCAGCAGGTCGGGTGGAACCACAGTGACCCCGGGGAAGAGCCTGAGCGCGCCCGCGGCGGCCAGGCGACGTTCTCTGGCCCTGGCCAGCTCGCTGACGTCCGTGCTGGCGAACACCGCCTCGGAGCCGGTCCGCTCCGCCAGGCGCAAGGTTTCCGCGACCGTGTCGCCCTGCCGAACGAGTAGGTCGCCGCCGCGCGCCCGCAGCGAGGCGCGCAGGTCGGCCAGGCACCCGGTCAGGAACTCCCCGCGTCGGCCCGCGGGCACGGCGGGATCCCGTACGAACAGCGGGATCACGTGGCGGGCGCGCTCGCACGCGGCGCTCAGCGCCGGATGGTCGTGGACCCGCAGGTCCCGGTTGAACAGCACAATTACCGTCTCCACTCCTAGGTTTTCGCGGGCAGGGGCCGGAGTGGTTGCACGATCTCCGTGTTCTTGGTTGTCGGTCCTCCGCATGGCGAGGTTGAATAGATTTTGAATCGGTTATCGTCTGGAGGAGTGATGATCGAGGAATGCTTCGCGATCCATCGGCCGATGGTGCGCGCCTACCTGCGACGCCTGATCCCCACGCAGGACGTCGACGACGTCACGCAGGCCGTCTTCGCCGACGTCTGGCGCTGCCGGCTCGCCTACGATCCGTCCAGAGGCATGGAGAGCTGGCTGCTGACCATCACGCACCGCCGCGCCGTCGACTACCTGCGGGCACGGCGGTTGGCGACAGTGCCGCTGGAGTCCGTCGCCGAGCCACCGGGGCGAGATGGCCGCGACGACGGCGAGGATTTGGCCAACCGCGACCTGATCGGCCGGGCACTGGCCGAACTGCCGCAGGCCCAACGCGAGGCGATCCGGCTCGCCTACTGGGAGGAACTGAGCCAGCGCGAGATCGCCGAACGGCTGGACGTCCCGCTCGGCACTGTCAAGGCCAGGACGGCCCGCGGCCTGCACCGCCTGCACGCTCTGCTGGAGGCGGCATGACCAGACCCACGCTGGTGACGGGCGCGACCGGGTACATCGGCGGGCGACTCGTGCCCGAGCTCCTCGACGCCGGGCATCGCGTGCGCTGCATGGTCCGCTCCCCTGCCCGCCTGCGTGACCTGCCCTGGGCGGGCAGCACCGAGATCGTGGCGGCCGACACCCTGGACGCCGCCGCCACGCGCGCCGCGCTGGACGACGTCGACGTGGCCTACTACCTGATCCACACCATGGGTGGCGGGAAGGGTTTCGCCGACGCCGACCGCCGGGCCGCGCGGACCTTCGCCGCCGCCGCCGAGGCAGCGGGCGTACGCAGGATCGTCTACCTCGGCGGGCTCACCGGCGACGAGAACCTGTCACCGCACCTGCGTTCACGCGCCGAGGTCGCCGAGATCTTCCTGGGCTGCCGGGTGCCCGCCGTCGTGCTGCGCGCCGCCGTGATCATCGGCTCGGGTTCCGCCTCGTTCGAGATGCTGCGCCACCTCACCGAACGGCTCCCTGTGATGACCACGCCACGCTGGGTGCGCAGCCGTACGCAACCCATCGCGGTAGGTGACGTGCTGCGCTACCTGCGGGCGTGCGCGTCCATCCCCGAGGAGGTCAACCGCGCCTTCGACATCGGCGGCCCGGACGTGTTGACCTACGCCGACATGATGCGCGGCTACGCGGCCGCCGCCGGGTTGCCGCCGCGATTCATCATCCCGGTGCCCCTGCTGAGCCCGTGGCTGTCCAGCCACTGGGTCGGCCTGGTCACGCCGGTCCCCGCCACCATCGCGCGACCCCTGGTGGAGTCGCTGCGAAACGAGGCGGTCTGCCGCGAGCACGACATCGCCGTCCACGTTCCCGATCCGCCGGAAGGCCTGATCGGATTCCGCCGCGCGGTCGCCCTCGCCCTGCGGAAGATCAAGGAGGCCGACGTCGCGACCCGCTGGTCCTCCGCCTCCACCCCGGGCGCCCCGAGCGACCCCCTGCCCACCGACCCCGACTGGGCGGGTGGCAGCCTCTACATCGACCGCCGCACCCTGGCCTGCGACGTCCCGCCGGGTGCGTTGTGGAACGTCATCGAGGGCATCGGCGGCGCTAACGGGTGGTACTCCCTTCCCGTGGCCTGGCGGGCCCGCGGCGTGCTCGACCGGATCGCCGGCGGCGTCGGGCTGCGCCGCGGGCGACGGGACCCGCGCAGGCTCAGGGTGGGTGACTCCATCGACTTCTGGCGGGTGGAGGAGATCGAGTCCGGCCGCCTGCTGCGGCTGCGCGCCGAGATGCGGCTGCCTGGCCTGGCCTGGCTCGAGCTCGCCGTACGGCAGGAGGACGGCAGAACCGTCTACGAGCAGCGCGCCATCTTCTACCCGCACGGGCTCCTCGGCCACCTCTATTGGTGGACCCTGGTCCCCTTCCACCGGCTGATCTTCGGACGACTGCCGAAGAACCTGGTCACCGCGGCCTCCTGATCAGCTCGCCGCCGCCACCAGCCGGGTCACCGCCTCTTCGAGCGAACCCACCCTTGTCACTCCGCGTGGCAGCCCGTCCCACCAGCCAGGACCGCCTACCACCACCCGGCACGGCGGCCGCACCGGCGGCAGCGCCGCCAGCGGAGCCGGATCTCCCGTCAGTGCCCGCTGTGACCAGAGGAAGACCGCGCACGGCCCCAGTGTGCGGATCGCGCCGGCCAGCGCCTCGTACGGCGTCCGCGCGCCGAGCAGCCGCACCGCCACCCCCATGGTCCCGGCCAGCACGGCGCCGACCGCGTACAGGGGCAGACTGTGCTGCTCCTCCTCCGCGCACGCCAGCAACACGGGCCGGTGGTTGACCGGCGTCGCGGGCGGTTCGAGCAGCGGATGCAGCGCCGCCAGGACGCCGTCGGAGAACAGGTGCTCGACCTCGATGCCCGCCCCCGTCCTGCGCTGCAGGCGGCTGATCGTGGCGAAGACGGGCAGGACGAGCCGCTCCCACGTCCAGGCAGGGCCGTGCCGCGCGATCGCGGCCGTGACCCCCGCGCCGACGGCCCCGCCGTCCAGCCTTGTCGCGGCCCTGGCCAGCATCGCCGTCGTGGGCACCGGCCCGGTCGCCCCGGCTCCGGGAGCGGCGGGCTCGGCCGGTTCGCGCTCCTCCGCCCCCGGTCGCAGACGCAGCGACGCCCGCGCCGCCTCCGCCGGTGCGACACCCTCCCGGATCAACCTGTTCATCTCCTCCAGGCGGAGAAGATCCGTGGCGTCGTAGCGGCGGTGCCCACCCCGGCTGCGGCCGCTCGGGCCGATGCCGTACCGCAGGTTCCAGGTGCGCAACGTGGGGGCGGGCACGCCGAGCCGCCGGGACACGGCACCGATGCCATATCCCGTTTCCACCGAATCCTGATGCTCAGCCATGGCTCCGCCCATTCTTTCGAACGATCGGACTCCTTGGTTGCAGCGAACCGCCTCACGCCGGAGACAACGCCCGCAGCCTGGTCGCCGCGATGGCCTGGTGGTCAACCGGTCGCGTTCGGCCGAGCCGGACACCACACGACGCAGCGCTCATGGCAGCGCGAAGACGTCGGCCGCGGTGACGCACAGCGTGCCATGTGGCGCGTGCATGACCTCCTCGCGAGCACACACCGCGTATCGCAGTGCCGAAGCGTCATCCGTCAGGTGCGCCGCCTTCGCCGCCAGCCCGGTGACTATGCGCGCGGCGTCGACCTTCTTGGCCCACTTGGCCTCGCCGACCATGACCGGCCGGCGCGATCGGCCCGCCAGCACCGCCGCGTCGATCTGGTGCTGTCCGTCAGCCTGCCACCAGGGGCCGATCGCCACGACATCCGGCCGGATCTCCGCCGCACGTAGCCGGAGGTGGTCGCGGAACGCCTCCTCCCAAGCCGCCCCGAGATGGTCGTTCAAGGAGTCGAGGAGGACCGGCAGCACCGTGTCGCCCAGCCCACGATCGATCTCCGGTAGAACGCGGGACAGCGTGCTGAGGTAGAAGGCGAGGAAGTTGTCGGTGATGCGGTAGATCTTGCGGCGGCCTCGCCCGTTCTCGGTGATCGGCTGGACGCGTTCGATCAGTCGCAGAGCCAGCAGATCGCTGAGCGTCCTGCTCGGGTCGGCACGGATCGCGTCGCTGATCTCATTGTGCTTGGTGCAGCCCTCGGCAATGGCCTGCAACGTAGCGGCCAGGTGGACGCCCTTACCCGCCTCCGTCGCCAGAACGAGATCCCCTTCCCGAATCATCTTGGCGTCGGGGTGGCAGGCCAGCCGGGCCAGGTTACGCTCAACAGACAGCTCGGAGCGCCACCAGGAGAGGTAGAGCGGCATTCCGCCCACGATGCCGTACACCAGCGCGCGGTCCGCCGGCGAGAGATCGGGCAGCATCGCGGCGGCCTCGTGCGGGCGGAAGGGGTGCAGCTGCATGGTCAGGTCGAAGCGCCCATAGAGCGGCGACCGGTATTCCTGGATCGACCGCATCGTGCGTACGGCCGAGCCGCACACGATGATGCGCAGCCGCGTGTGCCCGTGCGCGTGGTCGAGGAATGCGCGAAGGGTGCCTTCGAGCTCGGGAGCGGCCGTGATGAGCTCGGGGAACTCGTCGAGGATGAGCAGGAGCGGCTCGTCGGCGGCCTCCCGGGCGAGGTGATCGAGCGCCTCGTCCCAGGTCTGATAAGGACGTGTGGCCAGATCCCGCGTGGGGGAGGCGATCGTGGCGGCCACGCGGCTGGACAGCTCCGCCAGCTCGCGGTGCGCCGTGCGGCCGCCACCGGTGTGGAAGATCGCCCGCTTTCCCTGGGCGAAGCGCTGGAGCAGCGCCGTCTTGCCGACTCGCCTGCGGCCCCAGAGCAATGCCGGACGGGGCTGCGGCTCCTCCCACCATTCCGCCAGCGTCTGGAGCTGCTCCTGCCTTCCTACGAAGTTCATGGCATAAATGTAACCGACGCCGATGTCAGTGACGAAAACATCACCGATATCTATGTCAGCAACCGATTCCGCCTGATGCTGCCCTGCTGGTCGGCTTCTTTTAAGGTGAAGCCATGCCTCGTTTCCGCTTGATTCTGGACACCATGCCGGCGTACAAGCCGGGCAAGGCCGTCACGTCTCCTGACGGCCGCTCGTACAAGCTCTCCTCCAACGAGTCGCCCTACGACCCGCTGCCGTCCGTGGTCGAGGCGATCGCCGAGGGGGCGCGGCAGGTCCACCGTTACCCCGACCCGGGGGCGATCAAGCTGACGGAGGCCATCGCGGAGCGGTTCGGGGTGCCGGTCGAGCACATCGCGCTCGGGGCGGGGTCCGTCACCGTGGCGCAGCAGCTGTTCGAGGCCGTCAGTGAGCCCGGCGCCGAGGTGATCTACGCGTGGCGGTCGTTCGAGGCATATCCGCTGCTGGCCGACCTGGCCGGGGCGGAGTCGGTCAGGGTGCCGCTGGCGGGCGAGGACCACGATCTGGACGCGATGGCCGAGGCGATCACCGACCGGACGCGCATGATCTTCGTCTGCAACCCCAACAACCCCACCGGCACCGCGATCCGCCGGGCCGAGCTGGTGGCCTTCCTCGACCGGGTGCCGGACGACGTGCTGGTGGTCCTGGACGAGGCCTACCGCGAATACGTGCGCGACGAGGACGTGCCCGACGGTCTCACCCTCTACCGCGACCGGCCGAACGTCTGCGTCCTGCGTACGTTCTCGAAGGCCTACGGATTGGCGGGGCTGCGTGTCGGTTACCTGGTGGGACACGAGGCGGTGGCGTCGGCCATCCGGAAGACGATCATCCCGTTCGCCGTCAACCACCTCGCGCAGATCGCGGCCATCGCCTCCCTGCGCGCGGAGGACGAGCTGATGGAGCGGGTCGACACCGTGGTCAAGGAGCGGACCCGGGTGCGCGAGTCGCTCATCGCCCAGGGCTGGACCATCCCCCTGACCGAGGCCAACTTCGTCTGGCTGCGGCTCGGCGAGCGCACGCTCGACTTCGCGGCGGCGTGCGCGGCCGTGGGCGTGGCGGTGCGGCCGTTCGCGGGGGAGGGCGCCCGCGTCTCGATCGGCGACCCGGAGGCGAACGACACGTTCCTCGCGGCGGCGGCGGCCTTCAAGGCGGGTTGACAGTTTGTGTGATTAGGCCCTGTAATGGGCCTCTTGTCGCGTGTCGCCGGCCGGAGGACGTCGGCGGCATGGAGGCACCGGTTGTAGGGGATGATGTCGTGACTTCTCACTTCACAGGCAGCGCCTGATCTGATCGCGCGCCCGCGCGTCGTCCCCATGCCCGGTGGTGCCCCGCACCACCGTCGCACGCGATCCTTTGCGCTGCCCCGCGGTCCGGCCATCGCCTGACCGTTGTGCTGCCCGACGGTCCGGTGATCGCCTGACCGCCCTTTCCCCTCGCGTGCTCATCGAGGCTCTCCGCCCGAGGCCGGTACGGCGTGCCGTGCGCATCCCGCCCGTCGTAACCCTTTCTCACATCTGGAGAGCAAGCAGAGCATGCCCCAAGACTTCAATCAGCAGATCATCGATGAGTTCCGCGCCAACCAGGGACAGGTCGCCATGTTCGACGGCGCCCGGTTGCTCCTTCTGACGACCACCGGCGCCAGGACCGGCGCCCAGCACACCACTCCGGTCGGCTACCTGCCCGACGGCGAGCGCATGCTGATCATCGCCTCCGCCGGAGGGGCGCCCAAGCACCCGGCCTGGTACCACAACCTCCGGGCCACGCCGCGGGTGACGGTGGAGGACGGCATCTTCACCTACCCGGCTGACGCGGTCGTCCTCGAAGGCGAGGAACGCGACAGCGCCTTCGCGCGGGCGGTCGAGATGGACCCCGGCTGGGCGGCCTACCAGGCGAAGACGAGCCGGGTCATCCCCGTGGTCGCGCTGACCCCGCGCGGCGGCGGTCCGGACGGCACGCGAGGGGGTGACTTCCTGGTGCGGGTGCACGACGCGTTCCGCCGGGAGCTGCGGCTGATCCGCAAGGAGGTCGCCGCGTCCGGGACTGGAGGCCTGGGCGTGCAGTTGCGGGTCAACTGCCTGACCCTGTGCCAGGGGCTCCATCAGCATCACAGGTTCGAGGACGCCGGGATGTTCCCTTGGGTCGAAGGGCGGCATCCCGAGCTCACCCTGGTGGTGGACCGGTTGCGCGAGGAGCACGGGACGGTCTCCCGGCTCCTCGACGAGCTCCAGCGACTGCTCGCGGACGGCGAGCCGGCCGCGCCCGCCCCGAAGGTGCTCGCGGAGGTGGATCGGCTCGTGACCGAGCTCGAAGCGCACCTCGATTACGAGGAGCGGGAGCTCGTCCCGATCCTGAACGCCATGAACCCCTAGCGGGAGCTCGTCCCGATCCTGAAGGCCATGACCCGCTACGCCCTGACCTCTTCAGGGGTGAGCCGTTTCGCTCTGGGCCGTCGCTCCGTGGACACCACGAGGGCGACGCCCAGCAGGATCACCAACCCGCCCAGCATGATCTGCCAGGTCACGTGCTCGCTCAACACGAGCGCGCCGAGGAGCACCGCCACCGCCGGGTTGACGTACGCGTAGGTCGACACCAGCGAGATCGGTGCGTTGCTGAGCAGCCAGCTGTAGGCGGTGAAGCCGACCAGCGACCCGACCAGGATCAGGTAGACCAGCCCGGCCCACGAGCGGCCGGAGACGGCCGTGACGTCCAGACGTTCGCCCACCGACAGGCCCGTGACGGCCAGCCCGGCCCCGCCCACCAGCATCTCGATCGTGCTGGCCGCGAACGAGTTGGCCGGCATCGGGATCCGGGCCGACAGGAACGACCCGACCGACCACGACAGCGACGCCACCAGGACCACCACGATCCCGCTGGTGCTCGCCGATCCGCCACCGCCGCTCAGCGACAGCGCCGCCACACCGCCGAACCCGACCAGCACGCCGGCCAGCGTCAGCACCTTCGGCCGGTCCCTGGCCACGATCCTGAACACCACCAGCCACAGCGGCACCGAGGCGACGAGCAGCGCGGCCAGCCCGCTGGACACACTCCGCTCCGCCACGGCCAGCAGGCCGTTTCCCGTGGTCAGCAGGAGCAACCCCACCAGCGCGGCCCCGCCGAACTGGGCCCGGGTCATCCGGAACGGCGCCCAGCCCTTGCGCGCGACCAGGAATCCGCCGAGGATCACCGCCGCCGTCACGAACCGCAGCGCCCCGCTGAGCATCGGCGGGATGGTCTCGACGGCGATCTTGATGCCGAGGTACGTCGAACCCCAGACCACATAGACGATGACCAGCGCGCTCCAGACGAGCAAGGGAGGGCGGTCAGGGGTGTCCGATGCCATAGCCCATGACAATAGCGGGCGTTCCGGACAGAACGCTGGCGGGTCCCGGACTAGGAAGTCGGCGGGAGGGAGCTGACGAGAAAGAGGCTTTGGTGCCCCCGTCCGAATCCCGTCGATCGGGGGCGACGCAATACATACCCTCTTCGGACGCGGCCAATCACTAGTTCACATGACCAAAAACACACCCGGCCGAAGAGTCAGGGGGCCCGCCGCCCCAGGAAAGGGGAAGGGGGGACGGCGGACCCGTACCTGGGGGCGATCAGCGAGGGCCGAGCTTCTCCACGATGAGGCGGTAGAGCTGGCGCGGCCGGCCCGGTTGAGGCGTACGGTTGGGCGGCAGCGGCCACGCGAGTCCCTCGTCGACCAACGTGCGCAGCAACCGCCGAGCCGTACGCGGCGTCACCCCGAGCATCTTCCCCGCGCCCTCCGCGTCCACCACGGTGTCGCCGCCCTCCAGCTTGGCGGCGAGCCGGGCCAGCACCTCCACGCCCTTGGGCTTGAGCGCGGTGGAGCCCTGAGGGGGCATCCGCGGGGCCGGGATGAGCGCTCGGCCCTCACGGTCCACGGCGAAGCCCTGGGCCTGTTTACCGGCCTGGGTACGCGCCAGAGCCGCCCGTGCGTGCGACTCCGCGTCGTGGGTGGTGCGTCCCATGCCCACGCCGACCTCGACCGCCAGCCCCAGCTCGTCGCGGATCCTGGCGGCGAACGGCAGCACCCTGAACCCGTCGGTCGCGGCGGCGATCGAGCCCCTGGTCGCGGTGACCAGATAGCTGTGATCGTCGATCGGCCAGACGGTGGCGTTGATGCGGTTCGCCTCCTGGACCAGCAGCCGGTGCAGCGACAGCCGGAGCTCGTCGCGCCAGTAACGCGGCGCGGCGCGGCGTACCGGCTCGCGTAACGTCGGCACCTCGACCAGCACCACGGTGAGCTGCGACTCCTCCAGGCGGTGGTGCGCACCGAGCAGCGCTGCGGTGTGCAGCGCGGTGCGCACGGCCGCGGAGGTCGGCCTGATCCTGATGACCGGGACACCGGACGCCTGGAGGCGTTCGGCGACCGCCGGCAGGCACGTGAGCGCGCCCGTGGTGGATCCCTGGCGGGCCAGGCGCTCGTGGTAAGCCGCGATCGTGCCGGTGGCGCCCGGCTCGTCGCGGCTGTGGACATCCGTTGCGGCAATCCCGAGGTCTGTGTACGCCTCCTCGACGTCCGCCCTGGCCACCACGTCGATGCTCACCCGCTGCGGATCGATGCGCGAGTCCAACGCCGCCTTGGCCAGCGCGGCGACCAGCGCCGCGCCGCCGAGCTGCACGTAGGTCGCGGGCATCGTCAGCACACCCGAGCGCCTGGCCAGGTCGTAGGGGACCGGGCTGGCGAACAGGCATGCGTCCACGCCGGGACCGAGCCGCGTCACTTTGTCGGGCGCCTCCTGCTCATCGCGGTAGGCGGCCGCCACCAAACGGCACGGAAGTGGCGCGGCAGCGTGCCCCATCAGCATGACCCGCTCGACCAGATCGTGGGGTCCGACCACACCAATGGTTAGGTCCGGTGTCATGGCACCCGGGCGTGACACTCGGGGAGTTTCTTCGGCCCTCTCGACCAATGTTCGTCCCATCCTGCTGTCTGTTGCAGTGCTCTCTTTTGGAACGATCGCTCGCGGGGACCATAATGTCACGCCCGACTTTTCCGGAAAGTCGTTCTGCTTGACTCGCTGTGAAGGTATATCAGCAGCTCAAGCAGGTATTCCTAACGCTTTTTAGCGGTCGGAAATCTCTTGTGTAATGTCCGCCCCCAGCGCCCGCATTCGCTCGGCGAGATGCGCGTGCCCGCGGTCGATGAGGTATCCGGACTCGATGACGGTCTCGCCTTCGGCGGCCAGTCCGGCCAGCACCAGCGCGATTCCGGAACGCAGGTCGTGCGCCGTCACCCGGGTGCCCTTCAGCGGGGTGGCGCCCCTGACGATGGCCCTGCTGCCCTCGACCTCCACGTCGGCGCCCATCTTGTTCAGCTCGCCGGCCAGCGCGAAGCGGCCGTCGAAGATGCGCTCGTGGATGTAGCTGGTGCCGTCGGCCAGGGCGGCGACCGTCATCATCGGCGACTGGAGGTCGGTGGCGAAGCCGGGGTAGGTGTCGGTGATGATGTTGATCGGCCGCAGCGGCCGCTCGCACCGTACGTGGAGAACCGCGCCGGGCCGGGCGAAGTCGACGCCCATCTGCTCCAGCTTGTAGCGGACGACGCCCAGGTCGAGACCGGTGCCCACGAGACTGAGGTCGCCGCCGGTGATCGCCGCGCCCATCGCGAACACACCGGCGTCGAGCCGGTCCGGCATCACGGTGTGCTCCACGGCCTGCAGCTCGTCGACGCCCTCGACGGTGATGAAGCCGGTGCCGCCGCCGCTGATCCGCGCGCCCATCTTGGTGAGCATGTCGATGACGTCGAGCACCTCGGGCTCCAGCGCCGCGTTCTCGATCACGGTGGTGCCCTTGGCCAGGGCGGCGGCCATGATGAGGTTCTCGGTGCCGGTGTGCGAGGGGGTGTCGAGGTAGAGGGTCGCGCCCGTCAGGCCGGACGCCTTGACGTGGATGACCGTCTCGCCCTCGTCGACGACCGCGCCCAGCCGCTTGTAGCCCAGGTAGTGGAAGTCGAGGTTGCGACTGCCGAGATTGCAGCCGCCGACCCCCTCCACGATCGCCTCGCCCAGCCGGTGCAGCAGGGCGGGGGTGAACAGGACCGAGCCGCGGAAGCGCCTGGCGATGTCGGCGGGCAGCACCGGACTGGTCAGCCGGGAGGCGTCGATCACCAGCGTGCGCTCGGCCTCGTGCAGCTCGACGTACGCGCCGATGGCCTCGGCCAGCTCCACCGCCCGCCGCACGTCCTCGATGATCGGTACGTTGCGCAGGACAGTGCGGCCTTTGGGGGCAAGCAGGGCCGCACCGATCATAGGCAGCACGGCGTTCTTCGCGCCCTGGATGAAGGCGGTTCCACGCAGTGGGTTGCCACCGCGCACGCGGTAACGGACCATTCGTGCGGCTCCTCGGAGGTCTCGGTCTGAGCTGGACCGGGCCAAGAGTAGCCGCTAACCACTGCTGCCCCAGCCGAATCATCCCCTAAAGGGAGCTCCGGTGATGCGCTCGTAGGCTTCCAGATAACGCTGTCTGGTCTGTTCCACTACCTTGTCGGGAAGGCGAGGTGGGGGAGTTCCGGAGCTTTTGTCCCATCCCGATTCGGGCGACAACAACCAATCCCTTACATATTGCTTATCAAATGACGGTTGGGAACGTCCCGGCTGCCACTGGTCAAGCGGCCAGAATCGTGATGAGTCGGGCGTCAGGACTTCGTCTCCCAGCGTGAGCACGCCGTCGGCGTCGCGACCCAGCTCGATCTTGGTGTCGGCCAGGATGATGCCCCGCTCGCGGGCGATCTCGGCGCCGCGCGTGTAGACGGCGAGCGTGATCCGGCGCAGCTCCTCGGCCGTCTCCGCGCCCACGTCGCCGACGACCCGCTCGAAGGAGATCGGCTCGTCGTGCTGTCCGACCGGGGCCTTGGTCGAGGGCGTGAAGATCGGCTCGGGCAGCCGGGACCCGTCTTCGAGGCCCGGCGGCAGCTCTATCCCCGAGACCGCCCCTTCGCGGCGGTAGTCGACCAGGCCCGAGCCGGTCAGGTAGCCGCGCGCCACGCACTCGACGGGCACCATCGACAGCGGCCGGCACAGCACGCTGCGGGAGTCGGGCCCCGGCCCGATGAGGTGATGGGGCACCAGGTCGGCCAGCTGCTCGAACCACCACAGCGACATCTGGGTGAGGATGGCCCCCTTGTCGGGGATCTCGGATTCGAGCACATAGTCGAAGGCCGAGATCCGGTCGGAGGCGACCATCAGCAGCTGACCGTCGTCGGTCTGGTAGAGGTCACGGATCTTGCCGGAGTGCAGGTGCTTCATCGGGCGATGTCCGTCCTGTGGTGCGAGCCGCGCAGTCGTACGCGGGAGACCAGCTCATAGGCGTTGCGGCGGGCCGTCTCCTGGTCGGGGCCGGTGCCGACCACGTTGAGCACCCGCCCGCCGTCGGAGAGCACCTGGCCGTCGACCCGCTTCGTGCCGGCGTGGAGGACGTAGGCGCCACCGATGGGGTCGAGCCCTTCGATGGCGTCGCCCTTGACCGGGGCGTCGGGGTAGTTCTCGGCCGCGACCACCACGGCGACCGCCGACCCCGCGCGGAACACCGGCGCCGGATGCTCGCTCAGCCGCCCGGTGGCGCAGGCCGCCAGCAGCCCGGCCAGCGGCGTCTCCAGGCGGTCGAGCACCACCTGGGTCTCCGGGTCGCCGAAGCGCGCGTTGAACTCGATCACCTTCGGCCCCTTCGCGGTCAGGGCCAGGCCCACGTACAGGACGCCCTGGAACGGGCTGCCGCGCCGGGCCAGCTCGTCGATCGTCGGCTGGACGACCTCGCGCATGACCTGCTCGGTGAGCCCTTCGGGAGCCCAGGTGAGCGGGGTGTAGGAGCCCATGCCGCCGGTGTTGGGGCCTTCATCGCCGTCGTAGGCGCGCTTGAAGTCCTGGGCGGGCTGCAGCGGCACGGCAGTCTTGCCGTCGCACAGCGCGAACAGCGAGACCTCGGGCCCGTCGAGGAACTCCTCGATCACCACCCGCTCGCACGCCGCCGCGTGCGCGAGCGCCTGCTCCCGGTCGCCGGTGACGACCACGCCCTTGCCCGCGGCCAGCCCGTCGTCCTTGACCACGTACGGGGCGCCGAACTCGTCGAGGGCCTGAGCGGCCTCCTCGGGCGTGACGCAGGCCCGCGCCCTGGCCGTGGGGACGTCGGCGGCCGTCATGATCTCCTTGGCGAACGCCTTGGAGCCCTCGATCATCGCCGCCCGGCTCGACGGGCCGAAGCAGGCGATGCCCGCGGCGCGCACCGCGTCGGCCACGCCCGCCACCAAGGGCGCCTCGGGGCCCACCACCACCAGATCGGCGCCGAGTCGTAGGGCCAGCTCGGTCACCTGGGCGGGGTCGGTGGCCGTGACCGGATGCGGGGCCGAGATCTCCTCCATGCCCGCGTTGCCGGGGGCGCTGTGGAGCTCGGTGACCTGGGGATCGAGCATGAGTGAGCGGCACAGGGCGTGTTCACGCCCGCCGGAGCCGATGACTAGAACGCGCACCGCCCCATTGTGGCAGGGACGGCCGGGCGGCCACCCGGCGCACCCGCGTCAGACCAGCGTGGGCACTCGAAATGTGGGAATAGGCGGGAATCTTTGTGGAGTTCTACCTGCTGTCAGGACCCGTCGGAGAGTATCGTCAGTCGGGTCCATCCGCCTGTGGTAACTTAGGGCGGCTTTATGGCATCTCTTGTGATTGGAGGTGGTCCGGGATGAAACCTGGTGATCCCAGCAGTACGTGCTCACCCACGTACACCCTGTATGCCCCCGACCACTCCAATCCGGCAGCCTGATCGTGCCTCCACGTACTTTCGTTGATTGAGGTGACTTTTCGTCGCGCGTGGAGCGTGCCAGGTCGGGCGGAAAGGGACTGCCATGCGCACGTCTACGCTTTTCCGTCGCACCACCCGTCACCCCGCACAGCCGCATGTCTCGCGCCAGCTCACCAAGCCGGTGCGTGAGGTCTGCGTGCCTCCCGTTGACTCCATCGTCGAGTTCGGCGCCTACATCAAGGGCGAGAAGGTCTTCGCCCCGGGCATCGAGGAGTCGCTCGACCTGGTCCGCGAGCACAACAGCCGCTCCGACGGCGCCAAGGCGTTCGTCTGGGTCGGCCTGCACGAGCCCGCCGCCCCCGAGGTCGAGTGGCTGGCCGGCGTGTTCGGCCTGCACCCGCTGTCCGTCGAGGACGCGGTCAAAGCCCACCAGCGCCCCAAGGTCGAGCGCTACGGCGACTCCCTGTTCATGGTGCTCAAGTCCATCGCCTACCTCGACCACGACGAGCTGACCGCCACCAGCGAGATCATCGCCACGGGCGAGATCATGGTGTTCCTCGGCGTCGACTTCGTGGTGACCGTACGACACGGCCGGCACTGTCCCCTCACCGAGGTGCGCGAGCGGCTCGAGGACAAGCCCGAGCTGATGAACCGCGGACCCGCGGGCGTGCTGCACGCCATCGCCGACCACGTCGTCGACCGCTACCTGCAGGTCGCCGACCTCATGCAGCTCGAACTCGAAGAGGTCGAGGCGACCGTCTTCGCCGACGTCAGCTCCCGCGACATCAACCGCATCTACCAGCTCAAGCGGGAGATGCTGGAGCTGAAGCGGGCCGTCACGCCGCTCCAGGCCCCGCTGGCCGCGCTGCCGCAGCGCCGGGTGATCCCGTCGGAGATGCGCGAATACTTCCGCGACGTCGGCGACCACCTCTCCCGCGTGTGCGAGCAGGTCGAGTCGTCCAACGAGCTGTGCAGCTCGATCCTGCAGGCGGCGCTGGCCCGCTCGAACGCCCTGGCCAACGAGGACATGCGCAAGATCTCGTCCTGGGTGGCCATCATGGCCGTGCCCACGATGATCGCCGGGATCTACGGCATGAACTTCGACTTCATGCCCGAGACCAACCAGGTGTGGGGCTATCCGGCGGTCCTCGGTGTGATGATCACGGCCTGTGTCCTGCTGCACCGCGGCTTCCGCCGCAACGGCTGGCTTTAGCCGGCTTCTGGATGGTGTGTCGCGCGGGCGTCAAACCCCGACGGGCCGCTTGAGCGGGCCGACGGGGTCGGGCAGCCGCAGCCCGCGCTCCCGCCACAGCTCGCGCATCCGATCGGGGTAGTCGGTGACGATCCCCGCCACCCCCAGGTCCAGCATCCGAGCCGCCAGCGCCTTGTCGTTGACGGTCCAGACCGCCACGTCCAGCTCCGCCGCGGCCACCTGGGCCATCAGGTCCTCATTCACCATCACGTGCTCGGGCGACAGCGTCGTGGCCCCCGCCTCGCGGGCGGCGGCCGGGATGTCGTCGCCCAGCGGGCCGTTCCAGTGCAGGGTGTCGAGCTCGATCAGCGCGAAGCGCCGCGTGCCCGGCGCCAGCCGGGCGGCGTGGCCGATGATCCGCCAGTCGAAGCTGAGTATCGCCGCGTTGTCCAGCCTGCCGTGCCGGTCGAACTCCTCGAGCACCATCTCGGTGAACAGCTCGGGATCGGCCGTCAGCTCCGGCCTGGTCGGGTCGGACTTGAGCTCGACGTGCAGGCGTACGTCCTCGGCCTCGTAGGCGTTGACCAGCCCGAGCACCGCGCCCAGCGTGGGCATCCGGGTCTCCGGCATCGGCCGCTGCGTCAGCGCGAAGGGATCGTCGGCGTGCCGGGGCAGCCGCACACCCACGTCGAGCATGCGCAGCTGCGCCAGCCCGAGCGAGTTGATCGGCTTGCCGACATAGGGGAAGTGGGGGTCGTCCTTCGCGATCGGCCGCGTGTCGGCACTGGTCACGGCCGAGACCGTGAGGTCGTGGGTCAACACGAGCCGCCGATCGGCGGTGAGCGCGACGTCGAACTCGAGCGCGTGCACCCCGAGCTCCATCGTGCGGCTCAGCCCCGGAAGAGTGTTCTCGGGCCAGAGGCCCCTCGCTCCCCGATGACCGTGAATCTCAACGCGCACACCGGGGACACTACCTGCCGCGCGCCACGAGCACGACGTGCCACGCCGCGCCCTTTTTGTGGTGAGTATGGCTATTCCTGGCCGAACGTCCACACATAGACCACCTGGTCCTTCTCAGGCACCCCGCCCGCGCCGCTGTACGTGGCCTGGGCCGCCTCATTGCCCTCGTCCGTCGCCACCCACATGCCGTGGCAGCCGCGCTCGCGAGCGAGCCGTTCCAGGGCCGCGACCAACGCCCTGGCGATGCCCCGGCCACGGAAGGGCTCGTCCACGCCGAGCTCGTAGAGGAACATCTCGGTCCCCTTGTCGGGGTGGGTGGTCTCGACCCCGGTGATCATCCCGGCCGGGGTGTCGTCGACGTAGGCGATGAGCAGGTGGTGGCGCTGGTCCGCCAGGAACCTCGCGGTGGCCTCCGGCAGGGGAGCGGAGTCGAAGAGATGACCGGCCGCCTCGACGACCTCGGGCCGGGTGGCACGACGGATGTCCATGCCCCGGAGAGTAAGCGCAGGTCGCCGCGCCACGCACGGCATTTATTAGGTCGATAAATGCGACTCTGTGGCAATAAGCTGGCGGTCATGACGGAGGCACTCGAAACGGTCCGGCCGGAAATCGTCCAGGCCTGGGTCGACGGCTGGGTGGTCTCGCGCAGCGCCCCTCGGCCCGTACGGGAGCCATGGGGCCTGCGAGTGGACGTCGGCCGCCCCGGCCACGTCGCCCGCCACGTGCTGCCCGCGCCCACCCCCGGCGACCTGCGGCTGCTGGCCGAGACGATCAGCACGCCGGGCACCTGGCTCAAGCTCTGCGCACCCGCTGAGGCGGTCGTCCCCTGGCTCACGCCGGCCTGGTCGATCGACGAGCCGGAGTTCATGATGACGGGGCCGCTGTCGCGGGGCCGGGCCGAGGCTCCCGACGGCTACACGCTGGCCGTCACCACCCGGTCGGACGTGACCGTGGCCCGCCTGCTCACGGCGGCGGGCGAGATCGCGGCCCGGGGGCAGATCGCGGTCACCGGGCGTACGGCGGTCGTGGACCAGGTCGAGACCGCCCCGAACCACCGCCGCCGCGGCCTGGGGCGCGTGGTCATGACGGCCCTGGCCGACATCGCCGCCTCGCGCGGCGCCAGGACGGGCATCCTGGTGGCCACTCCCGCCGGTCAGGCCCTCTACCGGAGCATCGGCTGGACGACCCGCACCCCGATGACCGCCGCCGTCCTGGCCGCCTCCTGACGTCCTGAGGGGCTTCTTGAACGCCTCCTGAGCCGGCGGCCTGAGGTCCTGACCGCTTCCCGAGGCTCACTCGGGGTACGGCCGGCGACGCGGTGCCGGCCGTACCCGTGAACCGCTCGGGTCAGACGAGCGAGCGGAGCACCAGCGTCTGGTCTCGGCCGGGGCCGACGCCGATCGCGGAGATCGGCGCGCCGCTCATCTCCTCCAGCGCCCGCACGTACGACTGCGCGTTGGGCGGCAGGTCGTCGAAGGTCTTGGCGCCGGTGATGTCCTCCTGCCAGCCGGGGAACTCCTCGTACACCGGCTTGGCGTGGTGGAAGTCCGTCTGCGTCATCGGGATCTCGTCGTGCCGCGTGCCGTCGACGTCATAGGCGACGCACACCGGGATCCGCTCCAGCCCGGACAGTACGTCGAGCTTGGTGAGGAAGAAGTCGGTGACCCCGTTGATCCTGGTCGCGTAGCGGGCGATGACCGCGTCGAACCAGCCGCAGCGCCGGTTGCGGCCGGTGGTCACGCCGTACTCGCCGCCGGTCTGGCGCAGCCACTCGCCCATCTCGTCCTCGAGCTCCGTGGGGAACGGGCCCGAACCGACGCGGGTGGTGTACGCCTTGAGGATGCCGATCACCTTCGTGATCCGCATCGGCGGGATGCCGGACCCGGCGCAGGCGCCGCCGGCCGTCGGCGAGGAGGAGGTGACGAACGGGTAGGTGCCGTGGTCGATGTCGAGCAGCGTGCCCTGGCCACCCTCCAGCAGCACGAACTTGTCCTCGTCCAGCGCCCGGCTCAGCACCAGTGAGGTGTCGGCGATGTGCGGCTTGAGGCGTTCGGCGTAGCCGAGGTATTCCTCCACGACGGCCTCGGCCTCGATGCCGCGCCGGTTGTAGACCTTGGTGAGCACCTGGTTCTTCTCGGTCAGCGCGACCTCGATCTTCTTGGCCAGGATGCCGGGGTCGAGCAGGTCCTGGACGCGTACGCCCATCCGGTAGATCTTGTCGCCGTAGGCGGGGCCGATGCCCCGGCCCGTCGTGCCGATCTTGGCCTTGCCCAGGTAGCGCTCGGTCACCTTGTCGAGCGCCTTGTGGTGGGGCATGATCAAGTGCGCGTCGGCGGAGATCAGCAGGCGTTCGGCGGAGATGCCGCGCGCGGCCAGCCCGTCGATCTCGCTGAGCAGGACGCCGGGGTCGATCACGACCCCGTTGCCGATCACCGGCACGACGTGCGGCGACAGGATTCCGGTGGGCAGAAGGTGCAGTGCGTATTTCTGGTCACCGATGACCACGGTGTGACCCGCGTTGTTGCCACCCTGGTAGCGGACGACGTAGTCGACGTCGCCACCGAGGAGGTCGGTGGCCTTGCCCTTGCCCTCATCGCCCCATTGGGCACCAACGAGAACGGCAGCCGGCATGGTTCAGTCTCCCGAGCACAAAACGAAACCCCTGGCGCAAGTGCGACAGGGGCTCTTGCGTAGAGAGACTACCCGAGTCGGCCTATTCGTCCCAAGTGCTAGTTCTTGGCCAGCGCGTCATAGGCGTCCTCACTGCTGTCCCTGAGGAACTGCAAGCATCGTTCGGCCTCGTCCTTCTCACCGATCGCCTGGGCGGCCCTGGAGAGCGAGTAGAGGCAGCGCAGGAAGCCGCGGTTCGGCTCATGCTCCCAGGGGATGGGACCGTGCCCCTTCCAGCCGCTCCGGCGGAGCTGGTCGAGCCCGCGGTGGTAGCCGGTGCGCGCGAAAGCGTAGGAGGTGACGGCGTGGCCCTGCGCGAAGTACTCCTCCGCGAGCGTGGCCCAGGCCGCCGGGTAGGCGGGGAAACGGGCCGCCACGTCGGCGGCCTTGGCGCCGGCTTCCAGCGCCTCCCTGGCCTCGGGCAGGTCCGGCAGTTGAGTCGGGGGCGGCCCGGCGAGAAGGTTATCCATAGGACAAGTCATACCCGCCGAGCCGCCGAAGTGGCTAGGAGATCTTCGTCCCAGCGGATTTGAGGTGCTCACAGGCCTCGACGACGCGGGCCGCCATGCCGGCCTCGGCCGCCTTGCCGTAGGCGCGCGGGTCGTAGGCCTTCTTGCTGCCGACGTCGCCGTCGACCTTGAGTACGCCGTCGTAGTTGCGGAACATGTGGTCCGCGATCGGCCTGGTGAAGGCGTATTGGGTGTCGGTGTCGACGTTCATCTTGACCACGCCGTAGGAGATCGCCTCGTGGATCTCCTCCATCGCCGACCCGGAACCGCCGTGGAAGACCAGATCGAACGGTTTGTCCTTGCCATACTTGGCGCCGACGGCGTCCTGGATCTCCTTCAGCACGCTGGGCCGCAGCTTGACATGCCCCGGCTTGTAGACGCCGTGCACGTTGCCGAACGTGGCGGCCAGCAGGTAGCGGCCCTTCTCACCGAGCCCCACGGCCTCGGCCGTGGCCAGCGCGTCCTCGGTCGTGGTGTAGAGCTTCTCGTTCATCTCGCCGACGACGCCGTCCTCCTCGCCGCCGACGACGCCGATCTCCATCTCCATGATGATGTTGGCGCGGTGGCACTTGTCGATGAGCTCCTTGGCGATCTCCAGGTTCTCCTCCAGGGGTACGGCCGAGCCGTCCCACATGTGCGACTGGAAGAGTGGGTCGAGACCCTTGGAGACCCGCTCCAGCGAGATGTCGATCAACGGCCGCATGAAGCCGTCGAGCTTGTCCTTGGGGCAGTGGTCGGTGTGCAGCGCGACCGTCACCGGGTATTTGGCGGCGATCACCCTGGCGTACTCGGCCAGCGCCGTCGCACCGATCACCATGTCCTTGACCGTGGCGCCGGACAGGAACTCCGCACCGCCGGTCGACACCTGGACGATGCCGTCGCTCCCGGCCTCGGCGAAGCCGCGGAGCGCGGCGTTGAGCGTCTGGGAAGAGGTCACGTTGATCGCCGGGTAGGCGAATCCGCCCGCCTTCGCGCGGTCGAGCATCTCGGCATAGACCTCTGGGGTTGCTATAGGCATGCTTCATCTCCCTGAGAAGTACGGCTTCGCGCAGCCCAGTATCCCCGTCCGCTACCCCGCGTGGTAGAGACAACGCGCGGCGGCCAAGGCCGTTCGCGACGGGTAGGCTCACCCCGTGGACTGGCTTTCCAATCTCCTGGACCCGACGTGGTGGCTGACGATGCTCGGCGCCTTCGCGACCGTCGGCGTCCTGGCGATCATCTTCGCCGAGACGGGCTTGCTCATCGGGTTCTTCCTGCCCGGTGACTCGTTGCTCGTCGCCGCGGGCATTTTCAGCTCCGCCGCCGCGGCGAAGGGGATTGGCATCGAGCCGCTGTCCTTCCCCGTGCTGCTGATCGCCACGCCGCTGTGCGCGGTGGCGGGCGCCCAACTCGGCCACCTCATAGGGGTCAAGATCGGCAGGAGACTCTTCGACAAGCCGGACTCGCGGCTGTTCAAGAGGGAGTACGTGGAGAAGGCCGAGCACTTCTTCGTGAAGTTCGGCCCGGCCAGAGCGGTGATCATCGCCCGCTTCGTACCGATCGTCCGCACATTCCTCAATCCGGTCGCCGGCGTCCTGGAGATGCCGGCCCGCACGTTCTTCCTGTGGAACGTGGTCGGTGGCGTGCTGTGGGTCGAGAGCATGCTGCTGATCGGCCACTTCCTGGGCAACCAGGTCGATCCGACCAAGATCGACAAGTACATCCTGCCCGGTGTCTTCCTCATCGTGCTCATCTCGCTGATCCCGATCATCGTTGAGGTCGTGAAGACCCGCAGGGCCGGCAAGCAACTACCGGAGCCCAACGGCAAGCACCACCGCGTGCGTTGACGATCGTTCAGCGATCGAGTTTTAGCGATCTTTTGGTGATCGAGATCGACCCCGCCTACGAGTACGCTCCCCCTTGTGGGACGCCACAGGTCAGATCCGATGGGCCTCGCCCGCCTCGCGCTCGCCGTTCTGGCGGCGGTGGCCGTGGTGACGCTCCTGGTCGTCGGCGGTCGTGCGCTGCTCACCTCGCTCGACACGCGGCAGCAGCAGCCCGAACGCGGGAAGGTCGCGGCCCAGCCGCAGGCCAGCGCCCAGGTGCCGACCGTCCGCATCGAGTGCGTAGCGGACACCTGCCCCCTCGTCACGGTCCGCGTGCCGGGCGGTGATGTGCTGCAATATCGCGACATGAGCAGAGGCGAAGAGGTCAGCTACTTCGAACCCGAGCTCGACGTGGTGCTCAGCGACGCCGCCACGGTCGTGGTGACCGAGAACGGCAAGCCCCGCGCGCAGGGCAAGGCCGGCGCGCGGGAGGCGTTCACAGCCCGAGGTCCTGGAGCGTGAACGCGGAGCGGTAGTCGAGCCCCTCCTCGGCCATCCGGGGCGCCGCGCCGCGCTCGACGATCGTGGCCACGGCGACCACCTCCGCGCCCGCCTCACGCAGCGCCTCGACGGCCGTCAGCGGGGAGGCGCCGGTCGTGGAGGTGTCCTCGACGGCCAGCACGCGACGGCCCTTGACCTCCGGACCCTCGATCCTGCGCTGCATGCCGTGCGCCTTCTGCGCCTTGCGCACCACGAACGCGTCGAGCGGGCGCCCCTGCGTGGCGGCGGCGTGCATCATCGCGGTCGCGACGGGATCGGCGCCCAACGTCAGCCCGCCCACGGCGTCGTACTCCAGATCTTTGGTCAGGTCGAGCATCACCCTGCCGACCAGGGGCGCGGCCACCCCGTCGAGCGTGATCCGGCGCAGATCCAGGTAGAAATCGGCCTCCTGACCCGAGGAGAGCACGACCTTGCCGTGCACGACGGCCTTCTTCTTGATCTCGGCGAGCAGGTTGTCGCGGTCTGTCATGGGTCCCAGCTTAAGGTCCTCGCCTACGTCCAGGAGGTCCCGCCTACGGCTGGCCAGGAGGTCCGCCTACGGCCGCCTGGAGCGGCTGTCGGAAGGCCCGGGAGGGCCGTGGGAAGGTAAACGCGGCCCTTCGGTTTAGCCGGCACGGTGGCTGCGGAATGCTCGGAGGTAAACTCTGGGTAATCGTGAGGTCACTATGGGTGCAGAATCGCCGCAGAGTGATGCGGATCTTCTCCACGCGGTCCGAGCCGGCGACGCCACCGCCTACCGCGAGCTCCACGACCGCCACGTGGCCGCCGCGCGCTCGCTGGCCCGCCAGCTCGTCAGGGGCGAGGCCGAGGCCGACGACGTGGTCGCCGAGTCGTTCACCAAGATCCTCGACCTCGTCGGCCGTGGCGGCGGTCCTTCGGCGGGCTTCAGGACGTACCTGCTGACGGTTGTGCGACGCACCGTCTGTGACCGTACGCGGGTGGCCGACGGCCAGATAGCCCTGGGCGGGATCGAACGGCAGGCGGCCACGGGCGGGATCGAACGCCAGGTGATCCTGGGCGGAATCGAGGGCCAGGCGGTCATAGGCGGGACAGAGCAGCAGCCGGCCGTGGCCAAGGCCGAGGGCCAGGCGGCCGTGAGCCGAACCGTGCGGCAGGTGACCACGAGCGGGGGCGAGGACCAGCCGGTCATAGGCGGGACAGAGCGGCGGGCGGCCGTGGGTGGAGCCGGGGGTCAGGCGGCCGTGGGCGGGGCCGAGTGGCAGGCGGCTATGGGCGGGATCGAGCAGGTCGATCCCGGTGTGCCCTTCATCGACCCAGCACTCATCGGCCTCGAACGATCGCTGATCGCCAAGGCGTTCCTGTCGCTGCCCGAGCGGTGGCGGGCGGTGCTCTGGCACACCGAGGTCGAGCACTTGCCGCCCGCCGACGTGGCCCCGCTGCTCGGCCTGTCAGCCAACGGCGTCACCGACCTCGCCCGCCGGGCTCTCGCGGGCCTGCGCCAGGCGTACCTGCAGACGCACCTGGCGGCGCCACCGCCCCACACGTGCCGACTGGCGCTGGGCAGGATGAGCCGTTACGTCCGTGGCGTGCTGGCCAGGCGTGACTCAAAGGCAGTGGACGAGCACGTGAGCGGCTGCCCCGAATGCCGCGCGGTCCTGCTGGAGCTGACGGACGTGAGCCGGGGGCTACGCGTCATCATCGGCCCCCTGATCACCGGCCCGGTCTTCGCTGGGTACGCGGCGGCACTGGCCAAGGAGAGAACCTCGAGCGACGGCCCGGATGGCCTCCCCGGCGCACTGGGCCGCTTGGGGCGGGCGCCTGGGCGGCTGTTGGGGAGGGCGCGGTGGGCGTCCGGGCAGGGGTCTGGGCGGGAGGCTGGGCAGGCCTCCGGGCAGGGGTCTGGGCGGGTGGACGGGCAGGTGTCCGATCGGGCGCGGCGGGTGGCCGTGAACATGCTCGGTCGGGTGTGGCAGGCGCCTGGGCCCGTGTTCGGCTGGGTGTGGCGAGCGTCCGGGCAGGTGCTCAGCCGGATGCGCCGGGCGCCCAGATGTGCGTTCGGCCAGCTTTGGCGCCTGCCCAGGTACGTGCTCAGCTGTGTCCGGGGCCTGGCCAGGCCCGCGCTCGGCTGGGTTCTGGGCGTGCCCAGGCATGTGTTCGGCTGGGTTCGGCGCGTGCCCACGTACGCACAGGCGGCGGTGGCGGGTGGTACCGCCGCCGCTGTCGCGGCCGCCGCCGCGTTCACGCTGGTCTCGGCCGAGGAGCCGATGCCGAGGCCGGTCGCCAAGCCCGTCGCGTCAGCGGGGCCGCCGCCCGTACGGCCGGCCGACAAGCCCACGCGGGTTCCTCCCGGTCGGCCGGACACCCCGTCGGCGGCGAGGGGGCACCGGGCGCGCCTGCACGCCACGATCGGCGTGCTCGGCGCACTGGTCCGCGACCAGCCCGGCATCATCGGGCTACGACTCCGCAACTCGGGCAACGCCCCGACCGCCGAACTCACGGCCACCGTGGACCTCCCCGCAGGCGTCACACTGATCCCATCGGGCGACAACCGCCCTGGCACCGCCGCAGGCGTGACCCTGACCCGCCCGCACGATTCCGACCACGGCGCCGCACCGATCCAGCCGGGTGGCTACAAGCGCAGTGTCGCGGCGGGCGAGATGCCGATCCAGCAGGGCGCCTACGAGCACAGTGCCGCGGCGGGTGGGGCGCCGATCCAGCCCGGTGGCTACGGTCATGGTGCTGCGGTGGTTACGCCCGTTGGGACCCTGGATGGCTGGACTTGTCGCCCGGCCGGGCACGGTGCTGTGTGTGCCAGGGGGCCGCTTGAGGCGCGTCGCCGGACTGCCGTGTTTCTGCGCGTTCAGGTGGCCGCCCAGGCGCCCCAGGGTGACGGGCCCGCTGTGCGGATCACGTCCGGTTCGCTGCGGATCGGGGCGCGGTCAGCGGCCGGGGTACGGCGGGAGGGGATGCCCGCCAGGTTCGCCACCGACGGCCAGGTGACGGTCAGGGCGGTCGGCAACTCGCTCCTGAGCTGCCCGCTGGAGCGTGACGGCTGCGCGGAGGCCCGGCGGCGGGAGGGCGACAGGCGTGACGACGAGCTGTGGCCCATGGCGGTCGTCGACGGGGATGGGGTGCCGGATACGTACGCCTCCAGCGGCGCCACGCTGCGATTGCCCCCGGGCGGTCGGGTCGTGTGGGCGGGCCTCTACTGGTCGGCCAGTGGGGAGAACACGGGGCCGATCAGACTGCGGCCGCCGGGTCGGCGGCGTTACCTGTTCATCAGGCCCGAGCAGGTGACGGTCCGCGAGCTGCCCTCAGGGCCCGCCTACCAGGCGTTCGCCGACGTGACCGGGCTGGTCGGGAGTGTCAGGCAGGAGGGCACGTGGTGGGCGGCCGACCCGCCGATGGGGGAGGGGGTCGCGCAGCACGCCGGATGGAGCCTGGTGGTGATCGCGACCGATCCGACCGAGCCGTACGGGCACGCCGTGGTGCTCGACACGCCGACCGTCATCGGCGGCGAGGCGGGTCAGGCCCGGATCCCACTGGACGGGCTGGTCGCCGCACCCGAACTCGCCCGAGGCCCGGGACGCCCCCGAGAGAACGTGGCTCCCGCGGCCGTACCTGCGCGGAGCCTGCGGGACGGTGCGACCTCACCTGCGGCCGCGTCCGTGCGGAGCGGGCAGAAGGGCGTGACTCCTGGGGCCCTGTCCGCGCGGAGTCCGGGGAAGCGCGTGGCTCCTGGGGCCCTGTCCGCGCGGAGTCCGCGGAAGCGCGTGGCTCCTGCGGCCGTGCGCGCGGGAGTCCCGAGGAGACGCCCGGCCTCTGGAGGCTCGTCCAGGCGGGTTTCGTCGGGCGGGCTGGTGCCTGCTCGGATCGAGGTGGTGACCTGGGGAGGCGATGCCGATCTCGACGGTGACCGGCTCTCTCTGGGCGCGGGGCCGCTCGCCCCCGTGGGAGGCGACCGTGACGCGGACAACGTCTTCGACGGCTCGTCCAACGGCGCCAAGGGGATGACGTTCGGTGTCGACGTCGACACGTTCGGCGGTGAACTCGGCCATGACCCGGCGCTGGCCATCGATACGCGGAAGGATGTGGTGTTGTTCGCGATCGCCGCCGTCAGCGTGCGTGCACGGTCGTGACGTATGTGCACGATAGTGACCAAAGTCCGACATATTGGTACGGTCAGCCCGGACGCACCGGCGTATGGTCGGGGCAGGGGCGAATCGTCGGGATTAACCTCGCGCGATCACCCGCTTTCATTACCCTGAGAGAGGGCCGCCCGCGAATCCGGCTCTGACGGTGCACAGTCTGCTAGGTCGGACCACCAGGAAAGGGGCCGTGTCAGTGGATCGCTGCGCGCTGTTCGTGGACGCTGGCTATCTGCTGGCCGACGGCGCGATGGCCGTGCATGGCACCCGCCATCGTGAAGCCGTGGCCTGGGACTATCCAGGGCTCTTGCAGCTCCTGTCGAACCTCTCGCGCGAGCGCACCGGCCTGCCGATGCTGCGGTGCTACTGGTACGAGGCGACCGTCGAAGCCCGCCGTACTCCGGAGCACGACGTGCTCGCCGACATCCCCGGCCTCAAGCTCCGTCTCTCGCGCATCCGTCCCGGTCGGCGCGAAGGCGTGGATGCCCAGGTGCACCGCGACCTGATGACCCTCGCCCGCAACAGCGCCATCTGCGACGCCGTCGTGGTCAGCGGTGACGAGGACCTCGCCCAGGTCGTCAGTGACGCCCAGGACCTCGGCGTCCGGGTGACCGTGGTGCACATCGCGGTGGACGGCAGCTGGGCGGCCTCCCGCACGCTCATGCAGGAGAGCGACGACATCATCGAGCTGGGCGGCGTCCACCTGCGCCCCTACGTCAACATGGTGGCCGGCGCCATCGAGGCGTCCAACGGACATCACCAGTCGGCCAGTAACGGCCACGCGCAGCGGGAGTTGCCGCCCGCCCAGCCGAGCGGGGGCAGCCACGCCGCCGACAGAGCGAGCCAGTCCGGTGCCAACGGCGCGATGCCGTCGGCGGGGCGTGGCCAGCAGTCGCCGCCCAGCTACGCCAATTATCAGCCCGATCCGACGCCGTCGGCCGCCCCGGTGACCGGACCCATCCCGCAGCAGCCGCAGGCGCCGACGACCGGGCAGTTCGCGTCGCAGTCCAACGGCACCTACCAACCGCCGCCGTCGCAGTCCAACGGCACCTATCAGCCCCCGCCGCCGCAGTCCAGCGGCACGTACCAGCCCTCGCAGCTCGGCGCCTACACCGGCCCGCAGCCCGCGCCGGTCTCCCAGCCCTCGGCCGCCACGGCCGGGGCGACCACGCTGTCCGACGCCGTCAAGGCCGCCCATCGCGAGGGGCACGACTTCGGCGAGTCCGTGGCCCGCGACGCGCCGGCCCTGTGGCTGGAGGCCGTGCTCGCGCGCAAGCCGCGGATGCCCTCCGACCTGGAGGCTCGCCTACTCCAGGGATCGTCCCTGCCGATCGACTTCCTGCTGCACGACGAGGTACGCCACGCGCTGCGCCGCGGCTTCTGGGACGCCTTGGAGCGCGCCAGGCACTAGCGTCTTGAATTCTCTGTGGTTGCCTGAAGGGATCAGGTAAGTCGGGTGGGCGTGGCCTGGCTTGGGCCGCCCCTGTGTGCGGTGAGCGCGAGTACAGGGGTGGTTTTGGCGTGGTGGAAGCCGGTCCGGTGGTGAGTTCCTGACATGCCCTGTCCGGTACGGCGTGTGCCGTCCCGGCTGGGGTGCATGGCCCGCCGGACGCTGTCCGTTCCTTGTGGGGAGTGGGGCGGCACCGTGCGCCGGTCGGGCACACGGCTGGAGGTCTTGGAGGCGCGTGTGGGGCGGGTGGGTCGTTTGGGGGTGGGACGGTTCTTGGATCTGTCTCGCGCCGCTGGGCGGGGGTGCAGGTCGGTTTGGGTGCGGCGGGCGCGCCGGGCCGCCCGGGTGGCACAGATGACCTCATGCGCGGTGTCCAGTTCGGTGAAGCGGGAATCGGCGGGCGTGATTCCGGCCAGCAGGCGTTGCTGATGGGCGCGTTTGGTGGCCAGGTACTCCCGCTCGGCCCGCAGCCGGCCCAGCTTGGCCGACACGCCGCTCGCGTCATAGGTCAGCGGCCGCCCATCGGAGATCACCTGGCCGTCGGCGCCGTCGGCCAGGCTCCCGGTCACGCCGGTCAGGAGTTTGTTGACGCCCCAATCGAAGCCGCAGCCGCGCACGTGCCCGGTGGCGGGCGCGAAGGCGATCGGGGTCTGGAACGGCAGATCGACGCGTACCCGGCCCTTGTGCACGCGCAGGGTGGGCGCGCACAGTTTCGCCTGCGCGGCCACGGTTGGTGGCAAGGCGATGGGCAGCACGTGCCAGGCCCAGTCCGCGCGGCGGGTGGGTGAGGCGACCAGGGGCAGTTTCACCCGTAGCCGGGCGCCGCGCTCGCCGGTGCGTTCCAGGGTGAGCAGTTGCCGGTCGGCCGCCGCCAGCACGATCTGCGCCGCACTGGCCGGCGCCTGCTCCAGATCGGTCAGATCGGCCCGCAACACGCCCTGCTCATCGAGGCTGGCGCGGATCTGCCGGGTACGGTTGCGAATCTCCGCCACGCCCACCGCCTTCGGCAGCAGCGCGCGCAGCGCCTCCCATTCGGCGTCGGTGCGTGCCCGCGGATCTTGTGGCCAGGTCGCCACAATGGCCTGCACCAGCGCGCGCCGGTACAGCGCGAGTCGCAGGGTGCGCCCGGCCTGTTCCTGGGCGCAGCGCAGCACGCGATCACACACCTGCAGGCCGGGCGTGGGGGCCAGGCCCCAGCCCAGTCGCCGCACGGCCATCCAGCCCTTGGCCGGCAACGCCCGCCCGTCCAACCCCACCCCGGCCGCCAACGCTTGCAGATCCGCCGCCGTCCACCGGGTGGTGACCAGATCGTCAGTCAGACCGGCCGTCAGAGCGGTCAGCCAGCTCACCCGCTGCGCCAGCAACCGCTGAGCAACAACCTGGCCCGTCGAGTCCACGATCGCGCCATGGGCGGTGCAGATGGCCGTGGCGGTGAGGATACTCACACGCCCGCCTCAGGCGGTGAGGCCGCATTGATGCGGGTATCGGCTTGTGCCAGCAGCCGTTTGCGCGCCTCGCGCGACCGGATGCCGTACATGCGGCCGGCGAAGGTCGCGGTCAGCGCCATGAAGTCGGCCAGGAGTTCCTCTACGCCACCGGCGCTGCCTTTGGCGTGCAGCACCTCCACGCTCACCCCGTCACGAGCCAGCAGCGCGCTGATCCAGGCCACCCCGAACCGCGCCAGCCGATCCTGATGGGTGATACGGACCACGGTGAACTTCCCCGCCACGGCATCGGCCAGCAACTTGTTCAGGCCAGGGCGATTCTCCCGCAACCCCGAGGCCCTGTCCTGGTACACCTTCACGATCCCGGTCCGGCTAGTACGCCGCAGTTCATCTTCCTGCGCCGCCAGGAACGTCTCCTGCCCGGCGGCCCCGGACACTCGTACGTAGGCGACCTCGACCCGCTCCCGCACCGAAGAGGCCGCAACACCGGCGAAGGCATCCAGGTCCGCTTCGTCGAAGCGGCGCTCAGGTTGCGCCTTGCCCACCCAGACGAAGCGAATCTGGCCCTGATCGGCCCACGAGCGCAGCGTAGTCGGGTGCACACCCAGACGTTTGGCCGCCGCCGCCAACCTCAACAAGGCCAGCAAGAGATCATAGCTGAAAGTTAGCCTTTCATAGCGAATATGAGAAGCGGCTCATACCCTGACCCGCCCTGAGCCCGGAGTTCCTTTCCCCGCTGCGGTCCAGACGCCAGCGCGCCTCTGAGAACGATCTCAGCGCCTCGGGGACGGACAAGAGACGGCGCGGCGGCCTACGACAGGGCGTCGAAGCCGGAGCGCAGGTGGGCGAGTCGGTCGGCGAGGTCGGCGAGCGGGACGGACAGCGTCGGGTCGTGCGATTTGTTGGCCAGCTCCCGCACCCTGCCCAGCTCGTCCTCCACCGCCGTCAGCCGCCGCGACAGCTCGGGCAGGATCGCCGCCTGGTCACCCGCGCCCGGCGGCAGCTCGCCGCTCAGCCGCTCGCGCAGCATCGACGCCTGCTCGGCCAGTCGCTTGTTCATGTTGTACAGCTCGGTGAACACCGACACCTTGGCCCGCAGCACCCACGGGTCGAACGGCTTGGTCAGGTAGTCGACGGCGCCCGCCGCGTAGCCGCGAAAGGCGTAGTCGGGCGCGCTGTCGACCACCGTGAGAAAGATGATCGGGATGTTGCGGGTCCGCTCCCGCCGCTTGATGTGGGCGGCCGTCTCGAAGCCGTCCATGCCCGGCATCCGCACGTCGAGCAGGATCAGCGCGAACTCCGTGTTGAGCAGCGCCTTGAGCGCCTCCTCGCCGGACCTGGCGCGTACGGGCACCAGGTCGAGCGAGCTCAGGATCGCTTCGAGGGCGATCAAATTCTCCTCGCGGTCGTCGACCAGGAGGATCTTGGCACGATCCGGCATGGATCACGCCCCTTCGGCGGTGGACTCGCCGGTCGACCGCCCGCGGCCGAGCCAACCGCGCAGCCGTTCGAGCAGCCGGTCGACGTCGACGGGCTTGGGTACGTAGTCGGACGCGCCCGAGGCGATGCTCTTCTCGCGATCGCCCCGCATGACCTTGGCGGTCAACGCGATGATCGGGAGATCGGCGAACTGCGGCATGCGCCTGATGGCCGAGGTCGTGGCCCAGCCGTCCATCTCCGGCATCATGATGTCCATCAGCACGAGAGCGACGTCCTCGTTCCGTTCGAGCTGTTCGATTCCTTCCCGGCCGTTTTCAGCGTAGACGACCGTGGAGCCATGCCGTTCGAGGACGCTGGTGAGGGCGAACACGTTGCGGATGTCGTCGTCGACGATGAGGATCTTCGCGCCGTTGAGCGGGTCGTCGCCGTGCCACTGGCTGGTCTCGGCGGGCGGTTCGATCAGCTCGGGCAGCGGCAGGTCGAGCGGCATCGGCGGCTCGTGCAGCGCGGCCGCCGTCTCCTCGACCGGCACGGCGAGCAGCTGCCTGCGCTCGACCACGGCGTCGCTGTCGGTCTCGGCCAGCGGGCCGGTGTAGGAGGCTGGCAGGTAAAGGGTGAACGTGCTCCCCTTGCCCAGCTCGCTGTCGACGTGGATCTCACCGCCGAGCAGCCTGGCGATCTTGCGGCAGATCGACAGGCCCAGCCCGGTGCCGCCGTATTTGCGGCTGGTGGTGCCGTCGGCCTGCCGGAACGCCTCGAAGATGACCTCGCGCTTGTCGGGCGCGATGCCGATGCCGGTGTCGATCACCTGGAAGGCCAGCAGGTCGTGGGCGCTGTGCAGGGTGTCGTCGTCGAACTGGACCCCCGCCGAAACCGGCGTGACCCGCAGCTTCACCTCACCCTTCGGGGTGAACTTCACCGCGTTGGACAGCAGGTTGCGCAGCACCTGCTGCAGGCGCTGCTCGTCGGCGCGCAGCTCCTGCGGCACGTCGCGGTCCACCTCGACGGCGAACGCCAGCCCCTTGTCCTGGGCCAGCGGCGCGAACGCCGCCTCCAGGAGGTCGACCATCTTCGGCAGCGACACCTGGATCGGATGGATGTCCATTCGGCCGGCCTCGACCTTGGACAGGTCGAGCATGTCGTTGATCAGCTGGAGCAGCGCGGAGCCCGCGCCGTGGATCGTCCTGGCGAACTCGACCTGCTGCGAGGTCAGGTTGCCCTCGGCGTTCTCGGTCAGCAGCTTGGCCAGCACCAGCAGGCTGTTGAGCGGCGTGCGCAGCTCGTGGGACATGTTCGCGAGGAACTCGGACTTGTAGCGCGAGGACACGGCCAGCTGCTCGGCGCGCTCCTCCAGCGTGCGGCGGGCCTGCTCGATCTGGAAGTTCTGGATCTCGATGGCGCGGTTCTGCTTGGCCAGCAGCGCCGCCTTGTCCTCCAGCTCGGCGTTGGACCTGCGCAGCTCCTCCTGCTGGCGCTGCAGCTCGTCGGAGCGCTCCTGCAGCTCGCGGGTGAGCCGCTGCGACTCCGTCAGCAGGTCTTCGGTGCGCGAGTTGGCGATGATGGTGTTCATCGTGACGCCGATGGTCTCGACGAGCTGGGTCAGGAAGTCGAGGTGCACCTCGCCGAACGGGGTGAAGGAGGCCAGCTCCAGCACGCCCAGGACGCGGTTCTCGAACAGGATCGGGAGTACGACGATCTGCGCGGGCGTCGACTGGCTGAGGCCGCTGTCGATGGTGATGAACCGCGGCGGCACGTCGTCGAGGACGATGTGCCGGCCCTGGGCCGCGGCCTGGCCGACGATGCCCTCACCGACCGCGAAGCGCTGGCGCGGGCCCCGGTCGGGGCGTACGCCGTAGCCGCCGATCAGCAGCAGCTCGTGCTCGCCCTCGGGATCGACGCCGTAGAAGGCGCCATAGCGGGCCGACACCAGCGGCGTCAGCTCGCTCATCGTCAGCTTGGCCACCTCGAACAGGTCGCGGTGGCCCTGCATGAGCCGGGAGATACGGGCCAGGTTGGACTTGAGCCAGTCTTGCTCCTGGTTGGCCTGGGTGGTCTCGCGGAGGTTGGCCACCATCGAGTTGATGTTGTCCTTGAGCTCCGCCAGCTCGCCCTGCGCCTCGACGGCGATCGAACGGGTCAGGTCGCCTCTGGCCACGGCGCTGGTCACGGTGGCGATCGCGCGTACCTGCGTGGTGAGGTTGCCGGCCAGCTCGTTGACACTCTCGGTGAGCCGCTTCCAGGTGCCTTCCACGCCCTCGACCCGCGCCTGGCCGCCGAGCTGGCCTTCGGAGCCCACCTCGCGGGCGACTCGGGTCACCTCGGAGGCGAACGAGGACAGCTGGTCGACCATCCGGTTGATGGTGGTCTTGAGCGCCAGGATCTCGCCCTGGGCGTCCACGTCGATCTTGCGGGTGAGGTCGCCGTTGGCGACCGCGGTGGTCACCTCGGCGATGTTGCGCACCTGGTAGGTCAGGTTGTTGGCCATGAAGTTGACGTTGTCGGTGAGGTCCTTCCAGACGCCTGACACGCCCTGCACCCGGGCCTGGCCGCCGAGCTGGCCCTGCGTGCCGACCTCGCGGGCGACTCGGGTCACCTCGTCGGCGAAGGACGACAGCTGGTCGACCATCGTGTTGAGGGTGTCCTTGAGCTGGAGGATCTCGCCCTGCGCGTCGACGGTGATCTTCTTCGACAGGTCGCCCTGGGCCACCGCGGAGGAGACCGCCGCTATCTGGCGCACCTGGGAGGTCAGGTTGTTGGCCATGGAGTTGACGTTCTCCGTGAGGTCCTTCCAGACCCCGGAGACGCCGCGTACCTGTGCCTGGCCGCCCAGCTGCCCCTCGGTGCCCACCTCGCGGGCGACTCGGGTCACCTCGGAGGCGAACGACGACAGCTGCTCGACCATCGTGTTCATGGTCGACTTGAGCTCCAGGATCTCGCCCTGGGCGTCCACGTCGATCTTGCGGGTGAGGTCGCCGTTGGCCACGGCCGTCGTCACCTGGGCGATGTTGCGCACCTGATAGGTCAGGTTGTACGCCATGGAGTTGACGTTGTCGGTGAGGTCCTTCCAGACGCCCGACACGCCCTTCACCTCGGCGCGTCCGCCCAGCTTGCCCTCGGTGCCGACCTCGCGGGCGACTCGGGTCACCTCGTCGGCGAAGGACGACAGCTGGTCGACCATCGTGTTGAGGGTGTCCTTGAGCTGGAGGATCTCGCCCTCCGCGTCGACGGTGATCTTCTTCGACAGGTTGCCCTGGGCCACCGCCGTGGCCACGGTCGCGATGCTGCGTACTTGGCTGGTGAGGTTGTTGGCCATGAAGTTGACGTTGTCGGTGAGGTCCTTCCAGACGCCCGACACACCCGACACCCGGGCCTGGCCGCCGAGCTGGCCCTGCGTGCCGACCTCGCGGGCGACTCGGGTGACCTCCTCGGCGAAGCCGGACAGCTGGTCCACCATCGTGTTGACGGTGTTCTTGAGCTCGAACATCTCGCCCACGGCGTCGACCGTCACCTTGCGGCTCAGGTCGCCCTTGGCCACGGCGGTGGTCACGACCGCGATGTCACGCACCTGCGCGGCCACCCGGGAGGACATCGTGTTGACGGCCTCGGTCAGGTCGCGCCAGCTGCCGGACATGCCGCGCAGGTTGGCGCCGCCACCCAGCCGGCCCTCGGTGCCGGCCTCTCTGGCCACCCGCGTGACCTCGGAGTTGAACAGCGCGAGCTGGTCGACCATGCCGTTGATCGCCTTGCCCAGGCGGCGCACCTCGCCGCGGGCCGAGCGATCGAGGTCGATCCGCCGCGACAGGTCGCCCTTGGCCACCGCGTCGATCACGTCGGCGGCACCGCTCACCGGGCTCACCAGGGCGTCGATCAACATGTTGACCGACTCGACGCTCTCCGCCCAGGCGCCGACTCCCGGCCCCGGCGTCAGCCGCTCGCCGAAGCGGCCCTCCTTGACAACTTCCTTGCGTACGCGCACCAGCTCGTTGGCGAGATGTTCGCGACGGTCGGCCACTTCGTTGAGCAGCAACCGCACTTCACTGAGGATGCCGGCCGGGGCATGCGGGACCCGGCGGCGGAAGTCGCCGTCGCGCCAGGAGAAGAGGGTCTCCAGGATCGGGACGAGATCCGACTCGGTGTAGGTCCTCTCCTCAGAGCTCAGTGCGGTCTTGGCCGTTGTCATGGGGCCTCCTTCACTCCCGGGGTGCCACCGCGAGTGAGTCAAGTCTGTCACGATGAGTAGCTCATAGTCGCGTCCTTGGATTTACCCCAAGTCAGCAGGAAGTGTGGTAGGCACGATGCGATGACTGCTACTCCCCATGCGGTGCTGGCCGCTACGTTCGCGCCCGGTGACACCGCCGTGACGGCTGCGATGAGGTTCACCCGTGAGGTGATGACCGCCTGGGCGGTCGGCAGCGTGCTGCATCTGGCCGAGCAGGTCGCGGGTGACCTGGCACAACAGGTGGTGGACGAGCCGTTCGAAGTCATCTGGAAGCATTTTGGTGACGCCGTGCAGGTCGAGTTGAGACAGCGGAGCACCTCACAGGGCGACCCGAAGGCTCCGTCTGTGGGGGTGGAGGAGTGGGGAATCACCTTCGCAGGTGATTCTCGTGTCCATTGGGCAAGACTCACGCTACCCGGCTCGACGGACAGAGTGGCATCCGAATGGCTGGAGGAGAGCGCCAGAGGACCGCATTGGTTGGGGTTCCTGGCTGACGCGAGTGACCTGCTCGCCGGCACTCTCGACCCCGACATGGTGCCCGCCATCATCGCCCAGATCGTGGTGCCGCGACTGGCGAGCTGGTGCGCCGTCTACACCTCTGACACCGCTGTCGGGCCGCTGCGGCTGGTCTACCTCTGGCACGCCGACGAGGCCAGGATCGACGGGCTGCGCGAGCAGCTGGGCGACATGGACACGATGATCGCCGACGCCCACGTCACCTCCACCGTTCACCTGGCCGACTCGCAGGTGCTCGCGGTCCCGCTGACCGCGCGCGGCCGGGGCCTGGGCATGATGTGCCTGGGCCGGCCCGACCGCTTCCCCGACGAGGTCATCCAGTTCGCCGAGGACATCGCCAGGCGGGCCGCGCTGGCCACCGACAACGCCCGCGTCTACGCCCAGCAGGCCGCGGCCAACCGGGCGCTCCAGCGCAGCCTGCTCCCGCCGAACGAGCCCGAGGTGCCCGGTCTCGACTACGGCGTCGTGTACGAGCCCGCCGGCGAGGCCAACGAGGTCGGAGGCGACTTCTACGACCTGTTCAAGGCCGGCGACGACTCCTGGCGGTTCGCGATCGGCGACGTGTGCGGCACCGGCCCGGAGGCCGCCGCCGTGACGGGCCTGGCCCGCCACACGCTGCGCCTGCTCGCCCGCGAGGGCTACGGGGTGGCGGCGGTGCTCGGCCGGCTCAACCAGGCGATCTTGGAGGAGGGCGAGCGGGCCAGGTTCCTCACGCTGCTGCACGGCGACATCACGCCGGTGCCGACCGGTCTGGAGGTACGCCTGGTGTCGGCCGGCCATCCCGAGGCGCTGCGCCTCAAGCCGAGCGGCGTGGTCGAGACGGTGACGACCCCGCAGTCGCTGCTCGGGGTCTTCCACGAGGTGGTGTTCGAGGCCGACACGCTGCATCTCGACCACGGTGACGTGCTGCTGGCGGTGACCGATGGGGTGACGGAGCGGCGCTCGGGCGGGCGGCTGCTCGACGACGACGGCGGGCTGGCCAAGCTGCTCGCCGAGTGCGCCGGGCTGTCGGCCCGCGCGGTGGCCGAGCGGATCCGCAGAGGGGCGGCCGACTTCGCCACGGAGCCGAGCGCGGACGACCTCGCGATCGTGGTCCTCCGCGCCCGCTGATCTTGATGGGCGCGCTCACTGATATGGGCGCGCCACTGACCCTCATGCGCCTTTTCGGTTGACTGCCGACTTGGCGAATTGTCGATTATCAGTGTGGATTTACATGCTTGCGGGCGAATTCAAGCTGTAGCGCGATTTGCGCGATCCGTTCGGACATGACCAGCGAGCCGCGGATGGCGTCGTAGGCGTAAACCTCATGCTCCCGCCCGTGCTCGGCCAGTTTCGCCACATACTTCTCGATCTGCCGCAGCGGGCAGCGGCTGTCGTTCTCGCCGGCCAGGATCAGCACCGGACTCTCTACCCGGTCCACGTACGTGATCGGGGAGCTGGCCGCATAGCGTTCGGGCTGCTCGTCGGGCGATCCGCCCAGCAGCGCGCGGTGGTAGGCGCGCAGGCTCTCGGCCTCGTCCTCGTAGGAGGTCTCGTGGCAGGCGATCGGCACCGCCGCGATGCCGGCCGTCCACAGCTCGGGTTGGGTGCCGAGGCCGAGCAGCGTGAGGTAGCCGCCCCAGGCGGTGCCCGTCAGCAGCATTCTGGCGGGGTCGGCGATGCCGCGCTCCACGACGTGCTCGCGTACGGCGGCGACGTCGGCCAGCTCGATGTGGCCGATGTCGCTGTGGAGCGCGTCGCGCCAGGCCGAGCCGTAGCCGGTCGAACCGCGGTAGTTGACCCGCACCACCGCGAAGCCGGCGTCCACCCAGGCCGCGACCTCGGGGGAGAAGGCGTCGCGGTCGTGCGTCGTCGGGCCGCCGTGCAGCAGGAAGACGGTCGGGAACGGCGCGGCGCCGGACTCGGGGCGGGAGACCAGCGCGTGGATCCTGCCGCCGGGGCCGGGCACGTCGAGGTCTTCGACGGGCACGCTCGGCGGCGCCGAGGGGCCGCTGGAGTTGAGCACGACCTGGCCGTTGCTGGAGCGGATCACCGGTGGCCGGGAGGCGCTGGACCAGGAGTATTCGACGTTGCCGCCGGGGCGCGGGGCCGCGGCGTCGATCACGCCGTGGGGCGTCTCGAGCAGGGTCAGCCCGCCGCCCGCGAGGTCGTAGCGGTGCAGGTAGCTGCGGGCGCGGTTGTCGCGCAGGATCAGCAGGCCGCGGCCGTCGTCGTACCAGCTGGCGGTCAGCTCGCCGGAGTCCTTCATCCAGATCTCGCGCTGCTCGTCGGTCGCCGGGTCCCAGACCAGGGGCGCCTGACGCTGGCGGCGCTCGTGCAGGGCGAGCATGCGGCGGTCGCCCGGCACCGGGGCGAACTTGAGGCCGATCACGCCCTTGTCCGGGCCGTCGTAGAGCTCGCCGACGACGTCGCCGTTCGGACGTACGACGCGGAGCGCCGGATGACGGAAGTCGCCATACTCGGCATGATTTATCGCGATTAGTGAGCCGTCGAGGGACATGTCGGCTACCCAGGCCGCCTCGGCGTGCTCGTACAGCAGGCGAGACGGTTCGCCGGGCCGTACCAGATGGATCCTGAACGAGCCCTCGCTGGCCAGGCTGATCGCCGCGTGGCCCGCCATGGACAGGGCGATGCCGCCCGGCTGGCCGGGCTCCAGGTCGGGAGCGACCTGCTCGTCTGGGCCGCCGGTGAACGGCTGGCGCCACCACACGCCGAACTCGTCGCCCTCGATGTCGGCGAACCAGTAGATCCACTGGCCGGTGGGGTCGATCGCGGCGTGGGCCGTGCCCTTGGGCCGGTCGGTCACCTGGCGGTTGGCGCCGCTGGCGCGGTCCCAGGCGTAGACCTCCCAGGTGCCGGTGGCGTTGGAGCGATAGATCGAGCGGTTCGGGGCCAGCCGTGCCCAGGAGGGCAACGTCATGCGCGACGCTCGGAACCTGGCCTGCCAGCGTTCCTCGGCCTTCATCCGGCGCGCCCCCCTCCCTCTCGCCCCGCCTCCGGGCGTGGGTTGCCGTCCAGTATTGCGCTTGTCTCGCGGAAATACTCCGGGAATGTGGGGGAATTTCGGACTAAATGCCCCATCATTAACACGAGTCCCAGATGTCCGTCAAGGAACAGCCCTTGATCGCGGCAGGGCCTCGAAGATAGACAGGTGGAACGCGGCCTTGGCCGCCACTTTTTCCCGCTTTTTCACAGGAAACCGTGACAGAAAGCTGGAAATCCGCTCCGCCAGCTCGGTCGGCTCAGTGTGCCACGCGCTCGGCCCCATCCCCACCACGCCGGCGACCTCGTCGGGACCCAGCTCCAGATCGAACTCGACCGGCCGCCGCTCGGTCTCCTCGAAGCCTTCCAGGCTCCTGGCCAGCCGCCGCTCCTTCTCCTCGTCGACGGAGAGCAGCCCCAACTCCTCGACGAGCGGGCTCAGATGTGCCTGAGCGGGTGTCACGACGATCACCGCGCCGCCAGGCCGCAGAATGCGCCGGAATTCGGGACCGTTCCGCGGCGCGAACACGTCGATCACCACGTCGGCCACCCCGTCCCTGATGGGCAACGGCCGCCACACGTCGGCCACGAAGGCCCCCGCCCTCGGATGTGACCGAGCGGCACGCCGCACGGCGTGCTTGGAAACGTCGAATGCCATCCCGATGCCACGGTCCACCGCTCTCAGCACCGTCGCCAGGTAGTAGCCGGTCCCGGCTCCGGCATCAACGATCACGGGCTCCGGCGCGTGATCGGCGCCCTGCCACGCCGTCCCTGCTCCACGAGCCACTGCGGCACTACGGTACGCCTTCTCGGCCGCCGCGTCCGGCAGTGCCGAGAACCTATCCCTACGGAAAGCATCGTCTTCCCGGCCATTGGCGCCGAATATCCTCAACCGCACACTCTCGGCGAGCGCGTCGGCGAGCGGAGCGTAGTGTCCGGTCCCCAGGAACTCGGCCCGCGCCGCCACCATCGCCGCGCTGTCCGCCGTTCCCGGCGTCCGCGAGCCGACCAGCAGGCTCACGTAGCCCTGCTTGGCCACGTCGTACGCATGGCCTTCGGCGCAGCGGAGCGTGTCACCCGCCGACCACATCTCACGGGCACAGACGGGGCAGGCCAGGTATTTGATGATGTCAGCAAGCATGCGCCCATTGTCATGGCCCGGGGGGACCTGACGCGCCAGGGGGTCAGGCGCCGGCCTCAAGCAGGAAGGCCGCGTTGGAGGGTGTCTCGCGGAGCTTGCCGACCAGTAGCTCCAGCCCCTGCTGCCGATCGAGCGCGCCGAGCATCCGGCGCAGCTTCCAGATCACCTGCCGCTCGCCGGCCGGCAGCAGGATCTCCTCTCGGCGGGTACCGGAGATGCCCAGGTCTACCGCGGGGAACAGGCGTCGTTCGGCCAGGTCGCGGGCCAGGTGCACCTCCATGTTCCCGGTGCCCTTGAACTCCTCGTACAGGCTGTTGTCCATGCGCGACCCGGTGTCCACCAGCACGGTGGCCAGGATCGTCAGCGAGCCGCCGCCTTCTACGTTGCGCGCGGAGCCGAAGAAGCGCTTCGGCGGGTAGAGCGCGGTGGCGTCGATGCCACCGGTGAGCACGCGGCCCCCGCCGGGGGCCAGGTTGTTGTACGCGCGCCCGAGCCGCGTCAGCGAGTCGAGCAGCACCACGACGTCCTCGCCGTTCTCCACGAGGCGTTTGGCGCGTTCGATGGCCAGCTCGGCGACGGCGGTGTGGTCGCGGTCGGGGTGGTCGAAGGTCGAGTAGAAGACCTCGCCTTTGATGGAGGCGCGCATCTCCGTGACCTCTTCCGGCCGCTCGCCGACGAGCACGACCATGAGGTGCGTCTCCGGGTGATTGCGCGCGATGGCCGCCGCGAGCGCCTGCATGACCATGGTCTTGCCGGCCTTGGGCGGGGCCACGATGAGCCCGCGCTGGCCCTTGCCGATGGGCGCGAACAGGTCGATGACGCGGGTGCTGAGCGACTCGGTCTCGATGCGCAGGCGTTCGGTGGGGTGGATCGGGATCAGGTCCGCGAAGTGCGGGCGGTGCCGCCAGTCGGCGGTGCCGTTGACGGACTCGACCTCGACCGGTTTGCCGCCCGCGACGGTGGCGACGACGTGGTCGCCGGGGCGCAGGCCGAGCTGCCTGACCCGGTCGGGCGGCACGCGGACGTCATCGGGGCCGGGCAGGTGTCCGGCGCGGATGAAGGCGCCCTTCTCCCGCACGTCGAGCAGGCCACTGACCTGCCGAATGGGCGCACCGGAGCGCGGTTTGGGAATGGTTTGAACAGACATGATGAACCCTCCTTGAGGGCACCGCCGAAGAAAGCCGGCGAGTGTGAAGAATGAGCCGGGCCCGGGAAACCGGGGCGGGCTATGAGGGAAGTGGCGGAGCTGGAAGCTCAACGCCGCTGGCAACGTATCACACGTTCCGGCCCATACAACACCTAGCCCGCTTGGGCTATTCCCGGGGGGTTCTCGGCTCTTCCGCCTCGCCGCCGGCGGTGCGGCGTAACAATGTTCCTCTCACAAAGTTCTTCTCGGTGCCGGAGTGCTGCGAATTACCCGCAGCAGGTGTGCACGACGACACAGATCGCCCATCAACGCACCGGCAACCTGTCAAGTGAGATGCAGGGCCGCTGCAATCCGATGAGGCTTTCATAGAACCACGAACTCCTTGGGGGGATCACGATGAAGACCAGCACCCGTTGCCCGCGGTGTCACAACGAGCTCGACGAGGGCCCGATCATCTATCGGTGCGCCCACTGCAGCCGCGCCGTCTACGCCGCCGACGTCGAGAACGAGTACGTTCCGCGCCAGCGCGTGGCCGCCTAATCTGGGCGAATGCCACACAAACCGCGCACGATCTCCGGCGTCGAAGTGACGCCTCTCTGCGACGCCGTGGGTCCCATGGGCCCGGCGATCCGCCGCCCGCTCACCGAGATGTTCCCGGGGGGAGGGCTCGCGGACGAGCCGTGGATCCTGCACTTCCACTGTTACCTGCTACGTGACCGGGCCGGCCGGGTCACCCTGGTCGACACCGGCATCGGCGCCGCGGACTCACCGGCGTCGAGTTGGGCGCCGGTGCCGGGGACACTGCCCGGTGAGCTGGCCGCCGCCGGGGTCGAACCGGCCGACGTCGGCACCGTGATCCTCACGCACCTGCACAGCGACCACGCCAGTGGCGCGGTCGCGGACGGCCGGCCGCTGTTCGAGAACGCCAGGTACGTTCTCCAGCAAGCCGAGGTCGACGCGGCCCATGGCGCGATGCTCGACCAGATCGTCACTCCCATCAAGGGACAGTTGCAGGTGGTCGACGGCGACTGCCAGGTCGCGCCGGGCGTACGCGTGCAGCTCACCCCGGGGCACACCCCCGGCCACCAGATCGTCCGGCTGGGCGAGCTGGCGATGACCGGCGACCTGGTGCTGCACCCGGCGCAGCTGGCCGATCCGAGCGTCCGTTACGTCTACGACGACGACCAGGCGGCGGCGGCCGCCACCCGCGCCGAGGTGCTCGGCGCGCTGCGGGCCGAGCGCGCGGTCCTGGCCACCGCCCACTTCAGCGACCCGTTCCTGGACCTTTAGCTCCCTGTAGACCCGTTCCTGGACCTCAGCTCCCCGTAGGAGAGTCCTCAGGCGGGTACGGGCTGGTCGGCCAGCAGGTCGGCGGGGAGGCTGACGAGCGCGGTGAGCCCCCCGTACGGCGAGACGTCCAGCGTGACCTTGATCCCGTTCCTGGCCGCCAGCCTGGCCACCACGAACAGCCCCAGCTGGTCACTCTGCGCCAGGTCGAACTCCGGCATCTCGGCCAGCCGCGTGTTGAGCTCGTCGAGCTCGACCCTGGTCAGGCCGAGACCGCGGTCCTCGACCTCGACGATCACTCCGTGCGGGGTGATCGTGGTCCGCAGGTCCACCCGGGTCTGCGGCGGCGAGAAGAGGGTGGCGTTCTCGATCAGCTCGGCCATCAGGTGGGCGACGTCGGTGACCGCCGAGCCGACCAGGGAGACGGGCGGCGGCTGCAGCACCTCGACCCGCGGATACTCCTCGACCTCGGCCACGGCCGCGCGCAGCACGTCGTGGATCGGCACCGGGTTGCGCCAGCCCCGGCCGGGCGCCTGGTCGGACAGGATAATGAGGCTCTCCGCGTGCCTGCGCATGCGGGTCGTGAGGTGGTCGAGCTTGAACAGGTCCCCGAGCGTCTCGGGCTCCTCCGCGCCGCGTTCCATGCTGTCGAGCTGCAGCAGCTGGCGGTGGAGCAGCGTCTGGTTGCGCCGGGCCAGGTTGACGAAGACCTGGCTGACGCCGTGCCGCAGCCTGGCCTGGCTCAGCGCCGCCGTCACGGCCGTGGCCTGAACGTTGTTGAACGCCTGCACGATGTCGAGCACCTCGCTGGTGTCCGTCTTCACCTCCAGCGGCGGCAGCTCGTCGGGCGTCGGCGCGCCGACGTTCGTACGCAGCCGCTTGACCAGCGCCACCAGGCGTACCTCAGCCAGCTCGGTGGCGGCGTCGCGGAGCCCGGCGAGCTCGCGTACCAGGCGGCCGCGGAAGCGGAGTGACAGCAGGATGGAGGCGAGGACCGCGAGCAGGCCGACGCCGCCCGCCACGCCGATCTTGATCAGCACGTTGACGGCAGTGGGCGTGACGCGCTGCGTGATCTCCCGTACGGCCTGGCGCTGGTTGCGATCGACGGCCGTCCACAGGTTGCTCGCGTCGACGGGCCAGGTGGCCGCCGTGGCGGGCAGGCCGTTCGTGGTGGCCTGGCCCATGATGGCGTCCTCCGCGCGCATGAACTCGCGGTAGGCGGGCGAGGAGACCAGCTGCTCGTACGGCCCGCGCAGCTCGGAGTCGAGGTGGGAGAGCGCCTGGGTGTAGAGCAGGCGCCTGGTGGCGACCATGCCGGTGAACTCCCGGCGCTCAAGGGGGGTCGCCTTGCCCCTGTCCAGCACTACCGCGATGATCGCCCGCTCTCTCGACAGCAGGTCCTTGGCCTCGCCCAGCATGGTGACGGCGCGGGCCTGCCGATAGAGCGTCATGTCCGGCATGAGGATCATCGCGTCGTACATGCGGAAGGAGGCGTCGGCGATCTGGCTGTAGCCGTCGATCACGTCGAGCGGGGCGGCGTTCCCGCCGTCGACCTGGCGGCGGATCGCGGGTAGCGCGTCGAGCTGGTCGTACAGGGCTCTGAGCTGCACGGCCATCCCGGACGAGATGGCCTGCTGGTCGCCGGCCAGCTTGCGGAAGTCCGCGACGGCCTTGTCCGTCTGGGCGCGTTGCCTGGCCAGCTGGGTGGTGCCGCGCTTGGTCGTCAGGAACTCGACGGAGGCCAGCCGCTCGTTCTGGAGCTCGACGTTGATCTGCTCGGACGGGTCGGCCAGGTTCGTCACCAGATCGTTGATCTCCAGCAGGCGCAGGCCGTCGCCGCCGGTCAGTGTCGCCGCGAAGGCCCACAGGCCGACCAATGACGTGAGCGGGACGATCAGCAGGATGAGGAGCTTGATGGCGATGGGACGGCCACGCGTGGGGGGCATGCGACCTCCGGAGGCATGATGAGATCGCCTCGCAGAGTACACCCCCTTTTGCCGGGATTTCTGGCGACGGCTCGGCGCGAGGGCCCTGACGCCCCCGCGCCTGCCGCGCTCAGGGCTACCGCCGCCTGGTGTTCTCGGCGCCACCGGCCACGAGCCGGTCGGTCGACTCGGACTCGTGCACAGGCTCGGGCCGGCGTGCGTGCTCAGGCGCGCGCAGCTGCTCGGGTACACGCAGGTTCTGCGTCTCGCCCAGGTCCGGCTCGCCCGCGTGCTCAGGCTCGCGCGTGGCGGCGTGCTCGTGCTGCAGCTTCCGCTCCAGCTCGCGCTTCTCCTCTTCGAGCCGGGCCACCCGGCTGGAGGCCTCGGCGCGCGCCACGCGCTTCTGGCGGCGCCGCTTGGCCGACCGGCGGGAACCGGAGCTGATCATCGCGATGCCCAGCAGCAGCACGGCCGTGGTCACGGCACCGGCGATGAACATGCCGAACGAATTGAATTCGAACGTGTAGCCGAACAGAATGTACCTGGAGGTCTCCTCGGCGGCCACCAAGGCGATGGCGCCACCGGCGAGCAGGACCAGGAGTAGACCCAGCAAGATCATTTCAGCTCACTCCCTGTCGTCAGAGCGAGTCCCTACTGCCCCGGCTCGGGCGGACTATGCCGCGCAATCGCCGATCTGGCCGGGGTTCCCGGTCATCATGGAGATCATGAGACCTGAGCCCGGCCAAGTGCTGCACTTCTCCGAGGATCCGACGATCGAGCTTTTCGTGCCGCACGTGGCGCCGACCTCCGCCCTGCGCGAGCCGTACGTCTGGGCGGTCGGCTACGAGCGCTGTCCCGACTACTGGTTCCCGCGGGCCTGCCCGCGGGCCATGGCCTGGAGAACGGCCGGCACCACCACGGCCGACGCCGACCGGATCATCGGCGCGGGCAGCGGCGACCGGGTGCACGCCATCGAGTACGGCTGGCTCAAGGCGCTCATGGACGTCGGTCTATACGCCTACCGGCTGCCCGCCGGCCCTTTCCGCGCCATCGGCGACGACGGGCACGCGCTCGTGGCCGAGGTGCCGGTGAAGCCGCTCGGCCCCGCTGAGCCGGTGCCGGATCTCCTGGACCTGCACGAGGAGGCCGGGATCCAGCTGCGCGTGCTGGACAACCTCTGGCCGTTCTGGAACGAGGTGACGGCCAGCACGCTGGGCTTCAGCGGGATACGGCTGCGGAACGCTCGTCGATGAGCGCGGCCAGTTCGGCGGCCGACATCGAGCCGGGCGGCAGCTTCTCGCGCGCGTGGCGGTTGGCCTCGCGCTGGAGCACCTCGTTGGCCGGGGTCGGGATCCCGTACTCGCGGCCGAGCAGCACGATCTCGCCGTTGAGGTAGTCGGCCTCGATCGAGCCGCTGGACCTGGCCAGGCTCTGCCAGGAGGATCCGCCGCCGCGTTCGATGCCCTCGATCGGCCGCACGTCCACCTTGTTGCCGCGGACCTCCGCCTGCTCGCTCGGCGTGGCGTAGGGGATGCCCGCCTCCTCCAGCACGGCCATGCCCTCGGCCCTGGCCTGCTCGGTGAGCGCCTCGCCACCGGAACCGCTCCGGCAGACCGCGTCGACGGCGTTGTTCAGGTTGCCGAGCAGCTTGGCGTACTTCCAGCGCATGACGTCTGGTGCGTCGAGCCCGTACATGCCGCTCTTGTTGAGGTCGGTGACGAGCTGCCGGGAGATTTCATCCACACCCTGTGGATAACGTCCCACATGCAGCATGCCCGAGTACGGGTGGCCGAAGGCCGCGACCGTTCCGGGCTCCAGGTGCGAGGCGGGCAGCCACACGCACATGCCGTAAACCTTTTCGAACCTCCGCAGGACGGTCCGCTCGTTGTCGACGCCATTCTGGGCGCACACCACCGGCAGGTGCCTGGGCCACGGGTCGAGCGCGCTGATCGTGTCCTGCGACTTGGTCGCCACGATCAGCACGTCGTCGTCGCGCGTCGGCACGGGGCCATCGGCGGCGGGCACGTCCAGGGTCTCGGTGGAGTCGGGCGTGATCAGGCGCAGCCCGCCGCTCTTCAGCGCCTCATAGTGGGCGCCGCGCGCGACCAGCACGACCTCGTGCCCGCCCTGGAACAACCGTGCCCCGATAGTGCCGCCAACTGCTCCTGCTCCGATGACTATGTAGCGCATCGTCCGAGAATGTCACCGTTCACTCGGCGAGCGCCACCTGGGCGTGCGGAGCCACCGCTCCTCTGGTGCGCTCCCGGAGGATCGTCTTGAGTACGCGCCAGCCGTCGCGTACGGCGTGCAGGTTGCTCTCGCCGTGGATGCGGGAGTGCTCGTGGCTGGGCACCTCGCTGATGCGGAGTCCGGCCTGGGCGGCCCGGACGTTCATCAGCGTCTCGATCTCGAAACCGTCGCAATCCAGTGCCATCGCGTCCAGGTGGCGGGCCCAGAACGCGTTGTAGCCGTAGCACAGGTCGGTGTAGTGGGTGCCGTACAGCAGGTTCGTCAGGCCCGTGAGGACCTTGTTGCCGAGCGAGCGCAGCGGGCTGATGTCGTCGGAGCCACCGCCGGGGGCGTACCTGGAGCCCTTGGCGAAATCGGCGCCTTGAACCAGGGTGCTGACGAAGGAGAAAATCTCTCCACCGTCGGTCGACCCATCGGCGTCGATCATGACGATGATGTCGCCACGTGCCGCCGCGAATCCCTCAATGAGGGCGTTGCCCTTGCCGCGTCCCGACTGCGCCACCACGCGCAGGTCGGGCCGGAGCCGCCGGGCCACGGCTACCGTGTTGTCGGTCGAGTTGCCGTCGACAAGGACTACCTCGTCGATCCAGGTGGGCAGCGTCGCGAAGACGTGAGGGAGATTGCCGGCCTCGTTCATCGCAGGAACGACTACAGTGACGCTCACGGCGAAGGGCTTGTTCATGCCCCGAAGGTGCGCTGGCCCGCATGCAAGCCGCTTGACAGCTTCTTGCATCGATTGCGGATATATGCATATGTCCGCTTATATAGTCCCGGGTTTTCGCGTAACTGAGGCACCCGGATATTTAGCGGAGCAAAGGAAGCCGTCCGGTGTGGCGCTCCACCACCGCGCGCGGGCCGAGCAGGCTGACCGCGTAGTAGGGCGGGTCCTCGGTGCGGGCGAGTTCGGCCAAGTAGTCGTCGTAGACGTTCGTCCGCTGGGCGATGGCCGCCATGTCGGTGACGACCAGGTCGGGCTCGGCGGCGGCCTCGGCCCGCACCCGGCTGACGATCGCGGCCGGCGCGGCCAGCACCGTGCAGCCGATCCACGGCAGCCCGGCATGCGTGTTGCCGCCGGCGTCGGTGCCGCCCGAGCCGAGGATCGCGGGCACCGTACGGCCCACGGAGGCGGCGAGGCAGGCGGCGGCGTTCGCCTGGAGGCCGCGGGGCAGGTCGCGGTCCATCACCATCACCCACTTCACCGGGAGCTCCCGGGTGGGCAGGTCGCTACGGTGGTCAAGGCTGTCGATCCAGTCTGCGAGCGCGGTCATCCTTCTCTCCTTCTCCGAACTTATGAGGGGAGATTGCACTTTTCTCTGCTGTATCAACAACTTGGAGTGGCAGATTCCGAAGAAAATTCGGAGATTCGTGTCAGGATGTGGTTGTGGACGAACTTGATACGGCCATCGTCGTCGAGTTGCAGCGCGACGGCCGCCAGACCAACCGCGAGCTCGCCGAGCGGATCGGCATCGCGCCCTCGACCTGCCTCGAACGCGTGCGGTCGCTGCGTGGCAACGGGGTGATTGAAGGCTTCCACGCCGAGATCAACCTGGCCGCCATCGGGCGTCCGGTGCAGGCGCTCATCCACGTACGGCTGCACCCCAAGATCCGCGAGTCGGTCGAGGGGTTCCGCGACTACGTGGCCACGCTGCCGGAGACACTGGCGATCTTCGTGGTGTCGGGCGGGGACGACTTCATCATCCAGGTGGCGGTGCGCGATACGGGGCATCTGCGTGACTTCGTGCTCGACCACGTCTCACGGCACCGCAACATCGCCGACGTGCGTACGTCGCTCGTCTACGACCACATCCGCAAGACCTCGGTCGAGGTGCTGCCACCCGAACGCCCCAGCCCACCCCGCACCGGCCGCAAGTGACCGCACGACGGGCGACCGTCAGACCGCGTCGGTCAGGCGGCGGGCTCCACGTGGACGACGGACTCCGCGGCCCTGGCGAGGATCTCGTCGACCGTCTCGGCGGGCGTCTGGGACGAGGTGTCGAGCCAGAGGCCGAGGCGCGGGGTGTCGCGCCGGAGCGCCTCGTCGAGCTGGGCCGCCGTCCAGACGTCGTAGCCCGTCTTGGCGCGCTCCGCCTCCCGCCGTTCGACCACGGCGGCGTCAGGGGCCAGCACGACCACGTGTAGCGGACGGCTCCGGATCAGCCCGGCGAACAGCTCCAGGTCCGCGCCCAGCACCACATCCTGGACGACCGGCGTGAAACCTTCCTGGAAGTAGAGGTCGGCCGCGGCGGCGGCGATGCGGTAGCGCAAGTGAAGCTGGCGGAGCGCCTCCTCGTCATGATCCGGTGTCATGCCGACGCCCCCGTTGACCACCATGCGACGGAACAGGTCGCCCCGGACATGCGCCGACCGGGGCAGCCGCTCGGCCAGCGCCTGCCCGACCGTCGACTTGCCCGCGGCCGAGATGCCGGTGATGAGGAAGACGGCGCTCACGCGCCGACCGGTTCGCCGCCTACGGCCAGGACGTTGCTCACGCGCCGACCAGCTTCCGGACCTGGTCGGCGCCGACGGCCAGGAGGAGGGTGGGGAGGCGCGGGCCGGTGTCGCGGTCGACCAGGAGCCGGTACAGCAGGGCGAAGAAGGCTCGCTGCGCCGTCTTCAGCTCGGGCGTGGCCTTGGCGTCGGGCGCCAGCCCGGCTCGTACCTTCGGCACGCCGTAGACCAGCGTGGTCAGCCCGTCGAGCGACCAGTGCTCGTCGAGCCCGTCGACCAGCAGCCGCAGCGAGTCACGCTCGTCCTCGTCGAGCGTGGCGAGCAATTCGGCGTCGGGCGACTCGCGCACGCGGGTGCGCTGGTCGGCGGGGACCTGGGTGTCGACCCAGCGCTGCGCGCGGTCGAGCCGGGGCCGGGCCTCGTCGAGCGAGGTGAGCTCGCCGTCGAGGTCGCGCAGGATCCGTAGCGTCTGGTCGTCGTCGCCTGTGGTGATGTCGACGATGGAGGCCAGCGTCCGGTACGCCACCGGCCGCGGCGTGGCGGCCAGCGGGCCCTCGGCCGTGCGTACGGCCCGCTCGTACGCGGCCAGCTCGGCGGGCTGAGCGGCGTCGGTGGCGACCTTGCGGCCCAGGCTGTCCCACTCGTCGTAGAGCCGCTGGATCTCCTGGTCGAAGGCGATCTTGAAGGACTGGGAGGGCTTGCGCCGCGCGTACAGCCAGCGCAGCACCGGAGCCTCCATGATCTCCAGCGCGTCGGCCGGAGTCGGCACGCCACCCTTGGAGCTGCTCATCTTGGCCATGCCGGTGATGCCGACGAAGGCGTACATCGGGCCGATCGGCCGCTCGCCGCCGAACACCTCGCCCACGATCTGCCCGCCGACGACCCAGGCCGAGCCGGGGGAGTGATGGTCGACGCCCGAGGGCTCGAACACCACGCCCTCGTACGCCCACCGCATCGGCCAATCGACCTTCCACACCAGCTTGCCGCGGTCGTGCTCGGCCAGGCGCACGGTCTCCCCGAACCCGCATTCGCACACGTACGCCAGCTCGGTGCTGTCGTCGTCATAGGCGGTGACCGTCGTGAGATCCCGCTCGCACAGCTCGCAATAGGGCCTGTAGGGGTAGTAATCCACCGTCTCGGTGCGGGCCGTCTCCTTGGTGCGGTAGCGGGCCAGGACCGCGTTGATCCGTTCCCGCTCGCGCATGGCGAGCAGGATCTGCTCGCGGTAGGTGCCGGCGGAGTATTGCTCGGTCTGGCTGATGCCGGTGTAGGTGATGCCGAGGTCGGCCAGCGCCTCGATCATCGGCGCCTTGAAGTGCTCGGCCCAGCTCGCGTACGGGCTGCCCGGCGGGGCGGGCACCGAGGTCAGGGGCTTGCCGATGTGGTCGGCCCAGGACGGGTCGATGCCCGCGGGCACCCTGCGGAAGCGGTCGTAGTCGTCCCACGACAGCAGGTGCACGCAGTCGAGGCCGCGGCGGCGGATCTCGTCGGCGACCAGGTGCGGAGTCGTGACCTCCCGCAGGTTGCCCAGGTGGATCGGCCCGGACGGGCTCAATCCCGAGGCGCAGACGATCGGTTTCCCCGGGGCACGACGCTCCGCCTCGGAGATCACCTCATCCGCGAACCTGGAGACCCAGTCGGTCTCCGTAGTGTCAGCCATCGCGCCATTCTTGCGGCTAGCCAGCGATCAAGCCAACGAAATGCGCGGTTCAGGCCAGGGTGACCTGGCCGAGGGGAGTGTCCAGCACCGCCCGCAACGCGATCTCCGGGCCCTCGGCGATGTCCAGCTCGACGCCCAGCGCGGTCAGGTCGCGGCGGAGCGCGGCGGGCTCCGGGTGTACGGCGCTGAAGGCGGCCAGGCCCAGTCGGGGCAGTCCCGAGGCCGCGGGGTGGGTGGTGCCGCCCCAGTCGATGAGGAACGGCACCGGCCTGACCGGCGCGGAATCGTCCCGCCTGGTGAGCCGCCACTCCAGCAGGGTGCCGTCGGGCGTGCGCCGGGACAGCGGCTCGACGTCGCCGGGGTCGTAACCGTGCTCGCGGGCCTGCCGTACGGACTTGTCGAGGTCGGTGGGGTGTACGGCCCAGGTGATGAGCTGCGGTTCGGACAGGGTCTCCAGGTCGAAAACGGAGCGCTGGAGGCCGTCCTCGGCCTCCGGGTCCGGCCCGATGATCTCCAGGTAGGAGGTCTCGCCGAAGGAGACCAGGTAGTTGGCGGTGCCGCCGGGGTGACGGCCCCCGGCCGCCGGGGTTACTCCGGTGCGCTCGGCGAACTCGGCGACGCCGAGCAGGAGGTCGGGTACGGCGTAGACGAGGTGGTCGAGGTGCGGGTCGGTCACTGGTCTGCCTTCCGGTCGCTGGTGGGCTCTCCTAGCGAGAGCATGAGCCGGTTCGCCCAGTTGAAGAAGGCCGCCGCGTGAGTTGTGTCGCCGATCGCCAGATCGTCCAGCCCGGCGGCGCGCAGCGTGTCGATCTCGGTTGGGGTGGAGGTCATGCGGGGCCTGTTCGCGTGGAGGTCGTTTCCGTCGCGGTAGCCGGGGCCCAGCCGAACGCGGGGGCGACCTCGGTCGCCAGCAGTTCGATGGAGCGGAGGATCAGCGGGTGTGGCGGGTCGACCGAGTGCACCTGCAGGACCAGGTCGGTGACCCGGTCGAGCGTGGGATCGGCCTTGAGGCTGTCGATGACGTCCTGCGGGGTGCCCGCGTGCACGTCGAAGGCGGTGATGCGGTCGCGGGAGGTCTCGAAGGGCAGCCGGGCGCGGCTCAGCCCGCGTTCGGCGTACCGCAGCGCCTCGGCCCGGCTGTCGGCCACGAACGCGGTCCGCGACGCCACGATCCGGGGTGCGGTGCCCGTGGGCAGGTTCTCGTAGTAGGCGTCCACGATGGGCCGCTGGATCTCCGCCAGCGTCGCCTCGGGATGCTCCTCGGGACGTGGCTGGGTACGCGACAGCATCAGCCCGTTGCCCGCCCGGCCCGCCCTGGCGCCGCCGCTCACCGAGAACGTCGCCTCCCAGACGGCGTCGAGCAGGCGCGGCGCCGCGGGATAGAGCCGGTTGCCGCCGCCGAGGTCGCGGCCCGACCAGGCGTCGACGAGCACCGCCAGATGCTCGGCGTAGACGGCCGCCCGCCGCGCGCTCTCCTTCCCGAACGCGGTGAACGACGACGGCGTGCCGCCGCTGCCGACGCCCACTTCGAGCCGGCCGCCGGTCAGCAGGTCGAGTACGGCGGTGTCCTCGGCCACGCGTACCGGATGTTCGAGCGGCAGCGTGATGATGCCGGTGCCGAGCCTGATCCGGCTGGTACGCGCGGCGACGTGGGCGAGGAAGACCAGCGGCGCGGGTAGCCCGCCCTCAGCGCCGTCGAAGTGGTGCTGCGCCACCCAGGCCGTGTCGAACCCGAAGGACTCCGCGTGGCCGATCTGCTCGGCGGCCAGCTGGAAGCGCTCGTCGGCGGGCACCTCGTCGAGCAGCCGGCTGAAGAATCCCAGCCTCATCGCACCGGCTCCGGGATCGCGGTCAGGAGTTCGCGGGTGTAGTCGTGCCGTGGGTTGGTGAAGACCCGTTGTGTGGTTCCGAATTCCACTATGCGTCCCTGTTCATGACGGAAACGGTGTGTGAGATCTGGCGCACCACCGCGCGGCGATGGGCTGGCGGGGGTCTATCAAAACCACCATATTCTACCTAAATGGTAGGTATATCCTCACCGTCTCGGCGAGGGCTGAACGTCGCGTGCTCAGCGGCTTGATCGAGCGCCGCGTGACGGGCGAGGACGTTAGCGGGGACGCTACTCGCCCGTCACACCGTCGATCTGCTCGCGCAAGAAGTCGGCGTGGCCGTTGTGGCGGGCGTACTCCTCGATCATGTGGACGAGGATCCACCGGTGGGAGCAGTCCTGCCCGTGGCGCTGTGCCTTGCCCAGGGCGTCGAGCGGCACCTCGGCCGACACCTCGCGGGCGTGCTCGATCTCGCTCTGCCAGGTCTTGAACGCCTCGTCGGCCGAGGCGGTGTCGACGTCGTCGAAGTCCGCGTCTTGGTTGGTGTCCTTGCCCCACAGCTTCGGGACGTCCTCGCCGTTCAGCACCCCCCGGTACCAGGCCCGCTCCACATGGGCCATGTGCCGGACCAAGCCGAGCAGCGACATGGTCGACGGTGGGGCGGAACGCTGCCGCAGCTGGTCCTCCGACAGGCCCTCGCACTTGACGGCCAGGGTCTCGCGATGCCAGTCGAGCCAGTTGGTGAGCATGGCGCGCTCGTCGGCGATGAAGGGGGGCGGGATGCGATTGTCACTCATGCTGCGCAAACGTAGCTGACCGGCCGAGTTACCGTCGAAGTAGACCATCCAGGACGGCCTGTTTGGCGAACCAATAGCTGGAACCAGGAGTCGAACAGGTCAGGGGCGGAAACGGCGGGGGGTCGTGATCATGAGGCGTCTGGTGGCCGCACTGGCGGTGGTCACGGTGACATCGACATCGTGCGGGGGGATCGGACAGGCGTCCGAGGTGTGGCAGGCCTCCGTCAAACGGTCGGAGGACCCGGTCGCGACGGTCGCGCCGACGTGGATGCGCGGGCTGCGGGTGGTTCGCGACAACGGCAACGAGGGATCCTGTGCCTGGTCGACCACGTACCCGCAGGTGCCGGGCGCGCAGCCGCTGACGGACGCGCTGCGCCGGCTGGTCGAGGCGCGGCGGGCCACGTTCCTGAAGTGGGCGCGGGAGAGCGGGTGCGGCGAGCAAGCCGGGAAGGCGCCTGAGTTGAACGTCGGGTTCGGCTTCGTGGCGGCCTCCGGCGACGTGATCGGGGTCCGGTTCACCGTCTACCAGCTCGGCGGTGCGGGCGACGGCAAGTCGACGACGTCGCTCTGGTACGACGGGGTCAAGGGCCAGGTCGTGCCCGCCATGTCGCTCATCGACGCGGCGTCCATGAGCGGGTTCGAGGCGCTGACGCAGAAGGCGCTGACGGAGAAGGAGCTGGCCGAGAAGGCGCGGCTCGCGGACCGGAGCGCCCAGACGCTCGACGACCTGGGCTTCACCAAGGACGGCGATCTGGTCGTGACCTTCGACGAGGGGGAGGTGGCGGCGGGGGCCGTCGGCCAGGTGCAGGCCGTGTTGCCGCGCGCCGAGGTGGAGCCGCTGCTGTCGGACTTCGGCCGGCGGGCGCAGGCCCAGGTCATGCGTCCGGCCGGCCGCATGGCGCTGCCCGGATATACGGCGGACGGCTCGGTCGACTGCCGCCGGGTCAAGTGCGTGGCGCTCACCTTCGACGACGGCCCGAGTCCGTACACCCCCAGGTTGCTCCAATACCTGGCCAGGTACCGGGCGCGGGCCACGTTCTTCGTCGTCGGGCAGAACGTGGTCGCCCGCCCCGGCGTGGTGCGCGGCGCCCTGCGGGCCGGGCACGAGATCGGCAACCACAGCTGGTCGCACCGCGACCTGACCAGGCTGTCCGCCCGTGGGGTGCGAGCGGACCTGGCCAGGACCGACCAGGCGATCCGGAAGGCGACGGGGGTGACGCCCACGCTGGTCCGCCCGCCGTACGGTGCCTTCGACCGCGTCGTCCGCAGGCAGTCGCCGCACCCGCTGGTGCTGTGGAGCGTGGACACCCTGGACTGGTTGTACCGCAACAGCGGCCATGTGACCCGTGCCGCGGTCGGCCCAGCGCGACCCGGATCAATCATTCTTTTTCATGACATCAGGCCGACCACCGTGGCGGCGATCCCCCAGGTGCTGAAGAGGCTGTCCAAGCGCGGCTTTCACTTCGTGACGGTCAGCGAGCTGTACGGCGGCCGTCCCCCCGCGGTCGCCGTCCAAGGGCCGAGGCCGAGACATCCATGACCCCTCAGAGGTGGACGTACTCGTAGTCGAGCGGCCGGCCGTTGATGCCGTTGCGCGGCGGGGCCAACCAGGCGGCGATCTTGCCGGGTTCGTAGACCGGCCGCATCAGGCTGTGGACGTACGCCTTGTCGGCGGGAGTGGGCAGCCAGCGGTCCCGGTCGCGCTCCCAGGCCGCCCGGTCGACGAGGCGGCCGTCCGGGGTGAGGTGGTGACCGGCGAACGCGCCGACCTGGCGGTTGAAGCCCACATGCGGCAGGTACAGGGTGGCGACGCCGTCCAGGATGCGGTTCCACCGGGTCAGGCCGGTGGCGCAGTCGGCGATGTACTCCGCGCGCAGGTCGGCGTTGAGCGCGGTCAGCGCGGGCAGGCGCACGTCGGCCAGGCGGCCGTCCACGACCTGCTGGACGGTGGTGGCCGCCTCGGTGAGCTGGTGGTCGTCCTTGCGGCGTTCCTCCTGCCAGCGGCCCTTGAGCCCGGCCGTGTAGTAGTTGGCCACGTTCGTGGAGGTCTCGCCGCCGAACAGGTCCAGGCTGACGCTGTAGTGGAAGTTGATGTACTTCTGGATGACATCAAGCGGGATGCCACCATATTTCTGGATGTCGTCGGTGTCGTGCTCGCGCATCAGCGTCGCGGTGCGCTCCACCACCCGGTCCACGCCGGTGGTGCCGACGAACATGTGGTGGGCCTCCTCCTTCAGCATGAACTCACACGTACGGCTGAGCGGATCGAAGGCGCTCTCCTTCAGCGTGCCCAGCTGGTACTTGCCGTCGCGGTCGGTGAAGTAGGTGAACATGAAGAACGACAGCCAGTCCGGCGTCTCCTCGTTGAAGGCGCCCAGGATGCGCGGGGAGTCCTCGCTGCCGGAGTTGCGCAGCAGCAGCGCGTCGGCCTCGTCACGACCGGCCCGGCCGAAGTAGGCGTGCAGCAGGTAGACCATGGCCCACAGGTGCCGGCCCTCCTCGACGTTGACCTGGAACAGGTTGCGCAGGTCGTACAGGCTGGGCGCGGTCAGCCCGAGGCGGCGCTGCTGCTCCACGCTGGCCGGCTCGGTGTCGCCCTGCACCACGATGAGCCGCTGCAGCTCGGCGCGGAACTCGCCGGGCACCTGCTGCCAGACCGGCTGTCCCCGGTGCTGGCCGAAGGCGATGCGCCGGTCGGGGTCGCGCTCGGCCAGGAAGATGCCCCACCGGTATTCGGGCAGCGCCACATGCCCGAAGTGGGCCCAGCCCTCCCGGCCCACCGCCACCGCCGTACGCAGGTAGACATCCTGGGTCGGCAGCGCCGGTCCCATCTCGCCCCACCAGCGCAGGAAGCCGGGCTGCCACGACTCCAGCGCCCGTTGCAGCCGCCGGTCCTCGGCCAGGTTGACGTTGTTCGGGATGCGCTCGCCGTAGTCGATGGACATCTCACACTCGCTTCCGGTCGAAGGCGGGCCGCTGCCCGGTGCCGTAGCGGCGCAGCGCGCCCTCGGGACCGGCGGCGTTGGGGCGGTTGAACACCCAGTTCTGCCAGGCGGTGAGCCGGGCGAAGATCTTCGTCTCCAGCGTCTCGGGGCCGGCGAAGCGGTGGTTGGCCTCCATCGCGGTCAACGCGTCCGGGCTCAGGGCCGCCCGCTCCTCCAGCGCGATGCGTACCTCGTCCGCCCAGTCGATGTCGTCGAGCGCGAAGGTGACCAGGCCCTGCTCCTCCGCTTCGGCGGCGTCGATCTCGCGGCCGATCTCCTGCCGCAGCTTGGCGAGGTGGCCGGGGTCGCCGAGGAAGCGGGCGGCCAGCCGGGACAGGCCGTTGCCCATGGGGAACGCGCCGAAGTTCGCCTCGGTGAGGGTGATCGCCGTGCCTTCCTCGTCGAACATGTACTGGCGGTCGCAGGCCAGCGCCAGCTCCAGCAGCGGCCCGGCGAAGCAGCTGCCCGGCTCGATCAGCGCGATCAGGCTGCGGCTCGTCACGTCCAGGCGCTTGAGCGTGCGCTTGAAGTAGTGCCGGATCTCGTCGGCCGGCCAGCCGTCGCCCTGCCAGGCTTCGAGTACGCGGCGGGCGTCGCCCTCGGTCTTGATCACCCAGGTGCCCAGCTCCAGCTCGTTGGTGCGCAGCCGCAGGATCAGGTCGTCCAGCTCGCGGGTGAGCGCCAGCGGCCAGGACTCGATGTCCTGTCGAGGGCCGTACACCGTGATGGTGACCAGCCCGTTCGCCCGGTCGAGGGCCGCGGTGACGTTCGGGTAGCGGATCGCCTCCGCGCTCACCTCGCGCTCCAGCGGGGTCAGCACGATCCCCTTGGCGTCGCGCGGGCGGGTGGAGCGGGCGGCGGCCTCGGCGGCGCGCAGCCGTACCGTCTCCTCGAACCTGCTGCGCGGCACCGCCTCGTCGACCAGGCCCCACTCCACCGCGCGCGAGCCGCGCACGCCCTCGCTGCGCGTGGCGAACACATCCGCCAGGTCCTTGCGTACACCGCGCTTGTCGACCAGCCGGGTCAGGCCCCCGGTGCCGGGCAGTACGGCGAGCAGTGGCACCTCCGGCAGCGACACGGCCGTGGAGCCGTCGTCCAGCAGGATGATCCGGTCGCAGGCCAGCGCCAGCTCGAAGCCGCCGCCGGCCGCCGTGCCGTTGATCGCCGCGAGGTAGGTCTGGCCGGAGTTCGCGGTCGCGTCCTCGATGCCGTTGCGGGTCTCGTTGGTGAACTTGCAGAAGTTCACCTTCCAGGAGTGCGTCGATCCGGCCAGCATCCGGATGTTGGCGCCCGCGCAGAACACCTTCTCCAGGCCGCCGGTGATGATCACGGCGCGGACCTCGGGGTGCTCGAAGCGCAGGCGCTGGACGGCGTCGTACAGCTCGATGTCCACGCCCAGGTCGTAGGAGTTGAGCTTGAGCTCGTAGCCGGGGACCAGGCCGCCGTTCTCATCCACCTGGAGGACGATGCGGGCGATCTCGCCGTCGTACTCGACGCGGAGGTGGCGGTAGCGGTCGGGGTGGGTGTCGAAGGACACCTCGGGCGCTGTCTCGGACACGTCCCTATTTCGACATCCTTTTTTCGTTGCGTCAAGCATGTGTAGCATTTAATAGAGTGGCTGGGAAAGCGCTTCCCCTCGTCGGAGGTCCGATGCCCGCGCACCGCATTCATGACACCGAGCCCGCGCTGAACTGGGAGGACGCGTTCCTTTCCGGCAACGGCGAGTACGGGATCATGGTCTACGGCGAGCCGCACGCCCAGCGCGTGGTGTTCGACCATCACCGCTTCGTCCTGCCCAACGGCAGCCGCGACCTGCGCCCGCCCGCGATCGCCGACCGGCTGGGGGAGATCCGCGAGCTGATCCTGTCCGGGCGGGCCGCCGAGGCGCAGCGGGTGGCGGCAGACGGGCGGGACCTGGCCTGGACGCAGGCGTTCCATCCGGGGTACGAGCTGGTCGTCGAGGGCGCGTTCGCCGCCGGGCCCTACCGGCGGGTCACCGACTTCGCGACCGGAGAGATCGCGGTCACCTCGGGCTTCGCGACCGGGGAGGTTGTAGGCACGTCGGGTGGGCGCGCACACCACGCGTTCGTCTCCCGCGCCGACTCCGTCGTGGTCCAGCGGCTGACCGGCGAGCTGAGGCTGCGTCTGACGGGCGACCTGCCCGGCAAGCCCGACGACGTCGTCTACCGGACCACTGCTTACGAGAAGGATGGGCACGTCTTCCTGAGTGCTCGCGGCGCCTATCCGGCCGGGCTGGGCGCCGCCGGGTTCGAGGGGCTGACGCTCGTCCTGGCCGCCGACGTCTCCGTGTCCGGCGACGCGGTGGTGACGCGGGGCGAGACGCTGCTGCTGACGAAGCTGGACCGGTACGAGGAGCCCGGCTGGGGCACCGACCGGCTGGAGGCCGCTCTCACAACCTTGGCCGGGCATCGGTACGACGAGTTGCTGGCGCGGCATGTCGCCATCCATCGGCCCATCTACGAGCGGGTCACCCTCGATCTGGGTGTGGCCGGGGATCCGCCGGTGGGCGAGTTGATCGCTGAGCCTGGTCCCGCGCTGGTCGAGCGGTTGTTCCACTCGGGCCGCTACCTGCTGCTCAGCTCCTCGGGCGTGCTGCCGCCCCGGCTCACCGGTCTCTGGCTCGGTGCGTGGGGAGCGGCCTGGTCGGGCGACTTCACCACCGACGCCAACCTCAACCTGCAGCTGGCCGGGGCGAACATCGGCGCGATGCCCGAGCTCATGACCGGGTATGCCGCCCTGATCCGCGACCAGATCGACCACTGGCGGGTCAACGCCCGCGAGATCTACGGCGTGGACGGCATCCTCGCGCCGAGCCGTACCGACGGGGAGAGCGGTTACCTGTTCCACTTCGACGAGGACTGGCCGTGGACGATGTGGCTGGCCGGGGCCGACTGGCTGCTGTACCCGCTCCACGAGCACCACCAGGTCACCGGTGACCTGCCCGACGAGCTGCCCGGCTGGCTGGCGGAGGCGGCGGCGTTCTGGGAGGGGTTCCTGGCCGGGTCCGATTTCGTGATCGTGCCGTCGTTCTCGCCCGAGGTGGGTCCCGAGGGCTCCTCGTACGCGAGCGTCAACGCGACCATGGACATCGCGGCGGCCCGGCACGCCCTGGGCCTGGCCGGATCACCGCTGGCCGAGCGGCTGCCGTCGTACCGGATCGACGAGCGGGGCGCGCTCACGGAGTGGGCGTGGGACGCGGCCCCGCACGAGGATCACCGGCACGTCAGCCACCTGTATCCGGTGTGGCCGCTGCACGAGATCAACCCTGACGACGAGCCGGAGCTGACCGCGGCCGCGCACCGCGCCCTGGAGCTGCGCGGCGACGAGAACCTGTCGGCCCACGGCAGCCTGCACCGGGCACTGGCGGCGGCCCGGCTGAAGGACGCGGGGCTGGCCCAGGCCAACCTGATGAAGATCCTGGGCACGGACATGCTGTTCCGATCGCTCATGACCTCGCACAACCCGGGCCGGGAGATCTACAACGCCGACGCCGCGCACACCCTGCACGGGCTGGTCATCGAGCTGCTGGTGGACTCCCGGCCGGGGGTCGTGGAGCTGCTGCCCGCCGTACCCGAGCTGCTGCCGAAGGGGACGATCCGCGGCGTCGCCTGCCGGGGGCGGGTCGTCGTCGAGGAGCTGACCTGGGGGGAGGGGAGCGTGCGGGCGGTGCTGCGCTCGCCCGAGGACCAGCGGATCACCCTGATCCACCGCGCCTCCGGGCACCGGGAGGAGGTCGAGCTGGTCGCGGGCGAACCGCACCTGGTGGCCATCGACGGCTGAGGGCCGTGAAAGCAGATCGCCCCATCGGTTGAGTACAGGTGTGACTGCCAACATGACGGCTCGGCTCCCGCTCGTTGATCCCTCGGGGGCGATCAGCGACGCGGACCTGGTGGAGGCGTCGTACCGAAAACCCGAGCGGTTCGGGGAGCTCTACGACCGCTATATCGGGGAGATCCACGCCTACCTGGGCAGGCGGCTCGGCCAGGAGGCCGCCGACGACCTCGCCGCCGAGGTGTTTCTCACCGCGTTCAGGAAGCGCACCACGTTCGATCGCGAACGCGGGGAGGTGCGTCCCTGGTTGTACGGCATCGCTGGCAACCTGATCGCGATCCATCGCCGTACCGAGACCAGGAAGCTGGCGGCGCTGCGCCGCAGCGCGGCCGCTCCCGCGGGCACGGACCACGGTCACGAGGAACGCGTGGTCAGCCGCCTCGACGCCGCGAACGAGCAGGCGCGGCTCACAGCGGAGCTGCAGGCGCTCTCTGACGGGGACCGGGAGCGCTCGCCCTACCCGCGCAGGCGACCCCGCCCGAGCAGCCCGCCGTCCCGGACGGCAAGTAGGGCCACGAGGACTCGCCCGTCAGGGCGAGTCCTCGCCAGGCATCAGCGCACGACGGTGCAGCCGACCCACTTGATGACGTGCTTGTCCTTCTTCGTGAAGAACTCCGCGCCCTTCTTGCTCTTGAAGGCGCGCTTGTGCAGAACGCCCTTCTCATCGCGGAACCGGACGTTGACGCGACCGCCTTCGCGGTGCTTGACCACGCACTTCATCTTCTCGTCCGACCCGCAGGCGTCGTCCTCGGGGCCGAGTCGCTCCGAGTAGACGCGCACTTTCTTACCCTTGATGAGCTTGCCGTCCTCGTCCTCGAACCGGCCGTCCTTGAGGCTGATCCTCTTGCCCTCCTTGCCCTCGAACATGACGTCGGGCTCGGAGCACTCCAGGATGGGCGCGACCTGGTCGCTGGTGATCAGCTGGGGCTGCGACGGGTCGTCCGAGGCGAATGCGGGGGCGGACACGGCAGCGGTGGTGCCGAAGGCCGCCACGGCGATGATGGCGGCACCGAGTGCGCGTCTCATGTGACTCTCTTCTCTGACGGTTCTCTGAGGGTTGTGAGCTGTGACGACCGGCCGGTCACGATGAAGACTGCCGGGCCGGGTGTTAATTCCGTGTATGACAAAAATTGACCGCCCGTATTGACGATCTCGCAGGCGGCGGCTAGCGTCGTCTCATAATTGACAGGAAACTTTCCTATAAGTTTCCTGTCGGGCCTCCCACCCACCCCCAAAACCGCCGGAGGTCGGACCACCATGAGACACACGATCCTGAAGAAGGGCCTCGCGGTCCTGGCGGCGCTACTCCTGCCGCTGACCGCGACGGTCGCCGCACCTACCGGCGCGTACGGCGCCAGCTCGGTCGCCTTCGCCGCCGCCTGGGCCCCGTGGACCGCGTACACGGCAGGGACCCGCGTCACCTACAACGGCGTCGACTACGAGTGCGTCCAGAGCCATACCTCCCAGCCCGGCTGGGAGCCGCCGAACGTACCCGCCCTGTGGAAACCGGTCACCGGCGGCGGCACCGACACCACCGCGCCGTCCGTGCCCGGCAACCTGCGTTCGACGGGCACCACCTCCAGCAGCGTCTCCCTGGCCTGGGACGCCGCCACCGACAACGTCGGCGTCACCGGCTACGACGTCTATCGCGGCTCGACGCGGGTGACCACGGTCACCGGCACCTCCTACACCGACAGCGGGCTCGCGGCCGCCACCAGCTACACCTACACGGTCCGCGCCCGTGACGCCGCCGGGAACGTCTCGGCCGCCGGCAACTCCGTCACCGCCACCACCTCGGGCGGCACCGGCGCGCCCGGCCAGCCCGGCACGCCCAGTGTCACCGGCACGACCGCCAGCTCGATCGCCCTGTCATGGGGTGCCTCTTCCGGCACTGTCACCGGTTACCGCGTGTACGAGGGGAGCACGGTCAAGGCGACCGTGACCGGTACGTCGGCCACCATCGGGTCGCTGGGCGCCTGTACGTCGCACACGTACACGGTCAAGGCGTACAACTCGGTGGGCGAGTCCGCGGCCAGCGCCCAGGTCACCGGCGCGACCACCGGATGCACCGGCGGCGGTAACAAGGTGCTCGGCTACTTCGTCCAGTGGGGCGTCTACCAGCGCGGCTACCACGTCAAGAACATCGACACCAGCGGCTCGGCCGCCAAGCTGACCCACATCAACTACGCCTTCGGCAACGTGACGAACGGGCAGTGCGCCATCGGCGACAGCTACGCCGACTACGACCGTTTCTACCAGGCGGGCGAGAGCGTGGACGGCGTCGCCGACACCTGGGACGCGGGCGCGCTGCGCGGCAGCTTCAACCAGCTGCGCAAGCTCAAGAAGAAGTACCCGAACCTGAAGGTGCTGTTCTCCTTCGGCGGCTGGACCTGGTCCGGCGGCTTCGGCCAGGCCGCGCAGAACCCGACCGCCTTCGCCAACTCCTGCTACAACCTGGTCGAGGACCCGCGCTGGGCGGACGTGTTCGACGGCATCGACATCGACTGGGAGTACCCGAACGCCTGCGGCCTCAGCTGCGACAGCAGTGGCTCGGCGGCGTTCAAGAACGTCATGTCGGCCCTGCGCTCCCGCTTCGGGTCCGGCAACCTCGTCACCGCGGCCATCACCGCCGACGGCACCAGCGGTGGCAAGATCGACGCGGCCGACTACGGTGGCGCCGCTCAGTACGTCGACTGGTACAACGTCATGACGTACGACTTCTTCGGCGCCTTCGCGGCGCAGGGCCCCACGGCCCCGCACTCGCCGCTCACCTCGTACGCGGGCATCCCGACACCGGGCTTCTACTCCGACAACGCCATCCAGAAGCTCAAGAGCAAGGGCGTGCCGTCGAGCAAGCTGCTGCTCGGCATCGGGTTCTACGGCCGCGGCTGGAGCGGGGTCACGCAGTCCGCCCCCGGCGGCACGGCGACAGGGCCGGCGCCCGGTACGTACGAACAGGGCATCGAGGACTACAAGGTGCTCAAGACCCGCTGCCCGGCCACCGGTACCGTCGCCGGCACCGCGTACGCCTACTGCGGGGGCCAGTGGTGGAGCTATGACACGCCGAGCACCATCGGCGGCAAGATGAGCTACTCGAAGAGCCAGGGCCTGGGCGGCGCGTTCTTCTGGGAGCTCAGCGGCGACACCACCGGCGGTGAGCTGATCACTGCCATGAAGAGCGGCCTGGGGTGACCATCCGCACCTCCTGAGGGCCTCGTCTGGGCCGGTTCCGCGTCGCGGAGCCAGCCCTTTCGCCTTTCCTACCCCGATGGAGGGTTGACCCGGGATCTGGGTGGAAATCTTGAGATCATAACAGTTCGTAATCGTCCACTAACTGTCAGCTCATGATCCCCGGGGGTGATGATGATGGACATGCTTCCGCCGTCAGCGTTCATTCGCAGGACACCGACCCCGCCACGGCGGCGGTGGGGGTCGGCGTGCATGGCGCTGGCGCTCGCCGGCGCCATGGGCTTCGGCAGCGGGCTCGGATACTCGGTGGGCCGGACCGTACAGGAGCGGCAGTCGTCGCTGCGGCCACGGGTGGCGGCCATGTCGGTCACGACCGGTGAGGCCGCGCCGTCAGCGCCTGAACAGGTCAACGCGGCGCCGAAGCCCGCTGCCCCTCCAGCTGCCCGCCCAGTTGCCCGTCCGGCTGCTCATCGGGTCGCTCATCGGACCGTTCGGAAGGCTGCCCATCGTGCTGTCGAGCGGAAACATCGCGTCAAGACCGCGAAGACCCGCCATCATGTGAGGGTCGAGCACCGCTCGGCTTGCGTCCGGCTGCAGGGACTCAGGGAACGGCTGTGCAGGACCCTGTTCAAAGAACACTGACCACCGGGGGCCGCCGGGCGAAGAACACGAACTCCAGGCCGGGCCGGTCGGGCGCACCACGCACTTCCGCCACGGTGTATCCATGGGCGACCAGCGCCGCCTCGACCTCGTCACGCTCGCGGAAGCGCAGCGTCGAGTGCGAGGTCAGCACCTGCCCGTCCGAGCCGAAGACGTGCGTCCCGCGGAAGGTCACCAGCGGCCCGCTGACGTCGAGCACGTCGCACCAGCTCTCCACCGCGCCGACGCCCTGAATCTCGGTGACCTTGTGCGTCGCCGCGCGATCCCACCCCTCCCAGGCGCGTTTCGCCGGATCCCGGGTCTCGAACACGAGATGTCCACCGGGCCGCAACGCGTCGTAGACCCCACGTAACGTCCCCTCCCAATCGCGCGGGTCCATGATCGCTTGGGCGACATTTCCCGTCATGGTGGCCAGATCGACCTGCATCGGGGGAAGCGTCGTCGCGTCACCATGGAGCCAGCGCACCCGGTCGCCGTTCGGCTTGGCCCGCGCGACGTCGAGCGACGCGCGGGCCGGGTCGACGCCTATGACGTCGACGCCGCGACCGGCCAGGAGCAGCGCGAATGTCCCCGTCCCGCACCCCACGTCCAGCAGGGTACGGGCACCGAGGTCATCGGCGATGGCCACATACGCGTCCAGATCACCACGGTCGGGTTCGAGCGCGTCATAGATCGCGGCCAGCCGCTCCTTTTCGAACATATCGTCAGCCATCAGGCCACGGTATGCCGCAGAGCGTGGCCGGCTGTACTCAGTTTCCGGCCATCTTCTTGGCGAGCTCCTCAACGGAGTCCGCCTTCACGAGCTGACAGGGCGCGACCGGGCTGCCGGCCTTGGCCAGATAGGGGAGGAACGCCCAGTCCATTCCGGCGTAGTTACCCGGTCGGAACTCCAGGACGAGCGTCTCCTCCGGGCGCATGAAACGTGGGGAGATCACGAAGGTGTCCTTGTTGATCGGCGCGGCGACGTCTCGGGAGCGCCAGTTGTCCGGCTTGTCGAACTCCTTGCGCTGCTGCTCGGTCATGTTCTTGGTGCTCGGCGGGTCGTAGGCCAGGTCCGCGCCGACGAAACGCCCACGGGCGCACTGCTTGTCCGCTTCCGTGAATGTCACGTCGGCCACGATCCCCGCGCTCTTGAGCTTGGCCTCCAGCCCGTCGGGGTCCCGGAACTCCTTGACCGTCACCTGAACGGTGCCGTCGGCGTTCTTCACCACCGCGTACGCCGCACTCGGCGCCCCTGAGACCAACGGCACGGCCACCAGCGCGGCCGCGGCGATGCCCGCGACGGCCAACCCCGCCAGCACGGGACGACGCAACGGCTGCCAGGAGGGCCGACGGCGGGCGGGCGAGGTCGCCACGATCTCCGCGAGGAGGTCCTGGACGCCCTGGCCCATGGAGGGCTTGGCGTACTCGGCGGCCGGATCGATGGCGGACACCATGCGGTCGATCTTGTTCATCGGGTTTCTCCCCTCAGCGCGGTCATCACGGTGACCTCATCCGTCGTGGTCGTGTCGAGCAGCCGAGCCAGTCGTTTGCGGGCCTTATGCAGCCGGAGCCGGGCGGCGGTGCTGCTGCAGCCCAGCACCTTGGCGATCTGCGGGCCGGTCAGCTCCTCCCAGCAAGCCAGGGCGAGCACGTCCCGGTCGGCCGCGTTCAGGGCGGCGAAAGCGGTGCGTACGGCCTCGGTCCGTGGGTCGGCGGCCGTCTGCCCCTGTCCGACGGCCAGTTCGCCACGGAGCCGCGACGCGAGCGCGGTGCGGCGCGACTCGCCGCGCCGGTGATTGGCCAGGACCCGCCGGGCCGCGCCGTACAGCCAGAGCACGGCGGCATCGCCCTCGGGTACGTCATCCAGCCGCCGCCACGCGGCGAGGAAGGTCTCCGCGATCACATCGGCGACGTCGTCCACCGAATCGGTACGACGGATCGCATAGCGATGTACGGCCGGATAACAGGCGAGATAGAGCGCCTCGAAACGATCTCGCGTGTCGGGTGGCACGCGTTGATCCTGCACGGGTGTCTCCTTACCGAAGAATGCCGGAACACCTCACTAGGTGTCCGGCACCTCCGCAAGTGTTTCCACCTGTGCCCGGGGACCCCTTGCGGCTGAATAACAGATAACGGTTGAAGAACGCGGCATGGCGATGCGGTGTGCAGTAGAGCAGCATTGAGGTTGTGGCAGGGATCTCCGTCTGGCGACGGGCGAGTCTGCGTCACGGGCCCTATGTGGCCCGGGCGATGGCCGAGCTGCGCTCCTGGCCGGCTCTGGCGGTCAGCGATACCCGGCGCGGCGTGGCCTTCGCGGTGCGGGGCACCGAGATCCTGCGCCCGTCCGGCCGGGACGAGGTGCACCTGCGTCTGACGGCGGCGGCGATCGACCGGCTCGAACCGCACCTGCGTGTCTGCGGCCAGGTGCACCCCTGCGCCGATCGCGCCTGGGTGGCCGTGGAGGTAGACGCCGAACCCGACCTCGAACTGCTGCTCGCCCTGACCAGCGTGGCGATCAAGGCACACGCCTCATAAACCAGTCGGCGTCAGGCTGCCGCGTGGACCCGGAGACCGGCCTTCCGCCACACCTTGAACAGCCGCCTGGCCGAGCCACCCACCGGCCCGACCGCCTCATAGAGCACCTTCGACGAGACCGGCTCGGCAGTCTCCACGGCGGTCACCGCGTCGTCCGCGTTGGTGATCGTGTGCGTACAGACGCTCAGCAGGTAATCGGGGATCTGCAGGCGCGGATCCGTACAGCCCACCAGCGGAACACCCACCGCGGCGACCACCGGAAACACGGTCCCCGGTATGCCGATGGCGGCCTCGGCCCGCGCCGCCGCCTGGACCGAGGGGACCGAGCTGATCTCGTACCGTTCCCACAGCGAGCGGTCCTCGCGCGGGTGCAGCCCGACCAGGATGTGCTTGCCGGCCGCCGCGAGGCGTTCCGCCGCGGCGAGCAGCAGCTCGGTGCCGGGGGCCGAGCCGCCGGTGCCGCTGGACTTGGTCACGCTGGTGAGCACCAGTACGGTGCCCTCCTCCGGGTGGTGTTTGGGCAGGTCGTCGGTCTGCGGTGTACCCACGACCGTGATCGGGCGGCGCACGCCCAGGTAGTCGTCGTACACCTTCGCCTCGGCGGGCGACGACGCGGTGATCGCCCGCAGCCGCTCGCGGAACTCCTTGGCCCGCGGCGCCTCCACCGGCAGTTGGTAGGCCAGCGAACTGGCGACCAGTGGCAGGGGGCGCAGCCGCGCGGCGCAGTCGGCGGGCCAATCCCCGGCGCCGGTCACCACGAGCAGGTCGGCCTGCGGGATCTCGTCAGGTGTCGCGACCGGGACCGGATCGCCCGGCTTGATCCCTGATCGGTCGGGCACCAGCTGCACCACCTCCCACCCCAGACGCCGCGCCTCGGGCAGCAGCGGAGCCGCGTGATAGGTGCCCCACGGCTCGTTCGTGGCGATCAGTACCCGGGGCCCCGTCGGCCGAGCCGTCGCCGCCCGGGCGGCCGTACCGCCGAGCACGGTGAGCCCGACCCCGGACAGCGCGCCGGTGAGCAGAGCCCGCCGGGACAGGCTGCTAGCGGACATGTCGTTAAATGCCATGGAATCGGAATTTATGGGGTGGTCTGGGCTTATTTGTGAACATAGACCGTCCCCCAGGCGAACGAAGCGGCGCAGCAGAACCGGCCCGAGGCTACCGCTTCGCCGAGGCGACGAAGAGCGGCAGCGCCAGGAACATCCGCCCCGCCTGAGCGCGCGCCGTCTGCTCGGCCACCCAGGACGCCTCCTGCGCGGGAGTGATGGCTCCGGCCGTACGGGCGGCCCCCGCGAGCCCGGTGAGCATGGGCAGCAGCATCGCGTCGGTGAAGACGCCCGTGCGCACCTCCAACGCGACGTCCTCGAACCCGGCGTCGAGCAGCAGGTTGCGGTAGGAACGCGCGGCCCGGGGGTTGGTCACCTGGTCGGCGCGCGCGTGGACGATGGTCCGCGTGAGCGCTGGGTCGTCGGAGTCGATGACGAAGGTGTCCCAGTCCTGCCCGATCAGCACGATCCGCCCGCCGGGGGACAGGACCCGCCGCGCCTCCGCCAGCGCCTTGCCCGGGTCGGCGAGCTCGTGGAAGACCTTCTCGGCCCGGTACCCCGCCACACCCCCGTCGGCGACGGGCAGATCGCAGGCGTCGCCCAGCCTGAAGTCGGCGCCCGGCCACCTGTCGCGGGCCGCCGTGAGCATCTGCTCGCTGACGTCCACGCCGATGGCCCGTACGCCACGCTCGGCCAGCTCACCGACCGCCCGCCCGGCGCCGCACCCGACATCCACCACGGCCGATCCGTACGGAAGATCGAGCAGTTCGTACGACCCTGCGCGCAACCTGACAGCGTCCGGCAGGGCGTCGGCGACATCCAGCAGCCGGATGAGTGATTCCTGTTGTTCGGAAGACATGCGGGCAAGCATGCGACTTAATGTCGACATGAAGTCAAGTACCAGCATGAGCAGCGGATGAGTGCTGGACCGGCTCCTACGGCTGGGCCTGCTCGGCCAGGATGCTGGTGATGGCCTGCTCCGCGGTGGTGTGGATGTTCAGGGCCGATGACAGGCCGGTGATTTCAAGGATGCGGGCGGGTGCGCCGCGTACGGCCGCCAGATGGAGTGCGGCACCCTGTTCGCTCAGGGCCGCGTTAAGGCGTATCAGCAGGTGCAGGCCCATGCTGTCGAGGAAGGTCAGCCCGTCCAGGTCGAGCAGCAGCGGCTCGCCGGGCCGGAGCTGCCCGCTGAGGTAGGTCTCCAATTGGGCGGCGTTGGTGGTGTCCACCTCGCCGGTCACGGTGATCAGCACGCCGCTGATCAGGCGCTGGCTGTCCAGGCTCAAAGGGGGCATGGCGGTTCTACGGCCTGCTCAGCAGGCCGCCGACGGCGGCGCGACAGTCATGACGTCCTCTCAGGGCTGGCCGAGTACGGGCGCGATTCCTTCCTTGCATCCGCACTGTAATCCCGAAGACCGATACCGGAAAGACTTTTCCCCATAGGATCTTCTGGGAAGAGAGGGTACAGTCCGCCCCGCAGCCGCTGTTAACCGCCGGGGGCGGAGAAGGTGAAGACCGTGAGCGCATCCGACGACCGTTCGTCCACTTGGACGTTCCTGACCCACCACGCCCGCGTCCTGCTGGAGATCGCCCGCGACCCACAGGCGCGGATGCGCGACATCGCCGCCGGCATCGGCATCACCGAACGCGCCGTGCAAGGCATCGTGACCGACCTGCACCAGGCCGGCTACCTTTCCCGCGACCGAGTCGGCCGCCGCAACCACTACAGCCTCAACCTCGACGAGCACTTCCGCTACCCGACCGAGGCCGGTCTGCCGATCCGGCTGCTGATCGACACGTTCACCCAGCACGACCTGCTCGACCGCCCCACCACTCCACAACCACACGAGTGACGCACGGGTTTCTGGTGGCTAGCGTTCGTCGGCGTCGGCAGGGTAGTCGGCTGAGCGGCTGACGTTGGCGGGGTAGTCGGCCGAGCGGCTGACATCGGCCCATTTCTCGGTTTCGGCGGCGCGGATCTCGGCGGCCTTCTGGACGGAGGCGACGGCGTCGCTGCCGAGGAGGAGCCGTCGAGGTGGGTCGTCGTCCCGGACCACGTCGATAATGATCTTGGCGGCGCGGGCGGGGTCGCCGGGCTGGGTGCCGTCGGTGTCGCGTCGAAAGCGGTGGATGGCCCCCACGGTCTGCTCGTAGTCGGGGCCGACGGGGTGGATCTCCATGGAGGAGCCCTGCCAGTCGGTGCGGAACGCGCCTGGCTCGACGATGATGACCTTGATGCCGAAGGGCGCGACTTCGTTGGCGAGGACTTCGGAGAAGCCTTCGACGGCGAACTTCGCGGTCTGATAGGCGCCCATTCCGGGGGTGCCGCCGACACGTCCTCCGACGGAGGAGAACTGGACGAAGACTCCTGATCCTTGGGTGCGCAGGACGGGCAGGGCGGCCCGGGTGACGTTCACGACGCCGAAGAGGTTGGTCTCGATCTGGGCGCGGAAGTCGTCTTCGGCCATCTCTTCGATCGGTGCGCTGTTGCCGTAGCCGGCGTTGTTGACGACCACGTCGAGGCTGCCGAAGGCGTCGGTGGCCTCCTTGACCGCTCGGGAGGCCGCGGCGGCGTCGGTGACGTCGAGTGCGATCGCTCGTACCCGGTCGCCGTGGCGGGCCACCAGGTCGTCGAGTTGCTTGGGGCTGCGTGCGGTGGCGATGACCTGGTCGCCCGCTTCGAGGACGGCTTCGGTGAGGCGGCGTCCGAGACCGCGTGAGGCGCCAGTGATGAGCCATGTCTTGGCCATGGGTGGTTCCTTTGATCGATTAGCTGTCACATCAATGTAGCACTTACTGACTTAATCTCCGCATAAATGTGACGTAAAGCTATGCCATGTGCTACGCGAGGGGGGTATGTTGGGCAGGTGAGAGCAGACGCGACACGCAACCTGGAACGCGTGCTGAGCACGGGCGCCCGCATGCTCGCAGACGACCCCTCAGCGACCATCGCCGCCATCGCTGCCGAGGCGGGGGTGGACCGCCGCACCGTCTATCGCCGCTTCGCCTCCCGCGAAGACCTCATGGCCGCCGTCTACGGAGCCCGCTACGACGCGGTCGAGCAGGCCATCGAGGCTGCCAGACTGCGCGAGGCCCCGGTCGCGGTCGCGCTGCATCGCTACGTCGAGGGCATCATCGCCGTCAACCGCAAATGGCCCGTGGAAACGAGCCTCATGCTCCGCGAGGTGGCGATCCGTGAGCGCCGCCGCAGTCTGATCGACGAGGTCGACGCCTTCCTGCGGCGCGCCACCGACGAGGGCCTGCTGCGCTCCGACCTGCCGCGCGGCTGGGTGGCCACGGTCCTGCCGCCGCTGATGGAACACGCCGCCGCGAACCTGCCCGAGCTGAGCGCCGCACAGGCCGCCGACGTCGTGGTCGACACCCTGCTGCGCGGCGTCGGCACCCCCCAGGCCCACTGATCCGGCGCGGCGGCTGCTTACCGGGCGCGCAAGAAGAAGTCGCAGACGGCCGACGCGCCCTGACCCCGACGGCTGCTACGGTGATAGACGCTCGTGTTCAGACCTTAGGAGACCAGACATGGCAGGTGACGACGACATCTCCGGGTGATACCGGAGGTTGACCGGCCCCGGCAGGCGCGCATGACCGCCGCCGACGTGGCCCTCGTCGTCGTACCCCCAAACCTGTTCCCTTGCCGGGCCCCATTCGCGCGCGCCCGGGTCTCTTATCGAGGTCTGTCGCATGTCCGATGCGTTCATCATCTGTTCCGGCCTGTCCTTCTCCTGGCCTGACGACACCCCCGTCTTCAACGACCTGTCCTTCACCGTGGGCGGCGGCCGTACCGGCCTCGTCGCCCCGAACGGCGCGGGCAAGAGCACGCTGCTCAAGCTGATCGCCGGCGAGCTGCGGCCCTCGGGCGGCGGCGTCGCCGTCGAGGGGGTGCTCGGCTACCTGCCGCAGAACCTGCCCCTCGTCGGTGAGCCGACCGTGGCGGAGGTGCTCGGCATCGCCCCGGTGATCGCCGCGCTTGACGCCATCGAGTCGGGCGACCCGAGCGAGGAGCACTTCACCACGATCGGCAACGACTGGGACATCGAGGAGCGCACCCGTGCCCAGCTCGACCGGCTCGGCCTCGCGGACATCGGCTTCGACCGGCGCCTGGGCACGCTCAGCGGTGGCCAGGTCGTTTCGCTCGGCCTGACCGCGCAGCTGCTCAGAAGTCCCGAAGTGCTCCTGCTCGACGAGCCGACGAACAACCTCGACCTCGGCGCGCGCCGCAGGCTGTACGACGTACTCGGCGAGTGGACCGGCTGCCTGCTCGTGGTCAGCCACGACCGGGCCCTGCTCGACCGCATGGACCGCATCGCCGAGCTCGACCGGGGCGAGGTCCGCTTCTACGGCGGCGACTTCACCGCGTACGAGGAGGCCGTACGCGCCGAGCGGGAAGCCGCCGAACGGAACGTGCGCAGCGCCGAGCAGGACCTCAAGCGCGAGAAGCGGGAGATGCAGCAGGCTCGCGAGCGGGCCGAGCGCCGGGCGGGCAACGCCGCCCGCAACCTCAAGAACGCCGGGCTGCCGCGCATCTTCGCCGGGAACATGAAACGCGGCGCCCAGGAGTCGGCCGGCCGGGCGGGTCAGATGCACGCCTCCCGGGTCAGCGACGCCCAGGCCCGGCTCGACGAGGCCGGGTGGGCGCTGCGCGACGACCAGAGGATCGCGCTGGAGCTGCCGGGGACGAACGTACCCGCCGGCCGCACGGTCTTCCTCGGCGAACACCTGCGGACTCGCGGCCTGTTCGCCGAGCCGGGCGTCGACCTGACCGTACGCGGCCCCGAGCGCATCGCGCTGAGCGGTCCCAACGGTGCGGGCAAGTCCACCCTGCTGCGCCTGATCAGCGGCGAGCTGGAGCCGGACGGCGGCACGACCAGGCGGGCGGATGGGCGGGTCGCCTACTTGTCGCAGCGACTCGACCTGCTCGACGTCGAGCGCACCGTGGCGGAGAACCTGGCCGCCTTCGCCCCCGGCATGGCGGCGGCGGAGCGGATGAACCTGCTGGCCCGCTTCCTGTTCCGCGGCGCGCGGGCGCACCTGCCGGTGGCGGCGCTGTCCGGCGGCGAACGGCTGCGGGCCACCCTGGCCTGCGTGTTGTACGCCGAGCCCGCGCCTCAGCTCCTGCTGCTCGACGAGCCGACGAACAACCTCGACCTGGTCAGCGTGGCGCAGCTGGAGGGCGCGCTCATCGCGTACCAGGGAGCGTTCGTGGTGGTCAGCCACGACGAACGTTTCCTCACCGAGATCGGCGTACAACGGTGGCTGGAGCTGTCGGACGGCCGTCTCCTGGAGACCGGGGGTCCCGCCGGTGAGTGACGCGCTGCTCGCCCGCGATCTCGTACGGACGCTGGGCACGCGGCGCGTGCTCGCCGGCGTCTCGCTCACCGCCGCGCCCGGCGCCAGGATCGGCCTGATCGGCGAGAACGGCGCGGGCAAGACGACGTTCCTGCGGTTGCTGGCCGGGGTCGACCGGCCCGACTCCGGCGCCGTCGTACGCCCCGCAGACCTCGGCTTCCTGCTCCAGGAGCTGCCCTTCGACGGCCGGGCCACCATCGCCGACGCGCTCGACGACGCCCTGCGCGAGGCGCGCGCGGACCTGGCCGAGCTGGATCGGCTCGCCCGCGTGCTCGCCGCCGCTCCGGACGACGCCGCCCTGCTCGGCGAGTACGGGGAACGGCTGGAGCAGACTCAGGAGCGCGAGTCCTGGGACGCCGACCGGCGCGCCGAGATCGTCCTCGACCGGCTCGGCCTCGGCGGTGTGCCGCACTCCCGTACGCTCACGTCCCTGTCAGGAGGGCAGCGCGCGCGGCTGGCCCTGGCGGCGCTGCTCATCAGACGCCCCGCGGCGCTGCTGCTCGACGAGCCCACCAACCACCTGGACGACGACGCGGCGGTGTTCGTGGAGGAGCAGCTGCGCGGCATGACCGGCGTCGTGGTCGTGGCCAGCCACGACCGGGCGTTCCTGGACGCGGTCTGCACCGATCTGGTCGATCTCGACCCGGCGGTGGACGGACCCGTTCGGTACGGGGGCGGGTACAGCGCGTACCTGGCCGAGAAGCGCGCGGAACGAGCGCGCTGGGAGCGCCGGCACGCGGAGGAGCAGGCGGAACTCGGCGAGCTGCGCGCGGCCGTCGCCGTGACAGCACGGCGGGTGGCGCACGACCGGCCGATGCGCGACAACGACAAGATGGGGTACGGGCACTCCGGGGGCCGGGTGCAGCACCAGATCGCGCGGCGGGTGCGCAATGCCGCCCGCCGACTCGCCCAGCTGGAGCGCGACCAGGTCCCCGCCCCACCGCCCCCACTCCGCTTCAGCCCCCGCACCCTGGTCACGGACGCCGCGAAGGTGGCAGAGGCCGAGGGGGCGGCTCACGCCGTGGGAGCCGCGGAGTCCGCCCGCGCTGCGGAGGCCGCTTACGTCGCCACGAATTTCGCCGAATCCCGCGATCCCCACGACAACGCCTCGCCGCCACTACCGCCACCACCGCCACTGCTGTCACTGCGGGATGTGCGGGTGCCGGGACGGCTCTCGATCGACCACCTCGACGTGTCGCTCGGGGAACGCCTACTGGTCACGGGGGCCAACGGAGTGGGCAAGTCGACGCTCCTGGCCGTGCTGGCCGGCCGGCTGGACGCGGAGGGCAAGGTACGGCGGCGGCCCGGCCTGACCGTCGCGCTACTGGCCCAGGACACCGTCTTCGAGCGGCCGGACAGGACGGTACGGGAGACGTACGAATGGGCACTCGGTCAGGAGCGCGCCGAATCCGTGCCGTTGCGTTCGCTCGGCCTGCTCAGCCCCCGCGACGCGAACCTGCGAGTGAGGGAGCTGTCCGTCGGCCAGCGCCGCCGGCTCGCGCTGGCGCTGCTGGTGGCCGACCCACCCGACGTACTCCTGCTCGACGAGCCCACCAACCACCTTTCACCCCGCCTCTCCGACGAGCTGGAAGAGGCCCTGGGCGCCGACGGCCCCGGCGCGATCGTGATCGCCAGCCACGATCGCTGGCTGCGCGCCCGCTGGCAGGGGCACCACATTCGGCTGCCATGAACGGGCAGCCTCGGGTAACGAGCCACAGACCACCGAAGGACCTAACCTCGTGATCACCACCATCGCCCTGCTCAAGGCCCGTGACGGGCTCAGCCGAAACGAGTTCATCGACTACTACGAGAACCATCACGTCCCCCTCATTCTCAGCCTCGCCCCGCCACCCGACTACTACGTTCGCAACTACCTGCCGGAGGCCGACCAACGCGGCTTCCCCGCTGACTTCGATGTGATGACACACATGAAGTTCGCCGACGAGTCCGCCCGTCGCACCTGGCTCACCCTCGTGCTCGCTGCGGACTCGGGCGTCGCCGAGGACGAGGCTCGTTTCCTCGACCGCTCCCGGACCCGATCATGGACCGTCGAGGAACGGCCCTGATGGGCTCCTATCGACCTCCAGACCTCTGAAGGACGACACGGTCCATCAGGAAGCCCGGACGAACGCGGCGAGCGCCTGCTTGAGCTGGGACGAGAACGGCAGGGGTTCTGTGTAGTGGGCCGCGGTCCGGCTGGGGTCCTCCTTGAGTACGTGGTTGATCCCGGTCAGGCGGACGAATTCGGTGGCGGCGGGGGCCTTCGCCAGCCCGGCGGCCAGGTGCTCGACGTCGTCGCAGCTCACCTGGATGTCCGCATCGCTGCAACTCAGCAGCACCGGGGTGCGCGCCTTGAGCCGGGCCGCCACTTTGGCCGGGTCCTCGCGGTCGATCTCCGACAGGAACTTCGCGTTCGCCGGGGAGAACACGTTCGACAATCCGCCGGGCAGGTTCGCCGCGACCGTTCCGTTGGCGCGCAGCGACGCGACAGCCCTGGCCAGGGCGTCCTCGACCTCGGCCGCCTGGGCGACGGTGATCGTTCCCGCCTCCTGCTGGGCCTTGATCTGGGTGGTGATCTGACCGCTGAGGATGTCGAGGTATCGGCGGCTCAGCGGTTCGAGCAGGCCGAGGCTGTGGACGTGCGTCTTCGATCTCGATTTCGTGGCGAGCAGGAGGGCGAACAGAGCGCCCTCGCTGTGCCCGATGACCGTGAGCCGCCGCTTGTCGGTCCCGGGCCGCCCGGCCAGGAAGTTCAGCGCCGCCGTGGCCTCGTGCTCGAACGGGGCGATGCCGATGTCGGCGATCTTGGACGCGTACGGTCCGAGGCCGGTCTTGCCACTTCCGAGCTTGTCGTAGCGCAGGCTCGCCATGCCGTCGGCGGACAGCAGTCCGGCTAGCGTCTTGTTCGTGTCCATCCCGCTGAGCCCGGTGCTGTTGCCGTCGCGGTCGGTGGGACCACTGCCCGCGATGATCAGAGCCGCCGGGACCTTCGCGCCCGGACGGGCCGGATGGCGCCAGGTGCCGTAAACGGTCATCCCGTCCACCCGGAAGCTCACCTCCTCCTCGACCCAGGCGGGGGCCGTACGGGAAGTGGCGGCCGCGGGGGAGGCGGTTATCCGGGTGGCCGACCCGCTCCCGCACCCGCTCACCAGAAGGGCGAGCGCGCACAGACCGGCGCCCAGACGCGGGGCGCGAACGAACTCACTTAAGAACATCGCAGGGTCCTTCATCTCTTTGATCCGAGTGGTTTACGGAGTGTCGGGACGCCGAAGGAAAAGTCCGGCGACCTTGCCGTCCCCGTCGTAGGCGACGCGGGCGGTCAGGTCGCCCGCCTCGAAGGACAGCGGGATGTCCACGATGGTGTGGTCGCCCGCCTGGTGGGGCACCGGCTCGCCCATGCCTTCGTACGCGCCGACCATGCCGACCGCCTGCGCCCAGGTCGCGGCCAGTTGGGCCGCGCTCAGGCCGGCGGCGACCGTCTCGTCGAAGTCGCGGCGTACTTCCTCCCAGCGGCCGTCGGTCAGGTCCGCGACCAGGGCGGCAGCGCGGTCGGCGGCGCCGGGCAGAATCTTGTCGATCATGGGTGTTCCTGTCCTTGGGTCGAGTGGCCGGCCGAACCGCTGGAACGCCGCCTGCCGGCTGGAGCCGAGCACGTCGCCGATCTCCTGCCAGGTGTGTCCCATCGCGCGCGCTCTGTCGACCGCAGCCCGCATGGCCTGGTCGACGGCCCGCGCGAGATCCCGGGTGGCGACCACCGCGTCCAGCGGGGACGCATCCGGAGCGCTCAGTCGCTCCACCAGCCTCCGGGCTGTGTCCGCCAGGTCGGTCGGCGCCGCCGCTTCCGTCACGTCGTCAATATTTGCTTTACGAGATGAGAATGTCAAGCTCTCATTTACATTCTTGGTACGGTCGCGGATGCGTCGGGCGGCGCTACGGCAGGTGGAGTCGCAGTATTCCTGCTTGCGTCCACGTCCTGCCCTGGAAGGTAGAGGTCTGCCGCAATGCCGGCAGACCTCGGTGCCATGCGGTTCCAGCACGCCGATGCTCCTTAATATCGTGCTGTTTCTATGGCACGTAATAATACTCCCGGACGGCACGAAAAAACCAGAGCCGACGCCGTCAGGCGGCTGGGCGGGGCAGTGTGCAGCCCGGGAGGGACAGGTCCAGCACTGAGCCGGGCGCCAGGCAAGCGGGTACGGCCGCGACCTGCTGCCCGTAATGGGCGCCCTTGCGCACCGTCACGTGGCCGGCCGCGTCCACTTCACACGGATTGTTCTCCGTGCAACTCTTCCCGTCGTCGTTGCTCGTGCTGTGCAGCCCGACCACGGTCTGCCCGTCCGGGGCGATCAGCGGTGACCCCGAGGCGCCGTGCCCCGGTTCGCAGGCGCTGGTGTACGTGAGCGCGTTCTCCTGCTCGTATCCGCCCTCACGCAGCCCGGGCACCACGGCCTTCACCGCGCAGCTCCAGCGGCGGCCCCAGTTGCCGGACAACAGGTCCACCCGGTCGCCGGCCGCGGCCGGGGTCGTGGCGAGGTCGAAGACCTTGGCGTCGGCGGCGGCCAGCTCCGCGTAGGTCCGGTCCAGGCGGTACAGGGCGACGTCGGTGCCGGTCATGGTGGCGTACACCAGCCGGGTCGTCCTGGCCTCGACCTTGGGGTAGCCCTCGCGGTCGGTGATCGTGACCGGCTGGGCGGCCGGCTGATCGACCAGCGCCGACCCCGGCGCGGGGCGGGTGCCCTGGACGCAGTGGCCGTTGGTGAGGAGCAGGGCCGGATCCTCCGCCCGGTCGCTCCCGGTGCGGACCACGGCGCCGGAACAGTCACCGAACTGCGCGGCACCCTCTAGCGACGGCATGTGCGGTTCCGGCGGAACCGCGCTGCCCGTGACGATGCCCCGGATCCACTTCCGATACACCGACACATCGCTGTACACAGTCGGTGTGTCATTGCTGTTGCTGCCGCTGACCGCCCCGGCCAGCAGCCAGCTGCCACCGCGGCGGACCAGTGCCGGGCCACCGGAATCCATGTTGGTGGCCGAGATGCTTCCGTCCAGGCTGCCCACACACAGCTCACGCTTCGCGGTGATACCGCTCACTTCACATGCCGAGTCCGGCCGCACCACGGTGTCGGCCTCGCGCAGGCGGTCCGGATAGCACTTCGGCGCGCGTTCGTCACAGGTCACGCCCCAGCCGATGATGCGGGTCGCGGTTCGGTCGGCCGGCGTGACCGGCGCGATCCGCGCCGGCTTCGCCCGAACCGGGGTACGCAGGCGCAGCAGCGCGAGATCCTTGCCGTAGACCTCGGTGGAGTACCGATAGAACTTGTCGACCTCGGCCAGTTCACCGCCGGAGGTCACGCTCAGGGAGCCGATGCGCACCCGCCAGCCCCGAGGGGTGCCGACCGGAGCCTGATTGGGGGTGCGGGCGCAGTGGCTCGCGGTGACCACCCACCGCGGCGCGATCAGCGTGACTCCGCAGACGTGGCCGTCCGCGCGCGGGGATTCGGCACGCTGTAGCGAGCCCATGAACGAGTACGGCCGTACCGACTCGACGCCGCCGCGCAGAGCGAACGACGGGGTCGCGGTCGCCGCCAGCGCGGCCAGCGCCACGGGAACGACAAGAAGAAGACGACTTCGCATTTGCCACACCCTGCGCGGTACAGGTGTCCATGCGGCGGCGGTCACGTATCCGCGGGCGCTTAGAAGCGTATTGAGGATGTATCAGAGGGCTGACACAGAGTCGATACGTAGCCGAGCGGTCGCCGATACGCGACCGCGGCAGCGCGGACATCCGCACCGCGCAGGGTGGCCAACCATGCCCAACACACTTCACCTCCCTCTTACTCGCGTCGCATTCGCGGCCTTCGCCTGCCTCGCGGGCCTGCTGGCCGGTTGCGGCAACGCCAACGGGTCGAGCGGGCCGCCGAACAACTCGTCGGCTTCCGCCGGTACGGCCGACCAGAAGTACACCGAATGGGAGGTCAAGTTCCGGTCGTGCCTGAGTGACAAGGGCTTCGTGCTTCCGAAGGAGGCCGGAAAGATCGACTTCGGCGACCGGCAGGACGCGTACGAGGTGGCGAGGGACGCCTGCATCAAGAAGATCGGCAAGCCGCCCACGGCCTCTGACGACCAGCCCAAGATGTCCGACAAAGAAGCGAAGGAGAAGGAGCTCAGGACCCTCCAGTGCCTCCGCGATCACGGGTACAAGGTCAAAGACCCCGCTCCAGGGCAGGCCGCACAGGTCGAGGTGCCTGAAGGCGTCTCGCAGGACGGCTTGACGGAGTGCTACCGCAAATGACGTCCGGAAAGCCAGAGCGCGCCCCGGGCCGCAGGTGGGGGCTGGCGATCGCATCCCTGGCTGCCATCGCGCTCGGCGCGGTCGCGACCTTGACGGTGATCCGGTCCGGGGACGGCGCTGCCGAGGAGCCCGACCGGAAGCATGTGGCGAACACCGCTCTCGTGGAACGCAGGACGCTCCGAGAGACCATCACCTCGCCCGGATCGCTGAGTTACGGCGCGCCGAGCCGGCTCGACGCCGGCCGCGCCGGCACCATCACCCGCCTGCCGCGCGAAGGCCGCAAGGTGCGGCCCGGCGGTGTGCTGCACTCGATCGACAACCAGCCAGTGGTGCTGCTGCGCGGCCGGCTCCCCGCGTGGCGGGCCTTCGAGAGCGGCATGAGCGACGGTCCGGATGTACGGCAACTGGAGCGGAACCTCAAAACCCTGGGCCACTTCACCGGGCGCCCCGACGCCCATTTCGACTGGTACACGAAGGTCGCGATCCAGCACTGGCAGGACGCCATCGGCGTGAGGCGGACCGGGTCGATCAAGCGCGGGCAGATCGTCTTCGCCCCACACGAAGTGCGCGTCGCGGAGACCGTGGCACAGCTCGGCGACCAGGTCGCGGCGGGTACCGCCGTCGCGAAACTGTCGGGGCTCACGAAGATCGTCACCGCCGAGCTCAAGACCGCGAACCAGGCCGTGGCCAAGGTACGCGGCAAGGTGACCGTGAACCTGCCCGGCGGCAAGGCGACGACCGGCACCATCGCCAAGGTCGGCGCTCCCAGGCAACGGGAGGACGGCGGTGACAAGAAGATCATCGTCCCGGTGACCATCACCCTCGACCACCCTGCGGACGCCGGGTCCCTCCAAGAGGTCTCGGTGTCGATCGACTTTCCCACCGCCAGTCGCGAAGACGTCTTGACCGTGCCCGTCGCCGCCCTCATCGCTCTGCCGGACGGCGGGTACGGCGTCGAGGTGGTCCGCGACTCTGTAACAACCCGGACGGTAACCATCAAGACCGGACTGTTCGCCGGCGGCTCCGTGGAAGTGACCGGCGACGGACTCGACGCGGGGCAGAAAGTCGTGGTCCCAACGCTATGACCGATTCCGTCATCGAACTCGATCAGGTGGTCCGCGACCACGGCAGTCCACCGGTGCGCGCGGTCGACCACGTGTCGCTGTCGGTCGCCCGCGGCGAATTCGTCGCCATCGTCGGCCCCAGCGGCTCGGGCAAGTCGAGCCTGCTCAACATCATCGGCACCCTCGACCGGCCCACGAGCGGACGTACGATCATCGACGGCCATGACGTCGACGCGATGAGCGACGTGGCCCTCTCGGCGCTGCGCGCGTACCGAATCGGGTTCGTCTTCCAGCAGTTCCATCTCGCGGACGGGTTCAGCGCGCTCGACAACGTGGCGGACGGCCTCATCTACACGGGTACGCCCCGCGCCGAGCGGCGGTGCCGGGCGGCGGCGAGCCTCACCCGCGTCGGCTTGGCACACCGCCTCGACCACAGGCCGCATCAGCTGTCCGGCGGCGAACGGCAGCGCGTCGCCATCGCCCGTGCGACGGTGTCCGATCCGACGCTGCTGCTGGCCGACGAGCCCACCGGCAACCTCGACCAGCGCTCTGGCGCGAGCGTGATGGAGCTGCTGCGCGAGCTCAACGCCACGGGCACCACCATCGTCGTGATCACGCACGATGTGCGGCTCGCCGAACGGATCACGCGCCGGATCACCATCCAGGACGGCCACGTCGTCGATGACGCTCAGGGAGCACCGGCATGAGCCGCGGCAGCCAGGCCGAGAGCTGCGGCAACCAGGCTGAGATACGCCGGTCGCGCCTGCTCCGCTCCGATGTCTACCGGTTGGGCGCAGCGGGGCTGAGATCACGGCCCACCCGGGTCGTCCTCTCCGCCCTCGGCATCGCGATCGGCATCGCGGCGATGATCGCCGTCGTGGGCATCTCCACCTCAAGCCGGGCGAGGCTGGACGCCCAGCTGGCGTCGCTGGGCACGAACCTGCTCACCGTCCAGCCCGGTACCTCGCTCACGGGCCAGGACACCACTCTGCCCGCCGAATCCACCGCCAAGGTCGGGCTGATCCGCGGGGTCTCGATCGCCGGAGCGGTCGCGACGCTGCCGGACGTCATGGTGTACCGGAGCAGGCTCATCGACGCGGACAAGTCCAGCGGCCTCATCGTGCAGGTCGCCGACCTCCATGTCCTGGACCTCCTCGACGGCACGCTCCGCCAGGGAACATGGCTCACCAAGGCCACCGCGAACTACCCCACCGTCGTGCTCGGCGCCATCTCCGCCGATCGGCTCGGCATCGTGAGTCCGGGAAGCCAGATCTGGCTCGGCGACACCCAGTTCACGGTCATCGGGATACTCGACCCCCTGCCTCTCGCCCCAGAACTGGACACCTCCGCGTTCATCGGTGAGGCGTACGCCGCCGCGCGGTTCGACTGGGACGGCAAACCGACCACCATTTTCGAGCGGTCGGCCGATGCGGAGGTGGAAACAGTGCGCGAGCTCCTGCCGCGCACGGTGAACCCGGAGAATCCCGAGAACACGCGTGTTTCGCGGCCCTCCGACGCGCTGGCGGCGAAGAACGCCGCCGATCTCGCGTTCACCGGCCTGCTGGTCGGCCTGGGCTCCGTCGCGCTGCTCGTCGGCGGGATCGGCGTCGCCAACACCATGGTGATCTCCGTACTCGAACGCCGCAGGGAGATCGGGCTACGGCGAGCCCTCGGCGCCACCCAAGGCCACATCCGTACCCAATTCCTGGCAGAAGCCCTCCTGCTGTCCGCACTCGGCGGACTTGCCGGGACCGTCATCGGGTTCGGCGCCATCGCGGTGTTCGCCGTGACGAACGGCTGGCCCATCTCGGTGCCTCCCGCCGTGTTCGCCGGGGGCATCGGCGCGACCATGCTGATCGGCGTGGTCGCCGGCCTCTATCCGGCGATCCGCGCGTCGAAGACGCCGCCGACAGCCGCCCTGAACGGTTGATCGGACCGGCGGCAGAAGACCGTCGTGAACCTCCTCATCGGTGACTCTCCGAGAGGCGGCTCCAGGGACGTGGTGTCTGTCCGCCGGACCGCCTCGCATCATGGCCGCCGGGTGGTGGCCCCAGGACGGCTGTTAACGCTCACACGTCTTCTTCTCGGTCGCGGGTCCTTTTCTGTCAGATGGCCGTGGTGACAGGTCGGAGCCAATACGAGACGAAGTGGCGACGTCAAGGACGGCACCTCGCGCCCACGGCGGGGCGGCGGACAGGCGTGCGGCTCATCAGGCGTTATCAGGGGTCGCCGCCCGTGACGGCGAGAGCGTCACTCTGAAACTTTCGCCAAAACCTTGACACATTTCGGGATGGTTTCCAGACTGTGGCCCAAGGCGGCCTCCTCCTGCTCGTGGTGGTGCGCGGTGGGGACCGCCGTTCGCGATGCCCTGGTGGTGTGCGTTCCCTGATCACGGGACGCGGCGTCGATCGTGCGGGATGACCCCCGCGTGTCCGCTTTCTCGTGATTCAGTCTGGAGCAGCCAGTCATGGGGATCAAAGCCATACTTCCGCCGCGGCCTCTCAGGAGCCCGCGGGTTCTGATCGCCGCCGCCGTCGGCGTACTCGGCGTGGTCACCGCGGTGATCGTACCGACCACGCCGGCCGGAGCGGCGGCGAGTACGCTCGGCGCGGCCGCCGCGCAGAGCGGGCGATACTTCGGCACCGCCATCAGCGCGGGCCGGCTCGGCGACTCGCAGTACACCACGATCGCCGGCCGCGAGTTCAACATGGTGACGGCCGAGAACGAGATGAAGATCGACGCCACCGAGCCGAACCGGGGCCAGTTCAACTTCGCCAACGGCGACCGCGTCTACAACTGGGCCGTGCAGAACGGCAAGCGGGTGCGCGGGCACACGCTGGCCTGGCACGGCCAGCAACCCGGATGGATGCAGTCGCTGTCGGGCGGCAGCCTGCGCCAGGCCATGATCGACCACATCAACGGCGTCATGGCCCACTACAAAGGCAAGATCTACGCCTGGGACGTGGTCAACGAAGCCTACGCCGACAGCGGAGGCGGGCGGCGCGACTCCAACCTGCAGCGCACCGGCAACGACTGGATCGAGGTCGCCTTCCGCACCGCGCGCGCCGCCGACCCCAACGCCAAGCT
>NZ_JBFANB010000023.1:0-175436 GCF_040659625.1 Nonomuraea sp. NPDC049750
CAGCGCATCGGGGTTGAGCATGAGCGGTTGTGCGCCCGCATCCGCAACCTGAACAAGGCGCTGGCCTGGTCGGCGGCACGCTGGGCGGTCGACCAGACGGTGGCTGCCGGGGCGACGGTCATCTATCTGGAGGACCTGGCGACCCTGGAGGCGCGCGGGCGCCGGGGGAGCGCGAACGCGCGCCTGTCGGGGCAGGTGCGCGGGAAGATCGTCGAGGCGATCCGGCACCTGGCGGCCAGACACTCCATCGCGGTGGTCACCGTCCCGGCGCGTGGCACCTCCCGATACTGCCCCCGCTGCGGAGCCGGCACATCGGTGCTCACGCATGGCCCGGCCCCCGACCGGCTCGGCGAGCGGGGATGGAGGTGGGCCTCCTGCCCGGCCTGCGGCCTGTCGTGTGACCGGGACTGGGCAGCGGCCGAGCGGATCCTCGCACGCGGCCTGCTCGGCCAAACGCCACCCGCACCCACCGCTCCACCGGCGTGCGCACCATCCACGCCGTCGTGGAGGGCAACGTGGCCCGCGCCCGACCACGACGCAAACTCACCCGGGCGGCCCGGCGCGCCCGCCGCACCCGAGCAGACCTGCATCCCCGACCAGCAGCACGCGACAGAGCCAAGAGGCGCCCCACCGCGAAACGGCCCACCCGCGTCCCGGCCAACTCAGGCAACAACTCACCAGACAGCTCACGAGACAACCCGATGACTTTCAGCCGTGTGCCCGACCGGCGCACGGTGCCCGCCCCACCGCCCACCAGCGGTGGACAGCGTCCGGCGGGCCATGCACCCAAGCCGGGACGGCACCAGCCGTACCGGACAGGGCATGTCAGGAACTCTCACCATCGGACCGGCTTCCACCACGCCAAAGCCGCCCCCGTGCTCACGCTTGCCGAGCACGGGGGCGGCCCAAAGCAGGTTACGCCCGTCCGAGTTACCTGATTCCGTCAGGCAACCACAGGGAATTCAAGACGCTGCCGGTGATCTCCTCGCTGACGTCTTCGGAGTACATGTCGGCGGTGTCGAAGAAGGTCACCCCACCCTCCACCGCCCGGCGCACGATCGGCTCGGCGGCCTCCTCGGGCAGGAACCAGGGAGAGTCCGCCGGGTCGCCGTAGCTCATCATGCCCAGGCCGATCCGCGACACCTTCAGGCCCGACGTTCCCACGCGTACGTATTCCATCAGCCCATCATCCGGTAAGCCCGTGCCCCCTCTTGACCCGGAGATGGTCTTGGACATCCGCGACATCGGGAAGGTTCAGGACTACGGGCCACACATCAACATCCCTGGGAGTGAAGGGTGAGAATCTTCGGGATCGCCGCGAGCCTCCACGCGGGATCGTTCATCACCAGGTTGCTGGAGGCAATGCAGGGTGAGCTGCCCCGGGGGGCGCGCCTGGAGTGCTGGCGGGGGCTCGGCACGGTCCCGCCTCACTCCCTCGGCCCCGTACCGGAGCAGGTCGGGGGCCTGCTGCGCAAGCTGGACGAGTCCGACGCGGTGCTGATCACCGCGCCCGAGCACAGCCTGCTCCCGGCCGAGCTGGGCCACGCGCTGCGCTGGATGTCGAGCGGCGGGCGCCTGGCGGGCAAGCACGTCGCCGTGATGAGCGCCAGTGTGCGCGCCTGCGGCGCCATGTGGGCGCAGGCCGAGCTGTTCAAGGAGCTCACCGGCGCGGGCGCGGTCGTGATGGGCACGGAGCTGGTGCTCTCGCCCACCTGCCCGCACTTCGACGACCAGGGCCGTCTGACGGCGCTCTACCTGCGCGACCAGGTACGGGAAGTGGTCGGCCAGCTCTGCCCCGTACCGCACAGGACGCGGCCCGCATTCACGCCCCGTCTCGTCCTGGCGGGCCCTTCGGCATAGTCCCGGCCCCGGTCTACGGCGGGTCCTTCGGCATGGACGCGATCCATGGTGGCTGGGGGTCAGGGGCTGCGGCGCAGGCGCTTGACGTCGGAGCGGAGCTTCTTGGTGGCGATGCGGCGCTCGACCGAGCCCCGGCTGGGCTTGGTGGCGCGGCGGCGCTTGGGCGGGGGCGCGATGGCCTCGCGGATGCGCTGGGCCAGGCGCTGTTCGGCGGCCTCGCGGTTGCGCAGCTGGGAGCGGTATTCAGAGGCGGCGATGGTGATCGTGGCCGAGCCGAGCCGGTCTAGGGCGCGGGCCTTGAGCTCCGGCGGCAGCGCCGCGGTGGCCGACACGTCGAAGACGAGCTCCACCCGGCTGTCCGTGGTGTTGACGCCCTGGCCGCCCGGGCCTGAAGAGCGGGAGAAACGCCAGACGAGCTCGGCGTCCGGGATGACGACCGAGTCGTTGACGACCAGCGGGCCGGGCATGGCGGGGTGCTCCTGTTCTCCGAAGTGGAATGTCACCGTATCTGAGCTACATATGCCGAAAGCAATGGGATTTTAAATCGGTAACGCCGCTGCGACTATGGAATGAACGATCTGTGGGGGAGGCCGATTCCGTGGTGCACGTGACGGCGGTGCAGCTGGCCCTGGTGCACGTGACGGCGACGCAGATAGCCCTGACGGTGCCCCTGGCCATCGCCTCCGCCACCGGATTCCTCTTACTCCGCTGCCAGGGCAAGGGCCGGCCGTTCGGGCCAGGCGGCTGGTGGCTGGCGGTCGTCATCATCCTGCTGACCGGGCTGGTCTCCTCGGCCGTGGCGCTGGTGGGCGGTGAGCTGCTGAACAACTACCTGTCCACGGTGCTGGGCGCGGTCGCGCCGGGCGGCCTGTGGCTGAGCCAGGTGCGCTCCCGTGAGGACGACCGGCGCTCGCTGGCCAAGGAGGCGGCGACGTTCTGGCTGGTGTCGTTGCTGGCCAAGCTCGACCAGGCGATGGCCGAGGACCAGCGGGCCTGGTGCGAGAAGCGGGTCGACGACTCGTGGAGTGTCTACGAGCTGAGCCTGGCCGCCAACCGCTACCACGAGCGCATCGGCGAGCGGCTCTCGGTGGAGGAGCGCAGGAAGGAGCGGGTGCACGCCAGGCTCGACGCGATCGAGCGGCGGCTGGACGTGGCCGCGCTGGTCGAGGACGGGGCGTCGCGGTCCAAGGTGATCACCGCGCTGCGCGGCTCCCGGCATACGCGGCTGGCCAGGTATGAGCGTTACATCAATGATCTGACCCGGTTACACGGCATCCTGCGGCATGACGCTGAGAACGACGTGCTGCGGCTGCTGGCCTCGGCCTATCGGAGCGGGTATCGGTCGCTGCCCAGGTTCGTACCGCCGACGCGGTCACGAATCGCCACGCCGCTCAGACCTCACCCCTGAGACGCGTCGCTCAGGCTTCACCCATGAGAGCCGCGAGTCTCCTCGACGAGCAGGATGGACTCCTCCTCGGCCTCGCTCAGCGTGAACTCGATGCGGGCGCCGAGCGCCTTGACCACGGCGCCGAGAGTGCGGAGCGTGAGGTTCTCGTCCCCCGACAGGATCTGGCTCACCCGGCCCGGCGACACGCCCATCGAGGCGGCCAGATCGGCCCGCGAGACCTTGTGTTCACGCATATACCAAGTGATCTCGTCGACGGCGTCCTGGGCGAGACCGCCCGGGCTCACCTCGTCAGGCATGCTCCGGCGAAAGGCCATCTCGGTCCCGCTCTCAGCGTTCGGTTCCTGGTGACTCAACTTTAGCTCTACCTAAACCTTTAGGCAAGACTAAACCGGCAAACGATCTGCAAGTGGGGTGTGTCACCATCGCCTGGAATCACGGGGAAACAGGGAGGGCGCTGTGGCGGGCATCGTCGGCGTGCACGGGATCGGCAAGTACAACTACTACGTGGCGGCGGGCAACTCCGCGGCCGGGGCGGCGGAGGCGATGCGCCTCAAGTGGGACCGCTACCTACAGGCGGCGCTCGGGGGAGAGGGCCGGGAGTACTTCAGCGAGGTGGCCTACTTCTCCCATCTGCTGCACGACGGCCGGCCCACGGAGGGCCCGCAGGCGTTCGCGGCCATGCAGGGCTCCGCCCACCAGGTGCTCGTCGACTGGGCCAGGAACATGGGCCTGGGGGAGCGCTTCACCGGAGCGCTCAAGTTGTTCACCGGGTGGCTGCTGGCCCGGCTCGACAGCAGGTCGGCGGCGTTCGCGTCGCTGTTCGCGCCGGAGGTGGCGGCCTACCTGACCGACCCGGCCCGGCGCGAGAGGTGCCAGGAGGCGGTCCGCGACACGATCAGGAAGCACAGCCCCCGGGTGGTGATCGCCCATTCGCTGGGCAGCGTCGTGGCCTATGAGACGCTCTGGGCCAACCCGGACCTCGAGGTCGACCTGCTGATCACCCTCGGCAGCCCGCTGGGCATGCGCAACGTGGTCTTCGAGCGCCTCCTGCCCGCCCCGATCAACGGACTCGGCAGCCGACCCGGCGGCGTCAAGCGCTGGGTGAACATCGCCGACAAAGACGACATCGCGGCCATCCCACCCGATCTGTGCGGAAGCTTCACCGGCGTGGACGTGGAGGAACTCGTCAATCTCGACTGGATCGACTTCCACACCGCCGAGAAATACCTGGGTTGCCCGGCGCTCGACCCGCATCTGCGACCATTCCTGCCATGACGTGGATTGTCTTCGACTACGGCAACGTGCTGTCCCTGCCCCAGTCCGAGTCCGACGCCGACGAGATGGCCCAGGCGGTGAACGCCGATCCCGAGGCGTTCAAGCGGGGCTACTGGGAGCACCGCCTGGAGTTCGACCGGGCGGCGCTGTCTCCGGCCGCCTACTGGTCGGCGGTGCTCGGCCGGCCGGCTACCATCGCCGAGATCGCCCGGCTGGTCGCGATGGACGTGGCCAGCTGGGCCTACCCGGACGAGGGGACGGTCGCCATCCTGAACGATCTCCTGGACGACGGCGGCAACGTGGCCCTGCTGTCCAACGCGCCCGCCTGCCTGGCCGACGGCCTGGACGGCCTGCCCTGGATCGCCAACATCAAGCACCGCTTCTACAGCGGCAGGATGGGCCTGGTGAAGCCGGACCGGGAGATCTTCGACCGGATGGCGGCCGACCTCGACGCCGACCCGGCCGAGATCGTGTTCATCGACGACCGCGCGGAGAACGTGGCCGGGGCCGAGCGCGCGGGCATGACGGGCATCCGCTTCACCTCCGCCGAGGCGCTGCGTGAGGCGTTCAAGGCGTGAGGCGCTCAAGGTGTCAGGCGTTCAAGGCGTGAGGCGCGTTAATCGAGCGGCGCATTTTGTCTTATGTGATTTATGGTGTTTCAAATGGAAAGCGCGTTTAATGTCGATCTGCGCGGCGTGGTCGACCTGCTCAGCCGCCACCTGTACTCGAGCCCCCGCGTCTACGTACGCGAGCTCCTCCAGAACGCGGCCGACGCGATCACCGCACGCCGGGCGGTCGACCCGGAGGCGCCCGCCACGGTGACCATCGAGGTGGCCGATGGGCGGCTCAGTGTGCACGACACCGGCATCGGCCTCACCGAGGACGAGGTCCACGTGCTCCTGGCCACCATCGGCCGCTCCTCCAAGCGCGACGAGCTGGGTTTCGCCCGGCACGAGTTCCTCGGCCAGTTCGGCATCGGCCTGCTGTCCGGCTTCCTGGTGGCCGACGAGATCAGCGTGCGGACCAGGTCGGCGACGGGCGGCCCGACCGTGCTCTGGACCGGACGCTCCGACGGCCGCTACGAGGTGGCGCCGGCGGGGGAGGAGCGGGACGAGCCGGGCACTACGGTCACCCTCGCGGCGCGGCCGGACGCCGCCGAGTGGGTGACGGAGCGGACGATCACCGAACTGGCGGAGCTGTACGGCTCGCTCCTGCCGATCGACGTCACCGTGAACGGCCGCCGCACCACCGTCGGCGCCCCGCCCTGGCAGACAAAGCACGCCTCTCCCGCGATAAGACGGAATTTCCTGCAAAAGCATGGCGCAGAGCTGTTCGGCTTCACGCCGCTCGACGTCGTCGACCTCCACGTCCCCGAAGCCGGGCTCACCGGCGTGGCCTACATCCTGCCCACCCCGGCGAACCCGGCCGTCCGTGGCGGCCACCGCGTCTACCTCAAGCGCATGCTCCTCACCGAGAGCGCCGACGGCCTGCTGCCCGACTGGGCGTTCTTCGCCCGCGGCGTCGTCGACGCGGCCGAGCTGCGGCCCACCGCCAGCCGTGAGGCGCTCTACGAGGACGACCTCCTCGAACACACCCGCCTGGAGCTCGGCCGCCAGCTGCGCGCCTGGCTGGTCCGGCTGGCCGAGACCGACCCTGACGGCCTGCGTGCCTTCCTGGGGCTGCACCACCTGGGCGTCAAGGCTCTGGCCCTGCACGACGACGAGATGCTCAGGCTGGTCGATCAATGGCTGGAGTACGAGACCAGCGCCGGGCGGATGACGCTCGCCCAGTTCAGGTCGAGGCACCCGAACGGCCGCTACACCACCAGCGTCGACGAGTTCCGCCAGCTCGCGGCCGTTTCCGGCGCACAGGGCGTCGGCCTGGTCAACGGCGGCTACGTCTACGACGGCGAGATCCTGCCGCGCCTCACCCGCATCGACCCGGACGCCCGGCTGGCCCGCCTCGACCCCAGCGAGCTGGTCACCCACCTGGGCCCGGCGGACCCCGAGGCGGAACTACGCGCCCGCCCGTTCCTCGGCGCCGCCGGTCGGGTGCTCGACCCGCTCGGCTGCGAGGTGGTGCTGCGCGAGTTCGACCCGGCCTCACTGCCCGCCCTCTACCTGACCAGCCGCGCGGCCCAGCACCACGCGGAGCTGCGCGAGGCCCGCGACCTGGGGGACGAGCTCTGGGCCGACGTGCTCGGCGCGATGGAGCGCACGCTGGCGGTGGACCGGCCCAGGCTGGTGCTCAATCACCGCAATCCGCTGGTCCGCCGCGTCACCGGGCTGCCGGACCTGACTCTGGCCGCCACCGCGGTCGAGGCGCTGTACGGCATGGCGCTGCTCCACGGCCACCACCCGCTGCGGCCCGCCGACACCGCGGCGCTCAACCGTTCGTTCCTCGGCCTGCTCGACTGGGCCGTGCAAGGGGGCACGCATGGCTGACCAGGTCGAGACGCTGCTGGCGGAGGCGGCGCGGCTGCCGTACGGGGAGGCCAGGACCGTGCTGGCCGAGCGGGCGCTGCGTGAGGCCGAGGCGCTGCGCGAGCCGGAGCCGGCCATCGCGGCGCGGCTCGCGCTCACCCAGGCCTACCAGTACGGCGGTGAGCCCGCGAAGTCGTTCGCCACCTTCTCCCGGACCGTGGCCGCCTACGACGCCGAGCCCGGCCGGTTCACCGCGTGGCAGGCGCGCAGGGTGCTCTGGCAGTTCAAGTGGATCATGAGCGACATGCGCAGGTTCCCGGAGATCCCGCTGCGCCGGGCGCTGGACGCGCTGGACGACATGGAGCGGCGCTACCGCGAGGCCGGGGCGCCCCAGGCCGTGTACGCGCAGCGCTGCCGCGTCGCGCTCCACCTCGGCGACGAGCCGGGTGCCGAGGAGTGGCTGCACCGCTGGGAGACCGCGCCGCGCGACGACCTGTCCGACTGCCGCGCCTGCGACCTCGGCGGCCGGGCGTACGTGCTGGCGTCGCTGGGCCGGTACGAGGAGGCCGTGGCCGTCGGCGGGCCCGTTGTCGCGGGTGAGTTCTCCTGCGGAGTGCAGCCGCAGAGCATCCTGTGCACGCTGCTCACGCCGTACCTCAAGACCGGGCATCTGGACGAGGCCGCGGAGGCGCACCGCCGGGCATACCGGATCGTGCAGGGACAGATCGGATATCTGGACGACATCGGCGACCACCTGGAATTCTGCGCGCTGACCGGGAACGAGACGCGCGGGCTGGAGATCCTGGAGCGGGAGCTGCCGCTGCTGGAGCGGCCGCCGTCGCCGGCGCAGGCCTGCTCGTTCATGACGGGCGCCGCGCTGGTGCTGCGCCGCCTGATGGAGACGGGCCACGACGGGCTCACCGTACGGCGGGCCGGCCGCGACGTGCCGGTGCCGGAGCTGCACGCGGAGCTGGCGGCCGGGGCGCGGGAGATCGCCGCCCGCTTCGACGCCCGAAACGGCGACGACGTCCACACGCATCGCGTGGCGGCCACGCTGGCGGCCGAGCCGCTGGTCGCCCACCTCCCTCTCTTCTCGCCCGCCCTCTTCTCGCCAACCCTCCTCTCACCTGCCCGCCGCGGCGAGCCGGACGGACGGATCGACCCGGCGGACACCGACAGCCGTATGGCGGTCCGCGCGCTGTTCGAGCTGGGCGAACACGAAGCCGGGCAGGCCGCCCTGCGCGAGGCGGGCGACCCGGCCGCGGCCATGGAGGCGGCCAAGGAGCTGGCCGACCTCGATCTGGACGTGGAGGCGGCACAGGCGTACGCGGTGGCGGCCGACCTCTACCGGAACGCCGGCGAGCTCCTCGCCGCAGGCTGCGCCATGAGGCAGCGCGCGAAGTGCGTCTACTTCGCCAGCGACGACATCGCCGAGATCAGCGAGGCGTACGCCCAAGCCAGAGCCGTCCTGACCGCGGCGTCGGAGGCGGGGGAGCCGGGCACAGGGCAGTCGGACACGGGGCAACGGCGGGAGGCGGCCTGGGAGCTGGCCGGACTCGGTTACGACGAGGCCGTCGCCCTCAGGTGGGCCGGGCGCTACGAGGCCGCGGCCGAACGCTGCCAGGAAGCCCTCGACGCCTATCTGGCTCTCGACGATCACATAGGCGCCGTGCCGGTCCGCGAGCTTCTGGAAGGACTGCGAGAAGAGACGGAGCAGGAGGGCTGACGCCGTTCGCCTCCGTCACGGCTCCCTTCCTCCGCAACGCCAACCTCTTCGGCATCATCACCCCCGGCATCGATACCGGACTTGCAGACTGGACCCAGGAGGCCGACGGCCGTTGCGGGTGACGGGATCGACTGGGGGCTCGGGTGGGACAGAGGATCGCAGTCGCTGCCGCGTGGACGGTGGTCCCGGTCGCCGGGTCAGCGTTTGCCCCACACCGCGCGGACCACTTCGGCCAGAGCGCGCAACACCCGTGCCCGGTCGGCCGCCGCGCAGCCCCGGGTGGCTATGAGGACCATCAGCACCGCTGCGAGGGCCGCGCACGCCACGCCGGCCATCGGCACCAGTGCCCACATCGTGAGGTTCATCGACGCGTCCTTTCCCTGCCCGGCAGCCGGAGGGCCGGCTGCGACGTCGTCCGCAAGCTCAGCCGGTGGCCGGCGGCACCTGAAGAGTTTCCGGACACACCGGATCGGCGCTGGAAGCGTCCAGGTGGCGGCGGTGCCGATCGACGATCCGGCCGGAGGCGCCGGATGGACGCCGGCGGTCCAAGGCCAGGCGCATGACCGGCACCGAGCATCTGCCCGCCCCGCGAGCGGTGCTGAAACGGGAGTTGGTCCTGTTGGAACGGCGAGCCCGCGAGCGGACGACCGCGTTCTCGCGAGCCAAGGCCATCGAACAGGCCAACGACTTGCTCGAGGCGCAGCGGATCACCGCGGAACTGACCCCGCAGACGGTCAGCGAGTGGTTCACCAGGGGTAGTGTCGCCAGAGAGTTCCCCCTGCTCTGGGCGCTGGTCCGCGTGCTCCTGGCCCTGGCGGACACCGACGCCCCGGCGCCTTACCACCCGAGACACCCATGGTGGCGCTCCGAGCACGAGCTGTGGAAGACCCGTTGGGAGCAGGCCCGCACCACCGGCGCCCGGCACCCGGCCGCCCCCGGCCCCGCGGCCGCCGATCCGGGCGAATGCCCCTACCCGGGACTGGCCGCGTTCGGCCCCGAGAAGGCGCGATACTTCTTCGGGCGCAAGGAGCTCACCGGCACGCTCCTGGACCGGATGGCGGCGCAGTCCGCGCTGGATGGTCCGCTGCTGGTGGCCGGGCCTTCGGGGGCGGGCAAGTCGTCGCTGCTGCGGGCCGGTCTCCTCCCTGAGGACGAGCGGTCCGCGCCCGGCGCCCCCGTGATCTTCACTCCGGGGGACGAGCCCGTCCGGGTTCTCGCCGAACGGTTCTGCGGCGCCGACCGCCCGGACGACGTACGGCGACGCCTGGTCGACGCCCCCTGCTGTCTACGCGACCTGCTCGGACCGGGCGATCGCGGCAGGATCGTCATCGTCGACCAGTTCGAGGAGATCTTCACCGCCTCTGTCGAGGAGCATGAGCGCCAGGTCTTCATCCGGGCTTTGCACGCGGCCTGCGCGTCCGCTGTGGTGGTCATCGGGTTGCGCGCCGACTTCTTCGGCCACTGCGCGGCCTATCCCGAACTGCTGCCCGCCCTCCAGCAGCCGCTGATCGTCGGGCCGATGACCACGGCGCAGCTACGCGAGGTCATCGAGGAACCCGCCAAGCTCGCGGGACTCACCCTTCAGGCGGGGCTGGTGGAACTGCTCCTTGACGACCTGGGAGCCGCCTCCACTGCGGGCGGCGGCGCGCTTCCGCTGCTCTCGCACTCCTTGCTCGTCACCTGGGAGCGTCGGGAGGGACGGGAGCTCACACTGGCCGGCTATCGCGCGACCGGCGGGATCAGCCGGTCCCTGGCCCGCACCGCGGACGCGACGTTGAAGCGGCTCGACCTGATCGGCCGCGAAACCGCCCGGTCGCTGCTGCTCCGCCTGGTCCGCCTGGGCGAGGGGACGGAGGACACGCGCCGCCGGTTGCCGCTGACGGAACTGCTTCCGCCGCAGGACACTCCTGAGCACGGCGCGGTCCGCGAGGTCCTCGACAGGTTCGTCGAGTCCCGGCTGGTGACCGTGGAACAGAACACGGTCGAGATCACCCATGAAGCGCTGATCCGGGCCTGGTGGCAGCTTCGCGCGTGGATCGAGGCCGGCCGCGCCTCCCTACTGGTCCGGCAGCAGCTCGAAGAGGACGCCCAGGAGTGGAGCAGGAAGCGTCGCGACCCCGCGTTCCTGTATCGGGACACGCGCCTGGAGATCGCCCGGAACGCCACCAAAGACGCCCCGGAGAGCCTCGGGCCGGAGACACGGGCCTTCCTGGAGGCCGGCATCCGGTACGGCCAGGCCGAGCGGGACGCGGCCCGGCGGCGCAGCCGCAACCGCACGGTGCTGAGCGCGGCACTGGCGGTCCTGCTCATCATCGCCACCGGCACGGCGGCCACGGCCATCGTCCAGAGCCGGAGGTTGACCGAGCAGGCCCTGACCCTCTCCCGGCAGCTCGCCGAGGTGGTCGGGAGCCGTGTGGCGGGGACGGCCATCGCAATGCGCCGTGCCGATCCGATCACCGCCAAACAACTCGCCGTCGCCGCCGCGAGCCTGGACCCCGGCGGCTACGAGGCCCGCCACGCGCTGCTGACGCTCTCCGCCCAGCCTGAGCTGTACACCTACCGTCCTCCGGGAGTCGACGGGACCTGGCGCACCGACGCTGACCACACCGGCCGTCTGCGCGTCTATGTCCGGGGCAACGAGGTGAAGATCGCCGACGTCGACGCACGCCGGATGATCAGGTCGTTCACCTTCCCCGGTCAGCCCCTGAACGCCGAAGACTTCGCCCGGCTGCGGCTCAGTGATGACGGGAAGACCTTGGCGCTGCCCGTTCTGGACGGCACCGATGTCCTGCTGGACATGGCGACCGGCCGGCTCCGGCCGATCACTCTTCAGGCGCCCCCGATTCTGGAGACCGTAGGCGAACACCTGCTGCTCGCCAAGAGCGCCACCGCCACGAGCGTGTGGGACACCTCGTCCGGCGAGCTCCTGGTGCGCATTCCCTACTACCTGACTTCGGCCGAGATCACCCCGGACCAGCGATATCTGATCACCACGCACGACACGTCGCTGGATTTCTGGGACCTGCGCACCGGCCACAAGGCACGCACCGTGCGGCCGGCCACGGAAGCCGGACCGATCCTGAAGGTCGCGTTCAGTCCTGATCGCAAACTCCTCGCCCTCGTCCAGGGCAACCGGCTAGGGGACGACACCCGGCTCGGGCTCGTCACTTTCGCGAAACTCGGCCCCTCCCGGATCAGGTGGCGGACCATCCGCAAGCCCTCCGTCCCCGCCGTCGACGAGCCGATCATCTTCAGCTCCACAGGCAGGTACGTCTCCTTCAACGGAGCCGTGTGGGACACCAGGGACATGCTCGACCAGGCGCCCGCCGGGGACGCGGATGATCACCCGGTCTTCACGTACGCCGACGCCAAGTGCTTCAACTTCAGATTCGGACTCGGCGATCGCACCCTGCGGTGTCATGCGGATGCCTCTTCGTCCACCGTCGTGGTGTCCCTTGCCGCCATCCTTGATCCGGTCGCCTTCAGCGACCGCGCGTACGGAGCCCTCGCGGAGCTCAGCGACGACGGTTCGACCCTTGTGGTCGCGGATCTGGGGCCTGTCAAGGATCTGGGGCCTGTCACGATCTGGGATCCCATCAAGATGACGCGCCGGAACACCATCCCCGCCGAGCGGCTGGCCGGCTTCGCCGGTTACCGGCTGTCCCCGGACGGCCGCCTGCTGGCCATCATGGAAGACGATGGGGACACCTACATCTGGGACGTGGCCACGGCGCGTAGGAAGACCGTCCTGAGAACACGGTTCCGCTTCGCCGACTCCGCCACTGTCACGTTCTCACCCGATGGAAAGACCCTGGCGGCGCTCACCAAGAACGGCTCCAGGAACGCCTCCCTCTTGACGCTGTGGGACATCGCCTCGGGAGTCCCACGCGCCTCGGTCGCCGGGCAGCCCACCGCCGGACAGTACGGTCTTCCCGGCATCATCATCTGGGACGGTCAGGTCTTTTTCGGCCCGGATGGCCGGACCATCATCTCCTCTTCAGACCAGGGCGTTGTCGACGCCTCCACCGGCGCGCGGGTGGTCCCGCCCGACTCTGGCATGGATCGTCCGGTAGCGCTGAGCTCTGCCGGAGTTCTCGCCGACTACCACAGGGGCAGCGGCAAGCTCCGGCTTCGGAACAGCCGAACATTGCGGCAGGAGGGGGAGGCGTCCATCGGCGGCGCCCCTGTGGCCTTCTCTCCCGACGGACGTCTCATGGCCGTGCCGGACGCGGCGGACCAGATCCAGCTGTGGGACGTCGCCACCAACCGGCCTCTCGGGCTACCGTTCGCCGGCATTCCACCGGAAGCCGACTCCTCGGGCTTCAGTTCCCTGTACTCGCTGGCGTTCACCCGGGACGGCTCGACCGTCCTGGCCGTCGACGGCCACAGCCGTCTCCGCACCCACGTCATCGCACCCGGCAAGATCAAGGATGCGTTCTGTGCCCAGTTCGGCGCCTTGTCTCCGGCGGACTGGAAGGCCCACATCCATGAACTTCCCTACCGGAACAGCTGCCGGACGATCTGAGGGCGCAGCGGGTTCAGCCGCTGGAACTGGACGACCGACGCTGTTCATCCAGCCTTGACTCCACTGTCACAACCCTGTCAGTCGAGGTGGACATACCTGGACCGTGGACCGCAGATCCTTCCTCGCCGCGGCGGCAGTGACGTTCCTCGCGCCATCCCAGCAGGCAGCAGCAGCCTCTTTCCAGCAGACCCGAACCCTCAAATCCGACCCGTTCACCCTAGGCGTGGCCTCCGGAGATCCGTCCACCGACGGCTTCGTCCTCTGGACCCGGCTCGCCCCGAACCCGCTCTCCGGAGACGGTCGCGGCGGCATGCCCTCCCGTGGCGTGGACGTCGACTGGCAGGTCTCCACCGACGAGCGCTTCTCGAAGATCGTCAAGTCCGGTACGGCCGAGGCGCGGCCGGGCGCCGCGCACAGCGTCCACGTCGAGGTCGCCGGCCTGGAGCCGGGGCGCGACTACTTCTACCGGTTCAAGAGCGAGGGCAGGCTCTCGCCCGCCGGCCGTACCAGGACCACGCCCATGGGAGAGGTGCCGCTCACGTTCGCGGTCGCCGCGTGCGCGCACTACGAGCACGGCTACTACACCGCCTACCGGCGGCTGGCCGAGCAGGAGCCCGAGCTGGTGGTCTTCCTCGGGGACTACATGTACGAGTACGGGCCCAGCGGCTACACCGCGCTCGCCGGCCGGGTGCGTACGCACACGCCGGGCAAGTGCGAGACGCTGGCCGACTACCGGCTGCGGCACGCCCAGTACAAGAGCGACCACGACCTCCAGCGGGCGCACGCGGTGGCGCCGTGGCTGGTGGCCTTCGACGACCACGAGGTGGAGAACAACTGGGCCGGGTCCGTCTCCAGCACCGACGCTCCCCACTTCACCCGGCGCCGGGCGGACGCCTTCCGGGCGTACTACGAGAACATGCCGCTGCGCCGGGAGAGCCTGCAGGGCGCGGTGCTACGGGTGAACCGGCGCGTCTCCTGGGGGTCGCTGGCCCGCTTCCACCTGCTCGACACGCGGCAGTTCCGTGACGACCAGGCGTGCCTGGACGGGGTACGCGCCGGGTGCGACGAGCGGCTGGCGGCCGGGCGTACGCTGCTGGGCGCCGACCAGTGGCGCTGGCTGGAGGACGGCCTGCGCGGCTCCGGCACCCGGTGGAACCTCCTCGGGCAGCAGATCCTGATGGCGCAGCGCGACTACAAGGTGGGGCCGGGCCGCGAGGTGAACCTCGACGCGTGGGACGGGTACGCCGCCGAGCGGACCCGGCTGCTGGGCTCGCTGTCCGGCACCTCGAACCCGGTCGTGCTGACCGGCGACGCCCACATGCACCACCTGGCCGACCTCAAGGCCGACTTCGACGACCCCGACTCGCCCGTGGTGGCCAAGGAACTGGTGACCTCGTCGATCGCCAGCGACGGGGACGGGTACCGGGACCGGACGTGGATCGCCGAGTCGCTGCAGGAGAACCCGCACATCTCCTACATCGACCAGCGGCGGGGCTACCTGATGGCCAAGGTCACTCGTGACGATATTTCGGTGGATTTCCGGACGTTGGATTACATCTCGCGCAAGGGCGCCCCGGCCAAGACCGCCCACAGCCTCACCATCCCGGCCACCGCCGGACCCCGAGCCTGAACCCGCCCGACTCTGAGCTCCCCGACCCGAGCCCGAGCCTGAACGTTCGCTGTCAAGGCGCTGAGGGTTCGCTCAACGGAAACGCGGCCGAGCCACCCCAGGTGGCCCGGCCGGTGGGTGGTCAGCTCTCCGGCCAGCTGTCGTCCGGGAACTCGCCCGTGGTGCTGTCCGCCATGACCACCTGGTCGCTCTCGCTCAGGCCCGAGGTGATCTCCACATACTGGTCCCCGCGCACCCCGGTACGCACCGCCCGCGCCGCGTCGCGCCCGCCGGAGCGTACGGTGACCACGCTCGTACCGTCGGCCCGGCTCTTCACCGCTTCGGCCGGCACGTAGATCCCGTCATTGGCCGTGCCCGTCGTCACCGACACCGAAGCGGTCTGCCCGAGCATCAGCCCGCGCGGCGGCTCGTCGAAGGCGAGCGTCACCGAGTAGCGGACGAGCTGGTCGCTCACGGTGGCGGTCGGCGCGATGCGGGTGACCGTGCCCGGGTACTTCCGCGCGCCGCGCGTGGCCAGGGTGATGCTCGCCTGCTGGCCGAGCTTGAGCTTGTTCACGTCGGATTCGGTGACCAGCGCGTCGACCTGGAGCTCGTTCAGGTTGCCGAGGCTGATGAACGTACTGGTGCCCGCCGTGTCGCCGACCGATCCCGCCACCGACAGAACCGTGCCGGACGCGGGGGCCACGATCCGGGTGCCGCGCACCGCGTCGGCGGCCTGTTCAAGGGCGGCCTGGGCGCGGTCGACGTTCGCGCTGGCCTGGTCCTCGCTGATGCCGCCCTTGCCGTTCGTGCCGGCGCAGGGGCTGCCGCCCTGGGACTGGCGGGTTCCGGGCGTGGCCTTCCCGGTCGGCCGGCCCGAGGCGCCGGTCGACGGCTTGCCTGTGGGCCTCCCGGTGGCCTTACCTGTGGGCTTGCCGGTGGCCTTGCCCGTGGGTTTCCCCGTGGGTTTGGCGGACGGCTTGCCGGTGGAGGTGCCGGTCGGCGAGGCCGACGGGCGGCCGCCCTCCGGCGTGGCCGTGACGGTCGCGGTGACGGTCGCCGTGGCCGTCACGGTCACCGTGACGGTGGGCTGCGGCTCGGGGCCGCTCGGCGTGGGCTCCGGGGTCGGCGTCCAGGTGGGCCGGGGGGTCGGCGTCGTGCTCGGAGTGAGCGTGGTGGTGGGGCCGGCGTCCACGACGGGAACCGCGGAAGGTCCGAAGGCGCCCTTGGCGGCGACCGCCCCGGCGACGGAGGCGGACGTGCCGCTGCTCGGCGCGCACGAGGCCGTGCTGGTGGCGGCGGTCGAGGCGGTGTCCAGGGCCTCCTCGGCGGCGGCCAGGTCGGCCGTGGCGGCCGTGTAGCCCTCGCGGGCCGCCCGGCTGTCCACCCGGGCCAGCACCTGCCCCTTCTTGACCTTGGCACCGACCTTGACGTAGACCTTGGTCACCGTTCCGGAGCCGCCGAAGCCCAGGTCACGCCGCGAGCCGTCCACGGTGTTGCCCGCGGCCGTGACCGAGGCGGTGACGACGCCCCGCTTGGCCGCCGCCAGCCGTACCTGGGCGGCGGGCTCCGAATCGTCACGGAGCGCCAGCACCAGGCCGGAGCCGGCCACCAGGACGGCCAGGGTGAGCCCGCCGAGTTTGAGCGCCTTCGGCGGGATAGTCGATCTCATGAAGGCCCATCATGGCGTGAACAGATGGGTACGAGGCTGCGAGCGGGCTCAGAGTTGTCTGTGTGTCTCCGTATGCTCCGCCTTTGTCAGCGAACCTTCAGCTAGCTCCCGGCTCCAGCGCAGACTGGTGTGCAAGGGTCACCGCCTGTGAAGGTGTCGACAAGGCGCAGAGCGCTGATGACCAACGGAGCCCTGAGCGTGCTCCTGCTGGGCGGGGTCGCGTTCGCGTACGCCCAGCTCGGCACGGGCGAGGTGGCGAGCGAGACGGTCACCCGCACGGTGACCGCCGGGCGCGGCACCGTGACCGCCTCGGTGTCCGCCTCGGGGGCGGTGGAGAGCTCCAAGAGCAGAGCGCTCGCGTTCGGCACGAGCGGCACGGTCGAGCGCATCTACGTCAAGGCCGGTGACAAGGTTCGCAAGGACGACATCCTGGCCAGGCTCGACGACGCGGCGGCGCAGGAGAGCCTGTCGGCCGCCCGCGCCACGTACAACAGCGCCGTCGACGACGGGACCTCGACCGCCCAGCTCTACGCCGCCTACATCAAGGCGCGCAACGCCTACCGCGAGGCCCAGCGGACGGCGGCGGCGACGGTGCTGCGAGCGCCGTTCGGCGGTACGGTCACGGCCGTCAACGGATCCGTCGGCGGTTCCTCCAACGGATCCGGCACGTCCACCACCCAGAGCACCGGCCAAAGCACCGGCCAGAGCGGGCAGGGTGGCAGCCAGTCGAGCAGCGGATCGGGATCCGGGTTCATCGACCTGGCCGACACCGGCAAGCTCCAGCTGGTCGGTACCTTCACCGAGTCGGACGTCAGCAAGCTCAAGGTCGGCCAGGCGGCCACCGTCACGTTCGACGCGCTGCCGGGCGTCACCGCCACCGGCAAGGTCACCCAGATCGAGCCGGTCGCCGCCACCAGTAACAACGTCGTGCAGTATCCGGTGACGATCTCCTTCACCAAGGTCCCCAAACAGGTGCGACTAGGGCAGACCACCACCGTGGAGGTGGTGACCGGCGAGGCGGAGAACGTCATCTCCGTCCCTTCCACCGCGATCTCCACCAGCGGCGGACAGAACACGGTCACCCTGCTCAAGAACGGCCAGCAGGTCAGAACCCCGGTCGAGGTGGGCGTACAGGGCGCCTCGCTGACCGAGATCAAGTCCGGCGTCGCCGAAGGCGACCAGATCGTCCCGCCGGCCACCACGACCACGGGCACCGGCAACAACCAGCGGCAGGGCGGCTTCGGCGGCGGCTTCCCCGGTGGTGGCGGCGTGCCGGGAGGCGGCCGATGACCGCTCCCGTCCTGCGCGTGCAGAACCTGGTCAAGGAGTACGGCGAGGGCGACGCCAGGGTACGGGCGCTGCGCGGGGTGAACCTCGACGTCGAGCAGGGGGACTACGTCGCCATCATGGGCGCCTCCGGCTCCGGCAAGTCGACGCTGATGAACATCCTCGGCTGCCTGGACGTGCCCACCACCGGCCGCTACCTGATCGACGGCGCCGACGTCGGGCAGCTCGACGAACACCAGCTCGCCAAGCTGCGCAACCGCCGGGTCGGCTTCGTCTTCCAGTCCTTCAACCTGATCCCGCGCATGAGCGCGCTGGCCAACGTCGAGCTGCCGCTGGTCTACGGCGGCATCGGCCAGGCCGAGCGGCGCAGGCGCGCACTGGCCGCGCTGGAGCAGGTCGGCCTGTCGGACCGCGTCCACCACGAGCCCAACCAGCTGTCCGGCGGCCAGCAGCAACGCGTGGCCGTGGCCAGGGCGCTCATCACCGCCCCCGCCCTCCTGCTGGCCGACGAGCCCACCGGCAACCTCGACACCGCGTCCACGCAGGACGTACTGGAGATCATGGACAGGCTCAGCGACTCGGGCCGCACGATCGTGCTCATTACGCACGAGAACGACGTGGCGGCGCACGCCAAGCGGGTCATCAGGCTGGTGGACGGCGAGATCGTGGAAGACGTCCGGCAGGGCCCGATCGACGGGCCGCCGCCGCGAATGGCGGAGGTCGCTCGATGAACCAGTTCGAGGTCCTGCGCTTCGCCCTGCGCGGGCTGCTGGCCAACAAGATGCGCAGCTCGCTGACCACGCTCGGCATCCTCATCGGCGTCGCCGCGGTCATCATGCTGGTCGCCGTCGGCGAGGGCTCCTCGCAGAGCATCCAGAAGAACATCCAGCGACTCGGCGCCAACACGCTGACGATCTCCCAGTCCTTCGCGGGCGGTGGCGGTGGTGGCGGCGGCTTCGGGCGGGCCGGCGGTGGCGGACCCGGCGGCGGGCAGCAGAACACCGGCCCGCGTACCCAGGCCAGGCAGCTCACCCTCGCCGACGCCAAGGCCCTGACCGACAAGACGGTGGCCCCGTCGGTCAAGTCGGTCTCGCCGGTCGTGACCGCCTCCTCGGCCGCCACCACCTACGGGGCGGCCAGCCACTCGATCGCCCAGCTCGTCGGCACCTACCCGAGCTACTTCGAGGCCACGAACAAGCCGGTGACCAAGGGCACGTACTTCTTCAACGACGACGTCCTGGCCGCCAGGAAGGTCGTGGTGCTCGGGCAGACCGTGGTCGAGGAGCTGTTCGGCACCCTCGACCCGATCGGCAAGCAGGTGACGGTCTCCGGGGTGCCGTTCACGGTCGTCGGCGTGCTGAAGGAGACCGGGTCGACGGGCGGCCAGGACGCCGACGACGTGGCCATCGCGCCGCTGCCGGCCGTACAGCAGAGCCTGACCGGGTTCGGCTCGCTCAACTCCATCGTCGTGCAGGCCGGCGGCTCGACGGCGACGGAGTCGGCGCAGTCGGAGGTCACGGCCATCCTCAACCAGCGGCACGGCATCAGCGGCACCGCCTCGGCCGACTTCCGGATCCTCAACCAGGCCACCCTGCAGGAGACCGTCAGTGCGGCGACCGGCACGTTCACCGTGCTGCTCGGCGCGGTCGCGGCGATCTCACTGCTGGTCGGCGGCATCGGCATCACCAACATCATGCTGGTGACCGTCACGGAGCGGACCAGGGAGATCGGCATCCGCAAGGCCATCGGCGCGCCCAGGAGCGCGATCCTGGGCCAGTTCCTGATGGAGGCCACGCTGCTCAGCCTGGTCGGCGGGCTCTCCGGGGTGCTGGTGGCGTTCCTGGGCACCCGCTTCACCGTCGCGGGCATCCAGCCGGTGCTCGTACCGTCGTCGGTCGCGCTCGCGCTGGGCGTCTCCGTCGGCATCGGATTGTTCTTCGGCAGTTATCCCGCCAACAGGGCGGCCAAGTTGAGGCCGATCCAGGCCCTGCGCCATGAGTGACGGACCCCCGAAGGAGACAGAAATGGCCAAACTCGACGGCTCGCCGTATCCGGACGATCTGGACAGCGAGCTGGCCGTCCAGCCGCGCAAGCCGATGTCGAAGGTGACGCTCGGACTGATCGCGGGCGTGGTGCTGGTGGCCGGGGTGGTGATCGGCATCCAGGCGCAGAAGGCGCTGGGCGCCCCCGACACGACCGCCGCCATGCAGCCGGGCGGCCGGCAGCTGCCCGGCGGGTACGGCCAGCAACCCGGAGGGAGGCAGCCCGGCGGGTACGGTCAGCAGGGCAGACAGCCGGGCGGGTACGGTCAGAGGATGGGCGGCGCGGGCGGCGGCACCGTGGGGACGGTCGAGAAGGTCGAGGGCGGCAAGATCTACGTCAAGACCATGGACGGCTCCACGGTCACGGTGACCACCACCGACGCGACCACGGTCCAGGTGACCAAGCCGGGCAAGCTGGCCGATCTGCGGAGCGGCACCAACGTCGTGGTCCGCGGCGAGAAGGGCGGGGACGGCTCGGTGGCCGCCACCTCGATCAGCCAGGGGGGAGTCGGCAGATGACCGAGCCGGAGGCCAGGCTGCTGGTGGTGGACGACGAGCCCAACATCAGGGAGCTGTTCTCCGCCAGCCTGCGGATGGCCGGGTTCGAGGTGCTGACGGCGGCCGACGGCAAGGAGGCCCTGCGGGTCGCCGAGCAGAGCACGCCCGATCTGGTCATGCTGGACGTCATGCTGCCCGACCTGGACGGCCTGGCGGTCGCGGGCAGGCTGCGGTCCCGCGGTCGCCGGGTCCCGGTGCTGTTCGTGACGGCCAAGGACACGCCGGAGGACCGGCTCGCCGGGCTGGGGCTCGGCGAGGACTACGTGACCAAGCCGTTCAGCCTGGAGGAGGTCATCGCCCGCATCCGCGCGGTGCTGCGCCGGACCCGGCGGGGCGCGCCGCCGCCGAACCGGCTGCGCATCGCCGACCTGGAGCTGGACGAGGAGACGCACGAGGTGTGGCGCGACGGCGTCCAGGTGCGGCTGTCGCCCACCGAATACCGGCTGCTGCTCTACTTCATGCTCAACGCGGGCCGGGTGCTGTCCAAGACGCAGATCCTCGACCACGTCTGGAACGGCGACTGGCGCACCGACGTGGGGCTCGTCGAGTCCTACGTCTCCTATCTGCGCCGCAAGATCGACACCGGCGAGCGGAGATACCTGCACACCCTGCGTGGCGTCGGCTACATCCTGCGCCCGCCCAAGGATTGACCCCGGCCCCGAATGGCAGGACTGAGGAGGTATCTCGCGCGGACGCCGCTGTGGCTGCGGCTCGTCTCGGCGACCCTGCTGATGGTCACGCTGGCCATCACGTTGACCGGGCTGTTCGCCGTACGGCTGCTGCGCGGCTATCTCGTCGAGCGCGTCGACCAGCAGTTGCGTGCCGCCAGCGTGCCATGGCGGGGCGCGCCGCCGCCTCCTGAGCCGCAGCCGGGCCCACGCCCGCAGCGTTTCTTCGGCCTGTTCCACTCGGTGCTCGTGGACTCCACCGGCGTCAAGATCCGGACCATGACCGAGTCGACCGAGACGCACATCCCCAAGCTGCCCAGGCTCACCAGCACCGACGTCGCGCTCATGGCCGGGCAGCCGTTCACCGTCGAGTCGCAGGATCCGCAGGGACCCTCCTGGCGGGCCGTGGCCATGCCGGGCCGCGACGGCGACAGCAGGATCATCGCGATCAGCCTGGGCGACCTGGACGACACGGTCTCCCAGCTGCTGCTCATCGTGGCGGTCGGCGGCGGCGGGACCCTCGTGGTGCTCGGTTTCGCCTGTTACTGGCTCGTACGGCGGAGCCTGCGCCCTTTGGGGGAGATCGAGCGGACCGCCCGCCACATCGCGGACGGCGACCTGTCCCGCCGCGTACCGCTCTGGTCGGCCACCACCGAGGTCGGCAAGCTCGGCCGGGCCCTGAACGGCATGCTCGCCCGCATCGAGGTGGCCGTGCGCGAGCGCGAGGCGGCGGCCGAGTCGGCCCGCGAGTCGGCCCGGTCGGCCCAGCGCTCGGAGGAGCTGACCCGCAGGTTCATGGCCGACGCCTCGCACGAGCTGCGTACCCCGCTCACCTCGATCAGGGGGTTCGCCGAGCTGTTCCGGCTCGGGGCGGACAAGGACCTGGCGGAGGCGACCCGGCTGCTGAGCCGGATCGAGGGCCAGGCCGCGCGGATGGGCCTGCTGGTCGAGGACATGCTGCTGCTGGCCAGGCTCGACCAGCGCCGCGAGCTCGGCGAACAGCCCGTCGACGTGCTCAGCCTCGCCGCCACCGCCGTGATCGACGCCCAGACGCTCGCGCCGGACCGGAAGATCGAGCTGGTCATGCTGTACGGGAGCGAGGGGGCGGTGTTCGTGACCGGCGACGAGCCGCGGCTCGGGCAGGTGCTCGGCAACCTGGTGGGCAACGCGCTCAGCCACACGCCGCCGGGCACCGCCTTCACTGTCGGGGTCGGCGCGCGTGACGGGCAGGCCGTCGTCGAGGTGGCCGACGAGGGGCCCGGGTTCTCGCCGGAGGTGGCCGAGCGGGTGTTCGAGCGGTTCTACCGGGCCGATCCGGCGCGCAGCTACGGCGGTGCCGGGCTGGGCCTGTCGATCGCGGCCACCCTCGTCGAGGCGCACGGGGGCAGCGTGTCCGCGTCGAGCGAGCCGGGCAAGGGCGCCACGTTCCGTGTCACGCTCCCGCTCGCCCCGTCCCAGACCGCTGAACCTCGGCTTCGGGTGAGCGGGCAGGCCGCGTCTCAACCGCACGGGCTTTAGCCCCCAAGAGAGTCAGTCGATTCGCTCGAAGGGTTCCCTGCTTTCTTCGTCCGGCGCGACGGTGAAGACGACCTTCTCCAGCTTTCCGGTGAACGCGAATTCGCCGTCATAGTTGGGTGAGGAGGGCGACAGGGTGTCCCGGCCGATGTCGAGGCCCTGCCATCCCAGGAAGTGGGGGAGGACCTGCGGAATGGCCTCGGTGCCGACCGGCTTTCCTGACACGTACAGATGTCCGACGCCCCGCATGTCACCGGTCTTGACGAATTCGAAGGTCAGCTCCGCCGGGCCGATCGGGAGTTCGTCCGCCGAGGTCACCGCGTACAGGGTGCCGAGGAAGTTGTACTCGTAGACCAGCCGGTTGTCCTTGACATACAGGACGTATCCGCTGCTGATGTTGCCCAGGGACACCAGGACACCCTCGTCCGCCGCGGTGCTCCGGTCGACGAACGCGGTGATGCGGTGCCCGCGGTTCATCACCGGTGGCACCGCGGCGCCGGGCAGATGAGCCATGCCGGGGTAGTAGGTGAAGGTGGTGCGCATGCGTGGAGAGCCGGGACGCGGAATCTTCGCCCGGTAGGCGAATCCGTGATCGTCCAGCGGCAGCACATCGTACTTCCCTGCTTCCGCCCAGAAGCGGGAGATCATCTTCTCCAGTTGCTCGGGCCGCGCCCGCGCCAGGTCGTTGCATTCCGAGAAGTCGGTGTCGTGGTGGTAGAGCTCCCATCGGTCCGCGTCGAACGGCGTTCCGCGTTGGTGGAAGGCGACGGCCTTCCAGCCGTCGTGCCAGAGCGCGCGATGCCCGAACATTTCGAAGTACTGGGCTTCCTTGCGCGTCGGCTCGGTCGGCGAGTCGAAGGTGTAGGCCATGCTGACACCGTGTATCGGCAGTTGCGGGATGCCGTTGTAGACCGCGGGAGCCCGCAGACCGAGCAGTTCGAAAAGGGTCGGGACGATGTCGGTGACATGATGGAACTGCTGCCTGATCTCGTCGGTGCGCGGCAGCCCCCGGGGCCACCGCACGATGAGCGGGCAGCGGACGCCACCTTCGTGGGTGTTCTGCTTGTAGCGCTTGAACGGCGTGTTGCCCGCCTGCGCCCAGCCCCAGGGGTAGTTGGAGTGAGCTCGTGTGGTGCCGATCTCATCGATCCGCGCGATCATCTCCTCGAGGTCCTCGGGGACGCCGTTCTGAAATGCCGTGGGATTGAGCGATCCCTTCTGGCCGCCCTCCTGGCTGGCCCCGTTGTCCGAGAGCAGGATGGTGATGGTGTTCTCCATCCGGCCCATCCGCTCCAGGAACTCCGTCAGCCGGCCGATCTGGTGGTCGGTGTGGTCGACCATCGCCGCGTAGGCCTCCTGAAGGCGTACGGACAGCTTCTTCTCGTCGTCCGACAGTTCGTCGAAGGGAACGACCCCGGGGTTGCGCGGCGCCAATTCGGTGCCGGGCGGCAGGATGCCCCGTTCGATCTGTCGGGCGTGCCGAATGTCGCGCTCGGCGTCCCAGCCGTGGTCGAACCGGCCCCGGTACTTCTCCAGGTATTCCCGGGGGGCCTGGTGCGGGGCGTGCGCCGCGCCGAACCCCAGGTACAGGAAGAACGGCTTGTCCGGAGTGACCGAAGTCTGGTCCGTGATGAATTCGATCGCCCGGTCGACCAGGTCCTCACTGAGGTGATAGCCCTCTTCCGGGCTCTTCGGCGGAGCCACGGCGTGATTGTCGTAGAACAGTTCCGGATAGAAGCTGTCCGTCTCCGCTTCGAGAAATCCGTAGTAACGCTCGAACCCGCGAGACAGCGGCCACTGGGTGTACGGCCCGGACGCGGTGGTCTGTTCCATCGGCGCCAGGTGCCACTTGCCCACGGCCATGGTGTTGAAGCCGCTGTCGCGCAGCACCTCGGACAGTGTCGCGGCGGCCCTGGTGATCCGTCCGCGACCGCTGGGGAAGCCGGTGTCGAAGTTGGACAGCATGCGCATACCGACGGAGTGGTGGTTTCGGCCGGTCAGCAGGGCGGCACGGGTCGGCGAACACAGCGTGGTGGTGTGGAAGTTGGTGTAGCGAAGGCCACCGGCGGCCAGGGCGTCCATGGCCGGGGTGTCGATGTCAGAGCCGAAGCAGCCGAGGTCGGAGAAGCCGACGTCGTCGAGCACGATCACCACGACATTGGGCGTGTCCTCGGGAAGCGCCTGCGGATCGGGCCACCACGGAGTCGACTCCTCGTAGGTCATGCCGATCTTGCCGTGGAAGGTACCGCTCGCGGCCGGCGGATGCGGAGAGGCATTGGTCATCCAGGACGCTCCTTTTGCGGGGACATGTGAACGCAGCGGGGTCCGCACTCATCACATCTGCTGAGCGGCGCGCCCGCGCCCTGAGATCAGACCCCGTGTGGTGGAAGCTCAGGGCTCTTCGTCCAGGAGCGCGAGCAGCAGCCCCTGCTCGTTCTCGGTGACGTAGCCGGCGTAGTAGTCGTAGAGATTGCGCCGCGAGATGCGTGCCGCCGCCAAGCCGTCCCGTTCCCGGATCGCCTCCAGCACCTCCTGGTGGTGGTGGAGCGACTCTCGCATGAGCGCCGTGCCGTTGAGCGCGTGGGCGACCTTGTCCGAGATCAGCGAGAGGACGGCGTCCCTGACCACCTGGTTGCAGACCTCGATGAGGGAGTTGCGGCTGGCCCGGGCCACCGCCTCATGGAAGGCGACGTCCGCCTTGCTGAACTCCTCGTACCCTGCCTCGATCGCGTCCGACATGACGGCGATCGTCCGTTCCATGGAGGACAGCTCCTCCTCGGACCGCAGCCGAGCCGCCAGCAAGCTCGCCGACCCGTCGAGGATCATGCGGAACGAGATCAACTCGGCCATCGACATATTGTCGAACTGGACGAGCCGGGTCATCTCCTTGGTCAGACCGGCCGGCGAGAACGGCAGGATCTCTGGGCCGTTCGGGTCGCCCGGACGCGAGCGGACGAGCCCGTTGCTCTCCAGCACGCGCAAGGCCTCTCGCACTGTGGGCCGGCTCGCCCCGAACTGCGTCACCAGCTCTCGCTCGCTCGGCAGCCGTTGACCGGGCTTCAGGTCACCTCGAACGATCGCTTGCTCGATCTGCTCGACGATGCGCTGGTAGAGCCGTACCGGCGAAACCTGCCGGAACTGTGCCCCGTCACTCATGGCTTCTTCCCCTCGAGCGTGGTCCATGTCGTCTTCTCCCCGGTGGGCGCCCCGGGGGCGCCGTCCGGCCAGCGCGGGACCGCGTCGGCAGGTCGGTTCCGTTCGTACCACGCCGCCGCCCTCAAGACGCCGAGATCGTCGAAGCGGCGGCCCGCGATCTGCACCCCGATGGGCCGACGGTCCGCCGTGAAGCCACAGTTGACGGTCGCGGCGGGTTGCCCCGACATGTTGTACGGCGCGGTGAAGCCGATGTGGGACATGGTCTTCCCGTCCCCCATGAACGGCATCGGCTGCTCAGCGGGAAACGCCGCCACCGGAGCGACCGGCGAGAGCACGAGGTCGTACGGAAGCGTCGCCGCCACGGTCCGCGCCTGGATGCGCATGATCTGCTGGTAGCACTGGAGTAGCCTTATGCCCGATATGTCCGCGCCCCCCTGGCACCATTGGATGACGTAGGGGTGGACGCGCAGCCCGGCCTCGGGCGCCAGTTCGCGGAAGTCGTTCCAGGACCGCACCCGCCAGAACAGATCCAGGTCGTCGAGGAGATCTTGGCTCATGAACGGCTCGACCGGCTCCACGACGGCTCCCGCCGCCTCGAAGACGGCGGCGGCACGGTTGACCGCGGCGAGGATCTCGGCGTCGCACGGCTCCCCGCAACCGGCGTCCATGTGCACGCCCACCCGCAGTCCGCGTACATCGCCCTCCAGCGCCGACCAGTCGATGTCCTGCGGTGGCAGGCTCGACCAGTCCCGGGGATCCGGTCTGCTCAGGACGCGCATGAACAGGGCCGCGTCCGCCACGGTGCGCGTCATGGGGCCGGCGTTGCGCCCCAGGTACGGGGTGTCCAGCGGGATCCTCCCGTAGCTGGGCTTGAGCGTGGCGAGTCCCAACCAGGTGCCCGGCAGCCGGATCGATCCCCCGATGTCGGTGCCGACATGGAGCGGACCGTATCCTCCGGCGGCCGCGGCCCCCGCGCCAGAGCTGGAACCGCCCGTGGTCCAGGCGGCGTTCCAGGGGCTGCGCGCGATGCCGTGCCGGCTGGAGACCCCCGAGGAGAGCATGCCCCAGTCCGGCATCACGGTCGACCCGAGTATCACCCCGCCGGATTCGACGACCCGCGCGGTGATGGGCGCGTCCGCCTCGGGGGTGACCGGCTCGACCCCCGCGTTGCCCGAGGGCATGGGGACGCCCCTGCGGGCGATGTTCTCCTTCAGCGTCACAGGCACGCCGTCGATCGGCCCGAGCGGTTCCCCAGCCGCCCATCGGGCCTGGCTGGCCAGGGCCGCCTTACGGGACTCGGCTGGATCGCGCACCCAGAACGCGTTGAGCACACTCTCACGCGCCTCGATCACCGACTGGACGGCGTCGTGGACTTCGACCGGCGACAACGTGCGATCAGCGAATCCGGCCACCATCTCGGCGGCGGGCATGGCGGCCAGACCGTGTTCCGTGAGCACCCGCTCTCCTTCGGTCGCGATACGGGGGGCATTCGAACTCTTGACAAGTGCTGCTTCAGTCGCCACGGTACCTGCAAGTGAGCTTACTGGTCAGGCCAGTCATAGCGAAAGGTGGCGTCTATGACGAGGGACACCAACGCGCCATCGAGCGGGCGGCGCATCATGCCTTCGCCCTGGCCGGTCGGCGGTCGGGGCACCTGTGCCTGGTGACCAAGTCCAACGTGATGGAAAGCCAGGGGTTGAACCTATGAAACCTAACAAGCAGCGGACGCGGCACATCGGGACGGTCGCGGCCGCGCTCGCATCGCTGCTGCTGACAGCCTGCTCGGCCGGGTCCACGACAGCGGGAAAAAGCACCGGCGGCCCTGCGGGCGACGCCCTGAAGATCGGCCTCGTCGCCGAGCCGGCCAACCTCGACTTCACCAAAACCGAAGGTGCGGCCATTCCGCAGGCACTGCTCTACAACGTCTACGAGAACCTGGTGAAGGCGGACCAAACCGGGAAGATAGGGCCAGATCTGGCCACGTCGTGGACCCTGTCCAAGGACCGCAAGACATACACGTTCCAGTTGGTGAAGGACGCCAAGTTCAGCAATGGCGCACCGTTCACGGCCGAGGACGCCAAGTTCTCCATCGAACGTGTCACCTCCGGCTGGACGATAGCGCTGAAGTCCCGGATGGACGTCGTCGACACGGTTCAGGCGGTCTCGCCCACCGAACTGAAGGTCACCCTGAAAGAGCCGAGCAACAACTGGCTGTACTGGATGACCACCCGCGTGGGCGCGATGTTCAGCCGGACCGGCGTGAGCAAGCTGGCCACCGAGCCGGTGGGCACCGGCCCGTACGCGCTGAAGTCGTGGACCCGCGGCGACTCGATCACGCTGGCCCGTAATGATGGCTACTGGGGGCCCAAACCGCACTTCGCGTCGGTCACCCTCAAGTACTTCAAGGACCCGACGGCCATGCACAACGCGCTGCTCACGGGCACCATCAACGTGATCGGCACGATGCAGCCCCCGGACGCTCTGGACCGGTTCCAGAACAATCCGAAGTACCAGATCATCGAGGGCTCGACCAACGGCGAGGTGGTCCTCTCCTTCAACAACGGCTCGGGCCCGCTGAAGAATCTGAAGGCCCGCCAGGCGGTCCGCTACGCCATCGACCACAAAGCCCTGGTGGACACCTGCTGGGCAGGCCGCGGCAAGCTCATCGGCAGCATGGTCCCGCCGACCGACCCGTGGTACGAGGACCTCGCGAACGAGTATCCGTACGACATCGGCAAGGCCAAGAAACTCCTTGCGGAGTCCGGCGAGGCCGGCACCACCCTGCGGCTGCGGCTGCCGACGCTGCCTTATGCCACCGCGTGCGGCACCGTGGTCAAGAGCCAGCTCGAACAGGCCGGGTTCAAGGTCGAGCTCGACCAGCTGGAGTTTCCCGCCGCCTGGCTGACCACCGTGTTCAAGAACGCCGACTATGACATGTCCATCATCTCCCATGTGGAGCCCCGCGACATCTATACGGTGTTCGGGAACAAGACCTACTACACCCGCTACGACAACCCTGAATTCCGCGCGTTGCTGAAGAAGGCGGACGAGGGCACTCAGGAGCAGGAGATCACCTCCATGCGAGCGGCTGCCCGGCTGCTGTCCAAGGACGCCGCGGCCGACTGGCTGTTCCTGCTGCCGAACCTGATGGTGGCGGACAAGGACATCACCGGCCTGCCCGTGAACTCCGTCTCCGAGTCACTGGATCTCACCGGTCTGGGCCGCTCGTGAAAGGCGGCGTCAACCGATGATCGTCCGTCTGGTGCAGCGGGTCGCGATCCTCCTGGCCAGCCTTGTCGTGAGCTCCGTGCTGGTGTTCGCGTTCATGGCGGTGCTGCCAGGGGATCCGGCCCGTGTCGCCCTCGGCGTCAACGCGTCGGACGCGGCGGTGGCGCAACTGCGCGCGGAGTTCGGGCTCAACCGGCCGCTCGCGGCCCAGTACCTCAGCTGGATACACGGACTGGTGACCTTCGACCCGGGAAACTCCTACATCTCGCACACGCCGATCGGCCCGCAGATCGCCGACCGCCTTCTGGTCACCCTGTGGCTCGTCGGCACCGCGATGGTGCTCGCCTTCGTCCTGGCGGTCCCCATGGCCACGCTCATGGCCATGCGGCACCGCAGGCCGTCCGGGCTCATTCTCTCGGCCCTGTCCCAGGTCGGCGTGGCCGTCCCGGCCTTCCTCGCGGGCATCCTCCTGATCACCGTGTTCGCGGTGGGGCTCGGGTGGCTGCCGGCGAACGGCTGGACACCCCCGGCGCAGGATCCGGTCCTGTTCCTCAAACAGCTGGTGCTGCCCGCGCTGTCCCTCGGCCTGGTGCAGGGGGCGGTGCTCACCCGCTACGTCCGCAGCGCCGTGCTCGACGTCCTCCGGGAGGACTATCTGCGCACCGCTCGCGCCAAAGGACTTCGCCCGACGCGGGCACTGCTGCGGCACGGCCTGCGGAACGCGGCGGTGCCCGTGGTCACGGTCATGGCGTTGCAGCTCGCCACGCTGCTGGTGGGCGCGGTCGTCATCGAACGGGTCTTCGTCATCCCCGGGCTCGGGAGCCTGCTGCTGGACAGCGTCTCCAACCGGGACCTCATCATGGTGCAGGACGTGGTCATGATCATCGCAATGGCGGTGCTGCTGGTGAACTTCCTGGTGGACGTGATCTACCTGATGATCGACCCGCGGCTCAGGGCGGGCGCGTCATGAGTGCTCCGGACACCGAAGCCGCTGCCGCGTCCACGGTGCCCGACGGCCGTCGGCGGCGCCGCCCGATGACAGGCAGCCTTCTGGTGGGCGGTCTCATCGTCTCGGTCGTGCTCGGCATGGCGCTGCTGTCCTTCGTGTGGACCCCGCACGACCCGACCCTGGTGAACGCCTTGGCGCGGCTGCGGAAGCCGTCGCTGGAGTACTGGTTCGGCACGGACAAGTTCGGCCGCGACGTGTTCAGCCAGATCCTGGTGGGCTCGCGCACCACGCTGTTCGTCGGCTTCGTGGCGGTGGGAGTCGCGGCCCTGGTCGGGGTGCCCCTCGGCATCGTCGCCGGGATGGCGCCCCGCTGGTTCGGCGAGCTCCTGATGCGCGGCAACGACCTGCTTCTCGCCTTCCCGGCGCTCCTGCTGACCATCATGTTCGCCGCCGTGTACGGCGCCAGCACGCTGGTCGCGATGATCGCCATCGGCATCGCGTCCATCCCCCATTTCGCCCGGCTGACCCGCAGCGGCACGCTGCAGGTGATGAAGACCGAATACGTCATCGCGGCGCGCGCGGCGGGCCGCAGGCCGTTCTCGATCGGCCTGCGGCATGTCCTGCCCAACGTCAGCAGTCTCGTCATCGTCCAGTCGTCGGTCGGTTTCGCCATCGCCGTACTCGCCGAAGCCGCGCTGTCCTTCCTGGGCTTCGGCACCCCGCCCCCGGTACCGTCCTGGGGCCGGATGCTGCAGGAGAGCCAGGAGATGTTGTGGTCGGCTCCCCGGCTGGCCGTGTTCCCGGGCATCGCGATCGCGGTGGCGGTGCTCGGATTCAACTTGCTCGGTGACGGCCTGCGCGACCGTTTCGACCCCAAGCTGGAGGACCGCCGATGACCCCGGCACCTGACACGGCACCGGCCTCCGGGCCGGACGACGTCCTGGCCGTGCGGAATCTCGACGTCGCGGTGGGCGGCCTCAAACTCCTCGAAGATGTCGACTTCACCATCCGGGCCGGCGAGCGGGTCGGTCTGATCGGTGAATCGGGGTCGGGCAAGTCGCTGACGGCGCTGAGCGTCATGGGGCTGCTGCCTGATGGGCTCTCGGCCACGGGTTCGGTGCGGCTCGCCGGAGTCGACCACGACCTGGTGGGTGCCGACGAGGCGCGGATGTCCCGGGTGCGGGGCAAGGAGATCGCCATGGTCTTCCAGGAGCCCATGACCGCTCTGAACCCCACGATGAGGGTCGGGCGGCAGATCGCCGAGGTGCTGCTGATCCACCGGACCAGGCCCGACCGCGCCTCCGCTCAGGCCGCCGCCGTGGAACTGCTCGCCCAGGTGGGGCTGCCCGATCCCGCGGCCGCCGCGACCGCCTACCCGCACCAGTTCTCCGGCGGCCAGCGGCAGCGGGTGGTGCTGGCCATCGCCCTCGCGAACGACCCCGCGCTCCTGGTCTGCGACGAACCCACCACCGCGCTCGACGTCACGGTGCAGGCGCGGGTGCTCGACCTGATCGTGCGGGGTGTTCAGGAACACGGGTCGGCCATGCTCTTCATCACCCACGACCTGGCCGTGGTGGCCACCGTCTGCGAGCGGGTCATGGTCATGTACGGCGGGCGGTTGATCGAGTCCGGCCCGGTCCGGGAGGTGTTCACGCGCCCCCGGCACCGCTACACCCAGGGCCTGATCGGCGCGTCGGACCTGACCATGGTCGACGACCGCGGCCGGCTGGCCACGATCGGCGGGTCGGTTCCGCCGGCGGGCCGCTTCCCCGCCGGATGCGTCTTCAGGAACAGATGCGCTCAGGCGACCGACGTATGCGCCACCAGGCCGGAATGGGTCCCTACCGGGCCGGACTCCGGCTACGCCTGCTTCCACCCGGTATCCCAGAGCGCCGCACGCGGGACCGGCACACCCATGAACCAGGAGGCCGGCCGTGGCTGAGCAGCCGACCAGCGCCCCCCTCGCACCCGGGTCGCAGACCGGCCCCCCGGACGCCATCAGCGTCCGTGACGTCACGCGCGACTACCGGCGGCCTCGTACCTCGCTGCGCCACCCCAGCCCGCCGGTGCACGCCCTGCGCGGCGTCAGCTTCGCCGTCCCTCAGGGGCAACGGTTCGGCATCGTGGGCGAGTCGGGGTGCGGCAAGTCGACCCTGCTCCGCATTCTGGCCGGGCTCGACCGCCCCACCAGCGGCAGCGTCGCGATCGACGGCCGGGACATCACCGGGCTCCGGGAGAGCCGGCTGCGGTTCGTCCGCGAGCGGCTCCAACTCGTCTTTCAGGACCCGATGAGTTCGCTGGACCCGCGCATGCGCGTCGGCGACATCGTGGCCGAGCCGCTCGTCGCGCAGGGGCATCCCAATCGCAGGGAGCGGGTGGCCGAATTGCTCGAGGCCGTCGGCCTGCGAGCCGACGCGGCGGACCGCTATCCCCACCAGTTCTCCGGCGGCCAGCGGCAGCGCATCTCGATCGCGCGCGCTCTCGCCCCCCGTCCGAAGATCATCGTGGCCGACGAGCCGGTGAGTGCCCTGGACGTGTCCGTACGGGCCCAGGTGCTCAACCTCATCGCCGACCTCGTCGACGAGCTGTCCCTCACGCTGGTCTTCGTCTCCCACGACCTGTCCGTGGTACGTCATGTGTGCGACCGGGTCGCGGTCATGAATGACGGGGAGATCGTGGAGATCGGGTCCACGGAGCAGGTGTACGAGGAACCGCGACATTCCTACACACGCAGCCTCATCGCCGCCGTTCCGACTCTGGGCAAGGCACTGTCCGGTGTGTCGGCGGCCGACCTCAACCGGGAATACCGACCGTGACCGCCCACGTCGAACCCGCCGACGGCGACAGCTCCGTGGGGAGGGAGTTTCCCGCGGGTCTTCCCATCGGCGACAAGTGTGTATCGCCTCGCCTCTCGGGCTGGGATCAGCCGAACGCGTAGCCGTACAGGCCGGGGCCGCTGCTCAGCTCGCGGACCTTTCCCGGGAGCAGGCCGGGCCGCAGGCCCGTCTGGCGCGAGCCGGGCCCGTACAGCACCTTGCCCTGGTCCGGCGCCGCCACCACCAGCCCGTACAGCGGACGTTCCTTGGTGAGCTGCCGGTAGCGCCCGCCGAGCGCGGGCAGCGCGGCCAGGGACGCGCCGAAGTCGCGCCCCTTGCCCTTGATGAGCAGGTTGCCGTCCTTCGTCAGCCCGCCCTTCCTGGCCCCGGCCAGCACTTGGACCCCCTTCTCACCGGGTACGCCGACGGCCAGCTCGTCGTCGCCGTCGCCGTTGAAGTCCCCGGCCGCCAGCGCGGCGCCGAACCGGTCGTAGTACCGGGGCGTGCCCTTGAGCAGCCGCTGCGTCCACATCTCCGACCGGGGGCCGCGCAGCAGCGCGCTCCCGCTCCCGTACAGGACGTGCACGGCCCCGTCGCCGTAGTCCATCGCCCGCTGGTTGGCGCTCAGCCCTTCACCGGGTACGCCGACAACCAGGTCGTCGTGCCCGTCGGCGTCGAAGTCGCCGGTCGTGAGGGCCGCCCCGAACGCGTCCCACTTCTCCGCCGAGCCCTTGATCCCGGGGCTGCTCTGGGTGAGGAGCCCGGCCCGCCGGCTCCGCACGTCGATGACGGTCACGGAGCCCTGGCCGTCCTGGGTGACACTGTCGGCGGGCGCGCCCACGGCCAGCTCGGCGCGTCCGTCGCCGTTGAAGTCGCCGCTCGCCAGGGCCGCGCCCCACTGGTCCGTCACGCTCGCCGCCTGCCGTACCCAGGGGGTCTTCTGGGTGATCTGGTACGGCTTGCGGCCCTTCATCCAGTAGATCGTGACGCCCCCGCCCGTACGGTGGCCAGGGGCGCCCACCGCGAGCTCGTCGCGTCCGTCGCCGTCGAAGTCACCGGCGGCCAGCGACGCCCCGAACCGGTCGCTCGACGGCTTCGCCGGCGCCAGCTCCCTGCCCGGCCGCAGGCCCGTGGGCGAGCCGTGGAACAGCTCGACGACGCCGTTGCCGTCGGCCCCCGGCACGCGCTCGCCCACGAACTCCTCTGACACGCCCACCGCGAGGTCGGCGCATCCGTCTCCGTTGAAGTCGCCGACCGCGAGAGCCGAGCCGAACGAGTCACCCGGCTCGGCGCCCTCCTGGGTCAGCTTCTCCTTGCGTCCGCTGCCGTAGACGACCGTCACGGAGCCGGCCCGCCGGTTGTCGTAGGGGGCGGCCACCGCCAGATCGGGACGGCCGTCGCCGTCGAAGTCGGAAGGGGATCCGCCACACGACGGAGCCGCGGCGTGGCTCGTACCCGAAACGAGGGGAAGAACCAGGCAGGCGGCTAGCAGTGCGTTCATACCGGTAGGTATTTCCACCCCGGCCGAACCAGGTCTTAACGCTACGGGAACGTGCCAGGATAGGCGGGTGGACATCGACCTCGCGGATCTGGGTTTCTGGCGCCAGGCCCCCAAGGCCCGGCATGAGGCGTTCGCCAGACTCCGGCAATTAGAGCATCCCGTGTTCTTCCCCGAGAAGAAGGTGCCCTTCCTCCGGTCCGGCAGCGGCTTCTACGCCCTGGTCAGGCACGCGGACGTGGTCGAGGCCAGCCGCGACGCCAAGGTCTTCTCCAGCGAGCCCGCCGTGACCAACCCGGAGCCGCCGGGCTGGGTCAAGCAGGTGTTCGGCGAGTCGATGGTCAACATGGACGACCCGCGCCACGCCCGGCTGCGGCGCATCGTCACCCGCTCGTTCAGCCCGCGCATGCTCTCCGGCCTGCAGGACGACATCGAGGCCGCGTGCGAGCGGATCGTCGACGACGTCATCGAGCAGGGCCCGCGCGACTTCGTCGGCCAGGTCGCGGCCCGGCTCCCCATCCACGTCATCTGCGACATGATGGGCATCCCCGATGACCTGCGGGCGAAGGTCCACGAACACGTCGACGTCTCCACCGCCTACACCGGCGTACGCCCCAGCCTGGTCCGCAGTGTTCAGCTCGCCGGCCAGAACATGCTGGCCCTGCTCGCCCTCCAGCGCATGGTGATCAAGCTGGGGCACGAGCGGGCCGCCGATCCACAAGGCGACCTGGTGTCCCTGCTGGTCACCGCCAACCCCGACGGCGAGAAGCTCACCGACCGCGAGCTCGGCTCCTTCTTCGCCCTGCTCCTGGTGGCGGGCAACGAGACCGCGCGCAACACGATGGCCCACGGCATCAAGCTGCTCACCGACAACCCCGCGCAGCGCGACCTGCTGATGGAGGATTTCGACGGCCGCATCGGCAACGCGATCGAGGAGATGGTCCGCTACGTTTCGCCGATCATGCAGTTCCGGCGCACGCTGACCCAGGACTACTCCCTGCGCGGCCTGGAGCTGAAGAAGGGCGACAAGGTGGTCCTCTTCTACGGCTCGGCCAACCGCGACGAGAGCGTCTTCCCCGATCCCGACAGCTTCGACATCACCCGCGAGACCAAGCCGCACGTCGGCTTCGGCGGGCCTGGCCCGCACTTCTGCCTGGGCGCCAACCTGGCCAGGCAGGAGATGCGGACGATGTTCCGGGTGCTGCTGACCAGGTTGCCGGAGATCCGCGCGGTCGGCGAGCCGGAGCTGCTGCTGTCCAACTTCGACAACAGCGTCCGCAGTCAGGGCTTCACGTTCTGAGCTGCTCTTCCGGGGCCAGGACGTTCCTTCTGATCGTCAGGAAGGTGATCAGTGCCGCGACGGCCATCATCGCGGCGCTGATCAGCATCGCGGTGTGGAAGCCCGCGTTGAAGACGGGCGGGTTCTTGAAGGCGTCGCCGACCAGGCCGACCAGGGGCGGCACCGCGGCCACCGCGAGCAGGCTGCCGGTGCGGGCCACCGCGTTGTTGACGCCGCTGGCCGTACCGGCGTGGCGCTCTTCGACGGTTGCCAGCACGGTCGCGGTCAGCGGCGCCACCGCCGCCGACAGACCGAGCCCGAACACCGTGACCGCGGGGATGACCTGAAGAGGGTACGAGGCGCCGAAGCCGATCGTGCTCATCAGGAGGAACCCGAGCCCGGCCACCAGGATGCCGATCGTCATGGGCCAGCGCGGGCCGTAGCGCTTGGCCACCTCACCGGCGCGCGCCGACAGCAGCAGCATAAGGATCGTCGTCGGCAGCAGCGACAGCCCGGCCGGGGTCGCCGCGAACCCGGACACCACCTGCAACTGCACGACGAGCAGGAAGAACACCACGCCCATGGCCGCGTACATGATCAGTGTCACCACGTTCACGGCCGTGAAGACCCGGTCGCGGAAGATGCTCACCGGCACCAGCGCGTCGGGGGACCTGCGCTTCTCCAGCACCAGGAACGCCACGCCCAGCGCCACCCCCACCACCAGCGGGATCGTCGCCCCCTTCTCGATCAGGCCGTAGGTGAGGAAGGCAAGGGCCAGCGCCGCCAGCACCGCGCCCAGCACGTCGAACCGGCCCGCGGCCTGCTCGTCCCTGCTCTCGGGCACGTGCCGCACCGTGACCAGCACGACCAGCGCCGCGACCGGCAGATTGAGCAGGAACGCCCACCGCCAGCCCGCCGTCTGCACCAGCACCCCGCCCAGCAGCGGACCGATCGCGGCGGCCACCCCGCCCAGCCCCGACCAGGCGCCGACCGCGCGCGGCCGGTCGTCCCTGACGAACGACGCCTGGATGATCGCCAGCGACCCCGGGGTGAGCAGCGCGCCGCCTACCCCTTGCAGCGCGCGGGCGGCCACCAGGAGCTCGACGTTCGGCGAGAGCCCGCACAGCGCCGAGGCCAGCGCGAACCAGATCGTGCCGATCAGGAACACCTTGCGCCTGCCGTAGCGGTCACCGAGCGAGCCGCCCAGCAGGATCAGCCCGGCCAGGGTGAGCGTGTAGGCGTTGATCGTCCACTGCAGGCCGGCCATGTCCGCGTCGAGGTCGTCGCCGAGGAAGGGCAGCGCGACGTTCACCACGGTGCTGTCGAGCAGGGCCATCCCGGAGCCCAGCACGGTGGCCGCCAGGATCCAGCGCCCTCGGGCGGACTTGAGCGCTACATGGTCGTCCTGCATAAAGGCAATCTTGTCACCTCTTTCTGGTACATCTGAGCTCCCCCCGATGAGAGGAGCCCAGTTGTCCTTCCACCAGCATCTCCCGTCCTTCTACGACTTACCGGTCTGTGATCGAGAGGACGGCGAAGAGCTGCCCGCCGACGCCGCCTGGCGCGTCACCGGAATGTCTCCCTACGGGGAATCGGACGCGCCGTCGCTCCGGGAGGACCTCGACGACCTGTTGAGCCGGGTGGACGGCACGCGCATCCGGGCGATCGTGGTCGGACAGTGGGGTCCCGACTACGACTCCCCGGCGGACGTCGCGGTCGAGGCGCTGACGGGGGTTGCCGACCGGCTGCCAGCGCTGGAGGCGGTCTTTCTGGGCGACATCGTCTCGGAGGAGTCCGAACTCTCCTGGATCAGTCAGGGCGACATCACGCCGCTGCTCGCGGCCTATCCGCGGCTGAAGCGGCTCGACGTGCGCGGCAGCACTGGGCTGCGGCTCCAGCCCATCGTGCACGCCGGGCTGGAGATCCTTCGGTTCGAGTGCGGCGGGCTGCCCGCCGGAGTGGTCCACGCGGTCGGTGAGAGCTCGTTCCCCGCGCTGCGCCACCTGGAGCTCTGGCTCGGCGAGGAGAACTATTCCGGCGACTCCGGACCCGGCGACTGGGCCGGGATCCTGGCCGGCTCCGGCCTGCCCGCGCTGCGCCACCTCGGCCTCCAGGACAGCGAACGGCAGGACGAGGTCGCCGCCGCCGTGGCCGCCGCGCCGATCGTCGTGCGGCTGGAGTCACTCGACCTGTCGATGGGCGTGCTGACCGACGAGGGCGCCGAGGCGCTGCTGTCGGGGCAGCCGCTGACCCACCTGCGCAGCCTCGACCTCAGCCACCACTGGCTGAGCGAGCCTATGATGGCCCGGCTCCAGGCCGCCCTGCCGGAGGTCCGGCTCGACCTGTCGGACGTGCAGGAGAATGAGGATGACGAGGACTGGCGCTACATCGCGGTGTCGGAGTGAGCGTGCCCGCCTTCGCCGTCGTCGGTACTCCCGGGGATCGGCGGGTCCGCCTGTTCGCCGCCGCTCTTGAACGTCACGGGCTGCCCGAACCGTACATGGTCGCCTGGTCCGACGTGCTGACCGGCGGGTCGCCCCATCCGGGGGCGCGGCGGGCCTGGTGGCTGGGTCTGCCACGCGGAGCGCTCGTACGAGTCGAGTCGCCGGGGGAGGACGCCGCCACGGACGCGCTCCTGCGCGGGCCGGGCGATCCCACCCGCGTCGGCGGGGGCGCGGCGTGGCACGCGGCGTTCGTGCGCGGCCTGAGGTCCGTACGGGAGGCGGTGGCACGTACCCCTGGGGCCCGGCTGCTCGGGGATGTGGCGGAGATCGCGGTGATGTTCGACAAACGGCGCTGCCACGCCCGGCTGCTGGCGGCCGGGGTGCCGGTGCCTCTCGCGCTGCCTGCCGGTGAGCCTGATGAGGGCTCTGTTCGCGGTCCGCTCAGTGGGTTGATCGGTGGCTATGCCGGGTTGCGGGCGCGGATGCGTGCGGCCGGGTGGAGCAGGGTGTTCGTCAAGCCCGCTCACGGCTCATCCGCCTCCGGGGTCATCGCGGTGGAGGCCCACGGAGACCGGGTCAAGGCGGTTACCTCTGTCGAGCTCGGGCCGGAGCTCCACAATTCTCTGCGAGTCCGCTCCTACGAGGACGAACCTTCCGTCGCGGCCATCATCGACGCGTTGGACCCCGATGGGCTTCATGTGGAGCGGTGGTTCCCCAAGGCGTCGATCGGCGGGCGGGTGTTCGACCTCAGAGTCGTCGTGACCGGCGGGCGGCCGACGCACGCGGTCGTGCGAACCAGCCTCGCTCCTATGACGAACCTCCACCTCGGCGGCGCGCGCGGAGACCTCGGCGAGGTGCGCTCGGCGCTCGGCGAGACCGGTTGGGCGCGCGCCATGGACGTCTGCGCCAAGGCCGCCGCCTGCTTCCCCGGCAGTTCGGCGGTGGGGGTGGACCTCCTGGTCGGGGTCGATCGGCGGCGGTTCGCGGTGGCGGAGGTCAACGCGTTCGGAGACCTGCTGCCGGGCCTCATGGGGTTGCCGGGCAGTGGAGCCGACGGGCTCGACACCTACGACGCGCAGGTGGCGCTGGCACTGAGGCGGGCGGCGTGAGGGCATTCGGGGACCCGGGTGTCTTCGAGAGGACCGTGTTTTCCAAGAGGACCGTGTTTTTCGAGCGGGCCGGATGCCTCGAGCGGGCCGGATGCCTCGAGGGGGCCGGATGAGGGACATGCGCGCGGTGGTCGGGACACACGACCTGCTGCTCGTCACGCTCGACACGCTGCGCTACGACGTCGCCGCCGAGGCGCTCGCGGCCGGACGGCTGCCCAACCTGGCGCGAGCCCTGCCGGGCGGGGTATGGGAGCGTCGGCACACGCCGGGAAGCTTCACCTACGCGGCCCACGCGGCGATGCTGGCCGGTTTCCTGCCGACTCCGGTCACGCCGGGACCGCACCCCCGGCTGTTCGCCGCCGCCTTCCCAGGCAGCGAGACCACCGCCGAGGGCACCTGGTGCTTCAAGGCCGCGGATCTGCCCGCCGGCCTGGCTCAGGCGGGCTATCACACGATCTGTGTCGGTGGCGTCGGCTTCTTCAACAAGCGGACCCCGCTCGGCTCCTCACTGCCGGACCTGTTCGCCGAGTCGCACTGGGAGCCGGAGTTCGGCGTGACGGCCCCTGACTCATTCGAACGGCAGATCGACCGGGCGGCGCGCGTCGTCGAGGGCCGTGAGGGGCCGGTGTTCCTGTTCGTGAACGTCTCCGCGCTCCACCAGCCCAACCACTTCTACCTGCCGGCCGCCACCGACGACGGCCCGGCCAGCCAGGCCGCTGCCCTCGCCTACGTCGACCGGCACATCGGCCGGTTGTTCGCGCTGATGAGCGCGCGGCGGCCGTGTCTGGCCATCGTCTGTTCCGACCACGGCACCGCGTACGGCGAGGACGGGCATGTGGGCCATCGCATCGGCCATGAGGTGGTGTGGACCGTGCCTTATGGGGAGTTCGTGCTTGGGAAGGGAACGTGGTGATGACCCCGTACGAGGGATATGTCTACGCTTATCCGCACAAGACCGCCTACCGTCCCCTGGAGCCCCGGCCGCCACTCCGCGAAGTGTGGGCGGGCGAGCGGACCGAGGCGCTTTTTCTGTACCTGCACATCCCGTTCTGCGAGATGCGATGCGGATTCTGCAACCTGTTCACCAGGACCGGCGCGCCGGAACACCTGGTCGCCGCCTACCTCGACGCCCTCGAACGCCAGGCCTCGGCCATTCGGGAAGCCATCCCCGAGGCCCGCTTCGCCACGGCGGCCATCGGCGGCGGCACCCCCACCTATCTGTCGGCCGCCGAGCTGACCAGTCTCTTCGACCTGGCCGAACGCATTCTGGGCGCCGACTTCCAGGCGATCCCGCTCGGCGTGGAAACCTCGCCTGCCACCGCCACTCCCGACCGCCTCGCCGTGCTCGCGTCACGCGGCGTGACCAGGCTGTCGATCGGCGTGCAGAGCTTCATCGACGCCGAGGCCAGGGCGGCGGTACGGCCCCAGCGCCGGGCCGAGGTCGAGCGGGCGCTGGCCGCCATCCGGGCCTCTGGGGTGCCGACCCTCAACATGGACCTCATCTACGGCATCGATGGGCAGACGGAGACGTCGTGGCGCTATTCGCTGGACGCCGCGCTGGCCTGGCAGCCGGAGGAGCTGTATCTGTATCCCCTGTACGTACGGCCGCTGACCGGGCTCGGGCTGCGGCGGCGCGACTGGGACGACCAGCGGCTCGCCCTCTACCGAGCGGGCCGCGACCATCTGCTCGCGGCAGGCTACGAGCAGGTGTCGATGCGCATGTTCCGCTTACCGGCTGACGCCCCCGCGGGCGTCGAATACTGCTGCCAGCGCGACGGCATGATCGGCCTCGGCTGCGGTGCCCGCTCCTACACCTCTCGCCTGCACTACTCCTTCGAGTACGCGGTGGCCGTCCGCCACGTGCGGGCCATCATCGACGACTACGTACGGCTGCCCCAGGAGTCGTTCGCCCACGCCAACGTCGGCTTCGAACTGGACGGCCCCGAGCGCCGCCGCCGTCATCTCCTGCAGTCCCTCCTCCAGGTGGAGGGCCTCGATCGGCCGGCGTACAAAGAGCGGTTCGGCGCCGACGTACTCGACGACTTCGATCTGTCCGGCTTCGCGGACCGGGCCTGGCTCGAATCGGCGGCCGAACGCATCAGGCTCAACCCCGAGGGCCTCGCCCATTCCGACGCCATCGGCCCGGCCCTGTTCTCCGCCCGCGTACGAGAGCTGATGGACTCCTATGACCAGCGCTGACCTGACCATCCTCTATCGCGGCCCCTTGGCCAGCTGCGACTACGACTGCCCGTACTGCCCGTTCGCCAAGCGCCGAGACACTCCCGCCCAGCTGCGGGCCGACCGGGCGGCGCTCGAACGCTTCACCGCCTGGGTGTCGGCGCAGCGGTTCGGCATCTCAGTGCTGTTCACGCCGTGGGGGGAGGGCCTGGTCAGGTCGTGGTATCGACGGGCGATGGTCGATCTCAGCCACCTCGGACACGTGTCGCGCGTGGCCATCCAGACGAACCTCAGTGGCCGCACCCGCTGGCTCGACGACGCCGATCTCGACACGCTGGCACTCTGGACCACCTACCACCCCGGCCAGGTGACACATGACCGGTTTCTCGCCGGCTGCCGTGAACTGTCGGCGAAGGGCGTCCGCTACAGCGTCGGCGTTGTCGGCCTCCCCGAGCACCTCACACCCGCACGCCTCCTGCGGGCCGCCCTTCCACCGGAGGTGTACCTCTGGATCAACGCGGCCGAGGGCGGCTCCTACACGGACACGGAGGCGGCGGACTGGACCGCCCTTGATCCCCTGTTCGCCAACAGCCGTCACCCGCACACCAGTGGTGGTCTGCGCTGTCGTACCGGGGAGAGCGTGATCTCCGTGGACGGCGAGGGGGAGGTGCGGCGCTGCCACTTCGTCCCGGATCGCCTGGGCAACCTCTACGACGGTACGGCGCTGGCGGCTCTGCGGCCCAGGGGCTGCCCAAAGGGCTCTTGCGATTGCCATATCGGATATGTGCACCTGGAGCCGTTGGGCTTGTACGACACGTTCTCCGGGGGAGTCCTCGAACGCATCCCAGCGGGCTGGCCACCCAAGGACACCGCCTTGGGATGACCATGCGAGGCCGATCCCGACAGGGACCGGGCCTCCGGGCACCGGTCGGAGATCGCGAGGCCGTGGCGGAGATCGCGAGGCTATGGCGGGGATCGCTAGGCCGCGATGACGGGGATCGCGAGGCTATGGCGGGGATCGCTAGGCCGCGATGACGGGGATCGCGAGGCTATGGCGGGGATCGCGAGGCCGCGATGACGGGGATCGCGAGGCCATGGCTGGGATCGCGCGGCAGACCCGCACCGGCGAGGCCGGTCACGTCTCCCGTTCGGGTCGGTAATCGCCCGCCGCCAGCCCGAACGTCCAGGCCACGCCCTCCTGCGCCGTCCTGGTCCATGGCGGCACCCGCAGGAAGTAGGTCCGGCTGGTGCCGTCGGGCTCCGGCGTGGAGTTGACCACCTCGACCATCGCCAGCGGCTCGTCGTCGGGCAGCTCCAGCCGCCACAGCACGCCCGCCGCGTCCCGTTGGACCGGCGTGGCAGCCGACTCGGTGAGGTAGCGGTCAAAGCCGAAATGCTCCAGCATGACGCGGCGCAACTCGGCGTTCTCCTCCTGTCGGATGCGCTCGGGCGTGAGGTCCGCCATGGCGGCCCCGAAGTCGGCGGGGACCGGCATGCCATGCCAGCCGTACAGCGCGAACCCGTCGGCGAACGCCAGCGCGGGACCGGTGGCCCGATGCAGGCGGCCGAGGTCGTCGCGGTGCATCGAGACAGGGCGCTCACACAGTACGGCCACCCGCTCGAACGGCCACCACCATCCTGCCGCCCTCGCCACCCGCATCAGCCCGTCGAGAGACGCGACGTGTCGAGCGTCGCCGTCGAGCCCATCGAGCCCATCGAGCCCGTCGAACAGCGCCAGCCACGGCGCGTCCTGCTGACCGTACACGGCATCGAGAGTGGCCCGCCGAAGCAACGCCGCCGCCTCTGCCACGTCATCGTCGACGCCGTCATCGACCGCTGCGGCCCCGCCGTGGCCACCGTCCGCCGCGCCTGCCGTGCTCGCCGCGCTTGCCGCCCTTGCCGACGCGGCGATGCCTGTGCGGATGTCGTTCACCAGACGGTGGACGCCGGGCCAGAGACGGGCGCCGGTGAGCTGCCAGGCGTGGGGCCAGACGTGGACACCAAGCGTGGCGACCACCTCCGCCCGGGCCCGCTCCCAGGGCCCGGTGCGTACGAGCTCCCGGGTGGACGGCCCAGCCTCGCCAACTCCGGAGAACTGGGCGCTGACCTCGTCCATCACCCGCCTTAGCCCGATCGAGTCGAAGGTGTCGCGGACCGCCGCGCCGCCCGTGAGGAGAGCCGCCGCGACCGCACCCTGGGCAGGGGAGGAGAGCCAGACGATGTGGTCAGGCTCCGCCAGCCCCACAGCCTGATAGGCGGACCGGACACCTGCCTCGGCCTCGGCCCGGTCGGCCGGGCCACTCGCGAACGCGATCTCTTCCCAGGCGGACGCGGTCCCGGTCAGCCGGGTCGCCATCTCGGCGGAGACGAATGCGGACACATCAGTAGTCGTCATCGATGAAGTGCTCCTGGATCGGGGGGTGGGGTACGGCGGCGCAAAACGGATGGGCGGCTCCCATTGACGACCCAAGGTCAGCCGCTGGACCAGGCCACGGTGGGGGCTCACCGACAGAGCCACTGTCAGTTGGCTGGGCCAGGCCGGGGTGGGGGCTCACCGACAGAGCCACTGTCAGTCGGCTGGGCCAGGCCGCGGTGGGGGACTCGCCCACAGAGCCACTGTCAGTCGGCGACGAGCCGGTAGGCACCCGGGACGTATTCGCGCTGCCTGACCACCCGGAACCACCCCTTGGGCAGCGAGATCTCGGCATGCTCCTCATGGACCAGCCGTCCGCCAAAGGGCAGGCGCAGATAGGATGAGCCCCGATCGACCAGCAACGTCCCCGGGCCCGGGATGGCGTGGGTATGGCCGGTGGCCTCGCCGAGCGCGAGCACGAGGCGGCCGCGCGCGTCACGGGGCGCGGATGGTGCGGATTTCAGATGGTTGGGCACCGAGTCCTCGGCGACCGGAACGATCAGGATGTCTCCCTGACGGAACATGCGAACCTCCTCGGTGATCTACCTCGAAGGTAGTGAGGAGGACCGACAATTCACCGCGATCTGTCGTGGACGGGCCGGGCCAAGTTGACGAGAGGCGTTGCCCAGGCTCTCAGGAGGTGAGGCGTTCCGCAGGGCTCTCAGGGGTGAGGTGATCCGCAGGGCTCTCAGGGGTGAGGTGATCCGCAGGGCTCTCAGCGCCCAGAGCCCTAAGCACGAAGCCCGTCACCAACTCGCCCGCCGCCTCGACGGTCACCGCGCCACTGATCAGAGGCACCCGCTCCGCGCCGATCACCGCGATGATCATTCGGGCCGTCGCCTCGACGTCGACCACCTGGAAATCGGCCGACTCGATCCCGCTCTCCAAGATCTCCACCAGGATGCGCTGCATGGGCGCCACGTGCTCGGCGAGCTGCTGGTAGGCGTCAGGGCCGAGGGCGGCGCTGAGATCCGCCGCTCCAGGGTGCGGGTGCGCCAGCAGGCCGGTCAGCTGCAGCCGGACGAACACCCGCAGCCGGTCGGCGGGGGAGGCGACGGCCGGCAGCTCCTGCTCGTAGCTTTCGATGAAGTAGCTGGTGACCCGCTCGGTGAAGGCCAGCAGCAGGGCGGCCTTGTCCGGGTAGTAGTTGTAGAGGACGGTCCGGGTGATCTCGGCCTCGTTCGCCACGTCCGTCATGGAGATGGCGTCGATCCCCTGCACCCTCGACAGGCGGGCGACGGCCTCGAGGATGCGATCACGCGTCTGGGCTCGGTGCTCACCGATGGTGGCTGCGGAGATGCGGGGCATGCGTCCATGGTAGGCCGGTGTCCATCCCGCTATAGGCCGACTTCTATAGGCCGGACTTCGCGTACGAGAGGTGTGGGATGGACCAGCCTCTCAGGCACCCTATGCTGCGGCCTTGATCACGTGGAGCAGCTCGCCGAGTACCTCGGTGTTGAGCTGGTAGGCCAGCTTGACCTCACGGATCACGCGATGCTGCTCCCGCTCGCCGAAGGGCAGCGCGTCGAGGCGGGCACGATATTCGTTCTTGAATCGGGGCAGGCTGCCGACCTCGTCGAATAGGTAGAAGTCGACCCCGCCGCCCTTCTGGTAGCCGTAGATCTTCTGCAGCTCCATCCGGATGAACTGCCCGCCCGACAGGTCGCCCATGTAGCGGGTGTAGTGGTGGGCGATATAACCGCCCGGCCAGTCGGCCACCTGCTCGATCCGCGCCACCAGGGTCCGGGTCGCCTTCGAGGGCACGATCCGGTCGCGCCAGCCGGCACCGTAGACGGTCTGCAGGTCACGCTCCAGTGCCTGCTCCCGATAGAGCTCCGGGAAGACGAACCGGCCGGCCACCGGGTGATCGGCCAGGGCCTTGGCGGCGCCGTCGAGGGCGAGGTAGGCGAAGTAGTGCTGGGCGACGAGCTCGCCGTAGTCGTGCTCGCTCAACCGGCCGCTCATCAGCTCTTTGAGGTAGCTCTCGTCCTCGGCCGACTCGTGGTCGCCCCAAGTGGCGTTCTTCAAGGTCTCGGAGAACGACGTCACGCTTCACCCCAATGTGTTGCCAGGTCTTTCATGACAAAGTGTCACAAACCCTGGACGGGCCCGTCAAGTTGATGACGACACTCTGTCATTAAACCCGACCCTGTCATGCTGGCGCCGCAGCCGTCACATCGCCGGGGCGGCCGAGGGCGATCAGCGTGAGATTGCGCAACGACGGCGTTCCTGGTGCGAAGTAGTCACTGTGCCCGCCGGGACCCACCTCAAACACCCGCGCTCCGTACCCGGGACTCAGCGCGTCGGCCCCGAAACCAAGCGGCCCGAGCTTCACCTTCGGCACGAACCTGATCCAATCACTACCACCTACACCCGCCCACACCCTGGTGACAGACGGCGCCGGGCTGGACACTCCGTGGTCGGACGGAGGACGATATGACGCGTCAGACAGATGGTGGTCGGGCAGGGCCCCATCGGACGGAGCCCCGTCGGACGGTTCCTGGTCGGACGGCGGGTGGTCTGATGGCGCCCGGCCAGCCGGTGCGTGGCCGGACGATGCGTCGATGCCGGGGCTTCCGAACAGTGCCACATCCGCGACGGGCAGGTCCGTCCCGGCCTTGGCGCACACCACCGAGCCGTAGCTGTGGCACAGTAACGCGATCGGCGCGGACGTCCGCGCGTGCAGTTCCACGACGGTACGGCGCAGCGCCTTCGCCCCCTCGACGGCCGCCGTGTCGGTGATGGCGCCCAGGCTCCACGTAGGCGGCGCGTCATAACCGAGCCAGGCGATCACGGCCAGCCGCTCGCCGTGGCCCACCTTGGCGGCCTCGGCCAGCAGCGCCCGCGCCGCGCCTCCCGGCCGCTTCGTACTCGCTTCGAAGGTGGCCACCGTGGTGTCGGCCCCCGGCACCACGATGGCGACCCGATCGGCGGTGGCCAGGTCGCCGTAGACCTTCACAAGCCGGCCACTGTGCTGGCCGGGCAGCGCCAGGACCGCGCCGAACGCGAGACTTCCGGCGAGCGTGAGCATTCTGAGCATGCTCGGAAAGCTACGAAACGGAGGCCGTCGACCGCGTCACCGCTGGGGTTGAACTCTCTTGTAGTACCTGGGGCTGACAAGGCTGTCGGCAAGCGCTTGGTGGGGGCGGCGGGCGATCTGGGCCGTGCCCTCCCGGTGTACGAGCGGAAACAACGGTGCTGCTTGGTATGAAGGCCTCGCCGCGGCCGGGCTGGTTCAGCGCCACCTCCGAGGTCGCCTGCCCTACCTGCAAGGGCGCCGGTGTCATCCACACCGTCCGACGGTTGGGGAGGGCCGGTGCGGCATGGCTTGTCCTCGCGATAGGTCACCAGGCGGGAGCCACCAGGACAGGATGGCGGGCTGACCGGGTGCTGAGACGGGGCAGTTCCTGGCGGAGGTCACCCTTCCTTGATCGCTGCCTCTACCAGGGCGCGTGCGGCCCAGGTGATGGCCTCCTGCTCGGCCTGAGGGTCAAGGCCGCGGACGTCGCGTAGGGCGATCTGCGCCTCCCAGCCGACCACGATGGTCAGGGCCGAGATGAGGCGCTGGAACCGTTCCTCGCTGAGGGTGCTCCGGAGTGGTTCGCAGGCCTGTTCCAGCCATTCCACCCGGCGGCGAGTCCGGCGCGGGGTGGCTCGCTCCTGAGCGTCGTTCGGCGCCGGATCGACGGTTAGACGGATCAGCCGGCGGCCCAGGGGAAGGGATTGCGGTGAGTACTCCAGCAGTGTCCGGATGAGGGCGTCTACGCGGGCAACAGGATCGTTGGCGAGCGCGGGGTCGGCCAGTGCCGCTTCGACCGGCGGCTCGTTGAGCGCGCCCGCCGTCGCGTCGATCAGCAGGTGGTCGAGGGTCGGGAAGTGCATGTAGATCGTGCGGCGTGACACGTCGGCGGCGGCCGCGATCTCGTCGATGGACGGCGTTACTCCGATGGCGCTCAGGCGGACCGCCGCGTCGACGATCGCCTTGCGAGTGCGGCGGCGCTGCGCTTCGCGTCCGCCGCGGCGGACTGGTTCGTCACTCGTCATCGTGCCCCCTGGCATTCCTCGGGTCGGTCCGCGGCCGACTTGACGGCCGTTCGTGGCATGAGTATATCTTGATGCAATCATTGCACGAGAGTGCAATGACTGCACATCTACATACTCTATGGCCTAGATCACAGAGCCGCACCTGTCACAGGGATCAGGTCGTCGGCGTCTCGTGTCCGGCAGTCGGCAACGAAAGAATGGAAGATCATCATGAGCAAGGTCTGGTTCGTCACTGGTTCGTCCCGCGGCCTGGGCCGCAGCTTTGTCGAGGCAGCACTGTCTCGTGGCGACAAGGTGGCCGCGGCCGCCCGGAAGGCCGAGAGCCTTGACGACCTGGTCGCCGCCTACGGCGACGCGGTGCTCCCGCTCGCGATGGACGTGACCGACAAGGCGGCCGTCTTCGAGAGCGTGGCGCGGGCCGCCGAGCACTTCGGCCGCCTGGACGTCATCGTGAACAACGCCGGCTACGCCCAGGTCGGCGCGGTCGAAGAGCTGACCGAGCAGCAACTGCGCGACCAGCTGGAGACCAACCTGTTCGGCGCGGTGTGGGTGGTCCAGGCCGCGCTGCCCTACCTGCGCGAGCAGCGCTCGGGACGCATCATCCAGCTGTCCTCGGCCGCCGGCCTGATCGCCATGCCGCTCGGCGGCGCCTACCACGCCTCCAAGTGGGCCTTGGAGGGCTTGAACGAGGCCCTCGCCGGTGAGGTCGCCGACTTCGGTGTCAAGGTGACCATCATCGAGCCCGGCGGATTCGCCACCCGCTCCGGCAAGAACCCCGACCCGCTCAACAACGGCCACATGGCCGAGCCCGACCCGGCCTACGCCGGCCTCCGCCGGCGCCTCGGCGCGATGGCCGGCAAGCTGCCCGCCGGCGACCCGGCCGCGGCGGCCCAGGCGCTGCTCAAGCTGGTGGACTCCGACAACCCACCGCTGCGGGTTCTCTTCGGCCAGGGCTTCCACCCGATGATCCAGCAGGCCTACGCCGACCGGCTCAAGATGTGGGCCGACTGGCAGGACCTTTCGTTGGAGGCGCACGGCAAGGCCGACCAGCCGGCCGCGGTTTGAGCCTTTCCAAATCTGAGCCGCGTCGTTCTTCTCGGCTCGATGTGCCCCCGGCTGGAGTCTGGTACTCGATAGGGGCACCTCCCGGTTCGTGGTCGTGAGTGCGTGAGCTGTACGGCCGGCGCCGGCCGTACAGCTGCCGGGCCAGAGGTTGCTCGGCTCGAACGGTGGCGTCGGACAGCTGCCCTCGCCTGAGGGTCCGTTCGTCGCCCCGTCAACCGGCTGAAGGCAGTTGGTGACCCTGCTCGCAGACCTCTCGCGCCGAGGAAAGCAGGAGATCGACAAAACGGGCAAAAAGGTAGATCCCTTGACCTTCCTCCGTCGCGTTGCCGTTGATCGTAGGATCGTCCATGTGGATCTGGACGACGTCGCCGCCCGGCTCGGGGTACCCGCCGAGGACGTCGACCGCGTACACCAGCTCGCCGGCGACCGGCCGTCGGCTCCGCTGCCCGCCAAGGCCGACGCGCCCGCGATCCTCGACCGGCTCGCGGTGCGGCCGGACGACGCCGTCGAGATCATGGCGGGCTGGCCCGACCCCGGCTCTCCCCTGTGGACTCCGGAGCTGCGCTGGCTGCTCGACCGCTCGATCGCCCTGGTCCGCGCCGATCTCGGGGGACACGGCTGGCTGCCGCCCGGTCCGGAGCTGCCGCGCGAACGGGGCCCCGCCTGGCGGCACCTCTACGTGTACGCGTACCTGGCCCTGGTCGACGTCGCCATGGGCTACCACCGCGACCACGGCATCCCCGATGCCGTGTCGTGGGTGACCCTCGCGGACCTGGGCCGCAATCTCGCGATCGACCGGCGGATGCACCGCGAGGGCTGGCCGGTCATGCAGAGCTGGCTGACATTGCACGCGCGCGGCGGCATCTACGAGCTGGGCCGACTGCAGCACCATCGCGGCGGCACCACCATCAGCCTGCACATTCCCGAGTCGGGGCCGATGACCCCGGAGGCGGTCACGGCGTCGCTCGACGAGGCCCGCGCGTTCTTCCCACGCCACTTTCCCGGCGAGCGCTACACGGAGTTCTCCTGCGGCTCGTGGCTGCTGGACCCGCAGTTACTGGAGTACCTGCCCGGGGACTCCAACATCGTCCGGTTCCAGCGGAGGTTCGAGCTGGAGCCCTACGAGGAGCCGGAGGGGCAGGACGCCGACGTCGAGGTGCTGCGGTTCGTGTTCCGCACCCTGACCACGCCGCTCGACCAGCTGCCGCGCCGCACCGTGCTCCAGCGCGCGATCGTCGACCACCTGAAGGCCGGCCGCCACTGGCGCATCCGCCGCGGCCGCTTCCCGATGTAGCCGGGCCGAGATATCCACAGATTTGCGTCACTCCTGCTCGCACTCGACTCGCCACCGTCCTGACCACAGCCTTCGCCCACCTCGGCCTGACGCCACCACAACCGAGGCCATCGCCGCGATCAACCGCACCACCGCAGGCAATTTCCGGCTGGTCACCCGGCTTCTGGAACAAGCCGAACGGGTGCTGAAACTCAACGATGGTGTCGACCGGATCGCCGCCGAGGTCACACAGCACCCCATAAAAGAGAGCGCTGCACACACGACTCGAAGTCGCATCGAATATCGCAAAAGTGCTTGGGGGCGATCAACGAGTACTGCCGAGCCGCGTGACGGAACCGGAGATCACCCAGAATGTCACTGGTAGCGCTTGATCACGCCGTCGGCCAGGGTGTCCACGGCCGCGGCAAGGCTGGTTCCCGCGGCGTCCAGGCGGGTCAGCAGAAGCGTCACCTTGATGGTGTCGCGGGTGAGCGGGGCCGACAGGACCTCGGCCAGCGAGAGCTGGTAGGCGACCCGTACGCCGGGCTTCTTGGCTCCCCTGGCGGCCTCGGCAGCGGCGCGGGGGCGGGCGGGCAGCAGCCGGGCCGCCTCCGTGAGCTGCTCGATGCCGGCCGACAGGGCCTGGAGCGGGCTCGCGTACGACGGGTCGGGCGGCGCGGCGAACAGGTGCAGCTCCCTGACGAAGTCCCGCACCGCGTCGAGGACGTCGTCGATAGCGCGGGAGAAGCGGAAGAGGTCCTCACGGTCGATGGGCGAGGTGAGGCTGCGGCGCATCTGGCCGACCAGCGCCGCGCGGGCCTCGTCCCCCTCGTGCTCCACCTCGACCATCCGCGCGCGGGCCGTCGCCGGGTCGATCTCGCCAGTGGCCGACGCCGTGGCCAGCCACACGCCCGCCGCGGCCGCGTCGAGCTGCGTAATGATCTGCTCGATGAGGACGCGGTCGGTACGCCCGGACAGATCGCGGAACAGCGACCTCACGGCGCCACCGCGACGGCTACCGCGCCGCCCACCGCGCCACAGGCCAGGGCCATGGGCAGCGTGAGCAACCAGGCCGTTCCCAGGTGTAGTACCGCTCGCCATCTCACTCTCCTTGTTCCGCGGGCCAGACCGGTGCCGATCATGGCGCCGGACAGGGACTGGGTCATGCTCACGGGGGCGCCGATCAGGGCGGTGCCGAGCACCACGGCCGCACCGGATGTCTCGGTTACCACGATCGCGCTGGTGTCGGCCGCGGCGAGCCCGCCGCCGATGCTGGCCGCGAGCCTGCGCAGGCCCAGCACCGCCCCGGCCAGGAAGCAGCCGACCAGCAGAGCCTGCGCTGTGATCGATGTGGCGGCCCGGTCAGCGGGCACCGCGTGGACTGCGGCGTAGACGGCCAGGAGCTTCTGGCCGTCGTTCGCGCCGTACGCCACGCACGTGGCCGCGAAGGCCGTCACGTGCATGCGGCGCAGCCGTTCCCCTGCGCCCTTGCCCGCCGGCACCACCCCGACCAGCCACGTGACCGCGCGGGCGGTGAGCGCCCCCGCGAACGGCGCGACCGCGGCGGTGGCCAGGACCGTTGCCACCAAGGACCAGTCGACCGAGGCCCCCGCCCCCAGGCCCGCCCCCGAGACGCCGCCGATGAGGGCGAGCGTCAGGCTGGTGGGCAGGCGGCAGGTGGCCAGGACCACGGTGACCAGGACCGCCGCCGCTATTGCGGCCAGCAGCGGCGCCCGGCCGCCCTCGAACGACACCAGCCGCGTGCTGAGCGTGGCGGCCACCGCCGTGCCGACGGCCAGCGGCGCAGCCACGACCGCCAGCGCCAGCAGGAGCAGGGCGGTAAGCGGCCGCAGGCCGCGCGCCCGCAGTCCGAGACCGATCACCGCCCCCGCGTCGTTGTAGCCGGTGAACAGGGCGAACAGCGCCGTGACGATCAACGCCGTCAGGAGGGCCCTCCCGGGCTGGTCTGGGAACCGGCGCCGCTGTCGCTGACCGGGCCGGTCGCCCCCGAGTCGCGCAGGTCGTTGCCGGTGTACCAGGTGCCGGTGCAGGCGGCGGTGATGGACAGCCCGTAGGCGGCCTCGTTCCCGCTGCCTCGGCGTCGTACGGTGTTGCCGACCAGGCTCGTACGGTTGGCGTTGTTGCTGACCCGCAGGCCCGCTTCGGTGCCGGCTGTGGTGCCCGAGCCGAGGACGGTGTTGTCCCGGACGGCCACGTCGGAGATCTTATCGGTGATGCCGATGCCGTACGCGCCGGAGTCCTTGATGATGTTGCCGGTGATCAGGCTGCCGTTGCTCCCGAGGTGGGCGACGATACCCTCCTTCCCGGGCTGCTCGATGGTGTTGCCCGAGACGACCGTGCGCGGTGAGTTGTTGATCCGGATGCCCACGCCGCCGGTGCGGGCTGTGTGGTTGCCGGAGACGACGGCGTGATCGGTACGGAAGACGGCGATGCCCTCCATGGTGACGTCCTGCACGATGTTGGCGTCGATGACCAGGCGGCTGGTGCGTGACTCGTTGAGCCTGCCCACGCAAATGGCGGCATCCGTAGGGCGGCCGGCGGCCTCCTTGACGCCCTTCAGTCCGCGCAGGATGTTGCCGCGGACGATGATGTTGGCGCTGGGCTGCACCCCGGCGGGGCCGATCTGGATGCCGCCACCGCCGTTGACGATCTGGTTGCCTTCGACCAGCGCGTCCCCCCAGTCGTAGAGGCGGATGGCCCACTCGGTGCAACCCTCGGCGTAGTTGCCGAGCACGCGCAGCCCGGTGTGCTGGTGTCCGTTCGGGCCGCCGTGGGAGCCGGCCAGCCGGGGGAAGGATGGAAGCGTCTCTGAGGGGCCGCAGTAACATCCGCTGACCTCGATGTCCTGGCACCCGTAGAAGTCGGGTGCGCCGAACAGCCCGAAGTGGCTGGGGCCTCCGGCGTAGTCCATCTGGATGGCCTCGGAGTAGCCGCGGTTGCCGTCCGGGTCGGAGAATCCGAGGAAACGGCAGTTGACGACTCTGGCGGACTTCACGCCACAAAGTTCGATCGCATGGTGGCGCTGTACATCGCGGATGGTCACGTCGTACACCCGGATGTTTTGTCCGTGGCTGAATCCGAAGCCGGCGGCGCTGGCGCTCACCGCGCCCGCGTTGACGTCCCACACGCCGCCATGGATGACGATGTCGGATTCACCGTCCCATTTGGTGGCGCTGAAGTCACCCAGTACGCCGTTGCCGAGCAGGGCCGGGCCGGCCGTGCGCTTGACCACCGTGGCCGAGGTCGCGAGGACGGTCGTCTTGGAGAAGACGCTGAGCATGTTCGAGACCAGGTACGTGCCGGGTGGCAGGTAGACGGTCGTGCCCTTGCCGGCATTGAGCGCGGCCTGGATGGCGGCAGTGTCGTCGGTCGCGCCGTCGCCCTTGGCGCCGTGGTCGCGGACGTTCACCACCATGAAGTCGGAGGTGCCGGTGTGGGCCGCCGACGGGTTCGGAGCCTGCGAGGGGGTCTCCTGCGGTGTGGGAGAGGCGGCGGCGGCAGCCGCCGTCGCCATCGCGGCGGCGGAGGCGGTGCCGCCGACGATGGCAGCGCGGAGCAGGTGACGCCGGTCTAAGGGCGGCATGTCGTTCTCCTAAAGGAAGGGGGGTGGCCGGGTTCTCGGCAGGTCAGCGCGGTGGGAGGTACAGGTGGACGTTGCGGTCTGCCGGGGAGCCTTCGGCGCCGCGCCGCCCGGCGCGTACGCCGTCGTTGTAGGCCAGCTCCCGATGCAGGGTGGCGAGCTGGGCAGGGTCCGCCAGGTCGCCGGAGACGGTGGCCGGGGCCGCGTGGTCGATCATGGTGGTGGTCAGCCGGATCTCGCCGGTCGGCTCGATCGCGATCTCGATGAGGCGGGCCTGGCTAGGCCAGTCGGTGATCGACGCGGTGGTCACCTCGTACAGTCCGCCGCCGCCGGCCCGGTAGTGGGCGGTGATCCGGTTGGCATGGTGGTGTCCGTTGAGCCAGAGCACGACGTTCGGGCAACGCAGGGCCGTGCTCAGGACCTCGGCCGCGTAGGCACGGTCGGCCTGCCGGTCGGGGCAGACTCCGTAGCGGTTGTTCATCGAGGCGGTCGCGTGGTGCGAGGCCAGCACCACCAGCGGGGCGTCCGGCCCGTGTGTCCTGGCGAGCTGGTCTTCCAGCCAGGCGAGCTGCCGCTGGTCCATGCTGCCGTCCCAGTGGCCGGGTGCGTGGTTGGTGTCCAGCGTGATCACCCGCAGGCCCGGTACTGGGTCGTAGGTGTAGTAGCCGGTCCCGTCGCGCAGGTTCTCCTCGGTGAACCCATGGCCGAGATGCCGCCTGATCAGCTCCATACGGCCCGCGAAGGCCCGCTCCGGCACGGCCGGGACTGGTCGCGAGCGTCCGGAGAACAGGGTGGCCGGGTCGGACAGCAGTGTGTCGAGCCCGCAGGGGATGTTGTCGGGCAGTTCGATGGGCTTGCGGTCGCTCGTCACGAGGTCGCCCAGGTGGGCGTGGCCCTGGCTGGCGCCGCCGACCAGCAGGTCGTGGTTGCCCAGGCAACCGAGCCATGGGTGGCCGAGTGGAGCGGCGGTGAACGGGGATGAGGCCAGGTCGAGCAGTCCCGGGTGGGTGGGGAAGCCCCATCGCCGTTTGTACTGATCGTCACCGGGGTCGGGCCGCCAGTACCAGTGGTCGTCCCAGTCGAGGCGTTGCGGGCCGTGGTAGGCGGGCGCCAGCCGTACCTCGCCGCCGTCGAGCAGCGCCAGGTAGGCGTTCAGTTCGTTCGTCTGGCCGTTGTCGATGTTGTCCCCGGTCACCACGCAGACGTCGATGGGCAGCCCGGCCAGCGTCGAGACCATCGACCTGACCGCGTACGGGGTGAGCGACTCCTGCGGGCGGAACACCCAGTCCACCGCGCCGCCCCAGGCGGGCCGGCCGGCTCCCGACCGCATCGCGAAGTCAAGGCGGGCCGGAGAACCGGGGTCGACCACGTGCAGGTCGGTGAGGTGGGCGAGCGTGGCCACGACCCGGCCGCCGACCCGGCCGGGGGCGAGCGGCGGCGTGAAGTCCGAGCGAAGGCGGTGCGGCTCGTCGGGGCCGCGCTTCAGGCGCCGGTACACCTCGTCGGTGCCCGCGCCGAGCGGCTCGCCCGGCAGCAGAGTGCTCATTTCACCGCTCCCGTGGTCAATCCGCGGACGATGTGCCGTTGGAAGGCGTAGATCATGATCAGCATGGGGATGACAGCCATGACCACCCCGGCCAGGATGAGGTTCGGCGCCCGCTCTTCGACCGAGTTGAGCTGGTCGAGCCCGATCTGCAGGGTCTGCATGGAGGGGGTGTTGGTGACCAGCAGCGGCCAGAAGTAGTGGTTGTAGGTGCCGATGAAGGAGTAGACAGCCAGTGTGCCGAGCGCGGGCCGCGACAGCGGCACGAGGATGGACCACAGGAAGCGCAGGTGCCCGCAGCCTTCGACCTTGGCCGCCTCGTACACCTCCCGGGGGAAGGTCATGAAGAACTGCCGCATCATGAACGTGCCGAACCCGCTGGCCAGGAACGGCAGGATGAGCGCGGGGAAGGTGTTCACCAGCCCCCAGTCCGCCATGGTCAGGTAGTTCGGGATGATCGATGCCTCGGCGGGGATCATCATCGTGGACAGGAACATCGCGAACGCGAACCGCCTGAACGGGAAGTCCAGGAACGTGAACGCGTACCCGGCCAGCACGGATGTGACGAGGACGCCCGCCACCACGCAGAGCGAGACGACGATGCTGTTCAGGTATTGCCGGGCCAGGGGCACCGCGTGCAGTACGCCGGCGAAGTTGTCCCAGTTCAGCCCGCTCGGGAACACCGCGGGCGGGAACCTGGTGAGGTCCTCCTGAGTCATCAGCGAGCCCGCGATCGCGTAGTAGAGCGGGAAGATGACGATCGCCAGCAGCACGGTCAGCCCGGCGAGGGCGGCTGCCTTCCTCATCCGTAGAACACCTTCCGTTGCAGAAACCGGAACTGGATGATCGTGATCACCATGACGAGGACGAGCAGCACCACGGCCTGGACGGACGCGAGTCCGTAGTCGCTGCTGCCGAAGGCGAACGCTGACTGGTAGAGCCCGTAGACCAGGGTGGTGGTCGCGCCGTCGGGGCCGCCGCCGGTGAGGATGTTGATCTCACCGAAGGTCTGCAGCGAGCTGATCGTGGAGACCACCAGCAGGAAGAACATCGTCGGGCTGAGCAGCGGCAGCACGATGCGCCACAGCAGTGTCCAGCGCCCCGCCCCGTCGGTGCGCGCCGCCTCGAACAGCGATTCCGGGATGGCCTGCAGCCCGGCGGAGAAGACGAGCATGGCGTAGCCGAGGTCACGCCAGACCGACACCAGGGCCAGGCTCGGCAGCGCTGTCGCAGGATCGGTCAGCCACTCGACCACTGGCAGGCCGGCCAGGTCGAGCAGCCCGTTGAACAGGCCGACGCTGGGGCTGTAGAAGATGTCGAAGACCACTGCCGCCGAGGCGGCGGAGAAGGCGAACGGCGTGGCCATCAGTGTGCGGAAGAAGCCGATACCCGGCACCCTGGCCTGCAACACGAGTGCCAGGAACAGCCCGATCAGCAGCGTGGGCAGCACGGTCAGCAGGACGAACATGAGCGTGATGAGCAGCACCCGCCGCAGCGCGGGGTCGGAGAAGAACTCCCCGTACCTGCCCAAGCCGACGAATCCGGTGACGTTGCCGAAGATGTCGCTGGCTGCCACGCTCAGCCAGATGGTCCTGACCAGCGGGTAGAAGCCGAACAGCACGAACACCGCGGTGGCGGGTGCCAGGAAGCACAACGCCACGACGACATCCTTGCGCCGGTGCCGCCCGGGGGACAGGGAGGCCGAACTCATGGCGTTCCCACCCACGCACGCCACAGCTCCTCGGCCGAGCTCGCAGGGGCGGCCAGCACGCCCTGCAGCGGCACGTCGTCGTGCGGGCCCTCGCGGTCGTAGATCAGCGCGCCGGACTCCCTGGCGATCAGTACGCCGGCCGCCACGTCCCACGCGTTGTAGTGGCCGGGCAGCACCACGCCCGCCGCCCGGCCGGCGCCGACGGTGGCCAGCGCGAGTGCGCACGACCCCATGATCCGGGTGGATCCGCAGGTCGCGGAGATACGTGAGAGGTAGTCGTACATGCCGGGCCAGGCGTCCTGCCGGGACCACTCAGTGAGCAGCACGCCGCCGGTGACGGCCGCGTCCTGGGCGCAGCGCACCGGCTCGCCATTGAGCCGGGCGCCGCCGCCGCGGACGGCGCTGAAGACCTCGCCGCGGTACACGTCGGCGACCACGCCCACCGCCGCGCCGCGTTCGTCGCAGGCGGCCAGACTGAAGGCCACCCAGGGCACTCCGTGCACGAAGTTGGTGGTGCCGTCGATCGGATCGAGGTACCAGGTCACCGCCGCGTCTTCGGGGTCGGCGCCGTACTCCTCGCCGACCACGCGATGGTCGGGCAGCAGGCGCCGGAGTTCGCCGCGGACGTGCTGTTCGACCTCCCGGTCGAACGAGGTCACCCAGTCACCGGCGTTGACCTTCGTCTCGGCGGTGGCGGGGTCGGGGCGTCCGTTCGCGATCACGTCGCCGGCCCAGGCGGCGAGTCGGATGGCCAGGTCGTGCCATTCGTTCAGCGGGGCGGTCATGCGATGCTCGGCAGGTCGTTGCTGATGAGGCCCTCGACGCCGAGCCGCTTCGCCCGCTCGGCGTCCGCGCGGGTGTCGACCGAGTACGTCCACACCTGGTATCCGCCTTGCAGCGCGGCCCGGCACACGGGCTCGGCGAAGTCCTTCCATGGCAGGTTGATCGTGCTCGGGCGCAGCCGGTCGAGTAGGTCAGGGGCGGGTGACTCCGTACCTGACCAGGACAGGATGAGCTCGGCGTCGGGCAACGCGTCCCTGACGGCGCCGAGCACGTCGGGGGCGCCGATGAAGCAGGAGCGGGCGAGCGCGTCGCAGCGGCGCAGGGTCTCGATGATGGCAGGGACCAGGGCGGGGTCCTTGCCGTCGACCACCAGTCGCAGGTCCACCTTCTCGGCGACCTCGTCCAGCGTGGCGATCCGGGCCTCGGGGTGCTCGCCGCAGCGCAGCTCGCGTAGCTCCGCCACGGTCAGCTCACTCACGGGCGAGGGGCGTCCCCAGAAGCGGTCGAGCGTACGGTCGTGCAGCAACACAGGGTGCCCGTCGCGGCTGGCGCGTACGTCGAACTCCACCGCGTCGGCGCCCAGTTCGCGCGCCAGCCGCAGGGAGCCGACGGTGTTCTCCAGCAGCTGTAAGGGCGCGCCGCGGTGACCAATCAGGATCGGCAAGGGGGCTCCTCGTCACTTTCCGACGGACTTGTTGTAGGACTCGATCGCCGGCTTGATGGCCGCCTCTGCGTTGGCGATGGCGGCCTCCGGCGTGGCGCGGCCGAGGATGACGCTCTCCACGATGTCGTTCATCTTGTCCCTGGCCTGCGGCATCGCGCCCATGAGGCAGCCCTGGGCGGCGGGGGCGTCGGCGGCGGCGCGCAGTTCTTCGGCGGGCTTGGCGAAGTCGGGGTAGGTCGTCAGCACCTTCTTGTAGGTCTCGGTGTCCTGGGCCTTGGCGTTGACCGCGATGTAGCCGGTGCTGGTGGACCAGGTGGCCTGGGCCTCGGGGGAGGCGAGGTACTTCAGGAAGTCGAAGGCGGCGGCCTGTTGCTCCTTGGGGTGGCCGGCGAGGGTCCAGATCGAGCCGCCGCCGTTGAAGGCGCCGCCCTTGCCCGGCTCGGCGTCGTCGGGTCGCACGTAGTTCGCCACTCCGACCTCGAACTTGGCGCCGCTGATGATGTCGCGGAGGTTCGCGGAGGTGAAGGGGAGCATCGCGGCCCGCCCGGCCTGGAACGCGGCGGAGGCGTCGGTGTTGTTGCGGCCGACGTTGAGCGCCACGCCGTCCTTCACTGAGGTGGACCAGAAGTCGACGATGCTCTTCAGGGTCGGGGTGTTCCAGTTGACGGCGGTGGCCGCGTCCGCCCGGCCGTTGCCCGGGCCGCAGTACTCGACTCCGGCGTTGGCCAGGAGTTGCTCGACGAGCCAGCCGTCGATGGAGGCGACGAAGCCGTACCGGCTGACGGAGGTGCCCGACTTGACCGTCAGCTTCTTGGCGGCCTTGGCCATCTCCCCGAGCGTGGTGGGCGGCTTGTTCGGGTCGAGCACGGCCTCCTTGAAGGCGTCCTTGTTGTAGAACAGCAGTGGGGCGGAGGCGTTGAAGGGCAGCGACTGTAGCTTCCCGCCCACCGTGTAGTAGCGGGCGATGCCCGGCTCCAGATCCCCGGTGGAGAAGCCGCCGGCCTGCGCGAGGTCGGCGAACGGCACGATGGCCTTGGTGTCGACCATCAGCCGGGTGCCGATCTCGAAGACCTGTACCAGGTTGGGGGTCTGCCTGGACTGGATGGAGGCGCGTAGCTTGGTCAGCGCGTCGTTGTACTTGCCCTGGTAGATGGCCTGGACCCGGATCTTGCCGGAGTTCTTGCTGTTGTAGTCCGCCACCAGTTTGGCGACCGCTTCGCCGTTCTTGCCGGCCATCGAGTGCCAGAACGTGACGGTCTGGCCGCTGAACCCGTCACCTCCTCCGCCGCAGGCGGTCACCGAGGTGACCATGACGGCTGAGACGGCCATGGCGATACCACGCAGGGTCCTGCCCGGGGGCATGGGTTCCTCCTGAGGGGGGTGACGAGCGGCCACTTGGGACCACTCGCGAGGATGTTGCGTTGGTGCTACATCTAACAATTCAAACGTGAACTTCGCAATAGATGTGTCGCAACGATGCCCCGTTCATAACAATTGTCCCTTTTCAGTGGACTCATGGCAGCGGATCGGCTGTGATGAACGCTCGACGGTGGTGAGATTTACGTGTTATGAAAACATCTATCCTGTGAGAAGCCTTGACGCCAGGGGTCATGCCTATGCTCGTTCCGTCAACAGATGATCACAGGAGAGCGATGTCCGATATCAAGAACGGGCTGGGAAGCAAGCGTGCTCAGCGCCAGGCCGACATCACCGAGTACGTGCTCCAGCACGGCTCGGCCACGGCCGCGGACCTCGCGGAGCGATTCGCCGTCAGCACCATGACCATCCACCGCGACCTGGACGAACTGGAACGCCAGCGCATCGTGCACAAACATCGCGGCGGTGTCAGCGTCCAGCCGTCGAGCATCTTCGAGTCCAACGTCGCCTACCGGATGCGTAGCGCCGTACGCGAGAAGCGCGCACTCGCGCGGCGGGCACGTAAGCTGATCGAGCCCGGCATGGCCATCATGATCGACGGTTCGACCACCACGCTGGAACTCGCCCGGCTGCTCGACGACATTCCGCTCACGGTCGTCACGAACTTCATGGGCGCCATCACTGTGCTGCGCGACCTGCCCAACATCCGCCTGATCGGGCTGGGCGGCGATTGGTACCGGCCCCACGAGTCCTTCCTCGGGGTGCCGTGCCTGGAGGCGATCGAGGCCCTGCGCGTGGACCTGCTGTTCGCCTCGATCTCCGCCGTGTCCGGCGGCTTCACCTACCATCAGGAGCAGGAGGTCGTCCTGGTCAAGCAGGCCATGATGCGCGCCGCCCAGCGCAGCGTCCTCATGGTCGACCACACCAAGCTCGACCGCGTGGCCCTGCACCGGGTCGCGCCCCTGCCGGCCTGGGACCTCGTGCTCACCAACGACGCCGCACCCGAGCGGACCCTCAAGGAGATGCGCGACCAGGGCATCTCCTTCGACGTGGTGCCCTCCGAGCACGACTGAGGACGGCCGTCACGGCCACCTGGTCGATCTGTACGCGGCCTACTCCGGCCTACCCGCACCGCCCGAAGCAGCGGCTCTCTCCTGGTGCCGGGCGATGGCGGGATGTGACCGATGCCGAGTCCCGCGCTGATGAGGTCGGCTTCGGCCGCGCGGCTGTCGAAGCGGTCACCGACGATGGACGCCGGCTCGATCTCGTGCAGATCGGGGCCGACCAGGGACTGCTCGTGGCGCCGCTCCTCTTCCGCGAGCCTGGCCGTGGCGTTGCGGCGGACGCGTACGTTGTAGCCGTACAGGGCGGCGACCGTCACCATGATCGTGACGAGGTAGAGCGAGTCGGGGTCGATGATCCACGCGGTCAGGAAGCTGATCATCCAAAGGGCGACGGTGATCCGGCGGTCGCAGCGCACGGCGACCGAATAGGTCACCAGCGGGTACATCACCGCCAGCCCGAGCATGTAGGGCGGATCACTCGTGCCGACCGCCCGGGTCACCCAGAGGACGACCAGCAGCATGACCATGGTCGCCCGCCAGGCCGCCAGCCCGCCAGCCCGCCAGCCCGCCAGCCCGCCAGGCCGCCAGGCCGCCAGCGGCCATCGGTCGCGCAGCGCCACGGGCACGGAGATGGCCGCGGCGGTGAAGTAGAGCAGCGGCTCGGACATCACCGGTGTGCCGGTGGGCATGATCGACCGGTCTGAGATCATCCTGCCGGGATGGTCGTCACGCCCGGGTGTAGCGGTGTTTGGTGCCGGGTGGGAAGTACTCGGGGTCGCCCAGCTCACGTAGCCGGATGAACGGCGCCTGCTGGGCCATTGGTACATAGGCCGCGAACTCGCTGTTGAGCCGGAGCAGCTGTTCGAGGATCGACTCGCCCACCAGCCTCGCCGTCTCCTCCGACGGCTTCTCACCGGGCATGAGTTCCACCGTCACCGTCAGGTGCCGGTCGCGCCGGTCGTCCTCGACCGCCTCCATGACGAACTTTCCGGTCACCAGCGAGCTGACAGCCGGCTGCTGCAGCCCTACGGAGATGTTCTCCGGGTACACGTTCGCCCCGTAGTAGGACACGGTGAAGTGGCTGCGCCCGAACACGTAGACGAAGGGCCGGGACGGGCCGGTCGCCGAAGGCTCGAAGCCGTGGTGCCGGACGAAACGTGACATCCGCTCGAACGGCACGATCCCGCCCTCGTCGGCGATGTGATAACGGACCAGGGGGATGCCATTGTCGCCCGAGAACACCAGCGTGCCCTCGTGCTCCTCGAAGAAGCGGACCTCCGGGTCGTACTGGACGAGCGTCGGCAGCCGCGACTCCCCGAACAGCTCCCTCGCGGCCCCGGGACGCCCGGCCAGGAACCGGCGGATCTCCACGGAAAGAGGCGTCTCGTTGCCCAGCACGCCCGCGTCGGCCGTGCCGTACAGGGAGGCGATGCCACGTACCGGGTCGGCGATGCCCGCCCTGTCCGCCACGAGCGTGCGCCACTCCTCGCTGAACACCTCCCCGGCCGTGACAAGCTTGACGTTCCACCTGGACCAGGGAAGTCCCGCGTCGATGACGTCCTTGAGGAAGGGCGGATAGCCGAGGAGCACGACCTGGTCGAAGTGCGGGGCCAGTTGCGGGAGTACGCGAAGGATCTCACGCTTGTCGCTGCCGGGGGCAACCACAGTGATCGGGTAGCCGCGCTCGGCCAGGTGGCGGCAGCAGGCCACGGTGAACAGCCCGCCCACCCAGGTGCCGAGCGCGAAGCAGACGACGGCCAGCGTTCTGCGCTCCCGAGCCTCGAAGGAGTCCCGGAACACCTCCTCGAACCGCGCGGCGATCACCCGCTCGTCGGACACGGAACGCGGCCAGAACGTCGGCGTGCCCGTCGAACCGGACGAGACCGCGATCATGTCGCCGATCACGCCGTCGCGGCAGAGCCGGGGGAGTGGGTGGCGGTTGAGGTAGCCGTCCTTGGTGAGCAGCGGCAACCGCGCGAAGTCGGCCATGCTCGACACCTGGTCCGGACTGACACCGTGCTCGGCGAGGAACTCCCCGTACGCGGGCACCGACGCGGACACCTGATGGAAAAGCGCAAGCGGGTCCATTTCTCAGACGGTAGATCCTGCCTTCCGTCCGCGCACGCGGTCATCCCGGCTGTCTCTGCCCCCTGTCCGCGCACGCGGTCACTCGCCCGCCCCGCCCTCCGTCCGCGCACGCGGTCACCTGCCTGCCCCCACCTGCCTGCCTGCCTCTGGTGGAGCCACCCGTACGCCTCAGTCTCCCGGGCGTACCAGTCCCGTCTCGTACGCGTACACGATCGCCTGTGCCCTGTCGCGCAGCCCCAGTTTCATCAGCATCCGCCCCACATGCGTCTTGACCGTCTGCTCCGCCACCACCAGCTTCTCCGCGATCTCCTGGTTGGACATCGCCTGCGCCACCAGCGCCAGCACCTCCGTCTCGCGCTCCGTCAGCTCCGCCAGCCGCCGGACCGTCGGCGCCCGGGGCGCGCCCAACCGGGCGAACTCGTGGATCAGCCGCTTGGTGACCGCCGGGGCGATGAGGGCGTCGCCCGCCGCGACGACCCGCACGGCCTCGGCCAGCTGGACTGCCGAGGCGTCCTTGAGCAGAAACCCGCTCGCCCCCGCCCGCAGCGCCTCATAGACATAGTCGTCGAGATCGAAGGTGGTCAGGATGAGGACCTTCGGGCCGTCGCCCGACGACAGAAGCCGCCTGGTCGCCGTCAGCCCGTCCATGACCGGCATGCGTACGTCCATGAGCACCACATCAGGCCGCAGCTCGGCCGCCCGCCGCACCGCCTCTTCGCCGTTGGCCGCCTCGCCCACCACCTCGATGTCGGACTGCGCGCTCAGGAACACCGTGAACCCGGTGCGCACCATGCCCTGATCGTCCGCGATCAGCACCCGGATCACGCCGTCTCCTCCGCCCCGGCGATCGGTAACGTCGCGGACACCTGGAAACCGCCCCCTTCGATGGGTCCCGCCTCTAACGTGCCGCCGAGCAGCGCCGCCCTTTCCCGCATGCCCACCAGCCCCTGTCCGGTCCCTTCCGGGCCGCCCGGCGTGGCGCCGGGACCGTTGGTGACGTGGAGCCGTAAGGCGTCGTCGTCGCATGCGACGGCGACCGTGACCGTGGTGCCGGGCGCATGGCGCATCGCGTTGCTCAGTGACTCCTGCACGATCCGGTACGCGGAAAGCCCGACGGCGGGCGGCAGCGCCCCGAGCAGCTGATCCGGCAGCTCGACCCCCACGGTGAGCCCGGCGGCGCGGGCGTTGGACACGAGATCGTCCAGCCGGTCGAGGCCGGGCTGCGGCGCGGTGTCGGTGCGGCCGTCCTGGTCGCGCAGCACGCCGAGCACCTGGCGCAGCTCGGCGATGGCCTCCAGGGACAGGCTGCGGATCTCGGCCAGGCCCGCCTCCAGCCGCGCGGGATCGCCGGCCGCCTTGAGCGGCACCGCCTCGGCCTGGATGGCGATCACCGACATGTGGTGGGCGACCACGTCGTGCAGCTCCCGCGCGATCCTGGCGCGCTCTTCGAGCACGGCCTGGGCGCCTTCGGCCAGCCGCGAGCGCCGCTCCTCCTCCGCGAGCCTGGCCGTGGCGTTGCGGCGGACGCGTACGTTGTAGCCGTACAGGGCGGCGACCGTCACCATGATCGTGACGAGGTAGAGCGAGTCGGGGTCGATGATCCACGCGGTCAGGAAGCTGATCGTCCAAAGGGCGACGGTGATCCGGCGGTCGCAGCGCACGGCGACCGAATAGGTCACCAGCGGGTACATCACCGCCAGCCCGAGCATGTAGGGCGGATCACTCGTGCCGACCGCCCGGGTCACCCAGAGGACGACCGGCAGCATGACCATGGTCGCCCGCCAGGCCGCCAGCGGCCATCGGTCGCGCAGCGCCACGGGCACGGAGATGGCCGCGGCGGTGAAGTAGAGCAGCGGCTCGGACATCCGCCGGGTGCCCGTGACGTTCCAGTCCATCAGCTGGGACAGCGTGGTGCCGTAAAGGATCAGCGCCAGCACGATGCCGGCGGCCTGAGCCAGATCGACGACGCCGACGAGGGGCAGCCGGAGGCGCAGTCGCTGCGACCGGGGCGGCGGCGGGTCCGCGTCGCCCTGAAACAGCGCCAGCGCGAAGGGACGCACGACTGCCGAGAACACGCGACCACCCTACGGGGGCGTGGACGGGCGGACATCAACCCTGGGTCGTCATCCTCAGGTATGGGTCGCTTACATAATTACGATCGCCGTGAGCGAACATCGGCAACCCTGGGAACAATGCCGGGCTCTAATGACTTGAGTCCATATAACTCAACCCTTTGGAGTTCGTATGAGTGAGAGCTTGATCCTCCCGGTCCTGCCGCTGGACGACGAGGTCGTCCTGCCGGGCATGGTGGTTCCGCTGGACCTGTCCGACTCCGAGGTGCGGGCTGCCATTGACGCGGCTCAGGCATCCGGTGGTAACAAGCCGCGGGTCCTTCTCGTTCCCCGGATCGACGGCCGTTACGGCGCTGTCGGCGTGCAGGCCGTTGTCGAGCAGGTCGGGAGGCTGCCCGGCGGCGAGCCCGCCGCCGTGGTGCGCGGCGTCGACCGCGTGCGCGTCGGCACTGGCACGACCGGCCCCGGCGCCGCCCTTTGGGTGGAGGCCATCACGATCGACACCGTCGCCGCCGGTGAGCGCGCCCAGGAGCTGGCCAAGGAGTACAAGGCCCTGGCCACCACGATCCTGCAGAAGCGCGGCGCCTGGCAGGTGGTCGACCAGGTCAACCAGATCGACGACCCGTCGGTGCTGGCCGACAGCTCCGGCTACACGCCTTGGCTGACGACGGCCCAGAAGGTCGAGCTGCTGGAGGCCGCCGACCCGGCCGAGCGGCTGGCCAGGCTGGTCGAGTGGTCGCGCGAGCATCTGGCCGAGCTCGACGTCGCCGAGACGATCCGCAAGGACGTCCAGGAGGGCATGGACAAGCAGCAGCGTGAGTTCCTGCTGCGTCAGCAGCTCGCCGCGGTCCGCAAGGAGCTCAAGGAGCTCAACGGCGACTCCACCGAGACCGAGGAAGAGGACTACCGGGCCCGCGTCGAGGCCGCCGACCTGCCGGAGAAGGTGCGCGAGGCCGCGCTCAAGGAGGTCGACAAGCTGGAGCGTACGTCCGACCAGTCTCCTGAGACCGGCTGGATCCGTACGTGGCTCGACACCGTCCTCGACCTGCCCTGGAACGAGCGGACCGAGGACAACTACGACATCACCGGCGCCCGTGCGGTGCTGGACGCCGACCACACCGGCCTCGCCGACGTGAAGGACCGCGTCATCGAGCACCTGGCCGTGCGCAAGCGCCGCCAGGACAAGGGCTTCGGCGTGGTGGGCGGCCGTCGCAGCGGCGCCGTACTCGCGCTCGCCGGGCCTCCCGGAGTGGGCAAGACCTCGCTGGGCGAGTCCGTCGCGCGGGCGATGGGCCGTAAGTTCGTCCGCGTCGCGCTCGGCGGCGTCCGTGACGAGGCGGAGATCCGCGGTCACCGGCGCACTTACGTCGGCGCGCTGCCCGGCCGCATCGTCCGCGCCATCCGCGAGGCCGGGTCGATGAACCCGGTCGTGCTGCTCGACGAGGTCGACAAGGTCGGCGCCGACTACCGCGGCGACCCGACGGCGGCCCTGCTCGAAGTGCTCGACCCGGCGCAGAACCACACGTTCCGCGACCACTACCTCGAGGTCGAGCTTGACCTGTCCGACGTGCTGTTCCTGGCGACGGCCAACGTCCTGGAGGCCATCCCCGGGCCGCTGCTCGACCGCATGGAGGTCGTCACGCTCGACGGCTACACCGAGGACGAGAAGGTGGCGATCGCCCGTGACCACCTGCTGCCCCGGCAGCTCGACCTCGCCGGTCTGACCGCCGAAGAGGTGGGCGTCGAGGACGCGGCGCTGCGCAGGCTGGCCGCCGAATACACCCGGGAGGCCGGCGTACGGTCCCTGGAGCGCTCGGTCGCCCGCATCCTGCGCAAGGTCGCGGCCAACAACGAGCTGCCCGTCACGGTCGGCGAGGACGATCTGGTCGGCTACATCGGCCGCCCCAGGTTCGTGCCGGAGTCGTCGCTGCCGGAGGCCACCCAGCGCACCTCGGTGCCCGGCGTGGCGACCGGCCTGGCGGTCACCGGCGCAGGTGGCGACGTCCTCTACGTCGAGGCGTCGCTGGCCGAGCCGGAGACCGGCGAGACGGGGCTCACGCTCACCGGCCAGCTCGGCGACGTGATGAAGGAGTCGGCCCGGATCGCGCTCTCCTACCTGCGCTCGCACGGCGCGGAGCTGGAGCTGCCGGTCACCGCGTTCAAGGACCGCTCGGTCCACGTCCACTTCCCCGCGGGCGCCGTGCCCAAGGACGGCCCCTCGGCGGGCGTGACGCTGACGACCGCGCTGGCCTCGCTCCTGTCCGGTCGTACGGTACGCAGTGACGTGGCCATGACCGGTGAGATCTCCCTCACCGGCCGGGTGCTGCCGATCGGCGGCGTCAAGCAGAAGCTGCTGGCGGCGCACCGGGCGGGCATCACCACGGTCCTCATCCCGGCCCGCAACGAGCCGGACCTGGACGACGTGCCCGAGGAGGTGCGTAACGAGCTGACGATCCACCCGGTCAGCGACGTGCGCGAGGTCCTCGACATCGCCCTGACCCCGGCTCAGGTCGCCTCGACGGTCGCGGCCTGACCTGTCACCCATCTGCCCCGTCGTACTTCGGTACGGCGGGGCTTTTGGCTATTTAGGCGAATTATCCGTTCGTTTGACTGAATGATTCGCTCATGCTTTTCTGGCTTCATGTTGTACGACACACCCGCATTGGAGGCCGCCGACAAGGGCGTGCTCGCGGAGATCGAAGACATGCGGCGCGACTTGAAATATCGCTTGGCCGAGTCGCACCGTTGGGACGGACAGCTCCGCAGGCAACTGCAGGCGCGGGCGATTCAGGGATCCAACTCGATCGAGGGCTATCACGCCAGCGTCGAAGACATCGAGTCGATCATGTCGGGGGAGGAGCCACTGGAGACGTCGGCATCGGTGACGCGGGAGATCGCGGGTTACCAGCAGGCGCTGACCTATATCCAGATGCTTTCACGCGCTCCCACCTTCCGCTTCGACGTGGGGCTGCTCAACGCGCTCAACTTCATGATGATCGGCCATCACCGTGACAAGACGCCTGGAGTAGTACGCCCCGGCGGTATCTATGTTCGCAATTCCGCGACGGGAGAGGTGGTCTACGAGGGCCCTGACGCCGAAGAGGTGCCGGGGTTGCTCGACGAGCTGGTCACGTGGCTGAACACCGGAGATCTCGACGCGCCAAGCTACGTGCGTGGGGCGATGGCGCACTTCAACCTGGTCGCGATCCACCCGTGGCGCGACGGCAACGGGAGGATGTCGCGCGCCCTGCAGACACTGGTCCTCGGCCGCGAGCAGATTCTCACTCCTGAGTTCTCCTCCATCGAGGAGTGGCTCGGCCTAGGCGAGAACACGGTCGATTACTACCGCGCGCTCCGGGAGATCCAGCAGGGCTCGTGGCGGCCGTACGACGAGATGTTGTCCTGGGTGCGATTCTGCCTGCGGGCCCACCATCTCCAGGCCCAACGGGTCGGGCAGCGTCTGGCCGAGGCCGGGGAGATCTGGATGCTGCTGGAGGAGCAGGTCGACGGCGACGGTCTCAACAACCGGACCGTCTCCGCCCTCTACGAGGTGTTCGTCAACAGGCGTCTGCGCAGGAGCCGCTACCAGGCCGACGAAGGGCTCAGCCAGGGCCAGGCCGCCCGCGACCTGCGCGACCTCGCCGCCAAGGGCTGGCTCCAGCCGTACGGCGAGACCAAGGGCCGCTTCTACGCCCCCGGTCCGCGCATGGCCAGGATCAAGGCCGACTTCGCCGAACGCGTCACCCCGCTGCGCGACCCCTACCGCCGGATGACTGACGCGAACGCCTAGCGTGGCCGCCCCATCAACCGCAGACGCGTCCAACCGCAAGACCGCCGACCAACCGCAGACCGTCGACCAACCGCGGGCCGCCGACCAATCGGGCCCCCGACCGATCGCAGACTGCCGACCAACCGCGGGCCCCCGACCGACCGCAGACTGCCGACCAGCCGAAGCCTTCGGCTGACCGTAGACCTCGACCGACCGCAGGCCCCCGGTTAACCGAAGATCACGGTGTCCAGGCCGGATCCCGGCCGATGAGGCCCAGCAGGTGGTCGAACGCCGGGGCGTCGTCCGGCACCGCCACCGGCGGCCCGAAGACGCCGCGCTGCCTGCCCATCTCCACCATCCGGTCGGTGAAGTCCAGCGCCCGCGAGATGGCCTCGGGCTCCGGCTCGTACTGCTGACCGGTGGCCCTGGCCAGGTCCCAGCCGTGCACCACCAGGTCGATGAGGTACATGTGGGCCAGCGCGGTCATCGGCATACCCATGTCGGGGCTGGTCCCCTCCCATGCCTCGCGCCGCGACCAGGCGGCGAGCGTGCGCTCCGCTTGCTCGGGGAAGTCGCCCGCGTAGGGCCCCTGCTCCAGGCGCGGTCCCTTGCGCGCCAGCGACTCGAACATCTCCGCCACCCACTCCAGGTGGTTGATCAACTCTTTGACGTCGAACTTCGCGCATGGCGTCGGCGACCCGAACTGTTCCTCTCGCACCCCGGTCACCAACCCCGAGGTGCGTTCGGTGGCACGCGTCATCAGCGGCATCATGTCGTCCATGGCAGCCATGGTGCCCCGCCCACCGCAGGCGCGGCTTGTAGAAACGCGACAGCGCGGCTGGGTCGACCCGTACGCGGGACTCGACGCCTTCAATTTCGCCCGCCAGGCGCCATCATCCGAAATTTCGGCTTACGTGGAGCACTTCTGGGTCGTCACCTGGACCGATCTCCCCGAGCCGTACGAACAGCGCATCGTCTCCCATCCCACCGTGAACATGACCATCACCCATGACTTCCACCGGATCGCGGGAGTGATCAGGGGCGGGTTCTCGTACACGATGCGGGGCAGCGGCCGGGTGATCGGCACGCGCTTCCGCCCCGGCGGCTTCCGGCCGTTCCTCGATGGCCCGGTTTCCGAGCTGACCGGCCGCTTCGTGGAGATCGGCGAGATGTACGGCGCGGCGGGCGCGACCTTGGTCGAGCGGGTCCTGGCAGAGCCTGACTCCCGGGCCGCCATGGCGCTCATCGAGACGTTCCTGCTGAGTGTGGGGCCGGAGCCGGATCCGCTGGCCGAGGAGGTCGCGGCGCTGGTGGCGATGGTGGAGGACGACGTGTCCATGACCAGGGTCGATGAGCTGGCCGCCAACTCGGGACGGTCGGTGCGCTCGCTGCAGCGGTTGTTCCGGGACTACGTCGGTATCGGCCCCAAGTGGGTGATCCGCCGTTTCCGGCTGCACGAGGCCGCGGAACGCGTCTACCAGGGCCTCGATCTCGCCACGCTGGCCACCGAACTCGGCTACACCGACCAGGCGCACCTGACTCGCGACTTCACCGCCGCCGTCGGCATGCCACCCGCGGCCTACGCCCGACTCGGAAGCCAGACCCCCGATCCTCACGTCAGCCAAGAGCCCTCTCCTTTGACCGGACGGTAGAGGCGGGTGGTTGGTCTGATCGGGAAGTAGGGGGGTGCGGCTGGTCTGATCGGGCGGTAGAGGCGGGGGTGGTTGGTCTGATCGGGAGGTAGAGGCGGGTGGTTGATCTGATCAGGAGGTAGAGGGGTACGGCTGGTCTGATCGGCCCGTGGAAGCGTGCAGCCGGTCGAGCAGGTCGGCGGCGACGGCCAGGATGCGGCACTCCGCCGGGGTGAGCCGCTGTGCCATCGCCTGGGCCAGCCACACGTCCGTGGTGCCGGCCTGCTCGGTGAGGATCGCGGTGCCGCGTTCGGTGAGGACGATGTGGTGCCGGCGGCGGTCGTCCTCGTCGCGGGAGCGGCGGATCAGGCCCTGCTCGTCCAGTGCGGCCAGGACGCGGGTGACGGACTGCGGTTGGAGGTGTTCGGCCGATGCCAGCTCTCCGGCGGTCATCGCGCCGCGCCGGTGCAGGTGCCCTAGCAGAGAGAGGGCCAGGGCGCCGAGGCCGTGTGCGGGGCGCTCCTCGCGCAGGCGCCGCGCCAGGCCGACGGCTGCGCGGCGGAGTGACACGGCCGTGGCTCGTAGTTCCTCGTCGTCCATGATTATTACGATAGCACTTACTAAATATTCGCCTGTGCTCGGTATTCATCTCTTATTTACTACGCAATGCGTATAGATGGTGCTAGGCTCCCGCGTCGGGAGGTGCCGACGTGGGGATCGAGACGCGACGTATGATCGCCGCCGCGCTGGGGCTCGGCGGCCCGGTCGCGTGGGGCGTCGCCGCCGGGCACCCCGACCTGGGCGCACTGGCCGCCATTGGCGCCCTCGCCGTGGGCGGGGTTTCCCTGAGCGGAGGCCGGGCGGTGGTGAGCGGAGTTTCCGTGGGTGGAGGCCGGGCGGTGGTGTCCGGAGCTTCCGTGGGTGGAGGCTTGGTGGGTACGACACGCGCCGACGGCGTCGCCGCACCCGCCAGGGGCGCCTCCTTGGCTGAGGGGCTGGTGTGCGGAGGTTGCGCACTGGTGGCCACGACCGGGGCGGGGCTCGTCGGTGTCGTCGCCGGTGGACACGGCTGGATCACGGCGGTGGCCGTCGTGCTCGTCGCTGCCGTGGTGGCGGTGGTGGGCGGGATGAGTCGTCCCATGGCCGAGCACACCACGCGCTTCATCGTCTTCATGGTCATCACGACCGGCCTGGGCGCCCAGGCCGCCGCTCCCGTCGCCGCCGCCGTACTGCTCGCCGAAGGGGCGATCTGGGGTCTACTGGTCACGGCCCTCGTCACGGCACTGCCCACCGCGCCAGCCATCGGACTGCCCACGACACTGCCCACCGCGCCGCCCATCGCGCCAGCCCCCTCACCGCTCACCGCGCCAGCCCCCTCACCGCTCACCGCGCTGAGCGCCCGGACGCGACGACCACCCCAGGAGGGGCGGACGGGTCCCGCGCCCACGAGCAGAGCGCTTCTGAAGCGCTGGTGGCGGACGCTCGGGACCGTGCGCGGCTGGCAGTACTCCATCCGCCTGACCACCTGCCTGGCCGCGGCCGAGGTCATCAGCCTGGTGTGGCCGCAGCCGAACGCCTCCTGGATCGCCGTCACCGTCGTGATCGTGGTCAGGCGACAGTTGGACGGCGCGCTGCGGCGGGCGATCGAGCGGGCCGCGGGCACCGCCGCCGGAGTGCTGGCCGGGTCCGCCGTGCTGCTGTGGGTGCCGCCGTCGTGGCTGTTCGTGCTGCTCGTCTCGGGGCTGGCCGCGGTCCGCCCGGTGCTCAAGGAGCGCCAGTACACCCTGTACGCGACCGTCATGACGCCGCTCGTCCTGCTGCTCATGGAGGGCGGTGGAAGAGTGGCCCCCGCCACGATCGGGTACCGGCTGGCGGACACGGTCATAGGCTGCGTGCTGGCCCTGGGGATCGGCTATCTACCCTGGACAGTACGCCGGGAGAGGAGCGTACGTGCCATCGTGGACTGACCATGCGATCTGGTGGCAGGTCTACCCGCTCGGCTTCACCGGAGCCCCGGCCGCCGCCCAGGCTGGTGTGCGGCACCGGCTGCGCCACCTGGAGGCGTGGCTGGACTATGTCGTGGAGCTCGGCTGTTCGGGGTTGCAGCTCGGGCCGATCTTCGCCGCCGAGACCCACGGCTACGACACCGTCGATCACTTCAGGATCGACCCGCGCCTCGGTGACGACGCCGACTTCGACTCCCTCGTCGCCGAGGCGCGGCGGCGCGGGCTCCGGATCATCCTCGACGGCGTGTTCAACCACGTCGGCCGATCGTTCCAGGCTGACGAACGATGGTTCAGGAAAGGGCCCGACGGCTATGAGGTGTTCGAGGGGCATCCGGGGCTTGTCGCGCTCGACCACACCGAACCGGCCGTGCGAGACCACGTCGCCGCCGTACTGAACCACTGGCTCGACCGCGGCGCGGCGGGCTGGCGGCTCGACGCGGCCTATGCCGTCCCGGCGTCGTTCTGGCGGGAAGTGCTGCCCGGGGTGCGGGCGCGGCACCCGCAGGCGTGGTTCGGCGGCGAGGTGATCCACGGCGACTATGCCGGATATGTCGCCGAGTCGGGACTCGACTCCGTCACCCAGTACGAGCTGTGGAAGGCCATCTGGAGCTCCCTGAACGACCGGAACCTCTTCGAGCTGGCCTGGGCCCTCGACCGCCACGACGGGTTGCTGGACACCTTCGTCCCCCTCACCTTCGTCGGGAACCACGACGTCACCAGGCTCGCCACCCGGCTAGAGAACCCCCTCCACCTCGGCCACGCCCTGGCCGTGCTCTTCACCGTCGGCGGCCTGCCGAGCGTCTATTACGGGGACGAGCAGGCGTTCCAGGGGCTGAAGGAGGAGCGGGCAGGTGGTGACGACGCGATCAGGCCGGAGTTCCCGGCAGAGCCCGGCGGCCTCGCTCCGGACGGGATCGAGGTCTACCGGCTGCACCAGCGGCTCATCGGCCTGCGCAGGCGCCACCCGTGGCTGGTCAGAGCCCGTACCACCGCCGAACACCTGACCAACACCGCTGTGGCCCTCCGCTCCCGCCCGCGCGACGGCGGCGGCGACAGGGCGGAGATCGTCACGCTGCTGAACCTCGGCGACCAGCCGCACCACTTCCCGATCGGCCGGGCCGACCCGGCCGAGCCGCGGCACGGCGTGAGCGATCCGACCGTCGTCCCTGCGCACAGCTGGAGTGTCGTGACGCAGGTCACCGAGGAAGTAGGGAATAGCGGGAAGTCGTCGGGCCGTTAACAATGGCGTGAACGAGGCATACGTGACAGACCAGAGCGCCCGCCGCGGCGCCGGATGTTGCTGTATGGGGCGAATGTCCGCCATGGGCTGCCAGGTCCGCTAACCAGCCGTCCCTCCTCGAAGGTCACCCATGCTGCTTACTCCCAGTTTCGTGCTGCGCAGGTTGAGCCACCTGCCCTTCCACCCCGGCACCCGTTAGACCGCCTGCCTGCGGGCCTCCAACGATGTCGATTCCAGCGGCGTGCTGCCGCTCTTAGTGGTGGGGATTTTTCGTGATTCAGGCGTCCGGCCTGCGCAAGGTGTACGGGAACACCGTCGCTCTCGACGGCGTCGACATACACGTACGCGAAGGCGAGATCTACGGCGTGCTCGGTCAGAGCGGCGCGGGCAAGAGCACCCTTCTGCGCTGCGTCAACCTGCTCGAACGCCCCACCGCGGGCACCGTCACCGTCGCCGGGCAGGACCTGACCGCGCTGCGCAGCGGCGAGCTCAATCGCGCCAGGCAGCGCATCGGCATGATCCACCAGCACTTCGCGCTGCTCTCCTCGCGCACGGTCGCCGGGAACGTCGCCTTCCCGCTGGAGGTCATGGGCGTGCCCAGGGCCGAGCGGGAGCGCCGCGTCGCCGAACTCCTCGACCTGGTCGGCCTCGGCGGCCGGGGTGGCGACCGTCCGAACCAGCTGTCGGGCGGGCAGAAGCAGCGCGTCGGCATCGCCAGGGCGCTCGCGGGCAACCCGTCGGTCCTGCTGTCGGACGAGGCCACCTCGGCGCTCGACCCGGCCACCACGCAGTCGATCCTGGCCCTGCTCAAGCGGCTCAACACCGAGCTCGGCCTGACGATCCTGCTGATCACCCACGAGATGAACGTCGTCAAGAGCGTCTGCGACTCGGTCGCCATCATGTCGGACGGCCGCGTCGAGGAGTCGGGCACGATCGCCGACCTGATCAGGACGCCGGGATCGCGACTGACGCGCGAGATCTTCCCGCTGCCCGAACCGGCGCCCGCGGGCTCGGTCACGCTCACCTTCACCGGCGACCCGCGGCAGGCGGTCGTGTCGGAGGTGGTGCGCAAGTTCGACGTTGACGTGAACATCCTGGGTGGCTCGATCGAGGACCTCGCGGGTGGCGCCGTCGGGCGCCTGCGGGTGTCCTTCTCGGGGGGCGAGGAGGCCGGCGCGCTGGACTTCCTGCGCTCGCGGGGAGTGCTGGTGTCATGACGAAGCTTCTTGTACGGCATAGCACGGGGGAGTCGGCATGACCTGGGATGAGATGGGGCCGTTGCTCTGGGAGGCGGCCGGGCAGACCGCGCAGATGGTCGGCTGGTCGACCCTCTTCACTGTGCTGTTCGGGCTGCCCCTGGGCGTGGCGCTCGTGGTGTTCGATCGCGGCGGGCTGCGGCCGGCGCCGGCGTTGAAGTCGGTGCTGGGCGTCGTGGTGAACGTGGGGCGGTCGCTGCCGTTCATCGTGCTGATGATCGCCATCATCCCCTTCACCCGGCTTGTCGTGGGCACCACCATCGGCACCGCGGCCGTGGTCGTGCCGCTCACCGTGGGGGCGGTGCCATTCTTCGCCAGGCTGGTGGAGACGGCGCTGCGCGAGGTGGGCGCCGACGTGGTGCAGGCGGCCCAGGCCATGGGCGCCGGTCGTACGACGATCGTGCGCAAGGTGCTGCTGCCCGAGGCGCTGCCCGGCCTCGTCGCCGCGGTGACCGTCACCGTCGTCGCGCTCATCGGCTACTCGGCCATGGCCGGGACCATCGGCGGGGGCGGGCTGGGGGACCTGGCCGTCAGGTACGGGTACCAGCGGTTCGAGACCCTGCTCATGATCGTCACTGTCGTGCTGCTCGTCGTGCTGGTGCAGCTGATCCAGAGCCTGGGCGACCTGGTCGCCCGTCGGCTATCGCATAAGTAAGGAAAAATAATGAAATTTCGGACCATTGTGGGCGCTATTGCACTTGCCCTGTTGCTCGCCGCATGCGGAACGTCGCAGGGAGCGACCGGCAAGACCGCCGAGTCGGCCGACACCGTGCTGAAGGTGGGCGCCAGCCCGGTCCCGCACGCCGAGATCCTGAACTTCGTCAAGCAGAACCTGGCCCCCGCGGCCGGGCTGAAGCTGGACATCGTGGAGTTCACGGACTACGTGCAGCCGAACGTACAGCTCAGCGAGGGCCAGCTGGACGCGAACTTCTTCCAGCACAAGCCCTACCTGGACGACTTCAACGCCTCCAAGGGCACCAAGCTGAGCTTCGTGACGCCGGTGCATCTGGAGCCGCTGGGGTTGTACTCCAAGAAGGTGACCGCGCTCACCGCCCTGCCGCAGGGTGGCACCGTGGCCGTGCCCAACGACGCCACGAACCTGGGCCGCGCGCTCAAGCTGCTCGCCGACAACGGCGTGGTCAAGCTCAAGGACGGCGCCGGCACCGCGGCGACCGAGCGTGACGTGACCGACAACCCGAAGAAGCTGGTGTTCAAGCCGCTGGAGGCCGCGCAGCTGCCCCGCTCGCTCGACGACGTCGACGCCGCGGTCATCAACGGCAACTACGCCATCGAGGCCGGCCTCAAGCCCGCTTCGCAAGCCCTGGTGCTGGAGAAGGCCGAGGGGAACCCGTACGCCAATGGGCTGGTCGTGTCCGCTGGGCATGAAAAGGACGCGAATATCGTGACCTTGGGCAAGCTCCTTCAGGACCCGAAGGTCAAGGAATTCATCAAGCAGAAGTACGCCGGTGCCGTGATCGCTGCCGGATAATAACCGATAAATCCGGAAGATCGGGAAAATCCTCTTATCCTGCGACCTGTGGTGTTAAGTCGGTTGAAAGTGCATGGCAATCGGTGAGACGTACGAAGGCTGGGTCAGCAATACCTCTCCCGAGGAGGCCCTCGTGCGATTCGTTTCGCGAATCCTGATCGGCGTCGCAGCCACCACCGTGGTGGCTGTCGGCGCACCGGCAGCGGCCACTGCCACCACCGTCACCACCGCCACTCCAGCCACGACCTCGTCGAGCTTCTACGACGCGAGCTGGGGACCCTACTTCTCCAGCGATCACAAGGCCAAGGCGGAAGGCCACGTGAGCGTGGACAAGAAGCGGTTCAAGTTCTGGCACTGGAAGACGTTCTTCGTCAAGACGAAGGTGTGCACCTTCGATAAGAAGACGCACAAGAGGCACTGCGAGTTCGTCGTCAAGAAGATCAAGAAGCGCGTGTGGGAGTGGCGGTTCAGCTACTTCTTCACCGTCGACAGCACTCTCACCAACTACAAGTGGTGGGGCCGCGACAAGTGCGCGTGGGAGACCTTCAAGGTCGTCGGCAGCGACGGTCACGCGTCGTTCAGGTCCTTCTCCACGTGCGGCAGGCACTCCGAGGAGTTCTCCTTCTCGGGTAAGGACGCGGCCCACATCTTTGTGGACGTGAGCAGGGGCAACCGGCACGGACCGACAGGGTTCCACTCCGGGTGGCAGGACGTGTATCACGCCGCCTGAGCAAAAAGCGAGCCGCGATCTCGACGATGAGATCGCGGCTCCGCCGTATTTACCGAGCCGTCGCCGCTTACTCGCGGGGCCGCCGGCGTTACCTTCGAGATCGCTGGCATTGCGCGCACGTTCCCGAATAGTGTTCGGTCATGTACCCGGGAGCCATCGCAGCCGTCACCCCCGACAAACCCGCTGTGATCATGGCCGGCTCCGGCCAGGTGGTCACCTACCGGCAGCTGGACGAGGAGTCGAACCGGCTGGCCCACCTGTTCCGCGCCGCCGGGCTGCGGCCGGGTGACCACGTCGCCTTCATGCTCCCCAACCATCCGCTCTTCCTGGCCATCGCGTGGGCGGCGCAGCGGTCGGGCCTGTACTACACGGCGATCAGCTCCCGGCTGGGCACCGACGAGCTCGCGTACATCGTGAACAACTGCGGCGCCCGGGTGTTCATCTCGGACGCGAGCCTGGCGGAGGTCACCACCTCGATCACCGCCGTGACGCCCGGCGTCGAGCTGCGCCTCATGCTGGACGGCGCCGCCGAGGGCTACGACTCCTACGAGGAGGCGGTGGCGGGTCAGCCGGTCACGCCGATCGCCGACGAGTGCCAGGGCTCCGACATGCTCTACTCCTCCGGCACCACCGGCAGGCCCAAGGGCGTCAAGCCCCCTCTGCCGCGTACGCCGCTGACCGAGCCGAACATGCTGCTCCAGCTCATCCAGGGCCTGTTCGCGCCGACGGCCGACAGCGTCTATCTGTCGCCCGGGCCGCTCTACCACGCCGCGCCGCTGCGCTATTGCCTGAGCTTCCAGCGGCTCGGCGCGACGATCGTGGTGATGGAGCGCTTCGATCCCGAACGCTATCTGGAGCTGGTCGAGAAGTACGGGGTGACGCATTCGCAGCTCGTCCCGACCATGTTCATCAAGATGCTCAAACTGCCCGCCGAGATCAGGAAAAAGTACGATCTGTCGTCCCTGCAGTGCGCCATCCATGCCGCCGCCCCCTGTCCCATCCCCGTCAAGGAGCAGATGATCGCCTGGTGGGGCCCGATCATCCACGAGTACTACGCGGGCACCGAGGGCAACGGCTTCCTCTACACCGGCTCGCAGGACTGGCTGGAGCACCGGGGCACCGTCGGCCGCTCGCTGCTCGGCACCGTGCGCGTCTGCGACGAGGACGGCGACGAACTCCCGGCCGGCGAACACGGCACGATCTACTTCGACAGCTCCACCCGCTTCGAATACCACGGTGACCCCGACAAGACCCGCTCCGTCCAGGACCCTCAGGGGAGGGGCTGGACCACGCTCGGCGACATCGGCTACCTGGACGCCGACGGCTTCCTCTACCTCACGGACCGCCGCTCGTACATGATCATCTCGGGCGGCGTGAACATCTACCCGCAGGAGGCGGAGAACATCCTGTGCCTGCACCCGAAGGTCGCCGACGTGGCCGTCTTCGGCGTGCCGGACGAGGAGATGGGCGAGCAGGTCAAGGCCGTGGTGCAGCCGGTGTCGATGGCCGAGGCGGGGCCGGAGCTGGAGGCGGAGCTGATCGAGTATTGCCGGGCGCGACTGGCCCACTACAAGTGTCCCAAGTCGGTGGACTTCCGCGTGGAGCTCCCACGCCACCCGACGGGCAAGCTCTACAAGCGGTTGCTGAAGGACGAGTACTGGCCCACCGGCGCGTAGGCCGCCGTCCCCCGGCTGTAGAGACAGGGCCCTCGCCCGCGCTCGTACTTGACCTCTGACCGGCCACTTTCTGTCAAGATCCGGCTAAAGATCGACCGCGTGCCCGCCGCCGAACGGGCGCTGCCGCTGCCATTGACACCGCTGGTGAGACGACCTAGCTTGCTTATTGCAGACGTGTTTCGTCCAAATTAACCGCGGCTCCACCTATCTCTCCCCACGCCGCTTCCCAGAGCAGCTCCATCGTGGAGCTCCCCGAAGCCGCAGCTCGGCTGCCGAAGCAGCCCGATCCCAAGTCGCCACATCGGACCTCCGCATTCTCGAGAGCGGATGGCCCGGTTCACTGCTCGACAGCGCGCGGGCGACGGGTGCGCTCGCGGAGGGCTACACCACGATCTTCGCGCTGATGGGCGGCATCGCCATCGTGGGCGGGCTGCTGTTCGCCCTGGTGGTGAACCCCGAGCGCGACGCAGCCAAGGTGGAGGCGGCCCGGCTCGCGCGCTAGAGGCGGTCCTGAGGGCGTACGGACTCGCTCGCCGGCGGCCAGGCGGTCGAGAGGTCACAGGTGCCAGCCGAGCAGGTTCCAGTGCTGGCAGAACCAGAGGAGGGCGAGCAGCCCCGCCAGCACGACCACCTGGTGGCCGCGGGCCAGGACGCCCGCGTGCCGCCAGGCCCGTACGGTGGTGGCGACCCCGGCGACGGTGAGTGCGAGGACCAGCAGCGGCAGCACCAGGAGAATCTGGACGTTGGCCGGCACGCCGTACAGGATGCTCGTGTCGCCGGTCAGGACCAGCGTGAACAGCACCACGAACACCAGCCCGACCGCGGCGGCGAGCCCGGCCAGGACACGCCCGGTGCGCCAGGCACGCGGAACGGGACGCTTCCTGGCCAGGCGGACCACAGCGGCCACCGGCAGGCCGAGCACGGCGGTCAGGGCGGTGACGGCGAACAGCAGGACGATGACGACGTTGACCGGCGGGGTGTCCCACCAGGGGACGCGTTGGTAGGCGGGGCCGTCCGTGGCCACGTACGCGACACCACTTTCGCCGGTCACCAGCGCCAGCCGCCGCGTACCGCCGTCCTGCTGATAGAGCCCGGGCCCCAGCGGGTTCCACGTCGAGCCCCCGAAGACGAGCTTCCCGCCCTCCGCCCACAGCCGGGTGGAGCTGGTCAGGGCGACCACCTTCTCGATGCTGGACTCGGCGGACCGGGTGAGCTTGTAGAAGCCTTCGACAGGCATGACGGGAGCACCGCCGTCGGGCACGGCGCGCTTTCCGGGTAGGAAGCGGTCGAAGAAGGCAGGAATGATCTTCGTGGCGGCGTCGGTCCCGCCCGGACTGTTGGTGGAGATGAACAGGCCGAGGTCGGCGTCGGGCACCAGCAGCAACGCGCTCTCGAAGCGCTCCCAGCCGCCGTCGTGCATGATCACGCGATGCCCGTTGAGCGTCTGCTCCTTGAACCCGTGGGCGTACCCGTCGATGCGCGGATCGGCCGCGAACGTCCGCCGGTGCATGAGCCGGCCCGTGGGCTCGTCGAGGATGCGCCGGTCGCCGAAGCGTCCGTCCCGCAGGTGGGCGATCATGAAGTGGGCCATGTCGTTCGCGGTGGCGCTGATCGACCCGTCGGGGGCGAGGTTGTCGAAGACGAACGGCTTGCGGAGGTACGCCCCGCCCTCGTAGTCGTAGCTGCGCGCCAGATCCGCGGCCAAGGGGGCGGGGACGGGCTCGGCGGCCGTGCTGTGCCGCATCGCGAGCGGGTCGAGGATATGGTCGCGTATGTACTCGTCGTACGGCTGCCCGCTCACCCGCGAGACGATGTATCCGGCCAGCGCCGCCCCATAGTTCGAGTACGCCGACACCTCGCCGGGCGGGCGCACCCGCGCGGGCATGTTGTCGGCGAGATAGTCGGCCAAGGGCGGCACGTCGTCCTTGCTCCGCGCCCCCACGCCGATCGTGCGGTCCTCGAATCCGGCCGTGTGGTCCATCAGGTCCTGCAGCGTGATCGGCCGGGGGTAGGTCGCGGGGATCCGGAACGCGGTGAGGTAGCGGTTCACGTCCGCCTTCAGGTCCAGCTTGCCCCGCTGGACCTGCTGCATCACCGCGGTCCAGGTGAACAGCTTGGTGATCGAGGCGATCCGGACCATTGAGGTGCCGGGGTCGAAGGGCCTGCGGTTCTCGACGTCGGCCAGCCCGTACCCCTTGCTGAAGAGGATCTTCCCGCCGCCCACCACCGAGACGACCGCGCCCGGCACGTGGTTTGCCGCCAGCCCGTCCGCCATCGCGGCGTCGAAGAAGTCTGCCAGAGCACGTTCGTCCGGAATATCGGTAGCTGCCGTGGCGGGACGCGGCACGAGGATCGTCAGCGCCGCGCACACCGCGACGAGCATCGAACGGAAGACATACACAGGACGGCTCCTAACCCTGTCTTAGGCCATCCACGGTGCGGCCGGCGAGGGGGCGGCCGCATCGCCATCGCGGCCATAGCCGTCTCCGACGAAAGTCGGAGACGGCCCGGCGTCCGGCACCGACGCCGGTATGAGGTGGCGCGCCGCCGCCCTGGCTACGCTGGACCGATGCTGTTGTACCGCGCGGCGCGGCGGCGGTCGGCCGCGCTCGGGCCGCACGCGATCAGCGTGGCCTCCGTGGCGCTCTGCCTGTTCCTCACCGTCCTGGCGGTCAAGACGCCGTGGGCGCCGCTGCCGCGACCGGTCATCGCCGCCGCCGGGCTGGCAGGCACGGGCGCGGTGTGGTTCCGGGGCCGGTGGCCGGTCGCGGTGGCCGTCGTCGGGGCGGGCGCGTACGTGCTGTCGGGCAACCCGGGGCCGCTGCTGATCAGCATGTTCTCCGGCGCGGGCACGCGTTTCCTGGCGCTGGCGGCGATCGGCATGGCGGGGTTCCTGGCCCAGCAGTGGGTGGACGGCGGCCGGTTGGGCACGGACGCGCTGATCTCGGCGGTGACCGCCACGGGGGTTACGCTGGCGGCAGGGGCGTACGCCGCCGCCCGCCGCGAGCTGACCCGATCGCTGCGCGAGCGCGCCGAACGCGCCGAGACCGAGCAGCGGCTGCGCAACGAGCAGGCGAGGACCGCCGAGCGCGGCCGGATCGCCCGGGAGATGCACGACGTGCTCGCGCACAAGGTCACGCTCATCTCGCTGCACGCCGGCGGCCTGGAGGTGAACGCGAGAGCCGGGCCGGAGCGCGTCGAGCGGGAGGCGGCGCTGATCAGGGTCAGCGCGCAGGAGGCGCTCGAAGAGCTGCGCAAGATCCTCGGCGTGCTGCGCGCCGGGCCCGACGATGACGACGACGGCTTCCCCGACCTACGGCGGCTGGTGGACTCCTGGGTATCGGTCGGCGCAACCGTCGCCCTGCACGGCGAGATCGGCACGTGGCCGCCGGAGACGGCCAGGGCCGCCCATCGCCTCGTCCAGGAGGGCCTGACCAACGCGCACAAGCACGCCCATGGGGCCCCGGTCACGGTCACGGCGACCGGGAGCAGGGAAGACGGCGTCACGATCGCGGTCGTCAACGAACGATCGCGCCGGCCAAGTCTGGAGACCGGCGCCGGGGTCGGGCTGGTGGGCCTGGCGGAGCGTTTCCGGCTGATCGGCGGAAGGGTGCGCGGCGGGCCCGACGATGCGGGAGGCTGGCGTCTTGAGGGCCGGCTGCCGTGGCACGCCGCGGACGCATCGCCGGGAGAATCACATGATCAGGACGCTGCTGGTTGACGACGAGTCGCTGATCCGCGCGGGGCTGCGGTTCATCATCGAGTCCGCACCCGACGTGGAGATCGTGGGCGAGGCCGAGGACGGCAACCAGGCCGTCGAGGCGGTCCGCCGCCTCGGGCCCGACGTCGTCCTGATGGACATCAGGATGCCCCGGTACGACGGCCTGGCCGCCACCGGGGCCATCCGCCGGCTCGACCGGGCACCCGCGGTGATCATCCTGACCACGTTCGACAGCGACGAGCACGTCTTCACCGCCCTGGAGGCCGGGGCCTGCGGCTTCCTGCTCAAGGACACCTCGCCGCACGACCTGATCCGGGCGATCCGCCTCGCGCACGGCGGCGACTCGATGCTGTCCCCGCGGGTCACCCGGCGGCTGATCCACCGGCTCACCACTGACCAGCCCATTCGGCGCCGCCGTGACGCGCTCGCCCGGCTGGAGGCCCTGACCGCCCGCGAGCGCGAGGTGCTCACCGAGGTCGGGCTCGGCCGCTCCAACACCGAGATCGCGGCCCGCCTGAACATGAGCGAGGCCACGGTCAAGAGCCACATCTCCCATCTGTTCGACAAGCTCGCCGTCACGAACCGCGTACAGGTGGCCATCGCCGCCTACCGCGCCGGCCTGGTCGACTGACTCAGCCCAGCCTCGTCCCGAATAAAGATCTGGAACGTCTTTACAGACGGCTTTCGTCTATATACATTGCGGGTGCGAAAGGAGTGAACATGTCGATGAACCTCGATGCCGTCGGACAGACCTGGGAGTCGGGCGAGCACACGTGGACCTCGAAGGACGCCATCCTGTACGCCCTGGGGGTCGGCGCCGGAGCGCAGGATCCGCTGGCCGAGCTGCCCTTCACCACCGAGAACTCACACGGGATCGCCCAGCAGGTGCTGCCCACGTTCGCCGTGATGCTCGGCGGCGGCGGAGGCGGCCCCAAGCTGGGCGACTTCGACTTCGCGCAGATCCTGCACGCCGAACAGTCGATTCGGCTGGCCGGCCCGCTGCCCGTGGACGGCCGGGTGCGCTCGACCTCCCACGTGGCGGGCATCTACGACAAGGGCAGCGGCGCGCTGGCCATCATGGAGTCCACGATCGTCGACGCCGACACCGGCGCGCCGGTCGTGGAGGTCAGAACCGGGATCTTCGTCCGCGGCGAGGGCGGATTCGGCGGAGAGCGGGGCGAGTCGGCCCCGTGGGAGCGGCCCGACCGCCCGGCCGACCACGTCGTCGTCTACCCGACCCGCACCGACCAGGCGCTGCTGTACCGGTTGAGCGGCGACCGCAACCCCTTGCACTCCGACCCGTGGCTGGCCGCCCGCGCCGGCTTCGATCGGCCCATCCTGCACGGGCTGTGCACGTACGGGTTCACCGGCCGGGCCCTGCTGCACACGCTGTGCGACTCGGACCCGGCGGCGTTCGGCGGGATGTCGGCCCGTTTCGCCGCTCCGGTGGTGCCCGGACAGGAGCTCGCCGTGCACATCTGGGACGACGGCCGCTTCGTCACCAAGGTGGGAGACACCGTGGTGCTCGACCGCGGCGTGTTCACCAGGGTGTCGGGGTGAAGCCGCAGCCCACGCCGGAGACGGCGCCGTACTGGGAAGGCGCCCGCCAAGGCGAGCTGCGGGTGCAGCGCTGCGGCGCCTGCGGCCGTCACTACTTCTACCCGCGCCCGGCCTGCCGCTACTGCTTCTCGCAGGAGGTGCATTGGGTGACCGTGTCCGGCCGGGCGCGCCTCGTGTCCTACGTCATCAACCAGCGGCCGATGCCGGGCCTGGAGGGACTGTCGCCGGTGGTCGCGCTGGTCGAACTGGACGAAGGGCCGCGCCTCATGACCAACATCGTGGGCGTCGAGCCCACACCGGAGAACCTGCCGCTGGACCTGCGGCTACAGGTCTGCTTCCAGGATGACGTGCCGGTCTTCCAGCCGGAGGGGGTGACGGCATGAGCATGCACGGAGGCGATGTCGCGATCGTCGGAGCGGCGGAGACCGAGCAGGTCGGCGTACTGCCCGACGTCTCCATGATCGAGCTGCACGCGCGGGCGGCGCGCCGCGCCCTCAAGGACGCCGGCCTGACACCGGCGGACGTGGACGGCATCGCCACCGCCGGCCCGCTGGCCATGGAGGTCTCCCACCACCTGGGCATCACGCCGCGCTGGCTGGACGGCACCATGGTCGGCGGCTGCAGCTTCATGCTGCACGTCCGCCACGCCGCCGCCGCGATCGCGGCCGGGGCTGCCGACGTGGTGCTCATCACGCACGGCGAGTCGGGCAGATCACGCGTGGGCGTGCCCCAGTACGGCATGAACGCGGCCTCCGCCGGGGGCCAGTTCGAGATGCCGTACGGGGCGGTGCTGCCGTACGCCACCTTCACCCTGCCCGCCCTGCGCTTCCTGCACGAGCGCGACATGGGCCGGGAGGACCTGGCCCAGGTGGTGGTGGCCCAGCGGGAGTGGGCGGCCAAGAACCCGCGCGCCATGCGCCGCGACATCGTGACCGTGGACGAGGTGCTGGCCGGGCCGGTGATCGCCTACCCGTTCACCAAGGATATGTGCTGCGTGGTCACCGACGGGGGCGGCGCCCTGGTGCTGACCAGCGCCGAGCGGGCGGCCGATCTGCCCGGGCGGCCGGTGTACCTGCTGGGCTCGGGCGAGTCGGCCGAAGGCGCGCTGGTCTCCCAGATGGAGGATCCGGGCTCCAGCCTGGCCTTCCGGCGCTCCAGCGCGGAGGCGTTCGCCACGGCCGGGGTGAGCCACGGGGACATCGACCACCTGATGTGCTACGACGCCTTCGCCCACGTACCGCTGTACATGCTCGAAGACCTCGGCTTCGTCGGCCGCGGCGAGTCGGGCGCCTTCATCGCCGACGGCAACACCCGGCCGGGCGGCTCGCTGCCCATGAACACCAACGGCGGCGGGCTCAGTTACACCCACACCGGGATGTACGGGATGTTCGCCATCCAGGAGTCCGTCCGTCAGCTCAGGGGCGAGGCGGACGCGCAGGTGCCGGATGTGGAGATCGGGTTCGTGCAGGGCGTGGGGATGTTCTTCGCGGCCTCGGGGAGCCTGGTGCTGTCCAACCGCAGGCCCTGAACCGCAGGTCCTGAACCCGAATGACCCGACAACGGGACAACGCGACAACAGGAGGACAAAGCCCATATGAGCGGTATCTGTGAAGGCCGGGTGGCGATCGTGACCGGCGCGGGGCGCGGTCTCGGCCGTACGCACGCGCTGGAACTGGCGCGGCAGGGGGCCCACGTGGTGGTCAACGACCTCGGCGGCGCCCCGGACGGCACCGGGTCCGACGCCGGCGCGGCGCGCCTGGTGGTGGACGAGATCGTGGCGGCGGGCGGCAAGGCCGTCGCCAACACCGACGACGTCGCTGACTGGCAGGGCGCGAAGCGGCTCATCGACCAGGCGATCGGCGAGTTCGGCGGCCTGGACGTCCTGGTGAACAACGCCGGCATCCTGCGCGACCAGACCATCGCGTCCATGACGGAGGAGAACTGGGACGCGGTGATCCGGGTCCACCTGCGTGGCACCGCCGGGCCGACCCATTTCGCCGCCGAGTACTGGCGCGCGCGGGCCAAGGAGAGCGAGCGGCCACTGCGCGCCCGGCTCATCAACACCACCTCGGCCTCGGGCATCTACGGCAACTTCGGCCAGTCCAACTATGGCGCGGCCAAGGCCGGCATCGCCGCGTTCACCCTCATCGCGGCCACGGAACTCGGCCGCTACGGTGTGACCGCGAACGCCGTCGCGCCCGCCGCGTTCACCCGGCTCACCGAAGCCGTCATGCCGGCCGACTACGCCGCTGGTCTCGGGCCCGAGCAGGTCTCGCCGCTGGTGGCCTGGCTGGCCAGTACGGAGAGCGACGCCGTCACCGGGCGGGTGTTCGAGGTCGGCGGCGGGCGGATCGGTGTCGCCGAGGCGTGGCGGCTCGGCCCGGAGGTGACCAAGCAGGATCTTTGGGACGCCGCGGACCTCGGCAGTGTGATCCCGGATCTGGTCGCCAAGGCCGCGCCCAACGTAGACATGAGCGGTCGGCCGATCGCCGGTTGACGTCGTAGCCGTGCCGGGCTTGAGGCCATCCGAGCGCGTCGATGTCCGCTGACCCCACGAGTATGAGCTGTGAGCGACTAAGGGATGATCTCGGTGACCCTGCTCCAGGTAAGGACGCCTTATCGCCTGGTCGACGGGGTTGCCGGGAAGCCCTTTTACGCAACGATGAGATTTGCTGGAGTGTTCGGGAACTGCCAGAGTGACGAAATGTCGCGACTCGTCCCTGAACTGATCTGCTCCGACATCCAGGCCAGTCTGGCCTTCTACCGCCTGCTGGGCTTCGAGATTCGCTATGAGCGTCCCCAGGAGCGATTCGCTTACCTGGAACGTGACGGGGCGGCGGACTTGATGCTGGAGCAGCCGTGGAGTCAGGACCGTCTCTACCCGCGCGCGGAGCTGGAGCACCCGTATGGGCGTGGGATCAACTTGACGGTTGAGGTGGATGACGTGGAGCGGATTCACGCCGCGCTGCTTGCCGCCGGTTACGAGATGTGGCTGCCGTTGGAGGAGCGCTGGTACGAGCGGAGCGTCGATGCCGTGGGCGTGCGCCAGTTCGCGGTGCAGGACCCGGATGGCTATCTCCTGCGCATCTCTCAGCAGTTGGGGACCCGCCCTCGATAGCCGAGCCGATCACTTCACCCAAGACGGCCGATCTTCTGGTGCGAGGTGGAAAGCCCACGCCCGAACGCTCGCTCGACGGCGATGCGAGTGAGCCAGCCGAGACCGGCGGTGAAAAGCGGTGGCCACACGATCGGGCCGAGCGAGTAGCCGACCACGATAGCCAGCGGGACCCACACGCGGTGCACCGCTTGGTAGGGCAGTCCAGGCGGGCGGACTCCGGCTAGCCGTGCCAGGTCCGGCAGAGCGAAGAATCCCAGCATGGCGACCATGGTCGGCAGACCGTACTTGACGCTCTCGAAAAGCGCGAACGCGGCCAGGAACAGTGCGAGCGCTCCCCCGCCGATCTTCCGCATCCAACCGCCGACGCCAGGACGGTGGCCTACTCTCGGGAGGTGCTGGGGCGCATCGTCATGCGTGCGTTCGGTTGTCACCTCGACAGCGTAGGCCAGAGGTCGCCAGGCGAACGATAATGGCCGACGCAAACAGATGATCACAGGCCGTGGGCCGGATCCGGCTGACCCGCCCCCACGCAAGCCTGACGTTCAGGGCCTGGATGCTAGCTCAGCTATCGCCGACCGACCCGTTGTAGACGAGCTTCGTCGACTCCGCGGGCCGTACCTCGCGCACGAAGCTTGGTCACGCGGCTGTACGCACGTGACTACTCTGTGTCCACTTTTAGACATGCCGATCACGCATGAAACGCCAACCACCTGCGCCTCTGGTACGTCTCAACCCCTGCCCGTTCCCCCCAGCACCTGGAGTTGCGATGTCGTCCCCCTTTGAGCAGGGTCCCGAATATCAGCCCCATCAGCCGTACGGGCCACAGCAAGGCTACGGCTACCCGCCAGTTCCACCGCCGCGCAAGAAGAGCAACGCGGGCTTCATCCTCTTCTGCATCGGCGCTGTCGGGCTCGTGTTGTTCGGCGGATGCGCGCTCCTCGTGGCCGCGGTGGGCAGCAGTGGCAAGCCGGCGACCTCGGTGGCCGAGAAGACCAGCGATCAGCCCAGAAAGTCGGAGCAGGAAGAACCGAAGACGCCTGGCCTCGGAACGGTCGTGAGGGACGGCAAGTTCTCCTTCAAAGTGACCGAGATCGGAACGGCCACGAAAGTCGGCGGCGAATACCTGAGCAAGCGGGCGCAGGGCAAGTTCCTGCTTGTTCACATCACCGTGAAGAACGTCGGCGACGAGGCTCAAGCCTTCAACGGGGGAGCCCAGAGGTTGTACGACAGCGAGGGTAAGGAGTACGAAGCCAGCTCGGAGGCAGCCATTTACCTGGAGGATTCCAAGAGCCTGTACGAGGACATAAATCCGGGCAACAGTGTCGAGGGAATCGTCCTCTTCGATGTGCCGAAGGGCATGACACCGAGCAGCATTGAGCTGCACGACAGCATCTTCTCTGACGGAGTCAAGTTGAGCTTGGCCGACCGCTGACCGTGTGCACGATGAGGAGGCCCGTCCCTCCCTTGGGTCTCGGCGTGTACGGCTCCCGCTGGGAGCGGGGGAGGTCGGGCCGCAGCATGTGCTTCGGACGCGATCAGTGAGCGGTCTCCGAGTTCGCGAAACCGTACGCCGACGCCACGAACCAGAAGTCCTCGGCGATCACTTCTCGCGCGACGGTCTCGACCTCACTGCCGGCCGCCTCGAACGCCTCCTCCAGCGTGTTGAACTCTGCCGTTGCGATCTCCGTGGCCGGGTACAACACCGCCAGATCCGACGGCTGCAGCAGATCTCGGAGTTCCTGCCCGGTCCGGCCTTTCTCGCCGAAATCGTCCGTCCCTTGGTGGACTACCAGGCATCCGGTTCAGTGAAAACCTGACTAAAGTCACCATCCCGCAGCGCCCGCTCCGGCATGAAGAATATCAACGACCCACCATTAGGGAAACACCACGACCCATGGTTGCTGGATAGGGTGAGAAGGTGCCGATCCCCTTCTTCAAGCCGCGCCCTCAGCGGATGAGTTTCCATCAGCGGCCACCCGAAAGCTTGCTCGTCAGCGCTCAGCCTCCCCGGATCGTTTTGCCAGGCTTTCCCGAATCTCTTCACCATGAATCTGAAGGAGTTCTCCTCGAACTCCTCCTGAAGCTCATCATCCATTTCGAACCGTTCCCACACCGCCGGGGAATACTCGGTATACGGGCCAGGAAGAGAGAGCCCGCCCCAAGCATGCAGGCGCACAACCTCGAACTCCACCAAGGGCTCCGGCGAGGCGACCTCGACGGCCCTCATCGAATCCGCCGGAACGACCGCACAGATCCGAGGGTCGTCCAACTGGAGGTTGTGCGGCAGATCCAGATAGAAGAAGTTGAGCACTCCTGCCTGTACCGGCGCTTGATCCCCCACCCAGGACGCCAACCCGTCCATGTCCAAAACCGCGAACAAACTCAGCGGCGAACCGTCGGCCTCCGGCCATCCCATGCCCGGCTCCAGCAGCGCAGGTCCACCAAGTCGGCACATCCCTGTCGCCGGACGACCGGCCGTGGCAGGCCGCAGTTCGAACCCGGGCCGAGCCAGATCGGTGAGTTGCTGCCCAAGCCGTTCTCCGAGCGCTTCCACACACAATGCCCGATTGGCAGCCAAAGCATCCTGAAGATCCATGCACCGTATCCAAGCGCACGTCTCTGAGTCCTGCAGAGGAGTTACACCTATCTTCACGTAACCCGATGTGCGGAAAACGGGGCTAGCGGCATACGGGATCAGACGTGCTCATATCGGCCCACGTTCAAGGGCGGTCGCCCCGGCTGACGAGTGCGTCGAAGAGAGGCCAGCCGTCCAGCTCCGTCTCTCCGGGGGCTGCGGGCAGGGCGTCGCGCGCCGCCGCCTCGTCGAGGAGTCGCCGGACGACCCCCGGCTCGTTGAGGTTGAGCAGACCTCCGCGACCATTCGTGACCGAGCCCGCGTACCAGTGTCCCTCGGCGACATAGCGGCCGGGACCCGCGCGAAAGACGAGGCGCAGGGTCACACCGGTGCCCTCGCGATGAAGAGAGAGGATCTCGCGGCATTCGGCATGTTTGTGATGTACCGACCACAGCCAGGTCGTATCACCGACGACAAGGCTGCGGAGCCGACGGTTGGTCCCCATCCCTGCACTCTATGAGGCGAGGTGCGGCGGCAGGAGCTTCCCGGGTCCTCACCCTTTCGGGGAGAAGTGTGTAGCGGGTTGGCCGATACGCCCGACCTGCATAACTTTATGCAATTGACCGAATGCTTACAGTGATTGACGCTGGTTGTGGCCTCGCACAACGCAATGGCCGCCAGTACGTGAAGGAGCACCTCGCATGGACTCGCCAGAATTCTTCACCCAGGTCTACACCGCCGGCCAAGCATGCATACCCGAAGGCGACTTGTGTAGTGGCATCGCTGGGCCGGTAGGCCGATGCTGCCCAGGGCTGGTCTGCTGCTCGCTCGCCCCCGACCTCTCCGTGTGCAGGCGCCGCTGTCGATGAAGATCGGCTGGGGGCGGCAGACGGTGCTGGCCGGACTGGCGGCCGGTGGGGCGGTGCTGGCGCGCACCGATACCGCGATCGGGGCGTATCTCAACGCCCCGGCGGCTCGCTGGCTGCGGCAGATCGTCGCGATCGGGCTGGACGGACCGCCCGGGCAGGCGGCCCTTTCCTGCTTGCGCGTGTGGGCGGGCGCGGGCCTCATCACGCTGGATGACCAGGTCGCGATTCTGGTCGGTGATCCCGAGATCGAGGAGTACGAGGAGCGCGGGCGGGCGCTGCGGCGTGACCTGCTTCAGCGGGCCGCTCTGTTCCCTCGAGTTGGCACGCCGATCCTGGCGGTCGGGGTGGGCCGTGATTGCGCTTACTGCGACCAGCTCCTGACCGACCTGGCCGCCAACGCGCCCTTGCGGGACGGCGGTGTGGTGGTGTCTGGCGACGACCAGACTCGGGTGTTCGGAATCGTTCCCGGCACCGGACTCGACCGGCTGGCCGACCCGACCGACCCGACCGAGCTGGCCGGGCTGGCTGAGCTGACCGAGCCGACCGCCGGGCCGACGGGGCTGGCCGGGCTGGCCGAGTTGGCCCGAGCGGCCGCGCCCCTAGGCACGCCCAGCGGCGTGCTGCTCCACCCAAGCGCGCCCCCGCGGATCCTGGAGGGCTACCACCAGGTGAGCGCCGCGATCGTGTCGATGCTCGGGGACGAACCCGACCGGGTGGTGATGGAAACGCCCAGTTCTTGCTCGGTGAACGTCACCTCCGGCGAGGGCACCTCGGTGCGGCCGGTCCGCGCCGGCGACCGCGTCGTGGGCATCGCGAGCCGGGGTGCGGTCACCGGCGAACTCGACGGTTGGCTGTCGACGCACACCGCCCACGCCGCGCACACCGCCCACGCCGCGCACACCGCCCACGCCGCGCACACCGCCCACGCCGCGCACACCGCCCACGCCGCGCACGCCTCCAACGCCACGTATGCGCCGGCCACCCTGACCATCGAACGCCCCAGGAACCTGTATCTGGTCTATCGGGGCGGCGCCCTGATCGCCCGGCACAAAACGCCGGCCGACACCATCGCCTGCCTGGAGGCGATGCTCGCCGGGTACGCGGACCACGCCGGCGCCGCCGAGGACGAGGCCGACGTCGATTGCGGGGTGCTGTGGCATCCCGGCCACGCGGCCGTGCTCATCCCCAATCACTGGCTGTCGCCGATGGCCAGGACGTCCTCCCGGCTGCGCCGCAGTGGCTGGCAGCTGTGCCCGCAACCGTACGTCCGGCTCAGCATGCGCGACGGTCAGGCGTGGGCGCGGGTGCGTCCGCTCGGCGAAGATCCCCGGATGGCGCCGGTCGCGTTCCTGGCCGTGGATCCACCGGTCCCGGCCACCGACGAGCGGCCCGCCCGCACCCCCAGTGCCGAAGAACGCGCAGCGCAACTGGTGTGCTGGGCGGTCCGGCCGCTCACCCCGCCGCGCCTGTACGCTTTGGCCGCCACCGCGCATCACATCCCCGTCCGCGAACTGGGCCCTGACCCGATCCTCGCCGAACTCCCCGACCTGGTACTCGCCCAGCCTGACAGGTCCCACCGGACAGCCAGATGAGCGCGGCCCGGGAGAGTGTCGCGCGGGACGGGAGCCGGCTTGCTGTAGAGCGAGTGAGGGCCGATCAAACCGTCCTTGACCTGTGTGGTTGCCTCGAAGGTAAATTTCCGACCAAGTTCATCCGGATAACCGGGCCGTGACCAGCTGTGATAAGGCTGCCGTCAACCCTCTCATACAGTTCTGATCACCGGCTTAACCTGCACTTACGCGCTCCTTGGCACTCTTGAGTCATCGGTACTTGAGGAGATGACGATGAACGCGAACGAGCCTCGCGAGCAGGGCGCCGGCGGCTGGAGCCAGTTCGGCGACCAGCCGCCCTCCGCCGGGGGCTTTCCCCGGCGAGAGACCGTGATCATGAACCAGCCTCCGCCTCCCAAGCCGCCCAGGCGGGGCTTCTTCGTCGGGCGGAAGACGATCGCCGGGCTCGCCCTGGCGGCCGTGGCCGTGGGCGGCGGCGCGGTGGGGGCCGTCGCCGCCACGGCGTTCCAGGACACCACAGTCGTCTCCGCGCCGAGCCCGGTCTTCAAGGCGGCCTCCAACCAGCTCACCGTTGCCCAGGTCGCGCAGAAGGTGCAGCCTTCGGTCGTGATGATCCAGGGGCAGACCGGCGAGGGGTCGGGTGTGGTGCTGTCCGACGACGGGCTCATCCTCACCAACAACCACGTGGTCGTCGGCGCCGGGCAGGGCGGGCAGATGACCGTCAAGTTCAACGACGGCAAGACGGCCAAGGCGTCGGTCGTGGGCACCGACCCGTCCACCGACCTCGCGGTCATCAGGGCCGACGGCGTCTCGGGCCTGACCAAGGCCTCGCTCGGCGACAGCGACCAGCTTCAGGTCGGCGACGCCGTACTGGCCATCGGCAGCCCACTCGGCCTCGACGGATCCGTCACGGCGGGCATCGTCAGCGCGCTCAACCGCACGGTCACCGTCGGCGGCGAGCAGGACCAGCAGCAGCAGCTTCCGCCTGGCTGGGGCCAGCAGCGGGAGCAGCAGCAGGGTCAGGAGAGCGGGGCGACGACGCTCGGCGACGCCATCCAGACCGACGCGGCCATCAACCCGGGCAACTCCGGCGGCGCGCTCGTTAACGCGGCCGGTCAGGTGATCGGCATCAACAGCGCCATCGCCACCAACGGCGGCAGCAGCGGCAACATCGGTGTCGGCTTCGCCATCCCGGTCAACACCGCCAAGCAGGTCTCCGACCAGCTCATCAGCGGTGGCAAGGTCACTCACGCCTTCCTGGGCGTGAGCGTCACCGACGCCACCGGAGACGTGCCCGGCGCGCTGATCCGCCAGGTCACCTCCGGAAGCCCCGCCGACAAGGCCGGACTGAAGCAGGGCGACCTCATCACCAAGATCGGCAACACGCCGGTGGAGGGCGGAGATACAGTTGTTGGCCAGGTCAGAGGTTTCAAAGTAGGCCAACAGGTTCAGATCACTTATATGAGGGACGGAAAGTCGAGTAACGTCTCCGTCACCCTCGAAGAGAAGAAATAACCGGACCCCCTCACGGACGGGTGTGCCGTCGAGATCGCTGCGGACTCGGCGGCACACCCCCCGTTCGAGGAGATCTCAGGTGTAGAGGGGATCCCGGGAGAAGCGGGATCTCAGGAGAAGCGGCGGCCCTCGTCGCGCCGGTAGGCCCAGCCCGCGGCCAGTGCCGCGATCACGGTCCACACGCCGAGCATGATCACCGCGACCATGTTCGGCGCGGTTCCCGTCGTCACGGCCCAGATCAGCTCCCCGGCGCCACGGCTCGGCACGAACGGCGACACCTTCTGCACGAAGTCCGGCATGATCTGCGGCGGCAGGAACAGCCCGCCCAGGATCGCGATCGGGAAGAACACGACCTGCGACACGCCGATGGCCGCCTTCGAAGCCAGCACGAAGCCCAGGAACAGGCCGATCAGCATGAACGGCACCGCCCCGCCGAGCAGGGCGAGCAGCCCGATCAGCAGATTGGGCACCGTGATGGTCGCCGTGGTGAACAGGGCCGCGATCACCACCACCGGGATCGTCGACACCAGCATCGTGGCCATCGTCGTGAGGATCCGCCCGGCGAAGCGGGGGAACGGTCCAGCGGGCAGCGTACGCACGTAGGGGTTCCACGGTAGCTCGCGGTCCTGCGCGACCGTGATGCTGAGCCCCATGAGCGCGGCCGACATGGCGCCGATCATCATCATCGACCCCGTCGCCCGCGTCGCGGCCACCGGATCGTCCCCCGTGAACGGCACCACGAACGCCAGCATCGACGCGGCCGGGAAGAACGAGCTGGCGACCAGGCCGATCGGCACCCGGATCTGCTCCAGCATCAGGTAGCGGGTGTGGGCCAGGATCAGGCTAGACATTCTCGGTCTCCTTGGCGGTGATGGCGAGGAAGGCTTCCTCGAGCGAGGTCGGCCTGATCTCCAGACCGGAGAACGGCGTGCCGCTCCGCACCAGCTCGACGACCAGCCGGTCGGGGTCGGTGGTCACCAGGTTGATCCGGCCGTCCGCACGTTCGCTGGCGAGCACGCCGGGCAGTTCGGGCAGGTTCTCGGCGACCAGCGAGACGCGCCGCACCCCCACCATGTCGCGTACGGCCCGCACGGTGTCGTCGGCCAGCACCCGGCCGTGGCCGACGACCACGACCCGCTGGGCCAGGGCCTCGATCTCCTCCAGGTAGTGGCTGGTGAGCAGGACCGTGCCGCCGCCCTCATGGAAGTCCTTGATGCCGTCCCAGAGCGCGCGCCTGGCCTCCACGTCGAGGCCGGTGGTCGGCTCGTCGAGGAAGACCATCCGCGGGTTGCCGGCGAAGGCCAGCGCCACGCCCAGCCGCCGCTTCTGGCCACCGGACAGGCCGCCGATCTGCCGCTTGACCAGGTCGTCGAGGCCGAACCGGGCGAGTAACTCCCCTTTGTCAGCCTTTTCCGGGTAATGGGCTGAGACGAAGTCGACGATCTCGCCGACTCTCAGCGATTCGGGCAGGCCCGTCTCCTGCGGCGTGACCCCGATGCCTCGGCGTACCACCGGATCCTGCGGGGAGCCACCGAGCAGCTCGACCGTGCCGGACGTCTGTTTGCGCAGGCCCACGAACAGGTTGATCAGCGTCGACTTGCCCGCGCCGTTCGGGCCGAGCAGGCCGACCAGCTCTCCCGCCCTGATGTCGAGCGAGACGCGGTCGAGCGCCAGCACGTCGCCGTAGCGCCGGGTGACCTCCACCGTTCTGGCGAGGATGGTCATGAAGTGCCTCCTGCGGAGTCGAGTAGGGCGCGGATCGCCTTGGTGTAGTCGTCGAAGGCGACCCGGCCGCGCTTGGTGAGCGAGACATAGGTGACCGGGGTACGGCCCTTGTGCGTCTTCGTGATCTGGACGTAGCCGACTTCCTCGAGCTTGGTCAGGTGGACCGAGAGGTTGCCGGCCGTCATGCCGAGCAGATCCTTGAGCGCCGGGAAGGCGATCTCGTCGCCGCCGCCCATCGCGTTGAGCGTCGCCACGACGCGTAGCCTGGCCTGCGCGTGGATCACCGGATCGAGCTCCGGAACGTCACCGGCTGTCACCGGCACTGCCTCCGTCGCCACCACAGGCCCACGACGATCTGCCCGAAGCCGAGCAGCACCGCCGTCAGCAGGGCGTGCCAGCCGGGGCCGAGCAGCACGCCCAGGCCGTTGACGGCGGTCACGCCGATGCCGACGAAGAACATCGGCCAGTACAGGAAGATCGCGCCGCCGGCCATGTACATAACGCCCACCACCAGCATGGAGATGCCCGACCAGAGCAGGCCGGCCTCCGCCTCCGGCAGCATCGGGCTGACCCGGATGGCGATGATCGACATCACCACCATCCCGGCGAACCACGTGTAGCCGTACATGGTGCCCCTGGCCGAGCTCTCGCCCCGGACGCCCGAGTTCATCCTGGTGATCTCGTATGCGGCCAGGGAGCCGGCGATCACCATGGAGATCATCAGGACGGCCAGCGCCTGCGTCTGGGAGATCGGCGCGTACGGCTTGCCGTCGAGCCCGTAGTGCAGGAAGAAGCAGGTGAAGCCGACCAACCACGCCACGCCCCAGGGGATGTACAGGAACAGGGGATCACCCCTGAACCTTCGCACCGTGGCGGCCCGCTGCTCCTCGATGAGGCGCAGAGTCTCCTCCGGGCTGGGGGCTTGCTCGCCATCGTCTACCATGACAACTCCTCTTAGCCTCAAACTGGTTTGTACTTTAAACCAGCTTGCGCCGCCAACACAACCCGCCGAGGCGAGGAGTGGTGCCGAGAGGAGTCAGAGAGCGGGGAAGCCCTTGGTCCGCCAGGTGTCGCCGCTCGTGGTGACCGCGAACGCCTCCAGGTTGGAGGTCTCCTCCACCCAGTCGCGGGCGGCGGCGCCCATCGCGAACGCCGCCGTCGCGAAGGCGTCGACGGCGGTGAGGCGGGGGCCGACGAGGGTGATGGACAGCAGTGCGCCTGCGGCGCGCCCGGTGTGCGGGTCGAGGATGTGCGGGCCCCGCTCCGCGCTGCCCGAGGTGGCGATGGCCAGGTCGTGGCCGGTGACCACGGTGCAGAGGGCGCCGGGCCGGGCGGGGTGCGCGATGCCGATCCGCCACGGCGAGGGATCGGCGCCGAGCTGGATGTCGCCGCCGCCGTTGACGCAGTGACGGTGCGCTCCCGCCTCGGACAGGATCCGGGACGCCTCCTCGATCGCCCACCCTTTCACCAGGCCGGACGGGTCCAGACGGCCACCGGGGTACATGGTGAAATATCCGTTCGTGTCGTGTTCTGCCTGGGCGCACAGCGAGAGCACCTGGGCCACCTCGGGCGGGCAATCGGACAGCTCGATCTCGCCTCGGCCGAGGTGGCTGATCGCGCTGTCCGGCCGGTAGGTGGAGAAGACCGCGTCCACGTGATGCAGCCAGGCGACCGCCCGCGCCACCGCGTCGTCGGCGTCATGGCGTACGTCGAAGGAGAAGACCGTCCCCATCACGTGCTCGACGTGACGGGTCATAGCCCGGCCCGGTCGATGGCGCTCTGCAGGGACTGGGTGTAGCCGTCGCTGGTGTAGGTGGCGCCGGAGACGGAGTCGATCTGGGCGCTCTGGGCGGACATGGCCTCGTCATGGAGGATGGGCAGAGCCCTGTTGTTGATCTCAATGTCGCGCCGGTTCCCGTTCGGCGACTGGAGCACCTCGACGCTGGAGATCTTGCCGCCGGCGACGCTGATCTGCACCTGCACAGGTCCCCAGCGCGTGTCGACCGCGTCGCCGTCGACCGTCCGGCTGGCGGCGGACTTCTGGGACGTGGCGGACTTCTGGGTCGTGGCGGACTTCTCAGTGCTGGTGGGTGACGGTGTCGCGGAGGTCTGGGTCTGGGCGATGGCGGCGGGCGGCTGGGTGGCGGCCCCGGTGACGTCGTGCGGCTTGAACGACAGCAGCAGCACCAGGCCGATGGCGGTGGTGACCACCGCGAGCAGTACTCTCTTCATGGCGGGAACCCCCTAGAACTCGAAAGACTCGTGATGGATCCGGTGGGCCCGCACGCCCGCCGACCGCAGCGCCTGGATGGCCGACCGTGTCATCTCCGGCGGCCCGCACACGTAGGCGTCGTGCTCGCGCAGGTCGGGCAGCAGGCGGTCGAGCCCGGTGAACAGGTCCGGGGATCTCGGGCCGACCGAGCAGTAGAGCCTGGCGTCCCCGCGTGCTCTGGCGATCTCCTCCAGTTCGTCCCTGAACAGCAGCTCCTCCGGCGTACGAGCGCGGTAGAGCAGGGTCACCTGCCCGGGCAGTGTCTCGAACAGGGTGCGCAGCGGGGTGATGCCGACGCCACCGGCGATCAGCACCGACTTCGGACTCCGGCCGAGGCGTCCGGTGAATCCGCCGTACGGCCCCTCGGCGATGACCCGGGTGCCCGGCCGCAGCCGGGCGAGCGCCGCGCTGTGGTCGCCCAGCGCCTTGACCGTGATGCGCAGCCCGCCACGGTCCGGCGCGGCGGACAGCGAGTAGGGGTTGGCCGACCACCACAGGTCGCGGGTCAGGAAGCGCCACCGGAAGAACTGGCCCGGCTCGGCGCCGAGCCGGGCCAGGCGACGGCCGGTGAGGTGAATGGAGACGACCCCCGGCGCGTCTGTGGTGACGCGCGACACCCGCAGCCGGTGGCGCGCCCACACCCGGACCGGGCCGAGGAAGCGGTACCACACCAGCAGCGCGGCCACTCCGAGGTAGAGGGCGTACCAGGCGAACTGGGCCACCCGATCGCCGGTGAACTGGGCGCCGGTCGCCAGTTGGTGCCCGAACGCCAGCCAGGCCGCCAGGTAGGTGTAGAAGTGCAGGTAGAACCAGGTCTCGTAGCGCATCCTGCGGCGGGCGGCGCGGGCCGAGACCAGAGCCACGCCGAGCAGGAGGAAGAAGGCCACGGTCGCCTTCAGCACATCGGGGAAGGACAGCGCCATCGTGACCGCCTCGTCCACCACCCCGGCCTGATCGGCGACCGCGTACCCCCAGATGATCGTCAGGACGTGCGCGGTGACCAGCCCGATGACGTACCGGCCGCCCATGGCGTGCCAGCGGGCCAGCCGGTCGCTGCCCACGCCGCGCTCCAGAGCCGGAACGCGGGCCATCAGCCCGAGCAGCACCGCCATGCCGTACCCGGCCAGCAAACCCGTGATGCGGCCGCATTCGGTGAGCCAGCCGTCCAGGCCCGCTACGGACGGCGTGCCGCGCCACCACAGGCCGATGACCGCGAACGCGCCGGCCACCATGGCCGACAGCAACAGCTCGGGCCGGACCCGGCGGCGGGGCGGCGCCGGGACGGCGGCTCGCCGTGTTGGTGCGTGAAGAGTGGTCATGGGAGCACACCGTGCCAGGGCAACCTCTGTTTTCCCTATGAACGGAACCCTTCAGAGGATTCTCAGAAGAAGCCCGTATTTTGTAGTGAGGGGGTGAAGATGAGCAGCCTGTTGCGCCCGGACGGCACGCCGATCCGCGTGCTCGTCGTGGACGACGAGCCGGACCTCCTGGAGGTGCTGGAGAAGACGCTGATCCAGGAAGGCTGGCAGGTGCGCGCCGCGGCGAGCGGGGCCGCCGCGATCCTCGCGGCCGAGGAGTTCGCGCCGGACGCCGCGATCCTGGACGTCATGCTGCCCGACCTGAACGGGCTGGAGCTCATGAACCGGCTCCGGGTGCTGCGGCCCGAGCTGTGCGTGCTGTTCCTGACCGCGCGTGACGCGGTCGAGGACCGGGTCGCGGGCATCACGGCGGGCGGCGACGACTACGTGACCAAGCCGTTCAGCCTGGACGAGGTGCTCGCGCGGCTGCGCGGGCTGCTACGCCGGGCGGGCATGGCGCGGCCCGGCGACGGAGACCGGCTTGTCGTGGCCGACCTGTCCATGGATGAGGAGGCCAGGGAGGTGACCAGGGCCGGCACGCCGGTCGACCTGACGCCCACCGAGTTCGAGCTGCTGCGGCTGCTCATGTGCAACCCGCGCCGGGTGCTCAGCAAGGCGCAGATCCTCGACCACGTCTGGTCCTATGACTTCGGCGGCCAGGCCCACGTCGTGGAGCTCTACATCAGCTACCTGCGCAAGAAGATCGACGCGGGCCGCCGGCCGCTGATCCACACCGTGCGCGGCGTCGGGTACGTGCTCAAGCCGTGAACCTCGTCCCTCGCACGCTCAGGGCCCGGCTCATCGCCGGGTTGCTCGTGCTCCTCGCGCTGTCGTGCGCGGCCGTCGGCGTCGCCACGTCGGTGGCGATGGAGCGGTTCCTGCTCGCCCGCGTCGACCAGCAGATCGCCGCCGAGGGCGGACAGTTCGCCGCCAGCCTGGAGCACGACGAGGACACGCGGGGGCAGGAGCGGGGCACGTTCGGCGCGCGCCTGGTCGGCGGGCGCGTCACCCATGCGGCGGTGGTGTCGCAGCGGGACGGCACCCGGCCCAAGCTCAGCCCCGACGACGAGAAGACCCTGGCGGCGCTTCCGGTCGGGGGTCCTCCGCAGACCGTGGACCTGTCCACCCTGGACGACTACCGGGTCCTCGCCATCGCGGGTGAGGACGGTGACGTCATGATCGCCGGTCTGTCCCTGCACGGTGTGGAGGAGACGATGGAACGCCTGCAGCTGTTCGAGCTGCTGATGTTCGCCGGCGCGCTCGCCGCCGCGGGCATCGCGGGCGCACTGTGGGTACGGCTGGCGCTGCGCCCCCTGCAACGCATCGCCACGACCGCCCGCAGGGTCGCCGAGCTGCCCCTGGCCAGCGGCGAGGTGACCCTGGCCGAACGCGTACCCGACACCGACCCGCGCACCGAGACGGGACAGGTCGGCGCCGCGTTCAACCGCATGCTGGGCCACGTGGAGGCGGCTCTGGGCCGCCGGCACGCCGTCGAGCAGCGGCTGCGCGCCTTCGCCGCCGACGCCAGCCACGAGCTGCGCACCCCGCTGGCCGCGATCCGCGGGCACGCAGAGCTGGCTCTGCGGGGTGACCAGCCCATGCCGGACGGCGTACGGCACGCGCTCGGCCGAATCGACGCCGAGTCGGGGCGGATGAGCGAGCTGGTCGACGAACTGCTCCTGCTGGCCCGGCTGGACGCGGGACGGCCGCTGGCCAAGGAGGAGGTCGACCTGTCCCGCCTGGCCATCGAGGCCACCGGCGACGCGCGGGCCGCCGGCCCCGGCCACCGCTGGCAACTGGAGCTGCCGGAGGACCCCGTCACGGTGACCGGCGACCCACTCCGGCTGCACCAGGTGATCGCGAGCCTGCTGAGCAACGCCCGCATCCACACACCGGACGGCACCACGGTGGTCGTGGCCGTACGGAGGCTGCCGGCCGCGGTGGAGGTCACCGTCGTGGACGACGGTCCCGGCGTGCCGGCCGGGCTGGAGGAAGAGATCTTCGAGCGGTTCTCCCGCGCCGACCAGGGCCGGTCACGAGCCACCGGAGGTGCGGGGCTCGGGCTGGCGATCGTCCGCGCCGTGGTGGCCGCGCACGGCGGCTCGGTGGACGTACGGAGCCGTCCGGGCCGGACCGAGTTCCGGCTGCTCCTGCCTTCGGAGGGCTGAGCGTGAAAGCGCCCAGTGGGCTACCCACTGGGCGCTTTCGTGCGCGTGGTCAACGGGCCTCGATCGGGCCGCCGAGCGTGGCCACGTCCTCGGCGGCGTCGCCGAGGAGCTTGTCGGCCAGGTCCATCAGCGCCCGCCCCGCGGCCAGCTCGTCGCCGATCTCCGGCACCGCACGGTCGTCGGGGTTGCGCCTGGCCACGCCGACGCTCTCATGCCATCCGCTGTCCTCGGCGGACAGGACCGCACGGGCCAGCGTGCGCGCATCGGTGTCGTCCTCGCTGATGTAGATCTGCACGGTCCACTGCTTGCTCCGCATGATGCCTCCCTGTACGTCCTCGGTACGTACTGGGCATCTGCCCCCAGAGGATGCGGTGTCACGGACTTCCGGACACCGGCCTGCGCCATATGCCAGCATGTCCGCATGCTGGCGAGTCTCGACACGATCGACTGGGCCGACCTGACGCACGCCTACGGCCGCGCGAAGGATGTGCCGGACCAGATCCGGGCCCTGCGCTCTCCCGATCCCGGCATCCGGGACAAGGCGCTGCACAGCCTGTACGGGAACATCTTCCACCAGGGCACCCGCTTCGAGGCGAGCGCCCACGCGGTGCCGTTCCTGCTGGAACTGGTCGCCGACCCCGAGACGCCAGATCGCCCGGCCGTGCTGCACCTGCTGACGCAGCTGGCCATCGGCTACGGCGAGCAGCTCCTGCCGTCCGGCTACCCCCTTGACGACCATCGCGCCGTGGCCGCGGGCGGGGACCTGCTGCTGGCCGCCGGCAAGCAGTTCACGGACGACGAGGACGAAGAAGACGAAGAGGACGAAGAAGAGGACGACGACTGGGGCGAGGATGTCGCCCTGTTCCAGTACCTCCAGACGCTTGAGCCCGCTGACGAGGAGCGGCTGTTCGCGTACTTCGCGCTGATGGCGTACGACGCGGTCGGCGCCGGGCTGCCGATGTTCCGCGACCTGCTCGCCGACGCGGACGCCCCGGTGCGCGCCGCTGCGGCCTACGCCCTGGCCTGGTACCCCGAGGAGCGGGCCGCCAGCCTGCCACCGCTGCTCAGGGTGGCGGCCGACGAGCACCCGGCGGTGGCCGCCACCGCCCTGGTCGCGATCGGCCTGCTCAGCCCGTCCGGCGTGACGCCATCGCAGGAGACGGCGCCCGTGCTGGACGCTGCCCTCAATGATCCCCGTGATGTGGTGCGCTGGGGCGCGGCCATCCAGCAGGCCCGGCTGCGGGGCGCGGAGGCGGACGGCCGGGTCGCGGAGGAACTGCTGGGCTGGATCGGTCGCGACGCCGCCGCGCACGAGGGAATCGCGTTCAACGACGGTGACCTCCGGGGTTATGCCGCCCTGGCGCTGCGCGACCTCGGTGACGAGCCGCTGGCCTGACCCCGGAGTCACTACGCTGGCGGGACCTCTTCACCGAAAGGTCGATCATGCGCAGCTCCGTCTTCGACAACCTCGATCCGCGCCAGGTTCCCGCCGGCTTCTCCCTGGCGAACGGCAAGATGCTCCGGGTCCAGCTCCCGCACGAGGTGCTGGCCAAGCAGGGCTCGATGGTGGCCTTCCAGGGCCAGATGGACTTCGAGTACGAGGGCGCGGGCGGCATCGGCAAGCTGTTCAAGAAGGCCATGACGGGTGAGGGCGCGTCGCTGATGCGCGTACGCGGACAGGGCCAGCTCTATCTCGCGGACAACGCCGACGACATCCACCTGTTCTACCTGGAGAACGAGGGGCTCACCGTCAACGGGCGCAACCTGCTGGCCTTCCAGCCGCAGCTCACCTGGGACATCCAGCGGGTGCAGGGCGCGGGCGTCGCGGCGGGCGGCCTGTTCAACACGACGCTCACCGGCACCGGGTGGGTGGCGGTCACCACGCACGGCACGCCGGTGCTGCTGGACGCCGCGGCCATGCCGACGTACGCCGACGGGCAGTCGGCCGTCTGCTGGAGCACCGCTCTGCACGTCGGCGTGAACCGGACGATGAAGGTCGGCGCGCTGATCGGCCGGGGGAGCGGCGAGGCGATGCAGCTCGCCTTCCAGGGTCAGGGGTTCGTGCTGGTGCAGGCGAGCGAGGGCGTGCCGGTGGTGAAGTCACAGTAGCCGCCGGAGCCCCCGCCGCGTGCACATCCGGCCCAACGCCGGCTTCGGATCAACTCGCCGGCAGAGTCCACTTTCCACCGTTGCAGGCGGGCGGACCGAAGGTGAAACGCCGTCCACTGGCCGTGTCGGCCGCGATCACGTCTTCGGCTCCATTAAGCAGGCAGCCTCCGGACACGACCGCAATCCGCGTCGATTCTCTGGGGGGAACCTGTCGGCCGTAGGCCGCGTCGCCAAGCCATTTCACCGACACGGTCTCAGCTGTGCGGTTCTCGAGCTCCACCCACCGGCTGGTGCGTGGCTGGCAGGTGACAACTTCCCCAAGCCCCGTGAGCGTTGAACGGATGACTCAACTGCGTCACATGCGCAAGGGCTTTGTGCTTTCATGTCGATCATGGGCGTGAGGTTCATATACTTTTCCGGCGTCCGAGAGGAAATTACGCCAGAGTTGATTGAGGATGGTCCCTCCGAGGTGGCCGGCGTGGGTGGGCCTGAGCCCTCTGTGGCGCTGGGGCAACTCGGGCAGCATCTGACTGGCGTCTCATTCCTGGAGATCGGTGATTCAGTCAAGAGCTGGCCCGGTCAAGTCGACGTTCCCGACGATCCGGATGAGCGGGAGATGTTCTTCTACGACCACGGGATCGATCCCGAGGCCACGCCGGAAGAGCTGGAAGTCGCATTGAACGACCTTCGCTGGGGACTGTCTGTTGTGGAGTTGAAAGACCAGTTGCGTGATGCTCTAGCGGCTGTGCCGGCCGACGATTACCGTCGTGTTGCCGAGCAGTGGGCGGCCATTGAGGAGTTGCGGGGCCTGTCGGTGGATGAAGTGCTGACTGTCCTGGGGCGGTTGTGCAGCCTTGCCCGACAGGCGGTTGGGCAAAAGCAACATCTGTATTGCTGGGTGATGCTTTGACGCTTTGGCTGACGGAGCTTCGATCGGGCGGTCTGTCAGAGACCGGGTTGGTAGAAGATGGCTTCGCCTAGGACATGTCTTAGAACCCTGCCGCGTTGATCGCGCCGCACTGGGATGATCTCGGTGCGGCGCGAGGGGACTTGTGGGACGTGTCGGTGGACGCCACGATCAGCCGGGCCCACCAGCACGCCGCCGGTGCCCGCCGCGACGGCGCAGCCCAGAACGAGTCGCCCGGTGGGGTGGAGACCGAACCGGCCGATCACGGTCTGGGCCGCTCCCGCGGCGGCCTGACCAGCAAGATTCACCTGGCTTGCGAACACGGGCAGCGCCTGCTTTCCCTGGTCGTCACCGCTGGGCAGCGCGGCGACAGTCCACAGTTCGTGCCGGTACTGGAGGCGATCCGGGTGCCCCGCCCGGGTGCTGGTCGTCCCCGCTGCCGCCCGGATCGGGTGCGGGCCGACAAGGCTTGCTGCTCGAGGGCCAACCGGGTCTACCTGCGGCCCTGGCCGACTGGCTGTGAACCCCGGTCGCGACCTGCGATGCTGGTCGCGACCGGATCGCCAGAGTCTTGGGGGAAGTCGATGCCCGCTTCGTACTACCGTGCGGACGGGGAGAACGGCAACGGCATCGACGACCCGTCTGAAGACGCGCTGTTCATGATGTTCGGCGAGCTGAACCACATCGACAACACGTTCGTCGTCATCCAGCCCGACGCCGACGACCCAGCCTGGTTCGCCTCGGTATCTCTGCTGGACGAGGGCGGCTACGAAGTCGAGCTACGCGATGTTCGTCATCGCGAACACGAACTGACCACTCAAAGCGACATCAGCCGCATCGCCAAAGATGTCACCATCTGGATGGCTGCTCGCAACGGTGCAAAGCCGTCAGCCGACTTCTAAGCTAAGACACGCTATAGGGTCTCAGCCGAGCTGGCCGGTGGGCCGCACCACAAGTTGGCTGATGTCGACGCCCTCGGGCTGGTTGACGGCGAACAGGATCGCGTTGGCGATCTGCTCGACGGTCAGCGCCGGTGCCGCCTGCGGGGTTCCGCCGCGCTCGTCCCAGAACGGGCTGTCCACGACGCCCGGGGCGACGAGCGTGACGCCGACGTGGTCCTTGGCCACCAGCAGCCGGACGTTCTCGACCAGCGCGTGCACGGCCCACTTGGTGACCGAGTACATGTTGCCGGGCGTGTTCCTGATGCCCGCGACCGAACCGACGACCACGATCCGGCCCCTGGACTCCCGCAAGTACGGCAGTGTCTCGCGCACCAGCAGAGCCGGGCCGAGGACGTTGGTCAGGACCATGGAACGCATGGCCTCGGGGTCGTGGTCCTCCAGCGTGCCAGGCAGGGAGAAACCGGCGTTGGCGATGACGGTGTCGAGCCGTCCCCAGGTGTCCACGACCTGACGCACGGTGGCGGCGACATCGCTGGCGTCGCCGGCGTCACCGGCGATCGTCAGCAGCTGCTCCCCGGCCCCGGCCGAGGCGGCGAACGCGGCCAGCCGCTCGGCGTCGCGGCCGGTGACCGCCACGCGGTGCCCCTGCTTGAGCAGCGCCCGGGCGGTGGCCGCGCCGATCCCGCTCGAACCGCCGGTGACCACAGTGACGGGTTCCATGCGACGGCCTCCTCATCGACGGCGGCGTCGGCAGGGAATCCAGTTGTTGATCAACGCCGACCGACGCATGATATCCGACCCACTCGACGTCACCGTGATGATCCCAGAGTGCTGAGACGGCTCACCTCGGCGGGTCGTGGCTGGGGAGTTAAGACGCCGCGGTGGGCGTGCCGGGCGGAAGGCCTGATCCTGGGTTGGCTCCGGCCCTTCGGCCGGTGCGTCCAGCGCGGATGACTGGGCTTCCCAGGCACGGCCCGGAGCTCCAAAACACGCCCTAGGAAATCCTCGCGCGGCACGGTCTCTACCGCCCGGCGCCACGCTTCGCGGTACCGCATGCCGACGAATGAAACCGATGATCGACGTACTTGACCTGGAGTCCACTCCAGATGGCAGCGTCTTCCCTCTAGCCATTTGCGCGAAGTCAGGAAGAGCACGAGATGAATGATTCATTCCGGATCTTGGGACGTAGCGGCCTGCGGGTGAGTGCGATCGGGTTCGGGGCATGGGCGATCGGCGGACCGTTCATGGCCCGTGGCAAGCCGGCCGGATGGGGTCAGGTGGACGACGAGGAGTCAGTGGCGGCTGCGCGTCGGGCGCTCGACCTGGGGGTCACCTTCTTCGACACGGCCGACGTGTACGGCACCGGACACAGCGAGCGGGTGCTCGGGAGAGCGCTGTCCGGACGGTGGGACGAGATCGTGATCGCGACCAAGTTCGGCCTCACCTTCGACCCGGCGACGCGGACGCTCACCGGCCAGGACACCTCGCCCGGATACATCCGGCAGGCATGCCGGGCGTCGCTGGAGCGGCTGGGAACCGATCACATCGACCTCTACCAGTTGCACGTCGGGGACGCACCGCTGGAGCGGGTGGACGAGATGATCGCCACGCTGGAGGAGCTCGTCGAGGAGGGTTTGATCCGAGCCTACGGCTGGAGCACCAACGACCCCGAACGGGCGGCCGCGTTCGCGAAAGGGCCGCACTGCGCCGCCGTGCAGCATGACCTCAACGTCCTGCACGACACCCCGGCGATGCTGGCGGTGTGCGACACCCACGAGCTCGCCTCCGTCAACCGGGGGCCGCTGGCGATGGGGCTGCTCACCGGCAAGTACGGCCGGGACTCGCGGCTGCCGATGGACGACGTACGCGGCGATTCTCCGCAGTGGATGACCTTCTTCAAGGACGGCCGGCCCGCCCCGGAGTTCCTCGCCATGCTGGACGCGATCCGCGACATCCTGACCTCCGACGGGCGTACCCTCGCCCAAGGCGCCCTCGGCTGGCTGCTGGCCCGCAGCGGGCGCACGGTGCCGATCCCCGGCATCAGGACGGTCGACCAGGCCGAGCAGAACGTCGGCGCGCTGCGGCACGGGCCGCTGGCCCACGCGCAGATGGAGCAGATCCGCGAGCTGCTGCAGCCGCACGCCAGCTGAGACAAGCGGCTTACGGCACGCCGGTGCTGCTGGACGCCTGCTTCCAGGCCGAGATCGTCGCGTCGGCCCACTGCTTGACCCGATCCTCATACCCTTCTGCGGGGAAGCGGCCTTCCCCGGTGACGTCCTGGATGGTGACGGCATACGTCGTGGGCCGGCCGACTACCTGGGGGAACGGTGGTGTCTCAGGGAAGTCGTCGGCTATGGGGGCTCGCCCTCCGAACCGATGAGAGTTGCGCTGCCGGGCGCGCTGCGCCGTGTGAGCGAGGGCGTCGATGCCCTGCCACAGGTAGGTGTGCAAGAGCGCCCAGTAGAAAGCAGGGGTCGCGCCATCCATGCGTGCCGGGTGCTGGAAGACGTAGCAGGCCACCGACACGGCGTGCAGGGGGGCCCACGGCGGCCGCCCCGAGTAGTCGCGCACCAGCAACTCGTGGAACAGAGCCTCGCACGAGTCCGTTCCAGCCCCGCACTCCTCGCAGCCAGACACTGCCTTCGCCTCCCGTCACCGCCACTCTTCCTCGGTTCGCCGACACAGCGCAACGCGATTTGCCGGCTGCGACGGTAGATCCCAGTGGTCACCGTTTGCTGGTCGAGCCGCCGATCGCGCTGGGCGCGGATGGGCAAGCAGGAGCGGCGTCAGCCGTTCCCACTCCATCATCGGCATCCAGAGGAAGCCTCTAGGAGTAGGACGATTTAACACAATTGCCTGTGATTTTTAACCTAAGTCTTGTTAGGAGCTTGGCTGCTTGCTAAAAAGTGAGGGCTTTCGACCCCCCAGTTCTTAGGAAGCCCATGCATAGTCCCTCACGCCGATCCTTCCTCGGGATCGGCGGTTCCGCCCTTGCCCTGGCCTTCACCACCAACCTCGCCGACCCCTGGACGGCCCAGGCCAACGCCAGGGCCGACTACCCCTTCCAGTTAGGTGTCGCCTCCGGGGATCCGCTGCCCGACCGGGTGATCCTCTGGACGCGCCTGGCCGTCAGCCCGTTGGAGCCGCTCGGCGGCATGCCGAACGGCAGGATCCAGGTCGACTGGGAGATCGCGGAGGACGAGGCGTTCACCCGCCGCGCCGGGCACGGCTCCGCGTGGGCCACGCCCGAGTACGGTCACTCGGTCCACGTGGACGCCACCGGGCTGCGGCCCGGCCGCGAGTACTTCTACCGCTTCCGCACCGGCGGCCAGATCAGCCCGGTCGGCCGGACCAAGACCGCCCCGGCGGCCAGGAGCAGGCCCGACGCCCTGAAGCTGGCCTTCGCCTCGTGCGCCCTGTGGCAGGACGGCTACTACAGCGCCTACCGCCACCTCGCGGAGGAGGAGCCCGATGTGGTCTTCCACCTCGGCGACTACATCTACGAGTTCGGCATCGTGCCCACCGGCGGCCTGCGCAACACCCCGGTGCCCGAGCAGTACCGGGTGCAGTGCGACACCCTCGACCGCTTCCGCATCCAGTACGGTCTCTACAAGAGCGACCCCGACCTCCAGGCCGCGCACCACCGCGCGCCGTGGATCGTCACCTGGGACGACCACGAGGTGCTGGACAACTGGGCGGGCAAGTACGGTCCCGGCGGCGAGGTGACCGAGCAGGACTACCTGGTGATCCGCGCCAACGCCTTCCGGGCCTACTGGGAGAACATGCCCATCAGGGTGCCCGCCGTGCAGGGCCCGGACGCCCGGATCTACCGCCGGTTCACCTTCGGCGACCTCGCCGAGTTCAACGTGCTGGACACCCGGCAGTACCGCGACGACCAGGCCTGCGGCGACGGCCAGCAGGTCGACTGCGCCGACCGGCTCGACCCGGCCCGGCAGATGCTCGGCGCCGAGCAGGAGAAGTGGCTGCTCGACGGCCTGGACAGGTCCCGCGCCAAGTGGAACGTGCTGGCCCAGCAGATCGCCATGATCCAGCTCGACTTCGACCCCGGACCCGCCCAGAAGCTCAGCATGGACCTCTGGGACGGCTACAAGGCCGCCAAGGACCGCGTCATCAACGGCATGATCGACCGCGAGGTCAGCAACCCCGTGGTGCTGACCGGCGACATTCACTACAACATGGCCGGCGAGCTCAAGGCGAACTTCGACGACCCCGCCTCGCGCACGGTCGGCGTAGAGTTCATCGGCACCTCGGTCAGCAGCGGCGGCAACGGCAACGCCACCACCGGACTGCCGGCCGGGGGCAGCGACCCGGTCAACCCGCACCTCAGGTTCTCCAGCTACCAGCGCGGTTACGTCTCCTGCGAGGTCACCCGGAGCCAGTGGCGGGCCGACTTCAAGGTCGTCCCGTACGTCGACAAGCCAGGCGCGCCCGTCTCCACCCGGGCCAGCCTCGTGACCCTCGACGGCACCCCCGGCCTCCAGGCCCTCTGACCCCGGAAGGAAATGATCATGCGACACCTCACCGCCGCGCTGGCCGTCGCCGCCGTCACGGTCCTGACCGGGCCGGGCGCGAACGCAGCCGCTCCGCAGCAGGACCCCTCACCCGCCGTCCAGCCCCCCGAAGAGCAGCCCGCCTCTGTCACCTCGATCAATGTCAGACCGGGCAAGTCCAAGGGCACCGGCAAACTGACCCCCATCGCGGGCGCCGACAAGCTCATCGCGCCGCTCGGCGTGGACCCCGCCTGCCCGGCCAAGATCGAGATCGGCATGCGCAGCGACGCCAAGAAGGCCGCCTACTCCGACATGCGGGTGGAGATCGACCAGCCGCTCAGCGCCTCCCGCTCGATCCTGTCCAGCTACCTGCCGCCCGGCTACGAACTCGGCGCGAAACTGCTGGTCGCCGTCCCGCCGGCCACCCCAGAGGGCCAGTACGGGCTGCGCCTGAGCACCGGGGACCGCACACTGGCCGTACCCGTCGAGGTGGTGACCCCGGACAAACTCGACAACGGCGGCAACCTCGCGCTCCGGCGGCAGGTCACCGCCTCCTCCCAGCACGTCAACGCCAACTACCCGCCCTGCAGCATCGCCGACGGCGACAACGGCTCCAACGGCTGGGCCGGCGGCAACGGCTGGAACGACGCCACCGCCAGGGCCTGGCCGGACACCGTGGCCATCGCGCTGGGCGGCGCCAGGCAGGTCTCCCGCGTGGACCTGTACACGCTGAGCACCGAACGGTACCCGGCCTCGACCTTCGGGTTGCGCGACTGGGACGTCCAGGTCCAGGTGGGGGGCCAGTGGCAGACGGTCGCCCAGGTACGCGGCAACACCGCCGGCAACGCCCGCTCGGACTTCGCGCCGGTCACGGCGGACGCCGTCCGCATCGTCGCGCTGGCCTCGAACGGCGCCAACGACTACACCCGCATCGTCGAGGTCGAAGTGCGCTGACGCCCGGCGATCACCGTCTGGTCAGGACTTCCGACTCCCAAAGGTCGCGGTAGTAGCCCGGCTTGGTGACGAGATCGTCGTGGTGGCCGCGCTGAACCACGCGCCCGTCCTCCAGCACGACGATCTCGTCCACCTGCTCCAGGCCCCGGAGCCGGTGGGTGACCAGCAAGGTGGTGCGGTCGTGCGTCACGTCGAGCAGGTCGGCCATGAGCGCGTCGGCGGTCTCCTCGTCCAGCGCCTCGGCCGGCTCGTCGAGCAGCAGCACCGGCGGGTCGTACAGCAGCGCCCTGGCCAGGGCCAGCCGCTGCAACTGCCCGCCGGACACGGTCCGGCCGTCCTCTCCCAGCTCGGCCTCCCACCCGGCCCGCTCGACCCACTCCTCCAGACGAGCGTCTCGTACGGCCTGCCGCAGCTCCTCGTCACCGGCCTCGGGACCGGCGAGCCGCAGGTTGGCGCGCAGGGTGGTCTGGAAGATGTAGGGGTCCTGGGTGAGCCCCGTCATCATGGCCCGTACGTCGTCCGAGGCCAGCCCGCGGATGTCCACGTCGTTGACCCGGACGGCGCCGGACTCGGGCTCGACCAGGCGCATCAGCGCGGCCAGCAGGGTGCTCTTCCCGGCCCCGCTCGGCCCCACCAGGGCCACCCGCTTGCCAGGGGTCAGGCTCAGCGACACCCCGTCGACGGCCGCCCGCTGCTCCGGCGTGTGCCGTACGACCAGGTCGTCGATCTCGACCGTCAGCGGCGACCGCGGGAGAGGGGGTGGCGGTTGAGCGGGCAGTTCGGGAGCCGACGGCGCTTGAGCGGATGGTGCCGCAGTCGACGGCGCGAGAGTGGACGGTGGGGGAGTGGCCGCGGTGTCCGGCTCTGTGACGGCGGGTGGGGTGGCGCTCACCTCACGCAGGCGTCTGAGCGCGGCCAGGATGCCCGCCAGGCGTTCGCCCGCCGCCGCCAGCGGCAGCACCGGCTCGAAGGAGACCAGGGCGGTCAGGGCGAGCACCGCCATGGCCACCCGGTCGGTCCCCGCGGCCTGGGCGAGCAGTACGATCGCCGCCACCGTCAGGCCCTGCACCAGCGTGCCGGCCCCCAGGGCGGTGGCATGGACGCGGGCTTGGCGGCGCTCCAGCCCGGCCAGGGTCTCATCGGCGGCGCGGGCCTGGGCGAGGGCGCGGTCACCGGCGCCGTACGCGGCCAGGTCGGCGGAGCCGTGGACCAGGTCGGCCACCCGCTCGGCGAGGGCGGCTCTGGCGGGGGCGATCCTGGCCGACCAGCGGCGCGCGGCGGCGGCCGTGGCGGCGGGCAGCAGGACGCCCGCCACGACCAGCCCCGCCAGCAGGACCAGGGCCGCGACGGGGAGCAGAGTGAGGCCGATGACCACGGCGGCCAGGCCCGCGAGCGCGGCGGCTATGGCGGGGAGCAGGCAGCGCACCAGGAGGTCCTGGACGGCCTCCGTGTCGTCCACCATCCGGCTGAGCAGGTCGGCGCCGCCGTGCCGGGGCCGCTGCGGGGGGATGAGGGCCTGGTAGAGGCGTTCGCGGGTGCCGGCCTGGGCGCGCAGGGCGACATCGTGGCCGGTGAGCCGCTCGGCGTAGCGGAAGACGCCCTTGCTGGTGGCGAACGCTCTGGTGGCCACGATGGCGATGCTCAACGCGGCCAGCTCCGGCTGCTCGGCGGCCCGCGTGATCAGCCACGCCGCCGCCGCGATCAGGCCCAGCCCGGCCAGCTCGGCCGCTGCTCCGGCCAGCACCGCCCAGGTGAGCCGCAGGCCCATGCGCCGGTTCATCGGTCACCCCTCATGGCCGTGCTTGTATCGAGGTCGGAGCGGGTCGCGCTCGTATCGAGGCCGGAGCGGTCGGCGATCACCCGGCCCTCGTGGATGCGGACGACCCGGTCGGCGAGGTCGATCATGGCCGGCCGGTGCGCCACGATGATCGCCGTGCGGTCCCGGGCCAGGTCGGCGGTGGCCGTCACCACGGCCGCCTCGCTGCGGCCGTCGAGCCGGGCAGTGGGCTCGTCCAGCAGCAGGACCGAGGTGTCCGGGCGGCAGAAGGCCCGCGCCAGGGCCACGCGCTGCCGCTGGCCGGCGGACAGGTTCGCGCCCCGTTCGCCCACCGCCGTGTCGTAGCCGTCGGGGAGCGCCTGGATGAAGTCGTCGGCGTAGGCGGCCGCGGCGGCCTGCCGTACCTGCTCCAGGGAGGCGGACGGGGCACCGAGGCGGATGTTGCCGGCGACCGAGGTGGCGAACAGGTGCGGCCGCTGCGGGACGAAGGCCAGCCTGTCGCGCCAGGCGTCCAGATCGAGCTCGCGCAGGTCGGTGCCGTCGACGAGGACCCTGCCTTCGGACGGCTGGACGAAGCCCAGGATGAGATGCAGAAGGGTGCTCTTGCCGCCGCCGCTCGCGCCGACCAGGGCCACGCGTTCGCCGGGCTCGATGGTGAGCGAGACGTGCTCGAGCGCCGGGTCGTCGCGGCCGGGGTAACGGACGGTGACGTCCTCCAGCCGGATCGACGGGGCCTCGGCGCCCTGCGGCAGTCGCTTCCGGGGCGTGGCCGCGCCGACGGCCGCGGGTTCGGCGTCCGGCCCGGCCGCGGGCTTGGCATCGTGCACGGCCGTGGGCTCGGCGTCCAGTACGGCGAAGGCCGCGTCCGCCGCCGCCACCCCCTCCATGGAGGCGTGGAAGCGGGTGCCCATGGCCCGCAGCGGCAGGTACGCCTCCGGGGCCAGCAGCAGCACCAGCAGCGCCGTCGTCAGGTCCAGCGACCCGCCCAGCAGCCGCAGCCCGATCGGCACCGCCACCAGGGCCAGCGACAGCGACGCGCACAGCTCCAGCACCAGCGATGACAGGAACGCCACCCGCAACGTACGCATGGTGGTGGCCCGGTGTGCCTCGGCCACCTGCTGGATGACCGTCGCCTGGTAGCGGGCCCGGCCGAAGGCGCGCAGCGTGGGCAGGCCGCGTACGACGTCGAGGAAGTGCCCGCCGAGCCGCGACAGCGCGCGGAACTGCTGCTCCGTGACGGCCTTGGTGGTCATCCCCACGAGCGCCCCGAAGAGCGGGATCAGTGGCAGCGTGACCAGTACGATCACCGCGCTCGCCAGGTCGGCGGCGAACAGCCGGACGAGCACCGCCAGCGGCACCACCGCCGCGACGGCGATCGAGGGCAGGTAGCCGGTCAGGTAGGCGTCGAGCCGGTCGAGGCCGCGTCCCGTCAGCGTGACCAGCTCACCCGAGCGGTGACCGGCGAGCCTGGCCGGTCCCAGCTCCCGCAGCCTGGCCAGCAGCCGATGCCGGAGCGCGGACTTGACGCCCGTCGCCGTACGGCCGGCGAAGATGCCCTGCGTCCACCCCAGCAGCGCGCGCAGGCCCACCACGGCGGCCAGGCCCGCCAGCGCCACGGTCGTGAACCGGCCGGACAGGACCCCTGCCAGCAGCTCCGCCTGTACGAGCACGAGCAGCCCGGCCGCCATCGCCGCCGCGAAGGTGACGGTCAGGTGGCGCCGCACCGACTGCTCGGCCCGCATGAGCCGCAGGAGATCTTTGTGCACGAGCCCTCAAAAGAACGACGGGATCCGGACGGCGTCCTTGCCGGGACGGAAAGTGCGCCACACCCATCCTTGCGCGATGAGGACGATCGGCGCGAACGGCAGCGCCATGACACTCAGCACATTCAGCGTCTCGGCCGGCGCGGTGTGGTCCAGCAGGTACGGCATGCTGCCCAGGAGCACCCCGAGGGCGGGGATCGCGGCCACCGCCCCGGACACGGCCAGCGCGCGCCCCGAGCGGGTGACACCGGCCAGGCCGGGGGAGCGCCAGGCCAGGAACGTCCAGCCATGGAAGGCCAGGAGCAGCGTCATCACCACGCCCAGCATCAACCCCACCGGGTTCAGCAGGGACGAGCCGAACCCGGTGGCGGCCGCGTACAGAGCCACCCCCCAGTCGAACGAGAGCCCCAGCGAGCCGAGCGCGATCATCAGGTCCCAGAAGCCCCGCCAGGCCGCGCCCCCGATCCGGCGGCGGAACCACAGCCCGGCGTCCCGCAGGATCCAGGACAGCAGCATGGCCACCACCAGCGGATACAGCCCGAACAGCACCTCGCCCTCGAGCGCCGGATAGACGCCGAACAGCGTTCCGGCGACCGCCACCAGCCACACCTCGTTCGCCAGCACGAACGGGGCCATGGCCGCCACCATGCGATCCTTGCTGCCGGCCGACTTGCCGAGGATCGGCAGCAGGAGCCCGACCCCCAGGTCGAAGCCCTCCAGCGCGAAGTATCCGGCCAGCAGCAACGCGAAGCAGGCGAACCAGATCAGTTCCATGTCACGACTCCTAGTAGGTCAGGGCGGGCTCGGGGACGGCGCCGAGGTCGAGCTCGCGCGGCCCGCGCCTGACCACCCTGGCGATGAGGATGTAGTCGACGATCGCCAGCAGCACCAGCACGCCCACGAAGGCGATCAGTGAACCGGTGATCATCGGCGGGGTGAGGCCGGGCGTCATGGCGTCGGCGACGGTGAGCTTCTGCCAGATCATCCATGGCTGCCGCCCGCTCTCCCTGGCCAGCCAGCCCAAGATGGCCAGCACGAACGGCATCGGCGTCATCAGCATGAGCAGCGGATGCGTCCACCGCCAGCGCGGCAGCACGCGGATCAGCGGCAGCATCGCGAACAGCACGACGAGCGCGAGCAACTGCCCGATCTCGATCATGATCCCGAGCGGCACCACCCCCGTGTCGCCCTCGAACTTGCCCTCCTGGATGCCGGCGAACTGGGCGTAGCCGAAGCCCACGGTCAGGAAGATGCCGATCGCGGCCGTGGTCACGCCGGTGCGCAGCGACTTGGTGAAGAACTCCACCTCGGACGTACGGCGGCGCAGCTGGTAGGCGCTCGCCCCGACCAGCACCATCGCCCCGGTGAACAGCCCGGCCCCGATCACGTGCGGGAAGGAGAAGATCAGCGTCTTGTTGGTGAACATCGCGCCGATGTCGACCAGCTCCATCCGATCGCCCCTGACGACGGCTCCGGCGGGGTTCTGCAGGAAGGAGTTGGCCGCCATGATGAAGAAGGCGCTGCCGTACGCCGTGAGCGTGACGAGCCAGATGCAGGCCAGATGCGCCCATTTCGGCAGCCGTCCCCAGCCGAAGATCCACAGGCCGAGGAACGTCGACTCCAGGAAGAACGCCACCAGCGTCTCCATGGCCAGCGGAGCGCCGAAGACGTCGCCCGCGTAGTGCGTCAGCCCGCTCCACGAGAGCCCGAACTGGAACTCCATCACGAGTCCGGTGACGATGCCCAAGGCGTAGTTGATGACATATATCTGGCCCCAGAACCTGGTCAGCCGCTCGTGCAGCGGCTTGCCCGCCAGCGCCCAGCGCGTATGCATGATCGCCACCAGCGGCGCGAGCCCCAGCGTGAGCACGACGAACAGGAAGTGCAGGTTCCCTGTCATCGCGAACTGCAACCGGGCCAGTTCCAGCGCTTCCATGCGCCAAACCCCCTTCGTTATGCCTGTCTACCTATAGACAGTCTACCTATAGGCGGCCTACATGTAGACTGGCTACTGAACGAAGGGTTATCTAGGATCGGAGTCATGAACCCCGACGCGCTGCGCGGTCACATGGACGCCCTGCTGCTCTCTGTGCTGGAGGGTGAGCCGCTGCACGGCTACGCCATCATCGAGGCCCTGCAGACGCGCAGTGGGGGAGCGCTCAACGTGCCGACCGGCACCGTCTACCCGGCACTGCGCAGGCTGGAGCGGATCGGCTATCTGGCCAGTGAGTGGGCCACGGTCGGCGGGCGCAAGCGGCGCACCTACCGCCTGACCGATTCCGGCAGGAAACAGCTGGAAGGGGAGCGGTCGGCCTGGGCGGAGTTCGCCAGTGTGATCGGCGGAGTGCTACGGCCGGGGATCAGGCAGTCTGGGTGAGGCGCAGGTGGCCCGGGTGAGGCGCAGGCAGCGCGTCGCGCCGTAGAGCTGCAGGCCCCAGAAGATCGCCGACAGGAAATTGGCGAGGATGGCGGGCAGGTAGGTGTTGATGCCCTGCATATCCGCCCCATGGAGGAGTAGCAGGATCAGCAGCCCGTTCACCGGCAGCATCACCCAGACGACGACCCCCAGCCACTTGGTGACCAGCTGCGGCCGGAGATGCCACCGGGCGCCCCGGCTCAGCGCGAGCAGCGACAGCCCGCCGTACAGGCCCGTGGCCAACTGCAGGATGTCGAGCCCTCGCGAGGCGGCGTTGTACCAGGCGGGCCGGGCCGCCCAGGTGGCCTGAGCGGCGGGGGGATAAGGGTAGAAGCGCCAGATCGCCGACCACATCAGCACGGTGATCGGCACGCTGATGAGCAGCAGCGTCCCCAGCATCCGGCCGGCCGCGCCGGTCAGCTCCCGCTGGTATCCGGGCGCGATCTCGGCGATCGCGCCGAACTGCCGCACCGCCAGCCGCTCGGCCTCGGCCCGGGTCAGGCCCTCGGCCTCCAGCGCGTCGGCGGTGTCGGCCAGGCTGTCACGCGCCTCGACGACCAGGTCACGCTTGGGCCCCGGTGGCCCAGCCAGAGACCTGCCCAGCTCGGCCACGTAGTCGTCGATCCGCATGCCCCCATCTTATGAAGGCGGAACCCGGTACGTAATCAGGGATCTCCCTGATGACTTGATGCGTAGGGAAATTCCTACATATAGTGGCCCACATGCCAATCTTCAGCATCACGACCGTGACCGTGCCAGTAGCGGACCAGCAGCGGGCGCTCGCCTTCTACAGCGGCGTCCTGGGCTTCGAGACCCGCACCGACAACCCGTTCCCGATGGGCCGCTGGCTCACGGTCGCCCCGAAGGGGGCCGAGACCACGCTGCTGCTCGCCTCCTGGTTCCCGAACATGGCCGCCATCGGCGGCCTGGTGGTCGCCTCCGACGACCTCGACGCGCTGGCCGGGCGCCTGCGCGAGCACGGTACGGCCTGCGAAGGCCCGACGGACGAACCGTGGGGCAGGCAATTGCTGTTCCAGGACCCCGACGGCAACGGGTTCGTGGTCAGCCAGGCATGACCGCCGATCACGTGTTCACCGCGCTGGCCAGCCCGGCCCGGCGGGAGTTGTTGCGGCTGCTGCTCGATGAGGGCAGCCAACCGGCCGGGCGGCTGGCCGAGCGCTTCGACATGAGCCGTCCCAGTGTCTCGGAGCATCTCAAGGTGCTCAGGGATGCCGGACTGGTGGCCGAGACGCGCCGGGGGAGAGAACGGCTCTACCGGTTGGAGGCGGCTCCGCTCATGGAGATCCGTGAGTGGCTCACGCCGTACGAACGCTTCTGGAGAGAGAAGCTCTCCGGCCTGAGCGACCTGCTCGACGAGATGGAAGACCAGGAAAGGGAAGACGGCGATGTCTGACGACCTGCGCTCGATCCGGCTTGACCAGTTCCTCGGGCACGCGCCCGCGAAGGTGTGGCGGGCGCTGACCGAGCCCGAACTGGTGGCCCGCTGGCTGATGCCCAACGACTTCAGCCCGCAGGTGGGGCACCGGTTCACCTTCACCACCACGCCGGTGAAGCAGACCGGCTTCGAGGGCATCGTCTACTGCGAGGTGCTGGAGCTGGAGCCGGAGAAGCTGCTGAAGATCAGCTGGAGCGATGGCAAGCTCGCCGACTGGACCGTCACCTGGCGGCTGGAGCCCGAGGGCACGGGCACCAGGCTCTTCCTCGACCACGAGGGCTTCGACCCCGACGACGCCATGCAGCAGATGGCCCGCAAGATCATGGGCGGCGGCTGGCGCTCCATGCACTTCGCCGCCATCGGCAAGGTCCTCGACGGCTTGTGACGGACGGCTTGTGACGGACGGCTTGTGACGGACGGCTTGTGACGGACGGCTTCTATGGGCGGGCGGCGTCTGCGGGCGGACGGCCGCTATGGGTGGACGGCGGGTGCGGGTGGTTGTTCGGCGCCGCGTTCGGCGTGTGAGGTCGAGGTCCAGAACAGCGCGGCCACGGTGATCGCCATCAGCAGGACGAGCCAGCCCGCGGCCCGGCCCATCCGCATGCCGTACCCCCATAGAAGCCACGAAAGGGACAGCCACCACCGGCGGCCCGCCTGGCGGCGCATCTCCATCGCCGCGAACGCGAAGTCGGCCGAGGTGCCCACGTCGTCGACCTGGGCGCGCAACCCGGAGTAGAGGGCGGCCAGCCGGTCGGGTCCGGCGGGCGGGTCCTGCGCCGCCGGAGCGCCGTACGCGGCCGGCCGGGAGGCCGGGCTCTTGTCCGGAGCGGGGGCGGGGGGAGCCCAGCCGCGCATCGTGTGCTCGTCGGCCAGCGCGCTGCGCCGGGAGAACCAGCGCAGCATCGGCCAGTGCAGGCTCACCCGCACCCCCCGCGGGGTCAGCGCGAAGGTGCAGTTCTTGACCCGGACCGCGGCCGGGCGGGCCAGCCCGGCGAACCGGCAGCCCGACAGGTCGAGGCCGAACAGCGCCAGGTCGGCCGCGTCGACGTGCCGCAGCGAGGTCAGCGCGGACCCGCCGCGCCCGGTCACCATCGCGGGGCCGCGCAGCACCGACCCCTCCAGGTCGGCATCGGAATCGGCGAGCCGGATCGTCGTCGCGCCGGTGACCTCCATCCGCCGCAGGTTCGCGCGGCCGGCGGCGACTGCCACGTCGAGCGTGCCGTCGGCGCGGGCCCGCGAGGCGGACAGCCGCCCGGTGACCGACAGGTAGGCGTCGGCCGCGAAGTGCGCGGTGTCGAACCAGGCGGGGCCGCTGACCTTGCGGAAGGACAGCGTACGGCCGAACCTGGCGCCGCGGAAGCTCGCGCCGTCGCCCAGCGCGGCCCCGTCGAAGGTGGCGTAGCCGTCGAACCTGGCCCGCTCGCACGACAGCCCGTGACCGAACACGGCCTGGCTGAACAGCGCGTCACGCGACATCACCGCCCGGTCCAGCGACACGTGGCCGCGCACTCGGACGCCGTGGAAGGACAACTCGCGGGCGAACCCGGCCCCGGCCAGCGAGACATTGCCCTCGAACCGGGCGCCGAAGAACGAGGCCAGCCGCTCGAACCTGGCGCCGTCGAGCGACACGTCGCCGGCGAAGGTCACGCCGGACAGCCGTACGTCGCCGGTGAACGTGACCCGGTCCAGCCGGGCCCGTCCTGGTCGGCCGCCGGTGACCTCGATGATCCTGCTGAGCAGCGCGCCGTTGATCGGCGTACCGCGCAGGTCGAGCAGGCGGCCGGGAGCCATCTCGTCGAGGGTCTCGGCTACTTCGTCCGGTTGCAGATGTGCCAGGCAACGGTCGTACGGCTGGTGGGCGATTCCCGAGCAGGCTGCCGAATAGGCGCAGGTGACCCAGTCCATGCAGTGCTCATACCCGCAAGGGGGCAGTGTCAAGGTTCGATGATTTAATGTTCTAGCCACTTTTTGGTGGAAATCTGTGACCGCAATTCCCTCTAAAGTGCTGGTCATGCGTGTTTTATCCAGAACTTTTCTCGTCGCGTTCGTCGTGGCGGCTGCCCTCCCCGGCACACCGGCGCTCGCCGCACCGGCCACCGCGTGCGACACGCCGCCGAGCCGGCGCATCTCGGAGGTGCAGGGGAGCGGTGATGCCAGCCCCCTGGCCGGGCAGAGCGTCACCGTCGAAGGCATCGTCACCGGCGACTTCCAGCGCGGCGACCAGCTGAGCGGTTTCTTCCTGCAGGACCCGAAGCCGGACACCGACCCGAAGACCTCCGAAGGGCTGTTCGCCTACGCCCGCGACACCTTCAAGGACGTCGCGGCGGGCGACCGGGTGCTCGTGACGGGCAAGGTGACGGAGTACAACGGCTGGACGGAGCTGTCACCGGTCACCGCGGTGGACGTCTGCGGCACCGGCTCGGTGGCGGCTCAGCCGTACAAGCTGCCGGACGACGGGCGGGAGTCCGTCGAGAACATGCTGCTCACCTTCCCGCAGCCGCTGACCGTCAGCGAGCACTACAACCTGGGCCGTTACGGCGAGGTCACCGTCTCCTCCGGCGGCCGGCTGTTCCAGCCGACGGACCGGCCCGGCGTGGACGCGGCGCTGAACAAGCGGCGCTCGCTGCTCATCGACGACGGCTCCAGCAGGGAGAACCCGGCCACCCTGCCGCCTATCGTGCGTACCGGCGACCTGGCCGCGGGCATCACCGGCGTGCTCGGCTACGGGTTCGGCCTCTACCGCCTGCAACCCACCAAGCCGATCAACTACCGCGACACCAACCCCCGGACGCCCCGGCCCTTCCCGGTCATCGGCAACGTCAAGGTGGCCTCGTTCAACACGCTGAACTGGTTCACCACCCTCGGATCGCGCGGCGCCACCAACGCCGTGGAGCAGCAGCGGCAGCTCGCCAAGCTGGTGGCGGCGCTGAAGGGGCTCGACGCCGACGCCGTGGGCCTCATGGAGGTCGAGAACAACGGCCAGACGGCGCTCCAGGCCCTCGTGGACGCCGTCAACGCCGAGGTCGGCGCGGGTACGTACGCGGCGCTCCAGCACCCGTACCCTGGCACGGACGCCATCCAGGTCGCGGTGATCTACAAGCCGGCCAAGCTCACGCCCGTCGGCGCTCCCCAGGCGTCGCAGGACGCGGTGTTCAGCCGGCCGCCGCTGATCCAGACATTCCGCAGGACGGCGGGCGGCCAGCCGTTCACGATGGTCGTCAACCACCTCAAGTCCAAGGGCAGCTGCCCGGCCGACGGCCCCGACGCCGACCAGGGCGACGGGCAGAGCTGCTGGAACGCCACCCGCGTCAAGCAGGCGCAGGCGCTGCTCGGCCTGGTGAAGGACCTGCCCAACCCGGTGGTGCTCGGCGACCTCAACGCCTACGGCGAGGAGGACCCGATCCACACACTGGAGGCGGGCGGGCTGACCAGCCTGACCAAGAGGTTCGTGCCGGCGCGGCAGCGCTACAGCTACCTGTTCGACGGCCTGGCCGGAGAGCTCGACCACGCGCTGGTCGGCCGGCAGCTGCTCAAGCGGGTCACCAGCGCGACGATCTGGCACATAAACTCGGACGAACCGCGCATTCTCGACTACAACACCGAGTACAACCCGGCGTCCCTGTACAAGCCGGACGCCTTCCGGTCCACCGACCACGACCCGCTCGTCATCGGCCTCACCCTGCCGGGCCACTGACCCTTTCGTCACGGGCGGCCGGTATTCCGTACGGGCTGCCCGCCTGTGTTGCGCACGGCGGCTCGTGTTCCGTACGGGCGGCCTGTGACGTGGAATCGAGTGCTACCCGGGGCGAGCACAGTTGATCATTGCGGGATAATCGAAATCATGGCGCTCATCCAGGTTGACGAGGAAGCCGTACGGAGCCAGGTCAGCGAGCCGGTGTTCGCCGAGGCTCTCGCACTGGTCGCCGGCGGCATGGTCGCGGGGTTGACCGAGAAGGGTACGTCGGTCGCCGCGCTGGTGAGCGGGCGTTCGGTGACGGTCACCTTCACCGCGAGCGGGATGCGCGCGGTCTGCGAATGCCTGGATCCCGAATTGTGCGCCCATGCGGCCGCCGCGGCGGTGACCTGGGTCCGGATGGGCGATGTGCGGCCCGCGCCCGACCTGTACGCGCTGCTGCGTACCCAGGACTCCGACTGGCTGGCCCGCCGCCTCGCCACTCTGGCCGCGACGGACCCCGCGCTCGCCGACCGGCTGCGGACCGAGCTCGCGGAGACCATCATCGGCGAGGAGTCGACCGACCTCCTCGCCGACCTGGAATCAGTCATGGCGGACCTGCTGGCCGAGGCCGCGGATGTGTGCGACTCCTGGTACGAGGGTGAGTGGTACCCCGATCTCGAGGACCTGGAGGAGATCCTCGACGAGATCGACGACCTGATCGAGCCGTCACCGGACACCGCTCGCGAGCTGACCGTCCGCGCGATCGACCTCATCGAGGAGGTGCTGGACACCGGAGAGGTCTATGGCGGCCAGCTCGTCGACGATCTCGAACGCGTCCAGGGCATGCATCGCGACGCCTGCCTGGCCGGCTCGCCCGACCCGGTGCGGCTGGCGGAGTGGCTGATGGGCAAGGTGCAGACCAGCAACTGGTGCACCTTCGAGAGCTCGCTGCCCGGCTATGCTCCCGTGCTGGGCGACCAGGGCCTGCGCCGCTGCCACGAGCTGCTGGACGGGACCCTCGCACGCGGGATCCGCGACTACAAGCTGAGCACGCTGCGCGAGTCGCTCGCCCGCGCCGAGGGCGGCACCGACGCCGTGATCGCCCTGCTCGCCCAGCGGGCCGCCGGCAGCGGTGACATCGAGAAGATCGCCCGTCTCCTGATCGGCGAGGAGCGCCACGACGAAGCCCTGGCCTGGATCGATCAGGGGATGAACCGCTACGGCCGCGATCAGCACCTCCTCACCCTCGCCCTTGACTGCCATCAGCACGCCGGACGGACCGAGCAGGCGCTCGAGACCCGCTGGCAGCTGTTCACCCTCTCACCGTCCACGCACACCTATCAGAGCCTGACCCGCCAGGCCGCCCCGGACGCGGCCCCGTGGCAGGCCAAGGCCATCACACACCTCCGCTCATCGCCCGCCATGGCCCCCACACTGGCCGAGGTACTGCTGATCAACGGGGACGTGGCGGGCGCCTGGGAGGTCCTCCAGACGTACGGACTGGACCCTGACCTGCGCATGCGCGTGGTCAACGCCCGCGCCCAAACCCATCCAGAGGACGCCATCCCGGTCTACCGGGAACTGGCCGAATCCTGCGTCAGCCGGGCCAGCAGACCCGGCTACCAGGAGGCGATCCAGTATCTCTTCACGCTACGGACCCTGTTCGAACGCACCGGAGATCAGACCGAGTTCGCCTCGTACGTCGCCCGCCTCCGCGCCGCCCACCCAGGCAAGAAGGCTTTCCACACCCAGCTGGACGGTGCGGGCCTCCTCTGACGCCATCACGCCGACGCCGGTATCGCGATGCGCACCCGCTCAATGTCGGCAAGGGTCTCCCCGCGACGGCGTGCCGCGACGCTTCGCCGCCTCCGACTGCTGCGCCGCCCGGACGCGCAGCGCGGCGAACGACTCGGACTGCTCCGCCGACACCACCCTCCCCGTCTCGTACAGCCTCATGGGCGACGCCGATCTGAAGAGCGGATTGGGTCGCAGCAGGTCCGGCGGGTCCAGCAACTTCCGGATCATCGTCGGGCTCCAGCCGCGCTCGCGCAGCTCGGCCAGCTGGAAATACTCAGGCATCGCGTCCTCTCCTGATCGGCGACCACGTCAGCATGGCCGATCAGGTTGAGCCGCCATCTGTGCGAACCGGATTCTGTGGATAGAGCACGCCGTCCTGACCGCGCCGGCCAGGAGAGGTGCCTCAGGCCCTCGTCGGCGCGCCTTCAGGAGGAGGCGGTCCTGAACCGTGAGTGGCGCTTCCCCTTTACGCGGGTGAGCCCGCGACGTACATGGGTCAGCCCGCGACGTAAGTCAGCCCCCGACGTACGTGAGTTAGCCCACGACTGTCTTGACGTAGCCCCCCACGTGGTCGGCGAGCTGAGCCTCGGATAGGTCGAGATGCTCGAGGATGGTGTACCGGCCCGGACGGGTCCGCGGCGCGTACGCCACGGCCTTGGCGAAGTCGGCATCTGACAAGCCGAGATCGCCGGGGGTGCGCGGGAGGCCGTGCCGTCCCAGGCACGCGGAGATCAGCTCGACCTTGGCTTCGTCCTGACGCAGGTAGCTGCAGAACAGCGCACCGACTCCGGCGAGTTCTCCGTGGCTTGCCGTGCCGGGGTAGAGCTGATTGATGGCATGCATGATCTCGTGGTCGCCGCCGCTGGCCGGTCGGCTCGACCCGGCTACCGCCATCGCCATGCCGGACAGGATCAGTGACTCGGCCAGTACGGTGAGGAACTCGTCGTCTCGAGCCAGGCCTGGCTGGTGCAGGACCACCAGCGCCGCTGATCTGGCCATCGCCACCGCCAGCCCGTCGATGTGCTCGCCGGCCTCGGCAGCGGCCAGTTCCCAGTCGGCCACCGCGGACAGGTCGCTGATCGCATCGCCGATCCCGGCCGTGGAGAGGGCCGCCGGGGCCGACCGGACGCGATCGAGATCCACCAGGACGGCCGCCGGCATCACGACGCCGTAGGAGCCCGTGCCCGACTCGTGTCGCAGCGTGCTGACCGGCGAGGCGATGCCGTCGTGGCCCAGGCTCGTGGTCACCGCCACCATCGGGATGCCCGCCATGTGCGCGGCGAACTTGGCCACGTCGATGGTCTTGCCGCCGCCGATGCCCGCGATCGCCTCGAACTGGCCGGCCCGCAGTTGTTGTCCGAGCTCAACAGCGGCGGCAAGGGTTCCGTTGGGAATACGGAGCACCTCGGCCCCATCGATCCGCAATTCCTCGCAGATGCCGTCACCCTGACTGGGACCGACGGCGACAGCCACCCTGCCCTGCCGGGCGATCTGCAGGTCGGTCAGCAGCGTGCCGAGGCTGGCGACCGCACCGGCCCGGACGTCGACGAACAGGGGCGCGGAGAGCATGCGAGCCAACAGCGGCATAGGTGTCCTTGTCCTCGGATGAATGTCGACGTCTGCGACCGGACTGAGCTGATCGAATGCGTGAGATTAGCAGCATCTAGCGATCTTCGTGTTCGGGACGTCAACAGTCGCAATCCGCGCTGCAGCGCAAGGTCGCCTTCATTGCCGAACGAGGCATTCGCCGTGTTCAGCCCGCCAGCGCGTGGTCCGGACAGGTCGCCGTCCAGGAAATCCCCGCGCCCGTTATGTGAGGCCCGGCGGCGTGGGCATGGAATGCTGGTGGAGGGTACGTGGTTGACAGCTTTGCACCCTGGGATGACATACAGACTTCACGCGACGATACGAGGAGCCACTTGTGGCGACCATCGAGGTAACCGAGACGAACTTCAACGACATCGCCGACAAGGGGATCGTCCTGCTCGACTTCTGGGCCGAGTGGTGTGGCCCGTGCAAGATGTTCGGGCCGATCTTCGAGAAGGCGTCCGACAAGCATGAGGACATCACCTTCGGTAAGATCGACACCGATGCGGAGCAGGCCCTCGCTCAGGGCTTCGACATCAGCTCGATCCCGACGCTCATGGCGATTCGCGATGGGATCGTGGTCTACGCGCAGCCCGGTGCGATTCCGGCGCCCGCGCTCGAAGACCTGATCAGCCAGGTGCGCGCGCTCGACATGGACGCGATCAGGACCGAGCTCAACGAGGAGATGAAGAACGCCGAGCAGAACTGACCGTCGCACCATGAAGCCCCGCCGTACCAGCGGGGCTTTTCTCGTTCCACAGCCTGATGCCAACGAGTCGCGCTGACAACCTGACGCTTACGGTTTGCGGCCGACTCCCGCGTAGCCGGCGTCGGTGACGGCCTTCGTGCCCAGCAGGGGTTCGCCGGGGTCGGGCCGCCAGTTCTGGGGGTAGACCAGGCCGGGCTCGGCCAGTTCGTAGCCCTCGAAGAAGGCGGCGATCTCCTCGGGCGTCCGCAGGTTGAGCGCGGCCGTCGCCTGCTTGTAGATCTCCAGCGCCTGCGGCGTGGAGTCGGGCGCGGCGTCCACGGCGTGGCTGATGACCAGCCGGCTGCCCGCGGGACCCGCGTCGCGCAGCCTGCCGACGATGCCGTACGCGGCCTCGTCGGGCAGGAAGTGCAGCACGGCCAGCATCAGGAACGCCACCGGGCGGCCGAAGTCGATCGTCTCGGCCAGAGTCTCCAGGAGCGGGTCGATGTCCCTGATGTCGGCCTGTACGAACTCCACGTTCACGCCCCTGGACAACAGGGCCCGCCCGTGCGCGCACACCACGGGGTCGTAGTCGACGTAGACGACGCGCGCCTCGGGCGCGATCTCGTGCGTGTTGCCCTGGGTGGGCAGTCCGGCGCCGAGATCGACGATCTGGTCGACGCCGGAGTCGATCAGATGGCGTACGGCCCGGCGGAGGAAGTCGCGGTTTGCCCTCGCGGAGTCCTTCGTACCGGGGAACAGCTTCAAGATCTGCTCGGCCGCTTCCCGGTCGGAGGCGAAGTTGTCCTTGCCGTCCAGGAAGTAGTCGTACATCCGGGCGATGTTGGGCACGCTCGGGTCCACGCCATCTGGGGCGCTGTCCACGATTTCTCCCAATAGTTGAGGAATTCTCACCTTTGTCAGGCCGATCATAGAAGATCGCGGACGGGCGTGACCGAAGAATCCTCTGGCAGCCCCGGCCCAACCCGGGGCTGCCGCCTACGTACTCAGCTGGAGCGGTAGAGCTCCGCCACCCGGAAGGCGAGGTCGAGCGACTGGCCACGGTTGAGACGCGGGTCGCAGGCCGTCTCGTAGCGGCGCGAGAGGTCGTCCTCGACGATCTCGTGGCCGCCGCCCACGCACTCCGTCACGTCGTCGCCCGTGAACTCGATGTGGATGCCGCCGGGGTGCGTGCCGAGCGAGCGGTGCACCTCGAAGAAGCCCGTCACCTCGTCGAGCACGTCGTCGAGCCGGCGCGTCTTGTGGCCGCTCGGCGCCTCCCACGTGTTGCCGTGCATCGGGTCGCAGATCCACGCGACCTGCGCGCCCGCCGCGGTGACCTCCTTGACCAGCGCGGGCAGGTGCTCGCGGATCTTGGAGGCGCCCATCCGGGTGATGAACGTGAGCCGCCCCGGCTCGTTCTCGGGGTTGAGCTTCTCGACCAGCGCCAGTGCCTCGGAGGGCGTGGTGGTCGGGCCGAGCTTGACGCCGATGGGGTTGCGGATGCGCGAGAAGAAGTCGACATGCGCGCCGTCGAGCTGGCGGGTGCGCTCGCCGATCCAGACCATGTGCGCCGACACGTCGTACGGGCTGCCGGTCCGCGAGTCGATGCGCGTGAGCGCCCGGTCGTAGTCGAGGATCAGCGCCTCGTGCGAGGAGTAGAACTCGACGGTGTGGAACTCCTCCGGGTCGGCCCCGCAGGCGCGCATGAACGCGAGCGCCTGGTCGATCTCCCTGGCCAGCTGCTCGTAGCGGCGGCCGGCGGGGGACTCGCCCACGAAGTCCTGGTTCCAGGCGTGCACCTGGCGCAGGTCGGCGTAGCCGCCCTTGGTGAAGGCGCGGGCCAGGTTGAGCGTCACGGCCGAGGAGTGGTAGGCCTTCAGCAGCCGCCACGGGTCGGGCATGCGGGACTCGGGGGTGAAGGCGAAGCCGTTGACCATGTCGCCCCGGTAGGCGGGCAGCTCCAGGCCGTCACGCGTCTCGGTGCCCTTGGAACGCGGCTTGGCGAACTGCCCGGCCACGCGGCCGATCTTGACCACCGGCACCTTGGCGGCGTACGTCAGCACGATGGCCATCTGCAGCAGCGTCTTGAGCTTGTTGCGCACATTGTCGGCGGTCGCCCCGGCGAACGTCTCGGCGCAGTCACCGCCTTGCAATACGAACGCCTCGCCTCGGGCGACGGCGGCCAGCTGCTCCTTGAGCTGGTCGCACTCGCCGGCGAAGACGAGTGGGGGCAGGCCGCCGAGCTCGGCGACGACCTTCTCGAGCTCGCTGCGGTCAGGCCAGTCAGGCTGCTGGGCCGCCGGCAGGGCTCGCCAGGAATCGAGTTCCTCGGGATTGCTCAGTGCGCTCACGACATACGAGGGTATGCTACCGGCTCGGCGTCACCGACCCCGATGTCCACGTTGTGAGAAAGCGACCCCGCGGGACGGGTCAGAGTTCGGGTGTCCGTACGTGCTCGGGGCGCACCCCCAGCCCGAGGAAACGCCGAAACACCCCGCTGAACAGGGGATTCTGCGGCAGCTTCGCCGGAATGCGCGGCGGCCCCACCTGGCTGTCGATCGTCGGGCCGAGCAGCCGGTCCTGAGCCACGCGCTGCGCGGCCTGGGTGATCCTGGTGGGCAGCATGCGGCGGCGCTCCAGCCGGCGCAACATGGCCTCCGAAATGGGCCGGCCCGCCCGCAGCGGCTCGGCCAGCAGGTTGGCCGTGGCGACCGCGTCCTGCACCGCCAGGTTGATGCCGACGCCGAACACCGGTGACATCGCGTGCGCGGCGTCGCCGATGGCCAGGAAACCGGGCCGGTACCAGCGGCGGAGCCGGTTGAGCACCACCGTGAGCATGCTGACGTCGTCGAAGCTCGCGATCTGCCCGACGCGCCCCTCCAGGTACGGCAGCAGCCGCGCCACCGGCTTACGGAACGCGTCGATGCCCTGACCGGCCAGCCGGTCGTAGCCGCCCTTGGGGATGAGGTAGGCCAGCTGCCAGTAGGTCTCCCTGTTGATGCCCACGATCGCGTGGCCGGTGGAGATCCGCAGGAACGTCTGCTCGGGGTCGCCCTCGACGCGCGGCAGCCGGAACCACAGGACGTCCATCGGCGCGCCGAACTCCTGCGGCACCAGTCCGGCGGCCGCGCGCAGCGTCGAGCCGCGGCCGTCCGCGGCCACGGTCAGCTCCGCCCTGATCTCGTGCTCGCCCGACTTGTCGCGGTAGCGCAGTCCGCGGGCCGCACCGTCTTCGCGGATCAGTCCGTACGCCTCGGCGTTCATGAGCAGCCGGAACTTCGGGTACTTCTCGGCGGCCGACGTGACGAGCTTCAGGAAGTCCCATTGCGGGACGAAGGCGATGTAGTCGTACTTACCCGGCAGCCCGCGAAGATTCGCCATCTGGACCGGCCCGTCGTCGGTCAGCAGGGTGAACCCATACGTCTTGCGGTGGGGGATCTTCAGGAAGTCCGCGGCCAGCCCGAGCTCGTCCAGCACCTGAAGCGTGGACGGGTGGATCGTGTCGCCGCGGAAGTCGCGGAGGAAATCGGCGTGCTTCTCCAGCAGGGTGACCTCGACACCTGCTCTGGCCAGCAGCAGGGCGAGCATCGCGCCCGCCGGGCCGCCGCCGGCGATCACACAGGAATTCATCACGTATTGAGTTTAACTCTGTCCATGGAGAAATGCACTTGCCTGGTGCCATCCGACACGCCCGAAACGCCGAAGTACTACCGAAGAAATGACGTGACCCCGACCGACGTGGAGTGCGATATGAGCGATGAGCTCCACACCCTTTCCGGCGCCTACGCCGTGCACGCGTTGCCGGACAGCGACGGGGTGCTGTTCGAAACGCACATGGAGGAATGCCCGTCGTGCCGGACGGAGGTACGGCGGCTGCGCGAGACGGCCGTCCTGCTCGCCCTCGCGATCGCCGAGCCACCCCCCGCCGCCCTGCGCACCCGCGTCCTCACGGCCGTCGCCCGCACGCCGCAGACTCCCGCGGGCTCGCCCCGGCGGATCCTCCGCGACGTGCGGCTGTGGCGTCGGCGAGGGCGGGGGAGGGTGGTGGCCGGGTTGGCGGCCGTGTCCACGGCGGCGGCCGTCGCGCTCGGCGTCGTGGTGTTCGACGCCCGCCGCGACCTGGGCGACCTCCAAGCCAAGGACGGCGAGGTCGCCGCGGTCCTGGCCGCGCCCGACGTCCGGACTGTACGAATGCCGGTCACCGCGGGCGGCAGCGGCACCGTCGTGGTGTCGCGCGCCCGAGGCCGGATGGTGTTCACGTCGTCGGGCCTGCCCGAACTGCCCCGGTCGAGGGTGTACGAGCTGTGGCTGATGGGTCCGGACGGCATCCGCTCGGCGGGACTCCTGGACCGGCGCCCCGACGGCGTCACCACGCCCATGCTGGCCGGGGCGGCCAAGGGGGACGAGCGCATCGGCCTCACCGTCGAACCGGCGGGCGGCTCCAAGCAGCCCACGACCCAGCCGGTCCTGTTCGCCGAACTCCCCACAGCCTGACCAGATTTATCGGCTTTGGTATGAGACGCCGATCCGCAACAGGCCGATAATGCGGATCATGCGTAAATCCGCGGCCCTGGTCCTGGCCGCCGCCGTCTTATACATCCCCCCAACCAACGCAGCCAACGCAGCAGAAGCACCCGGCGCTGCCACCGTCGTGCCGGTCCAGGTCACCGGTACGCCCGCCAAACGGTTCAACCTGGTCATCATGGGCGACGGCTACACCGAGTCCGAGCAGGCGAAGTTCCGGGCGGACGTCGACCGGCACCTCAACGTGATGTGGTCCATCGAGCCGTACAAGTCCTACCGCGCCTACATCAACGTCTACCGGGTGGACATCGTCTCCGGCGAGTCGGGTGTCAGCTGCGACCCCGCCCTGACCTCGCCGAAGAAGACCACCCCGCTCAGCATGGGCTTCTGGGGCCAGTGCAACCCCAGCAGCGTCCAGCGGCTGATCACCATGGACAACACCGCCGCCACCCGCTACGCGAACCTGGTCACCGGCACGACCTCGGCCAACCGGCAGATCCTCGCGCTGGCCAACAGCGGGACGTACGGCGGCGCGGGCGGTTCCTACGCGACCGCCTCCGGCAGCAACTCCATGTCCGCCTTGATCAGCCCGCACGAGCTGGGCCACTCCCTGGGCGGCCTGCAGGACGAGTACGACTACTACCAGCGCGGCGTCCCCGGCGGCGCGTACACGGGGCCCGAGCCCGCCTCCGCCCACCACACGCTGCTGACCGAGCAGCAGATGCTCGACCAGAAGAAGAAGTGGTGGCGCTGGCTCGGCGAGCCCAGCGAGTCCGGTGGCCCGATCGGCCGCTACGAGGGCGGTATGTACGCCACCACGGGCGTCTGGCGGCCGAGCCGGCACTCGATGATGAAGACGCTCGGCTACTACTACGACCAGGTGAGCCGGGAAGTGATGGCGCAGCGGATCACCGGCAAGACGACGGTGATCCAGGACGCCACCCCGTCGGCCGCGCCCGTCGGCGCCGACCGGGTGCTCTGGGTGGAGCCGATGCGCCCGAACGGCCACGCGCTCACCGTCACCTGGAACGTCGACGGCACGGACCGGCCCGCCGAACAAGGCACGGCCCTGGACTTGCGCGCGCTCGGCCTCACCCCGGGCACCCACACGGTCAAGGCGACGGTCACCGACCCGACGAGCTTCGTCAGGGACCCGGCGATCCGCAGCGCGATGTCCGCCTCCCGCTCCTGGACCGTCGACACGTCGCTGACCACCCCGCCCGACGGCGTCACCCCCGGCATCGTCTCCGCCACCTCGGTGGACCGGCCGCTGGGCCGTACGGAGGTCGTGTACGTGGAGACCACGCACCCGGCGGCGAGCGTTCCCGCGGTCGCGTGGGCGCTCGACGGGAAGCGGGTCGGCGAGGGCGACAGCGACCTGGACCTCGGCGCGCTGAAGCCGTCGGACGGCACGCACACCCTCACCGCGACGTTCGGCGACCGGACGCTGACCTGGACGGTCGACGCCACCTCGCCGAAGACCGGCTACGAGCTGTCGCCGCCGCTCGTCAAGTCCGGCGACACCTACGTCTACAACGGGCCGTTCTCGATGAAGCTGACCGGCACCGACGACCAGGGCGGCTACGTGGTATCGGAGTCGAGGGTCGACGGCGACGGCTGGTTCAACTACTTCGGCTGGCCGACCTCCTCCGACCTGCCGTGGACGTTCACCGAGGACGGCACGACCATCGACTCCCTCGTGTACGGCAAGCTCCCCAGGGGGCGGCACACGATCGAGTACCGCTCGATCGACGGCTCGGGCAACTACGGCAGGGCGGGCAGCTTCACGGTCACCACGATCGCCCCGCCACCGGCCTGCACCAGGACCCTGACGGGCGCCCAGCGCGGCCCGCTGACCGTCGCCGACGGCGTCACCTGCCTGGACCACGCGCAGGTGAGCGGCCGGGTGACCGTGCGGGCGGGCGCCTCGGTGGTCGTCACCGGCGGCCGGCTCTCCGGCGCCCTCATCGCCGCGCGGGCCGCCTCGGTGCAGGTCCTCGGCGCGCGGGTGGACGGCGCGCTGACGGTCGACCGCGCCGGATCGCTGGCCGTCGTGGGCGCCGACATTCGCGGCGCCGCCCTGCTGACCGCGAACACGGCGCCGATCCTGTCGGGCACCACGGTCAAGGGCGCGCTCGCGTGTACGGGCAACACGCCCGCGCCGGTCGACCTGGGCGTGCCCAACAAGGTCACCGGCGTGGGCACGGGACAGTGCGGCAAGCTAGGCGCGGGAGCCGGGGGCACCTCCTACGAGGCGGTCCAGGACGTCCGTGAGTGAGGCGGTGGACAGGTCGCGGGCCCGCGCGTACTCCGACTCGGGATACTGCCGCGGCCCGTTCTCCACCAGCAGGATCAGGTAGAGGTAGGCACGATAGAGGTCGAGCCGGGTCCGCGCGGCGGGGGTGAGCTCCAGTGGGGTCACCTCGCGGTACCCGGCCAGGAGCGGGTCGTCGTCGCGCAGCTCGCCGAAGATGGTCGGCGTGACGAACTCGGCCAGCGGGTCGCCCCAGAACGCCCGCTCGTGGTCGATGATCGCCTGGATCCTGGGCGTCCCGGACAGGTCCAGGAAGACGTTGCCCGCCCAGACGTCGAAGTGGACGAGGTGCGGCGTGGTCACCTCGTCCAGGACGGGCGCGGCGGCGGTGAGCAGCGCGCCGATCTCCGCGGCGGGCCGGGGGAGCGGCGTCGGGTAGCGCTCGGTGTCGTCCAGCAGCGCCCCCACCATGGCCAGGTACGCCTCACGCCAGGTGCGGCCGGTGATGCCCGCGTGCGGGTAGCCGAACACCTCGCCCGTCACCGCGTTGAACCTGGCCAGGTGGCGGCCCAGCTCCCGCCGGAGCGCCGCGTCGGCGCCGTCCGGTTTCACGTCGTTCCACGACACGCCGTCGAGCGTCCCGAACAGCAGGTAGTCGCCGCCGAGCACCGGATCGTCGAACCCGGCGGCCAGCAGCCTCGCCACCGGCACGCCCGCGGCGACGGCCAGCTCGCAGGCCGCCGCCTCCATCCGCAGCAGGTTGCGCTCGTAGCTGAGCTGGTCCAGCTCGGGGGAGGGAGCCAGCTTGAGAACCACGTCGCGGCCGTCGTCGAGGAGGAGCCGCCAGACCGCGTTGGCGTAGCCGTCGGTGAGTTCGGTGGATCGGGTCACGCCCGCGCCGAGCGCGCGCCGGGCGAGATCGTCGAGCTCGGGGGGCGATAGGCGCCGTTTCGTCCTGCTGTCCACGAGACCCGATTGTGGGGTCATGCCGTGCTGATCGTCCAGCTCGGCTCGACCTCGTCAGGCGGTGCTGATCGTCCAGCTCGGCCCGACCCTGTCAGGCGGCGCTGATCGTCCAGCTGGCCACGTGCTCGCCGCCCGGTTCGAGCACCACCACGTCGGTGCCGGAGTTGAACGCGTCGGGCGGGCAGGTCATGGGCTCCACCGCCACGCCCTCGTAGCCGAGCTGCCCGCTGGTGCAGACCTGCACCCAGGGCAGCACGGCCGGGTCCCACGTCATGCGTACGCCCCCGACCCGGGCCTCTCCGGCCGCCAGCCCGGTGAACGCGTGGTCGATCACGTCGCCGTCGAGCGGCCTGGCCTCGCGGAAGTCGTACGGGGAGCCGGACACGTCGTCCAGGGACCGCGGCAGCAGCCGCTCGTCGGTGACCAGCACCTTGGCGGCGGGCAGCTCCAGGTCGTCGCCGAGCAGCCAGGGATGGGGGCCGCAGCCGTAGGGGGCGGCGTCGGTGCCGTCGTTGCGGGCGGTGACCGTGGTGGTCAGCCCGTGCTCGTCGAGCCGGTGGAGCACGCGCAGCGTCAGCGTGAACGGGTAGCCGGCCGTGGGGGTGATCGTGTGCGCCAGGCGTACGAAGGCGTGGTGGTCCTCGGCGGCCAGCAGCTCCACGACCTGCCAGTCGACGCCGGACACCAGCCCGTGCAGGGCGTGGCCGCGCTCGGGCTCGCTCACCGCCAGCTCGTGCGTCCGCCCGCCGAACGGATAGCGGGCCCCGCCCACCCGGTTCGGCCACGGGGCGAGGATCGTACCCGCGAAATAGGGGACCGGGCCCTCGGCGGGCCAGCTCGTGATCAGGTCGCGCGCGCCGTGGCGGAGCGTCCTGAGCGCGGCGCCGCGCGGGCTGATCCGCGCGGTGTATCCGGCGGCGGCGAGCTGGGGCACGGAAGGATCCTCTCTCGGGGGTTGAGCAGGGGGTCGAGCAAATAGCAAAAAGAGCAAAGGGTATCCCGAGGTCAGGCCGACTCCCGGCGCACCAGGTGGGTGTCGAGGATGACCACGGGCTGGCGGAGCGCCTCGCCGTTGATCCGCGCGACCAGCAGCCGCGCCATCTGGCGGCCCATCTCCTCGGCAGGCTGGTGCACGGTGGTCAGCGGCGGGTCGGCGTGCAAGGCGACCTTGGAGTCGTCGAACCCGACCACCGCCACATCACCCGGGATGGCCCGGCCCTCGAGCTTGAGCACCCGCATCGCCCCCACCGCCAGCGGGTCCGATGCGGCGAACACGGCGTCGAGCTCCGGCTCTTCGGCCAGCAGCTCGCGCATCGCCGCCGCGCCGCTCTCCTCGGAGAAGTCGCTGCCGTAGGCGACCAGCTCCCGCGCTCCCAAGGTGAGCAGCGCGTCGTGGTAGCCGGCCAGCCGGTCGACGCCCACGCCCATGTCCTGCGGCCCGGCGATCGTGGCGATGCGCCGCCTGCCGAGACCCAGCAGGTGCTTGACCGCCTGCCGGGCGCCGGCCCGGTTGTCCATGTCGACGTAGCTGTAAGGGGTGAGGCCGACCGGGCGGCCGCCCAGCACGGTCGGCACGCCCATCGCCTCCAGCCGGCCGGGCAGCGGGTCGGCGCCGTGCAGCGACAGGAGCAGCACGCCGTCGACGTGCTGCCCCGTCAGGTAGTGCTCCAGGCGTTCGTGCTCCTCCTGCGACTGGGCCATGGCCAGGATCAGCTGGAGGCCCGTCTCGGCCAGCGCCGAGCCGATGCCCCTGATGGTCCCGGCGAAGTAGGGCTCGTCGAAGACGCGCAGCTCGGACTCCGACACCACCAGCGCCACCGTGTCGGTGCGCCGGGTGACCAGCGCCCGCGCCGCGCGGTTGGGGACGTAGCCCAGCTCCTGGATGGCCCGTTGCACGGCGTCGCGGGCCTTCTCGCTCACGTTGGGTGAGCCGTTGATGACTCTGGACACCGTGCCACGGCCTACTCCGGCCAGAGCAGCGACTGCCTCAAGAGTCGGTCGGTTCATGACGCCTATTCTGCCGGATGATCTCCGAGTACCAGATAGCGCTGTCCTTGAGCACGCGCCGCTGGCTCTCGAAGTCCACGTGCACGAGGCCGAAACGCTTGCCGTAGCCCCATGCCCACTCGAAATTATCCATCAGTGACCAGGCGAAATAGCCCTCCAGCGGCACCCCGGCGTCGATCGCGTCGCGGCAGGCGCGCAGGTGGTCCTCGAAGTAGGCCACCCGCTCGGAGTCGTGCACCCGGCCGTGCTCCAGGACGTCCTCGAAGGCCGCGCCGTTCTCGGAGACGACCATCGGGATCGCCGGGTAGTCCCGCGCCACCCTGGTCAGCACCTCCACCAGGCCGCCCCGGTCGATCTCCCAGCCCATCGCGGTGACCGGCCGGCCGCCGTCGACGAACGACACGTGCTCGCTGCCCACCCATGGCGAGGCGGAATCCGTGGGCGCCGCCGCCGCCGAGGCCCTGCCGCCTGGTGCTCCCGAAACCGTGAAGCGGCTGTAGTAGTTGACGAGCAGCACGTCGATCGGCGCCTTGATGGTCGCCAGGTCACCGTCCCTGATGAAGCCCAGGTCCATCCCGAGGTCGTCGAGGACGTCCTGCGGGTAGCGGCCGGTCATCAGCGCGTCGAGGAAGAACCTGTTCTGCAGCCCGTCGATGCGCCGCGCCGCGTCCTGGTCCGCCTCGCTGTCCGTGGCCGGGGTGATCGCGTAGAGGTTCACGCAGCCGCCGACCCGCCTCGCGCCCATCGCCTGTACGGAAAGGCCGTGCGCGAGGTTGAGATGGTGCGCGCCCCTGATCGCGTTCTCCGGCTCGCGACGGCCCGGGGCGTGCTCGCCCGAGGCGTAGCCGAGGAACGCGGTGCACCATGGCTCGTTGACGGTGCTGAAGGTATGTACGTGGTCCTTCAGCGCTTCGTGCACGGTCGCCGCGTAGTCGGCGAAGCAGTAGGCCGTGTCGCGGTTGGGCCAGCCACCCCTGTCCTCCAGCGCCTGGGGCAGGTCCCAGTGGTAGAGGGTCAGCCAGGGGTCGATGCCGTGCTGCCGCAGCTCGTCGGTGAGCCGCTTGTAGAAGTCGAGACCCTTCTGGTTGACCTTGCCGGACCCGTCGGGCTGGATCCGGGGCCAGGAGACGGAGAAGCGGTAGGCGGTCAGGCCCAGCTCCGCCATGATCTGGGCGTCTTCCCGGTATCGGTGGTAGTGGTCGATGGCCACGTCCGCGTGGTCCCCGTTGAGCACGCGGCCCGGGGTCTTGGTGAAGGTGTCCCAGATGGACACGCCGCGCCCGTCCTCGGCGACCGCGCCTTCGATCTGGTACGCCGAGGTGGCCGCGCCGAACGCGAATCCCGTGGGGAACTGCAGCCCGGCACGCGTCTGTTCCTCTTGTGTCGTCACGCCTTGACCGCACCTTCCATGAGTCCGCCGACGATCTGGCGGCCGAATGCGACGAATACCGCGATGAGCGGAATGATGGACAGCGCCGTTCCCGCGAAGATCAATGTGTAGTTGGTGGAGAACCTGGCGTTCAGCGAGGTGATCGCGATCTGCACCGTCGGATTGTCCGGAGTGAGGACGATCAGCGGCCACATGAAGTCATTCCACATCAGCATGAACGTGTTGATCCCGAGCACCGCCATGCCCGGCCGTACGGCCGGCAGCACGACGTTCCACCAGATCCGCAGGGTGGCCGCGCCGTCGACCCTGGCCGCCTCGACCAGTTCCATCGGCACCGCCTGGCGGGTGTACTGGGTCATCAGGAACACGCCGAACCCGTTGAGCAGGTACGGCAGGATGACCGCCTTGAGGGTGCCCGTCCACTCCAGGCTCACCATCAGCCGGTAGAGCGGCACCACGCCCATCTGCTGCAGCGGCACCGCCATCGTCAGCAGTACGGCCAGGAGCAGCACGTTCCTGCCCTTGAACGACAGATTGGCGAAGGAGAAGCCGGCCAGCGTCGAGATGATGACCACCGAGACGGTGACCACGCTCGCCACGATGAAGGAGTTGGTCAGGCCGAGCAGGAAGTGGGCGTCCTCGTTGTTGAGCACGGCGACGATGTTCTGGCCGAGGTTTCCGCCGGGCAGGAACGGCGGCGGCACCGCGACCGCGTCGGCGTTGGTCCGCGAGGCGATGACCAGCATCCAGTACAGCGGGAAGGCGGACAGCACGATGGCCAGCGCCAGCATGACCCGGGTGATGAGGGTCGGCGACCAGTTGGTCATTTGGTGCCCCCGATCCTGCGGACGAACAGGAAGTTGATCAGCGCGCCGATGAGGATGAGCAGGAACAGCAGCCAGGCCGCCGCGGCGGCGTACCCGTAGTCGAACTCGCGGAAGCCCTGCTTGACGACGAACATCGCGACCGTCTGGAACTGGCCCTGTGACCCGCCGTCGACGTTGCCGTTGTAGAACGTCGTCGGCTCGGAGAACAGCGTGAGCCCGCCGATCGTGGAGTTGAGCACCACGAAGATCATGGTCGGGCGGAGCATCGGCAGGGTGATCTGCCAGAACTGCCGCCGCCGCGAGGCCCCGTCGATGGCCGCGGCCTCGTACAGGTCGCGCGGGATCGTCTGCATGCCGGCCAGGAAGATGATCGCGTTGTAGCCGGTCCAGCGCCAGTCGACCATGGTGGCGATGGCCAGCCACGACGGGACCCGCTCGGCCCGCCAGTTGATGGCGTCCACGCCGAACCAGCTGAGGATCCAGTTGACCAGGCCCCAGTCGCGGGCGAAGAGCTGGGTGAACACGACCGCCACCGCGACCACCGAGGTCACCAGCGGCAGCAGCACGCTCATCCGGATCGCCAGGCGCAGCCGGAACCGCTTGTTCAGCGCGTTGGCCAGGAACAACGCCAGCAGCAACTGCGGGATGGTGGCCAGCAGGAACATGCCGACCGTGTTGACCACGGCGTTCCAGAAGTCCTCATCGGCCAGCAGCTTGGCGTAGTTGCCGAGCCCGGTCCACTTCGTGGTCCCGGCCAGGTCGTAGTCGTAGAGCGAGTAGTAGAGGGTGAACGCCAGCGGGAAGAGCCCGAAGGCGGCGAACAGGATGAAGTACGGGGACACCAGCGTGTACGGCATCACCTTGACGTCCAGTCTGGAACGCCAGCGACGGCCGGGCGGAAGGTGCTGGCTGCGCCGCACCGCCCGCGGAAGGGTGTCGATACTCATGAGAAGAGACCTTTCGGCGGCAGTAGCCCGGCCCGCTCATGGCGGGCCGGGCGGGGAAGATCAGCCCGCGGCCTTCACCGCGTCGTCGACCAACTGCTGCCAGGCCTTGCCGTAGGGCACCGAGCCGTCGTCCATGCCCTGGATCACCGACTCGATGGCGTTCTTGACCTGGGCGTGCTTCACGCCGAGGAAGACCGGCTGGAGGCTCGACGCCGACTTGGCGAAGATCTCGCCGATGGGGGCGTTGTTGAAGAACTCGTTCTTCGCGCTCTGCACGGCCGGGTCCTGCTGCGCCGCCGTGTTGCTCGGCATGTTGCCGAAGTCGGTGAAGATGCTCGCCTCGGTCTGCGCCTGGGTCAGGTAGTCGGCCACCGCGGCGGCTTCCTTCGGGTGCTTGCTCTGCTTCGGCACGGACAGCCAGGAGCCGCCCCAGTTGCCGCCGCCGCCGGGTACCGCGGCCACGTCCCACTTGCCCTTGCCGCCGTCGCCGGCGTTGCCGCTGACCACGCCGAGCATCCACGACGGGCAGCCGACCGTGGCGAACGCGCCCTTCTGGGTGCCCGCCGCCCACTCGTCGGTGAAGTTACGCAGCTTGGCGGTCAGGCCCTGCTGGCTCATCTTCGTGGCGAAGTCGAAGCCCGCCTTCACCGCCGGGTTCTTGTCGACGATGAGGTTGTTGTCCTTGTCGAAATAGGTGACGTTGCCGTTCTTGGCCGCCTCCTGGTAGAGAACCACCTGGTAGAGGGTGTTCGTGCCGTCGGCGAACTTGGTGTCCTTCACCTTCGCCTGGAACTGCTGGCCGACCTTCATGAAGGCATCCCAATCGGGCCACAGGGCGCTGACCTTGTCGCGCTCGGAGGGCAGCCCGGCCTTCTTGAACAGATCCGAGCGGTAGCAGATGCTCATGCCGCCGATGTCGGTGCCCAGGCCGAACAGCTTGCCGTCGGCGGTGAGGCCGTTCTCCCACTTCCAGGCGGGGAAGTCCGCCTTGCGGGCGTCCAGGCCGAATTCCTTCAGGTCCGCCCACCACTCCGGGTGCGCCTTGGCCAGGCCCATGCCACCTTCGTCGATGCCGACCACGTCGCCCGCGCCGTTGCCCGCCTGCAGCCACTGGATCATCTGCGGCCAGTACTGCTGCTCGAACTGGTCGGTCAGGTGCTCTTCCTTGATCTGGATGTCCTTGTGCTCGGCGTTCCACTTCGTGATGGCGTTCTTGTAGCCGAAGTTCGAGCCGCCGCCGAAAGTCTGCACCCGGATCGTGACCGGCTCGGCGGCCGCCGAGGACGCGGGTGCGTTACTGGCCGCCGGAGTGCCGCCGGAGCCGCAGGATGCGACGGTCAGGGCCGCCGCCGCCAGGGCGGAAGCCGCGGCGAGACCGCCGCGACGCTTGCGGTTCAACATGGTGGACCCCTTCTCGGGTGAATGGGTGGGGAGGTGCACCGCGACACACGCTCCGGGCCGCGGTGGGAAATCCTTGGGAGCGCTCCCACAAAGGGTGCACTTATGGCCTGTGCCCGTCAATGCGCTGAAACGCAACCGTTACCAATGGTGCGATTTCTCGTTCTGAAAGGGGATTTTTGGTTACTTACGCCGCAAAGAGCCGTTTGGGAGCGCTCCCATCACAAGGGACTCGTTTGTGTTTGCTTCCTGGGCATGTCGCCCACACACTGCGGGCTTTTCTCGTGGTCACGCCCGTGGTCACGAGCGCGGTCGGGCTCGCGGTCGCGCCTGTCGTGGCGTTTGGCTGTGGCGTCCGTACGGCGCGTTGCGGCGACCAGCGGACGACAGGGATCAGCGGACGACAGGGATCAGCGGACGACAGGGATCAGCGGGCGACAGGGATCAGCAGGCGGCGGCGCGCTCTCGCAGCAGGGTGCGCTCGCGGGCGTTGCGGGTCATGGCCGCCGCCCGTTCGAACTCGGCGCGGGCCTCACCCTGTCGTCCCAGCTTGACCAGGAGATCTCCGCGTACGCTCGGCAGCAGGTGGTAGCCCTTCAGCGCCGGTTCGTCGACCAGCTGGTCCACCAGCTCCAGCCCGACAGCCGGACCGTACGCCATGGCGAGCGCGACCGCCCGGTTGAGCTCGACGACCGGCGACCGCGACATCCGTGCCAGCGCCTCGTAGAGGGTGGCGATGGCCCGCCAGTCGGTCTCCTCAGGGGTGAGCGCCCTGGCGTGACAGGCGGCGATAGCGGCCTGCAGCACGTACGGGCCCAGCTCGTCGCCGAGATCCTCGGCCCGCTGGAGCGCGTCCAGGCCACGGCGGATGAGCAGGCGGTCCCAGCGGCCCCGGTTCTGCTCCAGCAGCAGGATCGGCTCGCCGGACGGGCCCACCCGGGCGGCCGCGCGCGAGGCCTGGATCTCCATCAACGCGACCAGGCCGTGCACCTCTGGCTCCTTGGGCATCAGCCCGGCCAGCACCCGGCCGAGCCGCAGCGCGTCCTCGCAGAGTCCGGGCCGCATCCAGTCGTCACCGGCCGTGGCCGAGTAGCCCTCGTTGAAGATCAGGTAGATGACCTCCAGGACCGACGACAGGCGTCCGGCCAGCTCCTCACCCTGCGGCACCTCGAACGGCACCTGCTTGTCGGCCAGCGTCCGCTTGGCGCGTACGATCCGCTGCGCCACCGTCGGCTCCGGGACCAGGAACGCCCTGGCGATCTCGTCGGTGCTCAGCCCGCCGAGCACCCGCAGCGTGAGCGCTACCCGGGCCTCCGTGGACAGCACCGGATGACACGCCGTGAACACCAGCCGCAGCAGGTCGTCCTCGATCTCGTCAGTGCCGGGCAGCTCCTCGTCGGCGCCTGGTTCGTCCGACAGCTCGCGGCCCATCTCGGCCAGCTTGCGCGCGTAGCGTTCCTGACGGCGCAGCAGGTCGATGGCGCGGCGCTTGGAGACGGTCATGAGCCAGGCGCCGGGATTGCCCGGCACCCCCGACTCCGGCCACTGCTCCAGCGCCGCGACCAGGGCGTCCTGGGCCAGCTCTTCGGCCAGGCCGAGGTCGTGCACCAGCCCGGTCAGGCCGGCGATGAGCCGCGCCGCCTCCATCCGCCAGACCGTCTCGATCGCCCGATGCGTATCGGAAGCCATCACCTGGCCATAAGACCAGCCCGCCCCAACTCCCGCAAGCCGACCCGGGGCCCTGGGGTGAGAGACCGGTCCGCCCCGACCCCGGCCTGGGGGGCCGGTCCGCTCCGACCCCGGTCGGGGCGATCGTGACAAGGTCCTGTCGCGGTGCGTCGCCCGGCGGGCGAGCCGGTCGCGGAGCCGGGCCGCCATGCCGGGGCCGGGGGCCTCGTTCCAGGCGAGCCGGGTCCGTAAGCGGGGGCCGGGTCCTCGAGCGGGGAGCTGGGTCCATAAGCAGGGAGCTGGGCTCGCGGACGGGCAGTCGGCTTCTATCGTTCGGTGGAACCCGTCAGGCGCTCCCGCAATGCCGCCTCGCGTTCGGCCGCCTCCGGGGTCATCGACTCGTCCGGCAGGTCGGCGGCGTCGAACACCTGCCAGACATCCAGCCCGACCCCCTCATGCCCACCGGGAACCGGCACTCGCAGGGCCCATTCGATGGCCTCTTCCCGGGACTTGACCTGGATCAGCCAGAACCCGGCGATGAGCTCCTTGGCCTCGGCGAACGGCCCGTCGAGCACCGTCGCCTTGCCATCCTTGGTGTAGGCGATCTGCGCACCGTGGGAGCTGGGGTACAGCCCTTCGGCGGCCAGCAGCACCCCCGCCTTGGCCAGGCTCTCGTTGTAGGCGCCCATCGCGTCGACGAGCTCCTGGCTGGGCAGTTCGCCGGCCTCGGTCGCCTCGTTCGCCTTTCCTACGATCATGAACTTCACGATCCGCCTCCTTCACTCTCACGAACGCGTCGAACGGTCAGGCCCCGAAACGACACGTGAGCAGAAATTCTTCACCAGGAGACGTCGCAGCGGTCACCGACACCGCGAACCAAGACCGGCGCTTTCAGCCCTCTGGCGGCTTCGGGCCTGCGGCGGAAAGGACAGGGGGTCTACGTTCCAAGTGAGGACCCGGACAGCTTCCTGGCCATGATCCGGGCTTGGGAACCGCCGTAGTCCGATTCGACTCCACGAAAAAGAGATCGTCGAGCTCGACCGCCGGACCGGTGAGGTGGTCGGCGTCTGGAACTGGCGGGGCCAACACATGACCGCATTCGACGGCATCCTCCTCGTGGACGGCGCACAACAGTGCTGGCATGGTGATGCGGTTGCTGCTGGAGCCCTTGCCCGCGTCGTGTCCGGCACCGGGCGCCCCGCGACCGCAGGGACTGCGCGGCCTGCTGGCCGGGCCCGCAGGAGGCGGCCGACGCCGTGCGGCAACTCGACGATTTCGAAGAGCGCATGCGGCGGGCAGCCACGCAGGCGATCGTGCGGGAGGCGTATCACCAGACGGTGGGCGAGCAGGAGGACGAGCAGCGCAGGCCCACCGCGTCCGCCCAAGCGTGGAGAGCCACCTGGCCGCGCCGCTGGCCCAAGACACCGTGAAGATATCGGGCCGGTTACCGATCACTGCCGCCGGTCGACGCCCGGTTTAGCCGGGGGTTCCGCCAGCCGCTCCGGCCGGGTCCAACCGGCCCAGCCACGCTCGCGCATCAGGTCCAGCATCCGCGGGTTGGACTCGGCGGCAAGTGCGTCGATAAGGTCAAATGCTAGATCGTCGTACCCCATCTTGCCGGAGGTGTACGCCTGCTCGGCCAGGCCGGCCAGGATGTCGGCGGCTTCCTCGAGACGCAGGTCGTCGCCTGCGCCGCTTTCCAAGATCTCCGACAGGACCCGATAGAGCCGAACGATTTGGGGGTCATCGAGCTGCGTGAGTTTCCACGGCATAACCTCGCGGATGTGATCGGGCCAGCGAGCCGCAACCAGGATCCACCCGTCCCGCTCAGCCTCCACCATCCGTTCTGACGCCCCGATCTCCCGAAGCCGATCGAGATAGGAGGTCACCTCTGCCGGGAGCGCCAGACGGTCCCCGGCACCGAGCTGCGCGATCTGCTTGCGGCTGGTCTCAAGCCGTTCGATCTCCTCGCGCAGGTAGCTGTCGATTTTTTGGACCGCTTCGGCAAAGGTCGATGCGTCGGCTTCGAGCATCTGACCGATTTGAGACAGTGGCACGTCGGCATTGGCGAGGGTGCGGATCTTGATGAGGGACACGGCTGCCGTCGCGCCGTACCGCCGGTAACCCGAGGCATCCCGCTCCGGCTCGGGCAGTAGCCCGATCTGGTGATAGTGCCGCACCGCCCGCACTGTGACGCCGGCATACGCCGCCAGTTGACCGATCGTCAGCATGTTTTGATCCTGCCCTCAACTCGCCCAGACCCGGTCGACGCCGGCTCAGGAGATCCTGCAACGGTAGGAGATGTAGGCAACGATGCGGATGCCGACGCACCAAGCGAGGCTGGAGTTCCACGCGCGGGCTGTCTCAACCAAGGCAGGTCCGGACGGCCTTGGCCAGGTTCGACGCCCGCGGGTCGTCGGGCCGGAAGTTCCAGAGGTTCGTGACGTAGCCGAAACCGACACCGGCATCGGGGTCGCCGAGGGCGATCGATCCGCCGGAGCCCGGGTGGCCGAACGACCCTGGCCCGACCATCGGCGCCGGAGGGCATGCTCGCCAGAACCCCAGGGACATGTAGAAGGAGCGGTCGGCCGGGATGTCCAGGCCCGGCGGCAGTCCGTACATCCGCGTCTTGTCAGTCTGGACGGCTGTCATCCTCTCGACCGTTGACCGATCGAGCAGCCGCACTCCGTCGACGTCGCTGACCGTGGCGGCGTACATCCGCGCCAGCGAGTGCGCGTCCGCGAGCATGTTCGCGGCCGGGAACTCCGCCGCGCGCCAGGCACGCGTCAACACATACTCCCCGGACGCGTTGTCCAAGGCGCCGCCGAGCTCGCCGGCGCGCATCTGGATCGAACCCGGACTCCACATCGATTCGACCCATGCGGTGACCGTCTCCGCATCGAGCCCGGTCGTCGCGATCATCCCGGCGTGCAGCTCCTCCACGCTGAACGGAGCGGCGTAGTGGAGCCGGGCCACCCGTTCCTCGTGTTCCTGGGGCAGCCCGATCCAGGCGCTCAGCCCGAGCGGGGCGGCCACCTCCTCGGCGAAGAACGTGCCCAGGGACTTGCCGCAGATCCGGCGCACGACCTCCCCGACCAGAAACCCGAACGTGACGGCGTGGTAGACGTGCTCGGTGCCCGGCTGCCACAGCGGCTTCTGCGCCTCGATCGCACGGATGACCGGATGCCACGCGCACGCCTGCTCGAACGTCAGCGGTCCGTCGACGAGCGGCAGACCGGCCTGGTGCGACAGCAGCCAGCGCACTTTGATCTGTTCCTTGCCGTTGGCGCCGAACTCCGGCCAGTACTGGGCCACCGGAGCGTCCAGATCCAGCTCACCACGCTGTGCCAGCAGATGGGCACAGATCGCGGTAGCGCCCTTCGTCGTGGATGCGACGTGGACGATGGTGTTTTTGCGCCACGGTCGGTTCGCTTCGCGATCGGCGAGCCCGCCCCACAGGTTGGCGACAGGGCGGCCGCCCACGTATACGCTGCACGCCGCGCCGACCTCGCCGGGGGCCTCGAAGTTCGCGCGGAACGCGTCAGCGAGCTTTCCCCAGCCTTCCTCTACACCGTGCTCGAGATCGTCATCACCACCGCCGCTCACGGAGGCGTTGTCGCGGCCCTGATCGGCTGTCATTGGGATATCCATTCTCTCGTTACGGTTTGTCGCCCGGGAACCGCCATCGATGGCGTTGGTCAGCCGCTCCCCTCGGACTGATCCGCTGACCCTCCGGGTGGTTCCGAAGCGACTCCTCGGCGAGCTCCACAGGGTCCTCCCCGGACGACTTCGCGGATCGGGTTCCGTTCACCGCGCTCTGCTGTAGCGCGCGCGGCCTCGGAGGGGTGCTCCAGCACCCTCCCGGGGCCCGTCCAATCGGACCCGATGGCTTGTTGGAGGGCTGCTCATGACAGCCAGCATGGAGGGCTGACGCAGCGTCAAGGTCAAGCCCACAGGGCAGATTCGATTCGTCTGCGTACGCCGATCGTCCCCAGGCGATCTTGACGATCATTCGGTGACAACGGCTGTTTGCCCTGGTTGAGCGCGCCGTTGTCGCCCCACGTGTGTGCGACACCATGGTTGGAGTCGATCTGCAGGATCGGCTGTGTCATTCGGTGGTCGCCATGGGGGCAGCGCGGGTAGTCGGGATCTTGTGCCCAGCTCGGCCAGCCGCCGAGTTTGTCGCCCTGGCGGTTGAGTGTGAATACGACCTCGCGTTCGTCGGGGAGCAGCGCCGGCTCGTCGGCCTCGCGATAGGGATAGTCCTTGGCCGCGCGGCCCCAGCCGATGATCGGCCGTACCGGGAGCACACGTGCTCCTTCCGGTTCCTTCACGGGGGTGACCGCGCCGGCCGGGTCGACGATCCGCACCAGATCACCGCTGGAGAACGGGTGGTAAGGGTTGCACGTTGTGCAGGGGAACAATTGCAGCAGGCCCAGGCCGAAGGCTTCCCGTGCGGCTTTCGGTGTGCGGGAAAGGTCGATCTGGACGAAGAATGTGAGCGGTGCCTCGCACGAGCGGTGGTGCCTTATAGTAGTTTTCGGCGAGTCGCAGTCGACACCGGCGGCGATCAGCCGTGGCACAACCTCCGGAACGTCGAAGGTGATGCACTGCCCCAGGGCGAGCGCCAGCTTGTGATCCTCGATCCCGCCATACTCGACGATCGCCCCGGCGACCGAGCCGCCTGATCAGGGTTGAGTTCTTCGGGCCCCACGACCTTGGCGCCGCGTTCTCGCAGCTGACGAATGATGGTCGCATCGCCGAGGTCTTCCGCGATGTCGAGCGGGCGGTGCAATGTCGGTGTCACCACGTTGACGTCAGCGCCAGCGGCGAGCAGAAGCTGCAAGTTCTCCACAGCACCGGCCCTGGCGCGGCCCACAACGGGAGCGGTTGCCGGTCGCGGCCGGCGAGGCGCCGGCGGGGAGCAGTACCCGGACGAAGGCGGCGGCGCCGCGGCGTCGTGCGGCGTACTCAAGCCCGACATCGAGATCCCACCGGCGGACGGTGAGATAACACGCACTCCAGCAGGTCAAGACGTTCGCTCTGCGCCGCCATCTGCAGCACGTCACCGGCGCTGTCCGGCTGTTGTTCCAGGTGAGTCGTGAGCGCCGCAACGTCACCGTGCTCGAAGAGCTCATAGAGGTTCATGGGCCATGGAACGTACTGCCTGCCACGGACATCGAATTTCCGGCCAAGTGAGGCGTCGCCACGGCTACCAGGCCGGTTCGGCGAAGTAGCGGTACGCCGACGTGGGCAGCGTCACCGGCACGCAGCCCTCCTCAATCACCTCGAACGAGCAGCTGCTCACGCTTGCGCAAAGATCGAGAAATTTCCGGATTGCTGTGGGGATCTCTTGAAAAGAGGGGCACAGTCGGGCGATCATGAACGCCCATGACGAAAAAGATCATTTCCAGCGTCGCCGGCATTGTTATCGGGGCCACCGCCCTCATCGGCGGCACCGCCTCCCAGGCGGCCGCGGTGAGCGGCTGCTCGAAGACCGCGAGCAGCGACCACTCCGTGAGCGTCAAGTGCACCAGCGGGCTTGAGACCTATTTCCGGGTCTACGGGTACTTCTGTTCCACCTCGTCCTGCTCCTACATCCCGGGCAGCCTGGTCTCCATAGGCAGCACGAGCAAGGCCACCAGCGGCGCCTACTACAGCGGCAGGTGGAAGGTGAAGGGCTGCTACGTGACCGACGGCTGCTGAGGCACCCGCCGACACGCCCGTCGTGTCGCCGCCGAGCGCTAGGTCTTCTGTCTCGGCCTGCGGCAGGACAACGACTTCGAGGAAGAGGAGTACGCGGCGCGGATCGTCGACGCCCTTCCCTCCCGACTTGTGGGATCCAACGCCGATCTCCCCGCGAAGCCGTGGCGTCGCGGGGAGGTCGGCCGGGGGCCCGGCCTTGCGTCAGATGTGCTCGGCGGGGTTCGCCGGGAGGTAGAAGTTCCAGCTGCCGTGCCCCTCGTGGGCGCCGCCTGCGGGGCAGTGCCCGTTGTCGGGGCGGCCATTCCACCAAAGGGTGTAGCACTTGTTACAGAAGCGCCAGTTGTCCTGCTGTGTCGTCGGTGACATGTCCCCTCCTCCAGTATCGAGAACCGGCTCGCTGTCCGGCCACCGTCAGTGTCTGAGGTGATCGCAGGATCGTGACATCCCCAAACTTGGGGGGTTGCGGTCTGATGGGCAGATAAGGCGGCCATGCGCTGTTCAGCCCAACGTGGTGGGCTTTTCGGCAGCCGGTACGGGAGCGTGAGACGCCGACGAGCGCGCGTCCAGAAGGACGCGCGCTCGTCGGCAGGAGAGCCCTCGGTCAGGAAGTCGTCAGGCGCCGTAGCTCGGGTAGCCGTAGCCGACCACCTGGGACGTCGGCCGGACGCGCTGCTGGACGCTGCCGTTGCCGGTGTTGCCCTCGATCGTGGAGATCGTGCCGTCGTGGTTGTCCTTGACGACGAAACCGACGTGCTCGATGTCGTCCAGGCTCTTGCTGCCGCCCCACGAGAAGAACACCACGGCGCCCGGCTTCGGGGTCGTGCCCCAGTGGTTGTTGTGGGCGAACCACTTCGCGTGCTCGACCGTGTAGGCGTCCCAGCCGATCATGCTGCGCGCGCCGGACTGCTCGCCGACCCACGAGACGAACATCGAGCACCAGGCGGCGTTCAGGTAGTCCGCCCGGGTGCCGCCGTCGCGCCTGAGGGTCTCCAGGGCGCGCGGGGAGTTCATGTACCACTTCTGGAACTTGGTGCCGCCACCGTAGGCGTTCTCAGTGGTGCCGACCTGGGCCTTGGCCAGCGCCAACACCCGCGAGACCGTGGCCTTGGCCTTGATCTCGCTCTCCGGGTGGCTCTTCGCGGCGGCGTGTGCCGGGGCCACGGCGGCGTGGGCGGTGGCGGTGTCCGCGTGGGCGGCGGACTGGCCGGCGAGTGCGGCGGCCGCGACGCTCACGCCGAGGACGGCGTGAGCAAAGGTCGACTTGGTGGCGCGAAAAAGATGGGACTTCGCCATCGAGGGGGTAACTCCTTGCTTCCATGCCGCTTACCGGGTTAGCTGACGGGTTCGGACGTGGAAGCTGTCCTACGGCACGTGACGTGCCGATACACCCCAAAGGACGGTGGGTCCCCGGTTCCGCGCGAGGCGGATTCAGCGGTCACAGGACGGTCCTGTGATGCCTTTGTGCGATGGTCTGGCAACGAACGGACAAACCGGACGTATGCCTCATATGACCACAAAGGTAATGCAAGAGGCAAGGGTCTTACAAATAGATGAATCGCCAGCTAAGAGAGCTGCTCCCTCGCGTCGGCCAGAAGCCCCATCATGGCAAGGCTTTCGTCAAGTGGCATGATCGCGGATTCGGTCCTGCCTTCGGCCATGGCGTCCCGTACCTCGCGCACCTCGCCGGCGTACCCGTTGTCCGCCGGATCGAGCTCGAGCTCCTCCGTCTCCATCGACGGCCCGCTCAGCACGACCCGCTCCGGCGCCCAGAACGGCGCCTTGATGTGGGCGCGCATGTCGGTGCCCACCACGAGGGCGTCGTTCGCGTACGGGCCCAGCAGCGAGCACTCCACCAGAGCCCGCCTGCCCCCCGGATAGACCAGCACCCCGCCCGCCTCCGCGTCCACCCCTGAAGGCGCCAGCGAGCCCGTGACGTGCATCCGTGAGGGCATCCCGAGCAGCAGCTGCGCCAGCCCGAACGAGTAGACGCCCAGGTCGAGCAGCGCCCCGCCGCCCAGCTCCGGCGCCCACAGCCGGTGCGCGGGATCGTAGGGAGCCTTGAAGCCGAACGACGCCTGGACCGAGCGGATCTCCCCGAACCGGGGATCGCCGGCCACCCGCTGGATGAGCGGATTGAACCGGGTCCACATGGCTTCCATCAGAAACACCCCGGCATCGCGGGCGAGCTGGACCATCCGCTCGGCGTCGGCGACGGACGCGGCGAGCGGCTTCTCGCACAACACCGCCTTGCCCGCCGCGATCGCCGCCTCGGCGACCTCCAGGTGCTGGGCGTGCGGGGTCGCCACGTAGACCGCGTCGACGCCGGGGTCGGCGCACAGCTCCGCGTACGAGCCGTACGCCGACTCGGCGCCCAGTTCCGAGGCCAGCGCCCGCGCGCGGCCGAGGTCGCGCGAACCGACGGCGGCCACCCGCATCCCCGGCTCAGCGGCGATGACCGCCCCGACCTTTGCGGCGATGACACCCGTGGCCGCGATACCCCATGAGAGATCCTTCATGAGGAAAGATCGTAGGGAATCACCCCATCCAGGCGAAAGTGTCCGGGTTGGGGCCGATGCGGCCGTTCTCCTGGTTCAGCGCGCCGATGGCCGCCATGTCCTCGGTGTCGAGGACGAAGTCGAACACCTCGAAGTTCTCTTTGATCCGCGCCGGCGTGACCGATTTGGGGATCACCACGTTGCCGAGCTGGATGTGCCAGCGCAGCACGATCTGCGCGGGCGTCCTGGCGTGCTTCTCCGACAGCACGGCGAGCGCCGGGTCGCCGAGCAGGCCCTTGCCCTGCCCCAGCGGGCTCCACGCCTCCGTGAGGATGCCGTTGTCCTCGTGGAACTGCCGCATCTGCCGTTGCTGGAAGTGCGGGTGCAGCTCGATCTGATTGATGGCCGGAGTGATGTCCGCCTCGTCGATCACCCGGGTGAGCGTCTCAGGGGTGAAATTGGACACACCGATCGCCTTCGCCCGGCCTTGACGGTAGATCTTCTCCAGGCCGCGCCACGCCTGGAGGTACTTGTCCTGCGACGGCACCGGCCAGTGGATCAGGTACAGGTCCACGTAGTCGAGCCCGAGCCGGGACAGGCTCTCGTCGAACGCCTCCTCCGCCCGCTCGTGGTCGTTGTTGAAGAGCTTGGTGGTGACGAACAGCTTCTCGCGCGGGATCCCCGAGGCGCGTACGGCCCGGCCGACGCCCTCCTCGTTCCCGTACGCGCTGGCGGTGTCGATGTGGCGGTAACCGGCCTCCAGAGCGGCCGTCACGACCTGTTCGGCCTCGTCGTCCGGCACCTGCCAGACGCCGAACCCGAGCTGCGGCACCTGCACGCCGTCGCTGTTGAGTAGTAGGGAGTTCATCTGAATGGTGGCGCGGAGACCCGGTCCTTCGGGGCCGGGAGGAAGCGCCACTCCTCCTTTCGAAAACAGTGTGGAAAGGCTTGGTCACGTTCGGTAATGTCTGCGGTGGGTGGGGCTGCTGTGACAGGAGGTGCGCGATGGCGATCCGCCGCTCCACCGCCAAACGACACGGCCTGCCCACGATCGTGCAACTGCGGCTCACGCCCACTCCGGCCCAGGCGGAGGCGCTGGCGGCGGCGGTGCTGTTGTGTAATAAGGCGGCCACTGTTGTCTCCCGCCTGGCCTGGCAGCACCGCACGTTCGCGGTGGTGGAGTTGCATCGGCTGGCCTACTACGAGGTGCGCGGGCAGGTGGCCGGGCTGGGTGCGCAAGCGGCTGTGCGGGCGATCGCCCGGGTGGCCGGCGCCTATGCCAACCGGCGCGCCAGCAAGAAACGCGCCCACATCTTCCGCCCGCACGGCGCCGTCCCCTACGACGCCCGGCTGATGAGCTTCAACCGTGACGCCCGCACCGTGTCGCTGTGGACCCCCACCGGCCGCGTCACCGCCCCCTACACCGGCCGCCCAGAAGACCTCAAAGCCATCGACACGCTGCCGCTCGGCGAGGCCGACCTGGTCTGCCGACGCGGCGTGTGGCTGCTGCAGGTCGCGCTCACCCTGCCCCGACCGGCGGTGCGTGAGCCGGTTCACGGATTTGTGGGGGTGGATCAAGGGGTGGCGAACCTTGCGGTCACCTCCGACGGTGCGGTGCTGCCCGGACCGGCGCTGCCGGGGCCGGTCGGTGGCAACGGCCACGTCCGAACCCTGCGGGAGCGGCGGCACCGGCAACGCCGCCGGTTGCAGAAGAAGGGCACGTCGGCGGCGCGGCGGGTGCTGCGCCGTCTGTCCGGTCGTGAGCATCGGATGATGACCGACCTCAACCACCAGATCAGCAAGCATGTGGTGCGTGAAGCCGAACGCACCGGTCGCGGGGTCGCCTTGGAGGATCTGCAGGGTATCCGCGGGCGGGTAAGGGCTCACCGGTTCCAGCGGCGCACCCTGCACAGCTGGGCCTTCGCCCAGCAGACCACGTTCACCCGCTACAAGGCCGCCCGGACGGGGGTCGCCTTCGTGCTGGTCGACCCCGCCTACACCTCGCAGGCGTGTCCGAACTGCGGGAACATCAGCAGGGCGAACCGACCGGCGCGGGGCCGGTTCGTCTGCACCAGGTGTGGCCTCGCTGGGCACGCCGACCACATCGCGGCCCGCAACATCGCCACACGCGGCGCTGCGGGCTGGGCTGCCATCAACCAGCCACACGCTACCGGCCTCCCTTCAACCAGACGGGACCGTGAGAGCAAACCACCAGCTTCAACCAGTGGTAGTTGATGGGTTCCATTGTTCATGTCCCGTTTCTGGCGGCTTAAGGCGGCCGGGCTAGCTTGAAGCGGTCGTGATCGGGCTATCACCCCGCGGGGGTAACAGAGTGGGCAAACAGGCGTCGGCCTGGGTGGAGTCCCCGCTTCAGATGCTGTGCGCCATAGAGGCGCACCGCGCTGGGCTGCTGGGGCCTGCCACGGTCGTCGTGCCGCGTGCCGGGCTGCGAGCGCTCAAGGCCACCCGCCGGGAGCTGTCCGGCCTGGCGCTGCCCGAGGGGCTGGAGCTGGCCGAGCCGCGCGAGCGCATGCCGCGCTCCCCGCACGCCGTCGGCGACGCCTTCTCCGGCCGGGTTCAGCTGCGCTGGCTCGTCTCCCATCCGGGCCGCATCGTGATCGTCGATGACGGGCTGGCCACGCTCCGGTTGCTGTCTCTGCTAGCCGAAGGGCCGTACAAACCGCTGTTGCGGGCGCGCGCCCACCCGGGAAAGCTGCGCGCGGCCCTGGGGCTGGCGGCGGCGATCAGGCTGCGCGCGAGCCGGGTGTCGGTCTTCACCGCGCTGCCGGTGACCGACGAGCTGGCGGCGGCCGTCCGCGCGGCGGGCGTCGACCTGGTCCGCCACGACTTCGGCTGGCTGCGCGAGCAGCCGCTGAACGGGCCAGGACCGGCCGAGCGGACCGTCGTGCTCGGCACCTCCCTGGTCAGGAACGGACTGGTCCATCGCGACCGCTACCTGAGCTGGCTGATGGAGCGGGCCGCCGAGGAGCCGCTCGCCTACTTCCCGCATCGCCGCGAGGACCCCGCCGACGTGGCGGTCATCCGCGAGCGGCCCGAGATCACCGTGCACGACGCCGGCGTGCCGGCCGAGCTGACACTGCGCGGCCTCGACCCCGCCCAGCGGGTGCTCAGCCTGCCGTCCACCGCGATCACCTCGCTGCGCGTGCTGCTCGGCCCGCGCGGCGTCGCGGTCGAGGCGGTGGACGTGCCGGACGACTGGTGGACCAGCAGGGCGGCCCCCGACCTGCGTTCCCATCTGACCGGAGTCGCCGGATGATCGGCTTATCTCGCCGCTGATGGGAGTCGCCGGGTGACCGGCTCATCCCGCGGCTGATCGGAGTGGCCGGGTGACCGGCTTACTCCGTACATGACTGGAACGGCCGGTTAAGACGGGCGTTCAACCCATACGACTGGGCGTTTGCCCGTATTGACTGGAGTGACCACTTGAGAGTGCTGGCCGTGGCCGACTCCGACTCATACCTGAAGTGGGCGGCCTGCCTGCTCGACGACCTGCCACCCGGCTGCGAGACGGACCTCGCGGTGGTGCGCACGCCGATCGCGCCCTCGCCCGAGCAGATCGCCGCCGCCGTGGGCGGGCGTCCCGCGCCGCCGCTGATGCCGGCGCGGGCGGTGCGGCGTCTGGCCGAGCGGACCCGGCCGGACGCGATCATCGTGGCCTGTACGGGGCCGGTCGTGGACGTGCTGGTGGCCGAGGTGTTCGCCGGGCTGCGGCCGCGGCCGGTGTTCGTGGCAGGGCTACCAGGCATCTCGGTGCCCGCGACGGAGAAGGCGTGGCTGTTCCGCAGCGGGTGCGATCTGTTCGTGGTGCACAGCGAGCGGGAAGTGGCCGAGTTCGGCGGGATCGCCGCCCAGCTCGGCGGGGGAGGGGCGGTCGGGCTGGCCCGGCTGCCGTTCCTGCGCCCGCGGGCCGTGCGCGGCGGCGGGAACCGGGTGGTGTTCGCCACCCAGGCCAAGGTGCCGCGTGAGCGCGAGGATCGCGAACGCATCCTGCTGTCCCTGGCCGAGCTGGCCGCCCGCCGCCCGGACCTGGACGTGGTGGTGAAGCTGCGCGCCCTGGAGGACGAGCGGCAGACGCACAACGAGCGCTTCCACTACCAGCGGCTCTGGCGCGAGCTCGGCGAGCCGGGGCGGGTGGCGTTCGAGGCGGGCTCGATGCACGACCAGCTGGCCCAGGCGGCCGGGTTCGTGACCGTCAGCTCGACGGCGGCGCTGGAGGCCATCGCGCAGGACGTGCCGCTGCTGGTGCTGAGCGACTTCGGCGTGAGCGCGGAGATGATCAACCTGGTGTTCGAGGACAGCGGGCTGCTCGGCACGCTCGACGAGCTGGCCGGTGGCGGCTTCCGCGCCGCCGACGCCGGGTGGTGCGCGGCCAACTACTTCCACCCGGTGGAGCGCAACGACTGGGCCGGGCTGCTGGGCGGCCTGGTGGCCGGTGGCCCGCGGGTTCCGGCCAGGTCGCTGCTCGACGGGCCGGAGCACGCCGCCGCCCGCCGCCGGGCCAGGATGCGCCTGGACGTGCCGCCCACCATGCTGCGCGTCGGCTACCGGGCCAAGCGGCGGATGCGCCGGTATCTGCGGGCGCTGTCCTGAAGCCGCTGCCTAGGAACCGAAGCCGCTGCCCAGGAAAACCGTGAAAAGCCGTTGCCCCCGGAGGATGTCTCCGGGGGCGCCGTCCGTTCAGATCGCTGAGCGGATCTTGCGGCGCAGCCGCGTCAGCGCCGTGGGCTTGGCCGTCAGCCCGAGCGTCTCCAGGCGCTTGCGCTTGAAGTAGCGCGGGTCGAAGTCGAAGTCCACCGGCCGCAGCTCCGGGTAGGTCTCGGCCTGCATGCAGTAACCCACGGCCCGTACCAGCTCCCGCAGGTAGCCGCGCGGCGCCGGCTCGATGGTGCCGTCCGCCGACATGCGGGGCAGCAGCGCGTCGACGATCGTGACGGGCATCCGGTTGCTGTTCTCGTACGGGGCCAGCCGCTCCAGCACCAGATCGGTCCCGTACGAGGCCACCGGCAGCCCGAAGTAGCGCCCGGCCGTGATCAGGCCGGTCGAGAAGCAGCCCACGACCAGCTCGGGCCGCAGCGCCGAGAAGCACACCTCGGCCGGGACGCTCTCCCCGGCGACCAGCAACCGCACGTCCAGCGGCTCGGCGGCGGCTCTGAGCAGCTGCGCGTGCCGGCGCCCGGCCGCCGGGTGCGGCTTGAACACGACGGTCGAGTAGCCCCGGGCGACCAGGCCGCGCAGCATCGTCTCGTGCAGCGCCGCCTCCTCCTCGGGCGTGACGATCTCCAGCGCGGACAGGTACTGCCCGAGGATCATCGCCTGCCCGGCCAGCATGTCCGGCGCGGTCGTCGCCACCTGCCGGACCACCGCCAGGAACGCCTCGTCCGGCAGGATCTGGGCCGGCACGCCGTACTCGCTGAGCAGGAGCGGCTCCAGTCCCGGCACGAGGTCCAGGTGCAGCAGGCGGGTGATGCGGCGGAAGATCTCGGCGGGCAGCGGGTCGCGGGTCGGGCCGTAGCTCATCAGGCCGTCGGAGTAGACGGTGATCGGGCAGTCGCGCACCAGCCCGGCGATCGTCCGGGCGGGCGGCACCGCGATCGACTCCAGCACCAGCTCGGCCGGGTCGTCGAGCCCCAGCTGGGCGCGGATCAGCCGCTCCATCATCGGTACCTCGATGACGCGGGCCTTCCAGTCCGACGGGTGCAGTGGCGCGATCAGGTCGTTCCACGAGTGGATCTCGTCGAAGCGGGAGCGCAGCACCGCGAAGCCCGGCGTCCGGTCGAGCGGGACGGTCACCTCGGGGATCGCCGCGTTGTTGGACACGATGAGGACCCGGCGTCCCTCGGCGAAGCGGCCCTCGTCGATCCCGGCCGCCAGCGACATCGCCCCGAACAGCGTCGAGGCGTAGAAGACGGTCGTCATGAGTCCTCCCGTTCGCGGCGCGGCCGCACGTGGGGGTTCGGGGGGAGGTCGGGCAGCAGCGTCCGCAGGGTGGCCTCGCGTTCCACGGACATCCGCGACACCACGTCCGCCACCAGGCCGGTGGGCAGCGTGCGCACCATCTCCGCGCCGCGCTCCTCGAACCGGGCGCGCAGTTGCGGGGTGAAGCGGTCGGCGATCTCCAGGTGGTGGGCGAGCAGCGCGCAGAAGTTCCGTACGGCCTTGGGCAGGAACTCCTCCTCGAGGTCCTTGAACACCAGCTCGAAGGCGTCGAAGAAGTGCAACTGCCGCTCGTCGCCCACCCGCGTGAGCGACCCCGACACCATCCGCCGGTAGAACACCCCGGCCAGGGAGACCACCGCGAACGAGGCCGCCTCCCTGTGCAGCCGCCAGATCCACGGCCGGTCCTCGGCGGTGTGCAGCGAGCCGGGGAAGTGCAGCAGGTCGTGCAGCGAGCGCCGGTAGATCCCGGCCCAGGCGTAGGGATAGTCGACCATGGTCCGCACGTTCGCGGGCAGGATCGCGTCCCGAGGGTTGAGCACCACGCCCCGCCGCGCCAGCGGAGCGCGGTGCACGACCCGCTTACGTTCCTCGACCTGTACGTGGTCGGCGCGGACGAAGTCACAGCCGAGCCCCTCGATGGCCTCGACGAGCCGGGCCAGGTAGCCGGGGGCGAGCCAGTCGTCGCCGTCCATGAACGTGACGTACCGGCCCGAGGCGGCCGCCAGCCCGGTGTTGCGCGCGTCGGCGAGCCCGACCGGCGCCGGATTGCGCAGGACGGACAGGCCGGGCAGGTCGGCGCGGAAGTCATCGGCGATGGCGCCGGTGGCGTCCACCGACCCGTCGTCCACGACGATGAACTCGAAGTCGCGCCGGGCGTTGCGGCAGAGCGAGGAGAGCGCGTCGGCGATGAAACGCTCGCCGTCACGCACGGGCACGATGACGGACAGAGTGGTCAAGATCGCGCTCAGACGGTGACGCGACGCAGGCGGGCCTTGGGGGCCTCCTCACCGGGGAAGACGCGCTTGACGCCGTCGCCCATCGCCTGCTCGATGATCCGGATGTCGCGCACCAGGTGCTCCAGACCCGACGGCTCCAGCGACGCGGCGTGGTCGGAGCCCCACATGGTCCGGTCGAGCGTGATGTGCCGCTCCACGCAGACCGCGCCGAGCGTCACCGCGGCCAGCGAGATCTGCAGGCCGCGCTCGTGCCCGGAGTAGCCGACGGGCACGCCGTAGCGCTCCTTGAGGGTGGTGATCGTGCGCAGGTTCGCCTCCTCCGGAGGGAGAGGGTAGGTGGAGGTGGCGTGCATCATGATCAGTTTGTCGGTGCCGAGGATCTCGACGGCCTGGTCGATCTCGGAGAGCGTGGACATGCCGGTCGACAGCATCAGCGGCTTGCCCGTCGCCGCGAGGGCGCGCAGCAGCTCGTGGTCGGCGACGCTGGCCGAGGCGATCTTGTGCGCCACGACGTCCATCTCTTCGAGGAAGTCGATGGAGGGCACGTCCCACGGCGAGGCGAACCAGTGCAGGCCGCGCTCGTCGCAGTACTTGGCGATCTGGCGATACTCGTCGTACCCGAACTCGGTCCGCTCCTTGTACTCCAGATAGGTCATCTCGCCCCAGGGCGTCTGCCTGATCTGCCCCTTCTGCGCCTCAGGCACGCAGATGGCCGGGGTGCGCTTCTGGAACTTCACCGCCTGGCAGCCCGCGTCGGCCGCCACGTCGATGAGCCGGCGGGCCAGGTCGAGGTCGCCGTTGTGGTTGATGCCGATCTCGCCGATGACGTAGACGGGCTCGCCGTCGCCGACCAGCACCTCGCCGACCGCCACCGGGCCGAACCTGGGCCGCTGCCTGACCTCGGGCGTGGGCTCCTCGGGCCGGGCCGCCACGACCCGGTCGCACAGCTCGCGTACGGCACCCTCGCCGCCCGGCTTGGACAGCACGACCCTGGCGGCCGCCCGGACCCGCGGGTGCGCGTCGGGCACCGCGATCGGCCAGCCCACCTCGGCCATCGGGCCCAGGTCGTTGACGTCGTTGCCCACGTAGGCGACGCGGGCCGGGTCAAGGCCCTCGATCGTCAGCCAGTCGCGCAGCACGACCCGCTTCTCGGCGATGCCCTGCAGCACGGGCACGCCCAGCTTGCGGGCGCGGGCGGCCACGACCGGGTTGTGCTCGGTCGACATGACCAGCACCTTCACCCCGGAGCGGCGCAGCAGCGCGATGCCCATCCCGTCGGAGCGGCTGACCAGCACCATCTCGCGGCCGTCGGAGTCGACATAGGCGCGGTCGTCGGTGTGCACGCCGTCGAAGTCGGTGATGACCGCGTCGACGTCGATCGGCTCGGGCAGGTCCACGAACGGGGCCAGCGCGCGGGCCAGCTCCAGGTCCTCGGGGTCGTCGATCTCGATCGCGTGCCGCACGGGCACCGGCTGCACGGCGATGGTGCCGAAGAAGCGGTGGCCGTGCTCGCGCAGTCCGGAGGCGCGCATGACGTAGAACGCGCCGTTCTCGCGGAACTGCGGCTCACGGTCCTGCCTGCGCGGCCTGAAGGCGGGATCGTGGTTGATCCCGGCGCCGGCCGGGGTCCAGAGGAACTCGTGCGTCGGCAGGCCCGACACGACCGCGTCGGCCTCGCCGTCGAGCACCTTGCGCACGGCCGCCGACAGGTCCTCGGAGTCGATGAACGCGCTGGTGCACTGCACGAGCACGACCACTTCCGGATCCTCGCCGAGCGTGTCGAGCGCGTGCAGGACCGCCGACTCGCTGGAGGCGGTCGAGCCGCTCAGCTCTTCCGGACGGTCCACGACGAGCGCGCCCGCCTCCTTGGCGGCCTCGGCGATTCCCGCGTGGTCGGTGCTGACCACCACCCGGTCGATCAGCTCGCTGCGCAGCGCGGCGCGGACGGCTCGGGTGACCAGGGGGATACCACCGACCGGCGCGAGGTTCTTCAGGGGAACACCCGCAGAACCGCCGCGGGCGGGAACAACGGCCAGGACTCGCAACGTGACTCCTCAGTGCTTACGGATTGCATCCCGAAGCTAGAGGCACGGATTGAACGAGCAGCATCCCCTTTATTAACTTTCCGGGGGGATCCGGTAGAGCAACTCTGGACGGCCCACTCCTCCGTACTGTGGCATCCGTACCGCGACCCCCAGCTCCACCAGGTGTTCCAGGTATCTGCGTGCCGTCACCCGGGAGACGCCGGCCGCCGACCCCACAGCCTGCGCCGACATCCCCGCGGGGCGCCCGCGCAGCTCGGCGACGACCACGTCGAGGGTGTCGCGGGCCATGCCTTTCGGCAGCTCGGAGCGGCCGCGCAGGGTGCCGAGCACCCGGTCCACGTCGCCCTGCCCGACGATCTCGCCGGCCTCCTCCTTGAACCGGGCGTAGCGGGTCAGCTTCTCGTGAAGTGTCGAGAAGGTGAACGGCTTGAGGAGGTACTGGGAAATGCCCAGGGACACCGCCGAGCGCACCATGGCCAGATCGCGCGCGGAGGTGACCGCGATCACGTCGCACAGCAGCCCGCCCGCCCGTACGGCCCGGCAGACCTCAAGCCCTGGCATGTCGGGCAGGTACAGGTCGAGCAGGATGAGATCGACCGGCGTGCGCCGCAGGAACCGCAGCGCCTCCCCGCCCGAGCGCACCACGCCCGCCACCTCGAAGCCCGGCACCCGGGCCACGTAGATGCGGTTGGCCTCGGCGGTGATCTCCTCGTCCTCCACCACCAGCACCGAGATCATCGGACCGACTCCGGTACGGGCTCGGGCACGGGCAGCCGCACCGTGAACACCGAGCCTTCCACCTCGATCGACCCGCCCAGCCGCCGCACCGCCTGCCCGACCAGCGCGAGGCCCAGGCCGTGCCCGTCGCCCTTGGTGGTCCAGCCCTTCCGGAACGCGTCCGGCGCGATCAGGCCGGGACCGTCGTCGGCCACCCTGATGAGGAAGCCGTCCGGCCCGGACCGCAGCAGCACTTCGACCCGCGTCGCCGCGTCGATCGCGTTGTCGATGAGGTTGCCGACGATCGTGACGAGCTCCCCGGCGTCCAGGCCGAGATCGTCCAGCTCGCTGTCCTCGCTGATCACCAGCTCGCCGCCGCGTTCGGCCGCCTCCGCGCTCTTGCCCAGCAGCAGCGCGGCCAGGACCGGCTCGCGTACCGCGCCCATCACCCGGTCCGTCAGGTGCTGCGCCGCGCGCAGCTCCGCGGTGCCGAACGCCACGGCCTGCTCGGTACGGCCCAGCTCCACCAGCGTGATGACCGTGTGCAGCTTGTTGGCCGACTCGTGGGCGGCCGACCTGAGCGACTCGGCGAACCCGCGCTCGGCGTCCAGCTGCCCGGCCAGTGCCTGCAGCTCGGTGTGATCCCGCACGGTCACCACCGTGCCCAGCCTGCTGGCCGCGCCGTTGACGGCCAGCACCCGGTCGCCGACCAGGTGCACCCGCTCCTCCTGGCCCGCGTCCAGCACTTCCGACAGGCCCAGCTCGTCCAGGTGCCGCCCTTCGGCGTCGGCGGGCAGGCCGAGCAGCTGCCGGGCGGCGTCGTTGCAGAGCGTCAGCGTGCCGTCCTTGCCGACCAGCAGTAGTCCCTCGCGTACGGCGTGCAGCACCGCGTCGTGGTGCTCGTGGATGCGGCCCAGCTCGGCCGGGCCGAGCCCGTGGGTCTGCCTGCGCAGCCGGGCGGTCACCAGCCAGGTGCCGGCGGCACCGAGAGCGAGCACGACCAGCGCGATGAGCCCGGTCCAGAAGAGCAGGCCGCGCAGCCTGGCGCTCACTCTCTCGACCTTGATGCCCGCGCTGACCAGCGCCCGCACCGGGCCGGTCGCGCCGTTCGCGCGGACCGGGGCGACCGCCCGCACGGACGGGCCGAGCGTGCCGGTGTAGGTCTCCGTGAACGTCTGCCCGCGCAGGGCCTGGTCGATGTGGCCGAGGAAGCGTTTGCCGATCTCCGCCGGGTTGGGGTGGGTGTAGCGGGTGCCGTCGGGCTTCATGATGGTGACGAAGTCGACGCCCGTCTGGGCACGCACCTGCTCGGCGAACGGCTGTAGGCGGCTGCTCGGCGACGGAGCGTCGAGCGCGGCCCGCACGTCGGGCGAGGCCGCCACCGTGGTGGCCGCCGCCCTGGCCTGGGCCGCCGCCTCGGCCGTGACGAGGTTGCCGGCCAGCACGGAGACGAGCGTGGCGGCGCTCACCAGGGTGAGGACGACAACGAACAGTTGCAGGGCCAGCATCTGGCCGGCCAGGGTCCATCGGCTCATGGGAATCTCTTCAGTGTACGAAACTTACGCAATGGTGACCTGCGTCACCACAGAGCGCATATTCGCATGGTTAGCAGTCTCGTCCATACGACCGGAGACCGTCCCATGCGTCGTGATCGCACCCACCTTCTCTACATGGCCGTCATCGTGGCGGTGCTGCTAGGGATCCTGGTCGGATTCGTCTGGCCGGACGTCGGCAAGGAACTCAAGCCACTCGGCACCGCGTTCGTCAACCTCGTCAAGATGATGATCGGCCCGATCATCTTCTGCACGATCGTGCTCGGCGTCGGCTCGGTCAGCAAGGCGGCCAAGGTCGGCAAGGTCGGTGGCCTCACCATCGGCTACTTCACCATCATGTCCACCGTAGCCCTGATCATCGGACTCGTGGTCGGCAACTTCATCGACCCGGGCTCAGGGCTGCACCTCACCGACGCGGCCAAGCAGGCCGCGGAGGCGGAGGCGGCCAAGGGGGCCGCCGCCGGATCGACCGACTTCCTGCTCAGCATCATCCCGACCACCCTGGTGTCGGCGTTCACCGAGGGACAGACGCTGCAGACGCTGCTGGTCGCGCTCCTCGTCGGGTTCGCGCTGCTGGCCATGGGACCCAAGGCCGCGCCGATCCTGACGGCCGTCGAGCACATCCAGCGGCTGGTGTTCCGCATCCTCGCCATGATCATGTGGGCGGCGCCGATCGGCGCGTTCGGCGCCATCGCCGCCGTCGTCGGCGCCACCGGCCTGGACGCGCTCAAGGCCCTGGGCATCATCATGGTCGCCTTCTACACCACCTGCCTGCTGTTCGTCGGCCTCGTGCTCGGCCCGCTGCTGTGGATGGTGGCCAAGGTGGGGATGTGGCCGCTGTTCCGCTACCTCGGGCGTGAGTTCCTGCTGATCCTGTCCACGTCGTCGTCCGAGGCCGCGCTGCCCCGGCTGATCGCCAAGATGGAGCACCTCGGCGTGAGCCGTACGGTGGCCGGCATCACCGTGCCGACCGGTTACTCCTTCAACCTCGACGGCACCGCGATCTACCTGACCATGGCCACGCTGTTCGTCGCCTCGGCCACCGGAGCGCCGCTGTCGTTCGGTGAGCAGATCGCGCTGCTGCTGTTCATGATGATCGCCTCCAAGGGCGCGGCGGGCGTGACCGGAGCGGGCCTGGCCACGCTGGCCGGTGCTCTCCAGTCGCACCGGCCGGCGCTGGTCGACGGTGTCGGCCTCATCGTCGGCATCGACCGGTTCATGTCCGAGGCCCGCGCCCTGACGAACTTCGCCGGCAACGCGGTCGGCACCATCCTCGTCGCCACCTGGACGGGGGATTTCGACAAGGAACGAGCCGCCGAGGTGCTCGCCGGCAACGCGCCGTTCGACGAGTCGACGCTGCTGGACGAGGACGAGCGGCCCGAGCCGCCCGCGGCGGACGACGAGCGACGGGAGATGTCGCCGGTCTGAGCCGTTGGCCGCCGCAAGCTCTGATCCGTCGTCAGATGGGTCAGAGCTTGCGGCCGATGCCCGCGTAGCCCATCCGCGCCATCTCATCGTCGAGGAAGATCGTCTCCTGGGGGTCGTTGAACGGCCAGCCGACCTCCGGCCCCAGGCCGCTGGCCAGCCCCGGCGGGATCAGCTCGAAGTCACCGAAGAACCGGGCGATCTCCGTGCCGGGGCGCGGGCAGAACGGTGAGTTGGCCTTCTGGTAGAACTCGACGATCTTGGCCACCTGCTCCGGCACGACGTCGTTGCCGACATGGGAGATGGCCAGGTAGCTGCCCGGCGCCAGCGCGTCCCGGTAGGCGGCCACGAACTCCTGCGGCCGGTCCTCATCGGGCACCAGGTGCAGGAAGAACATCATGAGCACCGCGACCGGCTGGTCGAAGTCCAGCAGCGACAGCACCTCGGGATGCTGGAGGAGTTTCTCCGGCTCGCGGCCGTCGCCCAGCACCATGGCGACCTTCTTCGGGTCGGCCAGCAGGGCGCGGCCGTGCGCGGCCACCACGGGGTCGTTGTCGACGTAGACGATGCGCGCGTCCGGCGCGAACCGGTGGGCGACCTCGTGCACGTTCTCCGCGGCCGGGAGGCCGGAGCCGAGATCGAGGAACTGGGTGATGCCCTGACGGCACAGGTATTCGACCACTCGCCCGATGAACTTGCGGTTCTGCCTCGTGCCCTCTCTGACCTCGGGGAGGACGCTCATCACCAGTTCGGCGAGATCCCGGTCGGCCTTGAAGTTGTCCTTGCCACCAAGAAAGTAGTCGTACATCCGCGACGCGTTAGGGATGTGCGGGTCCACACCTTGCGGCGCTTGTTCCGTCATGTGCCCATGATCTCGGACAAACGACCAGTAAATCCACCGTTTCATGTCACAAGGTGACCAACGGGAGGTGGATCATGTCACACGGCAGGCAGCCTCAGGACGAAGCGGGCGCCGCCGCAGTACTCCTCGACGTGGATCTCGCCGCGATGCGCCACCGCCACGTCGCGCGCGATGGCCAGGCCCAGGCCGGTGCCGCCGGAGTCGCGGCTGCGGGCCGCGTCCAGGCGGGTGAAGCGCTCGAAGATGGACTCGCGGTCGGCCCGCGCGATCTCCACGCCGTCGTTCTCCACGGCCAGTACGGCCATGTCCCCGTCTCTGGTGACCGCCACCTTGATGATGCTCTCGGCATGCCGCTGGGCGTTGTCCAGCAGGTTCGTCAGCACCCGGGCCAGCTGCAGGCGTACCCCCTCCACCACGACGCCCTCCTCCAGCATCAGCTTGACGGGCAGCCGGTCGTTGCGGGCCGACAGCTCGTCGCGGACCAGGACGGCGAGATCCACCCGCTCCTTCACCACGTCCACGCGGGAGCCGATCCTGGCCAGCAGCAGCAGGTCGGTGATGATCGCTTCGAGCCGGTCGGTGTCACGCAGCGCGCTGTCCACCAGCGCGATGAAGTCGGTGTCCTCGGGGTAGAGCTGGGCGCTCTCCAGCTGCGCGCGCAGCCCGGCGATGGGGGTACGCAGCTCGTGCGAGGCGTCGGAGGCGAACCGGCGCTGCTGGTACGCCGAGCGCTCCAGGCGGGCCAGCGTGCCGTTGACGGACCTGGCGAGCTGGGCGACCTCGTCCTTGCCCGGCGGCTGGGTCACCCGGCTGCTCAGGTCGCTGGCGTTGACCGCGTCGAGTTCGGCCCGCATCGCGCCCACCGGCCGCAGCGCCCGGCCCATGACCAGCCAGGTCGTCCAGGTGGCCAGCGCGATGAGCACGAGGACCTGGGTGAGCACGACGGCCTCCAGGATCCTCGTGTCCAGCAGGCCAGGGGTGGTGCGCCCGGCGTACACGACGTTCGAGGCCGGGGACGGCGACGCGCGGACGGCCGTCAGGTGGACGCACTGCCTCGGCAGGCAGTTCGTGGTGCTGATGACCCGGTTGTCCGCGGTGGGCCAGACGTCGCTCAGCGGCGGCAGGTTGCGGGCCGCGTCGCTCGTCGCCACCACCTGACCGCTCGGGGTGACGACCTGGATCAGGTCGACGGAGGGGTCGGTCAGCGGCATCGTCGCGCCCAGCGGGAGGTCGCCCACGCGCCACTCGGCCGCCACCTGTTCGGCGGTGTTCCTGGTCTGGTGCCACACGTTCGCCTCGACCACGGACTTGGCCACGACGATGGTGCCGGTCCCCACGGGAATCAGCACAGCGGTAGCTACGGCGGCCGCCACCAGCGTGATGCGGCCGCGGAGAGAACTCGCCCATAGGCGTGACATTAAATCGAGGCTACTAACGACATTTACCCCGATATGTCGGACAAGGGGAAAGTTTGTCCCATTGTCCGACAGTCTCGCGTCAGTGCTGGAGCCACACCGTGGTGTCGGGCGGCAGGGTGCCATCGGCGGTGAGCGGTCCGCTCGACAGCAGCACCTCGCCGGTCACCTCCACCGGCTCGTCACTGGTGTTCAGCATGACGACCAGGCCGGGTGAGCGCTCGATGGCCAGCACGTCCTTGGGCGAGTCGAGCCAGGTCAGCGTGCCGCCGCCGAGTGCCGGGTGGGCCTTGCGCAGGCGCAGCGCGGCCCGGTAGAGGTTCAGCGTGGAGCCGGGGTCGTCGTGCTGGGCCTCGACCGACAGCGCCGCCCAGGAGGCGGGGATCGGCAGCCACGGGTCCCGCCAGCCGAGGCCGGGGGCGGTGGTCCACGGGATGGGCACCCGGCAGCCGTCGCGGCTCTCGCCGCTGCGCAGGAACGCCGGGTCCTGCCGCAGCTCGTCGGGCAGGTCGAGCACCTCGGGCAGGCCGAGCTCCTCGCCGTTGTAGAGGTAGGCCGAGCCGGGCAGCGCCAGCATCAGCAGCGTGGCCGCCTTGGCCCTGGCCAGGCCGCCGTGGCGGGTGACGTGCCGGGGCTTGTCATGGTTGGACAGCACCCAGGTGGTCGGCGCGCCCACCAGCTCCGCCTCGGCCAGCGCCTTCTCGATGACCGCGCGGAAGGACTTGGCGTGGAAGTCGGCCAGCAGGAAGTCGAAGTTGAACGCCTGGTGCAGCTCGTCGGGGCCGACGTAGCGGGCCAGCCGCTCGGGCGAGGACACCCACGCCTCGGCGACGGCCATCCGCCCGCCGGGGTAGGAGTCGAGGATCGGCCGCCACTCGCGGTAGATCTCGTGCACGCCGTCCTGGTCGAAGTACGGCACCCGCTCGTCGCCGAGCATCTCGGCCTGACGGCCCTCCCTCGGCCCCACGTCGGGCAGCCCGGCGGCCTTGACCATGCCGTGCGCCACGTCGACGCGGAAGCCGTCCACCCCGCGCTCCAGCCAGAACCGCAGGATGTCGCGGAACTCGGCCCGCACCTCCGGGTTGTCCCAGTTGAGGTCGGGCTGCTCGGGCGCGAACAGGTGCAGGTACCACTGCCCGTCGGCCACCTGTGTCCAGGCGGGGCCGCCGAAGATGGACTCCCAGTCGTTGGGCTGGTCCCGGAAGATGTAGCGGTCGCGCAGACCTGCCTGGAACCACGGGTGCCGGTCGGAGGAGTGGTTCGGCACCAGGTCCACGATCACCCTGATGTCCCGCTCGTGCGCGTCGGCGATCAGCCCGTCGAGGTCGGCCAGCGTGCCGAACATCGGGTCCACGTCGCGGTAGTCGGCCACGTCGTAGCCGCCGTCGGCCATCGGCGAGGTGTAGAAGGGGCTCAGCCAGATGGCGTCCACGCCCAGCTCGGCGAGGTAGTCCAGGCGTTCGCGCACGCCCGGCAGGTCTCCCATGCCGTCGCCGTTCGCGTCGGCGAAGCTGCGTGGGTAGACCTGGTACACGACGGCGTCCCGCCACCAGTCGTCGTTGCCGAACATGGGGGTCCTTCCGGGGATTGTCCGTGATGTCTGGTGCAGGATGGCCTGCATGGTTCAGTGGGGTCAAGTGTAAGTTGCGGAAAGTTGCAGATGGGCCCCCACTTCTCCGTCGCGTTCGGTTGGCGAGGTCAAGGGAGTATCCAGCGGGTCTGGATCGGGTAACGCTCTTTCGCAAGTTCTTCCAAATTTTGCAAAGAGTCGCTAACGTCCCGGAAACATAAGCCGCGAAAGCGGTCAATTGCTCCCTCCGTGACCTCAGGAGGTCCCATGCGCAAGCGAGCCCTGGGTGTGGCCGCTCTCACGTCCCTGGCATTAGCCGCCACGGCCTGCGGCGGTTCTCAGCCCGGCACCCCCTCCGCCGCCCCCAGCGGTTCCGCCGCCGCCTCCTCCTCGGCCCCCGCCGACAAGGGCAGCGGCAAGCTGGTGATCTGGGCCGACCCCAACCGGGTCAAGGCGCTCAAGCCCTTCGCCGAGCAGTTCGGCACCGAGAACGGCGTGACCGTCGAGGTGAAGGAGATCAGCAAGGACAACCAGCAGACCTTCCTCACCGCCTCCCAGCAGGGCAGCGGCCCGGACATCATGGTCGGCGCGCACGACTGGATCGGCAACCTGGTGCAGAACGGCGCCATCGACCCGGTCAACCTCACCGACGCGCAGAAGGCGGCCTTCCCGGAGATCGCCATCAAGGCGGTCACCTTCGACGGGCAGGTGATGGCCGCGCCGTACGCGGTGGAGAACATCGCGCTCATCCGCAACACCAAGCTCGCCCCCGATGCCCCCGCGACGCTCGAGGACATGGTCAAGAAGGGCAAGGAGCTCAAGGCGGCGGGCAAGGTCAAAGAGGTGCTCTGCCTGCCGGTGGCGCAGAAGGGCGACGCCTTCCACGTCTACCCGATCTTCGCGGCGGGCGGCGGCTCGCTGTTCGGCACCACCGCCTCCGGCGACCCGGACCCGAAGAAGGTGCTGCTCGGCTCGCCCGACTCGGTCAAGGCGTTCGGCAAGCTGAAGGAGCTGGGGGAGAAGGGTGACGGCGCGCTCAAGACGTCCATCACCAACGAGAACTACGTCGCCAGCTTCGCCGGCGGCAAGTGCGCGTTCCTGATCTCCGGCCCCTGGGCCATGGGCGATGTGAAGAAGGGCGGCATCAGCTACGACATCACGCCCGTCCCGTCGTTCAAGGACGGCAAGCCCGCCACCCCGTTCGTCGGCGTCCAGTCGTTCTTCGTGGCCTCCAAGGGCAAGAGCAAGACCCTGGCGCAGGAGTTCGTCGCCAACTATGTGACCAACAAGGACGTGGCCAAGGCCCTGTACGCGGCCGACCCGCGGCCCCCGGCGCTGACCGAGGCGCTGCAGGAGGTCGGCGCGAGCGACCCCGACGCGGGCAAGTTCATGGACGCGGGCAAGAACGGTATGCCGATGCCGGCCATCCCCGAGATGCAGGCTGTCTGGGAGCCGTTCGGCATCGCCGAGGCGGCGGTGGTCAAGGGCGGCGACGCGGCCAAGGCCGCCGAGGCCGCGCAGAAGGCCATCGACAGCTCGCTCAAGAACTGACGTCATGTCCCTGGACGTGCGTGCGGCCGCGGGATCCCATGCTCCCCCGCGGCCTCGCCGCGAGATCACCACGGCGTTCCTGGTCAGCAGGGTCGTGGTGCTCGCGGTGGCGGCGGCGCTCCTGGTGTACGCGGCGCCGCCCCTGGTCGCCGCCGGGTCGTGGCCCGCCCTGGTGGTCCTCGGCCTGGCCACCGCGGTCATCGCCTACCTCTACCTGACCCGCCGCTTCATCCCGGCCAAGTACCTGCTCCCCGGCACGATCTTCCTGATCGCCTTCCAGGTGTTCCCGGTCCTCTACACCGTCAGCACGGCGTTCACGAACTTCGGCGACGGTCACCGCGGCGACAAGCGGGCCGCCATCACGGCGATCGAGACCGGCTCCGTCCGGCAGGCGCCCGGCTCGCCCGAGTACAGCCTGACCACGGCGCTGAAGGGCGACCGGCTGGTCTTCCTCCTCGTGGACCCGAAGACCAAGCAGGTCCAGGCGGGCGACCCGGCCGGCCTCGCGCCGGTGACCGGTGCCGAGGTGGGCATTACCGGCAAGGTGCTGCGGGCGCCCGGCTTCACCGTGCTGACGGCACCGCAGGCGGCGGCCAGGGCACAGCAGATCGCGGCGCTGGCCGTACCGACCCGTGGCGGCCTGATCAAGGCGAACGGCCTGAGCCGCGCGGTCGAGGGACGCTCGGCGCTGGTCTACGACGCGCGCTGCGACTGCGTCCAGGGCGAGGGCGACCGGTGGAAGGCCGACGAGGGGCAGGGCTACTTCGTCAACGCCTCGGGCGCGCACCTCGCGCAGGGCTGGCAGGTGAGCGTCGGCTTCGCGAACTTCACCCGCGTCCTGACGAATCCCACGATCTCCGGATATTTCATCGGGGTCTTCGGGTGGAACGTGGTGTTCGCGCTGGCCTCCGTGGCGGCCACGTTCGCGCTCGGCATGGCGGTGGCGCTGGCGCTGCACCATCCACGCATGCGCGGCACCCGCTTCTACCGGATCGCGCTGATCCTGCCGTACGCGATGCCCGCCTTCGCGATGCTGCTGGTCTGGCGGGACATGTTCAACCGCGACTTCGGGCTGGTCAACCAGCTGTTCGGGCTGGACGTCGACTGGATGGGGCAGCCGTCCACCGCCAGGTTCGCGGTCATCCTGGTCAACCTCTGGCTGGGCTTTCCGTACATGTTCCTGGTGACCACGGGCGCGCTGCAGGCGATCCCGCGCGAGCTGACCGAGGCGGCCTCCATCGACGGGGCGACGCCGTGGCAGGGCTTCCGCAAGGTGACGCTGCCGCTGCTGCTGGTGGCGCTGACGCCGCTGCTGATCTCGTCGTTCGCCTACAACTTCAACAACTTCAACGCGATCGCGCTCACCAGCGAGGGCGGCCCGTTCCCGGCGGAGAGCCCGCAGGTGGGGGCCACCGACCTGCTGATCACCTACACCTTCCGGCTGGCGTTCGGCACCTACGGCGCCCAGTTCGGCTTCGCCGCCTCGATCTCGGTGTTCATCTTCGCGATCGTGGCGATCATCTCCGCGGTGGCCTTCCGCCGGACCCGCAGACAGGAGGAGGTCTACGCATGAGACTCGCGCTGCGGCACGTGTTCGTGCTGGTGGTGTGCGCGTTCGCGGTCTTCCCGATCCTGTTCGTGGTCTCCGCCGCGATCAACCCGCTGGGCACGCTGGCCTCCACCGACCTGCTGCCCACCGGGGCCAGCCTCGGGAACTTCGCCGACCTGTTCACCTCCGACCGGTATCCGTTCGCCAGGTGGTTCATCAACTCGGTGTTCGTCGCGCTGACGTCGTCGTTCGCCAGTCTGCTGCTGTCGATGTTCGCCGCCTACGCCTTCAGCCGGATGCGCTTCCGGGGGCGCCGGGTCGGGCTGCTGGCGCTGCTGCTCATCCAGATGTTCCCGCAGTTCCTGGCCATCGTGACGATCTTCATGATCTTCACCAAGGTGACCGAGCTCTACCCCGCGTTCGGGTTCAACACCGTGTGGGGGCTCATGCTGCTCTACCTGGGCGGCGCGCTGGGCGTCAACACGTGGCTGATGAAGGGCTTCCTCGACACCGTCCCCAAGGAGCTCGACGAGGCGGCCACGGTCGACGGCGCCACGCACGCGCAGATCTTCTGGCGGGTCATCATGCCGCTGGTCACGCCGATCCTCGCGGTCACCGCGCTGCTGGCCTTCATCGGCACGATGAGCGAGTTCATCATGGCCAACGTCTTCCTGCGCGATCCGGAGAGCAAGACGCTGGCCGTGGGCATGTACGGGATGATCGCGGGGGACCAGCGCAACGCCAACTTCGGCATGTTCGCCGCGGCCACGCTGCTCACCGCCGTCCCCACGGTCGGCGTGTTCCTGTGGTTGCAGAAGTACATCGTCTCCGGGCTCACCGCCGGTGCCGTCAAGGGATAGGTCTCATTGCGCTTCCTCGGCGAGCCGCATCACGACGGCTCCGCTCTGTACGTCTCCACCCAGGCGCCGGCGCCCGGCTCGACGGTGACGGTCCGGCTGCGGGCGCCGCTGTCGGCCGGGATCACCGGTGTGCACGTCCGTACGGTCCGGGACGGCGAACCCCGCTTCACCGCCGCCTCGCCCGACACGCCCGGCGCCGTCGGTGGCTACGGCGAGACGGACGTCTGGTGGCGCGCGGACCTCGTCGCCGCCAACCCGGTCACCCCCTACCGCTTCCTCCTGCACACCGAGGGCGGCCAGGCGTGGCTGACCGCGGCCGGGCTCGTCACGCACGACGTCACCGACGCCACCGACTTCCGGCTGGTCAGCCACGAGACGCCGCCCCCGTGGCTCGCCGAGGCGATCGTCTACCAGATCTTCCCTGACCGTTTCGCCAGGTCCAGGCCGATGCGGGAGCTGCCGGACTGGGCGCTGCCGCGCGACTGGGACCGCGACCCGGTCATCCCCTCGGGCCCCGGCACGTCCCAGCAGTTCTACGGCGGCGACCTCGACGGCATCGTGGAGCGTCTTGACCACGTCCAGGCGCTCGGCGCGGACACCGTCTACCTGACGCCGATCTTCCCGGCCCGCTCCAACCACCGCTACGACGCCGCCGACTTCGACCGCGTCGACCCGCTGCTCGGCGGCGACGAGGCGCTGCACCGGCTCGCCGACGCGCTGCACGCGCGCGGCATGCGGCTGATCGGCGACATCACCACCAACCACTGCGGCCGGACGCACCCCTGGTTCACCGCCGCGATGTCCGACGTGAGCGCGCCCGAGCGGGAGATGTTCTACTTCGACCCCGCCACCGGCGACTACGAGTCCTGGTACGGGGTCAAGTCGCTGCCCAAGCTCAACTGGGGCGGCGACCTGGTACGGGCCCGGATCCCGGCCGTACTGAAGAAGTGGCTGGGCCCGCTCGACGGCTGGCGCGTCGACGTCGCGAACATGACCGGCCGGCACGGCCGCGACGACCACAACCACGAGATCGCCGCCCTGCTGCGCCGCGCGATCGGGCCAGGCGCGGCGCTCATCGCCGAGCACTGCCATGACGCCTCGCCCGACCTGGACCGCGACGGCTGGCACGGCACGATGAACTACGGCGGCTTCACCCGGCCGGTGTGGGCCTGGCTGCGCTCGCCCGACCTGGAGCTGGCGAACTTCCTCGGCGTGCCCGGCGGGGTGCCGTCGCGTGACGGGCTCCAGACGTACGCGACGTTCCGCACATTCGCCTCCCACCTGTCGTGGCGCTCGCAGGCGCACTCATGGCAACTGCTCGACTCGCACGACTCGCCGCGCATCCGCACCGTGACCGGCTCGGCGGAGCGTCACCTCGTCGCGCTCGGGCTGCAGGCCACGCTGCCGGGCACGCCGATGGTGTTCGCGGGCAGCGAGTACGGGCTGACGGGGGTGAACGGCGAGCACGCGCGTACCCCCATGCCCTGGGACCGGCCCGCCGACCAGGACCTCGCGACGCTGGCCGCCTACCGGGAGCTGCTCGGCCTGCGCCGGGCCGAGCCCGCGCTGCGCCACGGCGGGCTGCGGTGGCTGCACGCCGACGCCGACTGCCTGGTCTTTCTCCGGGAGGCCGCCGAGGAGTCGCTGCTGGTGTGCGCGCGCAGGGCACCGGGCCAGGCCATTCCCCTTCCCATGCGGGCGGCAGGGGTTTATAACGCTTCTGACACCGATGTGTTGCCGGGTGATGGCCCTTCGCTGCGTGTCTGGCGCCTCGCGCGGTGACGCGCTAGCGTGGGCGGCCCCCCATCGTTCAGATTTAAACTAGATAGTGGTGTGTTCGCATGAGGTTGCTCTCCGTGGCCGTCATCGCCTCGCTCGCGCCCGCCCTCCCGGCCTCGGCTCTGGCCCGCGCGGGCACCACCTACTACGTCGATTCGCGGACGGGCGACGACTCGGCTGCCGGGACCAGCGCCACCAAACCCTGGAAATCACTCGAGAAGATCGGCGCCGCCGACCTCAAACCCGGCGACGCGGTCAGCGTCAAACGCGGCAGCAAATGGACGGGCACCCTCACCCTGACCGCCAAAGGCACGGCGGCCAAACCCATCGTCATCCAGCCGTACGGGACCGGCCCCATGGCGAAGATCTCCGGCATGGACGGCAACTGCGTCGTCGTGACCGGCAACCACTGGCGCATCAGTGGCCTGCGCGCCTCCGGCTGCCAATGGGCGGGGTTCGAGCTGAGCGGCGACGGCAACGAGCTCGTCGGCGTACGGGCCGACCGCAACATCGCCGGAGTGCTGGTCACCCCCACCGGCTCCCGCAACGTCATCAGGGACAGCACGCTGACCTCCAACGCCCGGATGAGCGTGAACGACTCCGAGCCCGACAACGACTCCGGGGCGTTCGGCATCCTGCTGAACGGCGACGACAACACGGTGACGGGCAACACCATCACCGGCAGCTACGCGCCGAGCAACGACTACGGCTTCGACGGGGCGGCGGTCGAGATCTTCGACGGCGACCGCAACCTGATCACGCACAACACCGCCCGCGACAACGAGACGTTCACCGAGCTCGGCGCCCGCAAGGGGAAGACGGCCGTCGGGAACGTGTTCGCCTTCAACGTGGTCACCTCCTCGCGCAAGCATGGATCGTTCCTGATCACCCGTGGCCCCCAGCACATCGTCGGCCCGGTGACCGGGACGATCGCGGTGCACAACTCGGTCTACCTGCCCGCGCGGGCGACGATCGGCTGGTCCTGCCACGGCGGGTGCTCGCCGTCGATACTCAAGCTGCGCAACAACGCGATCTCGGTCGGCGGTGAGGCCGGGTACGAGGACGGGAAGGGCGCCGACGACGCGGGCGGCGTTTACAAGGGGCGGAAGTACGCCTTCAAGCTGGGGCCCAAGTCGGTGAAGGCGGACCCCCGCTTCGTCTCCCGTACGGACCTCCACCTGCGGCCCGGCTCGCCGGCGCTGGGCCGGGGCGTCCGGCTCGGTGCCGCGTGGTTCGGCAGGGCGTCGGGCGGCACGGACATCGCGGGCCTGCCCGCCGCCCCGAACGCCGGCGCCTACCAGCGCTGAACCTCCCTGTATTTCGGGATATAGCCTGTAATTCTGGATATCGCTTGCTCACCAACCCCGCCGGGCAGCTGTGATGTGACCGCCCGGGCGGTCACTCGTTCAGCGCTTCTCGTGCGTCTGCTGCCAGATCTGCACGCCCGCCTCGTCGTAGCCGATGATCTGGAAGCGTTCGTAGCTGATGTTGCGGGCGCGATCGTAGGTTCCGGCAAACAACCGGATGCCGAGGTTCCACGGGTCCGGCCGGGTGGCGGCCGACAGGGACCGGCCGTCGCCGAAGAGCAGGGTGACCCGGGCGGTCTTCGCGCTCGCGATGCCCAACCAGCGCTTGTCGTGCTCAGCCAGCTCCACGGGGTACTTTTTGCCGTCCTTGTCGGTCATCAAGTGGTCGGGCTCGACGAGATTCATGACGACGGTCTGTCCGTTCAGCTTCCAGAGCAGCGTCTCACCCGGCACCTTGTAGAGACCTACGGACAGATCTCCCGGCATCCGCACGGCGGGGCCGACGGGCTGGGCCTTTTCCTCGGGGAAGATGATGGGCTTGTTCTTGAGCCATGCCACGGTCTGGCCCCTGGCATTCGCGAACTCGAACGCCGTCACCCTCTCGCTGGTGGGCGCGGACAAGGTCCAGATGCCCTGGGGAGCGCCGTTCGGACGGTAGATCGTCCCGGTCACCCGGTCGCCACCCTTGATCACGGCGGTGACGCGGACGATCTCGGACTCCGCGCTGCCGAAGAACATCACCACGCCCGTGGACGGATAGGGGAACGAATCGGTCGAACTCTGCATGGTGGCCTCTAGGTTGTTGAGCGGCTCGCCGCACCCTTGCGTCGTGACGCCGGTCCTGCTCTCGTAGGACTGGCAGAGGACCGTGCCCGTCTTCCCCATGGCGTACCAGAGGGTCAGGGGCCGCTCCTCGGACGGGTTGTCGATCAGCAGACGGTCGCCCATCGGGGTCTTGCCCTCCATGACGTCCCAGCTGCGGCGTGGGTCGATGGTGCCGGTGGCGACGTCGTCACCCTTCTGCCCGCCGGTGACCGTCAGCGTGACCGGCAGGGCCACGGTGGTGACGGCCAGTGCCACGACGAGGGCCTGGCTGCGCGTCCTGCGCCGCCGCGACCGCGACACGACTTCGGCACGCAGCCCAGAAGACGCCTTCGGCGCATGCTCGGCGGCGTGGCCGAGGGTCGAACGCAGGCGGGATTCCAACTGGTCGGTCATGCGGGGCTCCCGTCGATCGCTGAGGGGTGGGGCACGGTGGAACGGAGCTTGGCCAGGCCGAGCGACGCGTGGCTGCGCACGGTCCCCCGGGAGATGCCGAGCACACCGGCGATCTCCTCGTCGGCGAGGTCCTCGTAGTAGCGCAGGACCAGTACGGCCCGCTGCTTGCGTGGCAGGCCGGCGAGCGCCTGCCACAGGTCCTGCTCGATGCCGGAGGGCAGGACGTCGAGCCGGCCGGTCTCGGGCAGCGCCCAGTCGAGCCGCTCGCGCCTGCGCAGCCGCCAGACGCTGATGTGCAACCTGGCCATGATCATCCTGGTGTAGCTCTCGGGAGCCTGCTTCTGACGCACCCGTGGCCAGGCCCGGTGCAGCCGGATCAGCGCCTCCTGGGTGAGGTCGGCCGCGTCGTGCGGGTTGCCGCTGAGCAGGTATCCATAGCGCAGCAGGGCATCGGCCCGTTCCGCGACGAAGTCCTCGAAGCGCGAAATTTCATCCAATGGCCTGCGCCTTTCCTCGATTCATCACGAGATAGACGGACCAGACGGCCGAACTGTTGAACGCATACTTCCCCGCCGCCCGCCGCCCGCCGCCCGCCGCCCGCCGCCCGCCGCCCGCCGCCCGCCGCCCGCCGTCCGCTGTCCGCTGTCCGCTGTCCGCTGTCCGCTGTCCACCATCTCCACCCCCACCACCCCCACCACCCCCACCACCCCCACCACCCCCACCACCCCCACCACCCCCACCACCCCCACCACCCCCACCACCCCCACCACC